>NZ_JARYGI010000067.1:0-9294 GCF_033795625.1 Sphingobium sp. | reverse complement strand
ATCCCCTCAAATCTCGCTTAGGGCATTGAATCATGCCAACACGGTCAGGTGAAGAGCCTTTTTCCGCGACCTGTTAATGCTGTGGGGGAAGCAGCGACGCTTGCGCAGAGCATCATCGACACCGCCGCAGACGATACCACTGCGTAACGGCGCCGACTCGAAATACGCTTAGCAAGCGCCGATCGGAACTGAATATCACTGAACTGCCGGATGTATCGGCATCGAGAAAGTGAACCTGGTCTCTTCTACGGTGGAACTGACCTCCATCGTCCCGCCATGTGCCTTGGCGATCTCATTGACGATGAAAAGGCCGAGGCCCAACCCCTGCTGACGCTGCCTGACGCCTCCGCGAAAGAAGGGCTGGAAAAGCTGCGCGCGCGAGGTCAGTGGAATGGGGTCGCCACCATTTGATACCGAGAAGATAAAGCTTTCGTCCTCGACATAGGCTTTGACCACAATAGGCGTGTTCGGATCGCCGTGCGTCACGGCATTGGCTATGAGGTTGGACGCGAGTTGCGCGATACGTGGCCTATCGCAGTCGACCGGCTGCCCAATCTGCATCTTCGTCACGATTTCGCGCTCGGGCGCGATTGCGCGGATTTCACTAACGACCTGTTCGAGCACCGGTACCAACGGCTCCCTGGCGTCGCGCATCAGCGTCAGGCCGCCGCCCAGACGGCCCCGCGCGAAGTCGAGGACGTTCTCGATCAAGGTTGATGCGCGGGACAGGCTCGCGCCCATTTCGCGGATCAGGAACTGCCCGCGTTCGCTCAAGGTTTCGCGGCCACCGAGCAGTCGAATACCGGCATCGAGAGCCGCGACCGGGTTGCGAAGGTCGTGGCTCAGGACGGCGATGAACTGTTCGCGGAGCAGCGACGTCTCATGCTCGGCCTCGGCTCTCGCGTCGGCCTCACTCCGGGCGTCGATCAAACTCCGCTCGAACTTACGCCGCTCGACCGCTTTGAACATGGTGATGCGCGTAAAAAGATGGTCGCCTTCATCGTCCCGCTTCTCACGGGCATTGGCGATGACCGGCACTCTGGCGCCGCCGGCATCCAGAAGATCCAGAGCGATTTCGTCCACGCGCCCCCGCAAGCGAAGCATCGGAGCGAGATGAGTCTCGTAGGCGATCCTGCCGCCAAAGCTCAACAGCGCGTGAAACGATTGCCCGACCAGCGCTTCAGCGGATTGCCCCAGCCAACCGGCAAGCGTGCCGTTGAGGCGATCGATCCGTGCGTCAGGCGTGAGCGAGACATAGCCGCAGGGGGCATCCTCGTAGAGATCGTTCAGGTCGCCGTCGCGCACGATCTTAGACAAAAGCCCGGATAGCAGCCGTCACCTCGTCCGGAGCGCTGAGGTTGGGGCAATGGCCAGTGGCATTCAGCAGAACATATTCGCTGTTCGGCAACTGATCGTGGACATACTCACCTACGCACGTCGGCGCGATGATGTCCTCCCGACATTGGAGCACGAGGGTGCGCGCGCTGACTGCAGGCAGGTCGACGCGATTGTCCGAGAAGAACGTGACACGCGCGAACTCACCCGCAATTTTCGGATCAGTTGCGCAGAAGCTGTCGGCGAGCGCTTCGCCAAGCTCCGGACGGTCAGGATTGCCCATGATGGCCGGCGCCATGGCCGCCGACCAGCCGAGATGGTTTTCGGCGAGGAAATCGAGAAGCTCCTCCACCTGGGCGTGTGAGAAACCCCCGACATAGTCGCCATCGTCGATATAGCGAGGCGAAGGGCCAACCATGACGAGATCGCTAAACATCCCCGGAGCCTTGAGGCTCGCGAGCGCGCCGATCATCGCACTAACTGAATGGCCGACAAAGACCGCGTCCCGAAGATCGAGCGCGCGACCGATCTCCACCACGTCCTGCGCGTAACCATCGAGCGTTGAATATTTCGTAGAGTCGTAGGTCGTGAGGTCCGATTGACCGGCACCGACATGATCGAACAGGGCGACGCGGAAATCAGTCTCGAAAGCCTTGGCAACAGTGGTCCACATATGCTGGTCACAGCCAAATCCGTGCGCGAATATCATCGCGCGGTCCCCTTGGCCGGAGACCCGAACATTGTTTCGACATAGCACCATTGCGACTCGAGTAACATAGGTGCAGCGAGCGCTCCAGTATCGCTTCATCCAGCGCGTGAATTTGAACGAAAACCCCATCCGCTCCTGTCGGCGATGGAATAAAAATTTCTGCTCGGACGAGTTTTGCTGGCAGCATATCAACTCAAATTGGCCTGTTCATGGTAGACTTGATGGCTGTCCTCTCTGCAACTGCCCTACAGAAATGGGAGCGAGCAACAGCCTATCGCAACAGGCTATTTGGTTTCTTTCTTAAGAAAAGCTATCAGATTGGCGCGGTCATTGGCCTGCGGGAGCCCGGCAAATCCCATCCTATTGCCTGGAACCACGGCACTTGGCTTTGCGATAAAAGCGTCAATTGTCTTGTCGTCCCAGCGTATCTTCGCCTTCAGCATCGCCGGTGAATAGGAAAAACCGACTGCGCTACCTGATACGCGACCAAATAGTCCTGAAAGGTTCGGCCCGATTTTCCTGGGCCCTGCTTTGACATCATGACAGATTGCGCAGCGAGCAAATACTACCCTGCCTTTTCCTGGATCTCCTGCCTGGGCGAATACCGGCGTAGTAGCACTCGTCAAAATCAGAACCGCCGTCGAAGCGAAAAATTTGATCCGAAGGACCATCATGACACCTTTCTTAGTTTCTGTAGATCCAGCCCAGCGTACTATCATCTCGAATTGAGGTAGCTGACTTGAACAAGACTTTAACGCGAGGGTTCGTTTCCGTACACGCTTCCGATCAACGTCCCAGCAGTAATCGAGATGCTTGAATTCAGCACCACCTCATACCCGTCCAACCTTCCGGTTGCCGTCATGAGAGGGCCGGTTCATTTGCAGTAGCGAAGGACAAGGGGAGTAGCGTCGGAAAGCGCTCACGCACAATGGCTGAAAAGGAACGTGCTGCGTAGGTCCTGAAGCTGTTGCGGGACCACAGAAGCGCCGTGACGCGTATCGGAGTTGGGTCGGTCAGCGGCACCACCGCCAGTCCATAATCGCTGCTCACGGCCCCTTCCGGTATGATGGCCATGACATCGGACATCGCAGCTATACCGCGCATGACCTCAATCGAATTCGTCTCGTAAGCGAAGTTCGGCACGGCATTCGCTGTAATGAAATAGCGGTCGATGAGGTGGCGGGTCGAAAAATTGTCTGTCATCCGCACCAGGCGTTTGCCATCGAGTTCTGCAAGGCGAACGCTCTCGCGTCCCGCGAGCGCTTCTGAGGACCGCATCACCAGTACGAGACGCTCCTCCAGCAACGGCTCCAGCTCAGTGTCGTCCAGGATCGCGGGAGCGAACGCCAGTCCGACATCCAGCACACCTTCCGCCAGCCCCTTTTCAATGTCAGCAGGAGCCTGCTCAACGACCTCGATCTCGATCTGCGGATAGCGTTCTATGAACTCTCCCAGGATTGGCGGTAGAAGCCTGTGAACGAGCGACTGACTGACCCCCAGGCGGAGACGGCCCCGTGTCATGCCCGCCAGTTCGTCCAACGCGATGCGACCGGCGTGGACCTCCGCGATCGCTTTCACCGCATAGGTCCGGTAGATTTCGCCGGCCTGAGTCAATCTCATGAGGCGTCCCTTCCGATGGAAAAGAGGGGCGCCCAACTCGGCTTCCAGTTCGGCGATCTGCTGGGAGAGCGCGGGCTGGCTAATGAACAGCGCCGCTGCCGCCTTGGAAAAATTAAGCGTTTTGGCGGCGCCGACGAAATATTCGAGCTGCCGAAGCTTGATCGCGGAGCGCGGCTTATCCATAACTCTCGCCTTTCAAACCTTGTAGGATGGATCGATCCTGATTATCGATCTTGTAGTCCGATCACGATTGCAGAGGCAAGGTAGCTTCAAGACGAACTTGTCAGGCTTGGTGCCTGCTCCTTGCGCCCCAAAGGAACTTCCCCGCCGTCCGACGGCGCTCCTGGCTTTGCCACATGCTACCGTACCGGAGCCATGACCTGCTCAGGCGAGCTGCTTTTCCAGATGCAAGCTGTCCATGACCGCCGCGAACGAACTCTGGAGACTCTTCTCCGGTGCTGCGGCGGCAACATATCTATCCGGACGGATGAGGATCGCATCAACGCCACACTCGTCGAACCAGGTCTTGTAAAAACCGTCGACATCTTCTGCGTCGCACGGCGTACCCAGCGCGCCAAGCACGATTGTACGCACGTCCAGCCGGGCGAGTTGCTCGCGCTGCGCGCTCGTCAACATCGTGCGGGGATCGCGTCCGTAGCCCAGGAGATGCCAGCCCTGGCCCATGAGTGCATCGAGACGGCCGGTCGTACCGGCCACACGCACGATTCCCTGTCGGGACAGCTGCCCTGCCCCCGGCTGGCTGGGCACCCAAACACCTGCGCCCAAAGAAGGGTGAGGAACAGGCGGTGGGGCAAGGCTGGGATCGTCCATCGCGGCCTTCATGGCCGTGTCTCGCGCTTCCGCCTCGACCGGATCGAGAACGCAGACGGCCTTTCCGATGTCGATCGAGAACTGCACGAAATACCGTACATGTGCCTTGCGTTCCTCCACGTAGGAATCGAGCAGATCCGATGCGCTTTCTCCACGCAACACTAGATCTAGCCGCCACGCGAGCGAGACCGCATCGCGAAGCCCCGCGCACATGCCCTGACCAGCAAAGGGCGGCATCAGATGGGCCGCATCTCCGGCGATGAGGACTCTGCCACTTCGCCATTGGTCGGCCCATTTCGCCTGAAAGCGCCAGACCGTATGCCGCTCAAGCGTCGCATTTTCCGGCGTCATTTTCCAGGGTTGAAGCAATCGCCAGCTAGCGGCCTCAGTATTCATCTCGGCCAGATCCTCTCCGGGCAAGACCATGAATTCCCACCGTCGCCGGCCCCCGCCGCCGGGCATGAGCGTCACCGGACGGGCCGGATCGCAAATCTGCAGCATCGACGAGCGAAAATTCACGGCAACCTTCGGCATCACGTCAACGATCAGCCAGTCATAATGAAAGCCCAGATCGGTCATTGGCAGATCCACGGCGCGGCGGACGAAGCTGTTTGCGCCGTCGGCGCCGACGAGGAACTTGGCGGTCAGGCGTCGCCTGGACAGCATGCTATCACGGTCCGGGCGCATATTTCCGGCTTCGTCCGTAGGATGCGCTATGATCTCGACGGCTTCGGCCGACTGGTTCAGCTCGCAAACCTCTGCGCCTCGCAAGATGGTTACTGACGGCAACTCGTCGATCATTCTGCCAAGGGCCAACTCAAGCGCAGGCTGGTAGAAAAAATAGTGAGCATAGTGCCCGGCCTGTGTCGTGCCCGTCCAGTCGAGCGCGGCGATTGTTTCACCTTTGCCATTCTCCAGATAATAGTACTCATCCATATAGACGATGTTGTCGTCATGATCCGGATCGATGCCGATATCGGCGAGCAAACGTGCGATTTCATCGTCAAACGCAATTGCGCGTGGGAGGGAATATAGGCCGGGGTGCCGCTCGACTACGATGACACGCAGCCCCTTGCGCCCCAGAAGAAGCGCCAGCAGCTTGCCCGTAGGTCCTGCACCAACAATGAGCACGTCGGCAGGCTCGACGACGTTGTCGGCGGAAACAGCGTTGGCGTTCGTAATCATCGTGTTTTCGATCCCAGGAATATGCTCATAGGCATTGCGTCACCTTTTGACCGGGTCCGAACCGGCACTGATACGCCGGGCCGGGGTGCATTCCGCACGGGCATGTCTGCCGCTTCTAGAGCCCAGATGGTCTTTCATGCTCAGAGAGCTGGAGCGTTCAACCGTGTCATTCGATGCCCGAAGGTGCTGCGACGATGCGGTTTTTCAGCCTGCCGAGGCCGTGAACTTCCGTCTCGACTACATCTCCGGCCTTGAGGAACTCGCCGGTCGCCTGTCCGACGCCGCCGACGGTGCCGGTGACGAAGATGTCGCCCGGTTCAAGCGTCAGGATATGGCTGGCGAATTCGATCTGCTCCTCCGGAGAAAAGATCATGTCGCTGATGTGGCCATCCTGCTTGACGACGCCGTTCAGCGTAAGGGTGATGCGAAGATTTCCGGGGTCGGTGACATAAGCGCGCGGTACGAACAGCGGCCCAATCGGCTCAAAGCCGTCGTGCGACTTGGAAGCCAGCCAGTCGGTCTTGAAATTTTTCCGGTCGTCGCGCCAGAGCATATCGCGGCATGTGACATCGTTTGCGACCATGAAGCCAGCGACATGGTCCATCGCGTGCGCCGCCGCGATGTCGCGACCCCGCTTCCCGATTACGACAGCGAGTTCCGCCTCCCAGTCGATCTGGTGGTCGCCGGCCGGGAGCACGATATCGTCGAATGGTCCTCCCAGCGTGCTTGAAGCCTTGAGAAAAAGATAGGGCCTTGCGCCTTCCTTCTCCCCGGCAAAACGAGTGTTAGCGTCCCCGTTGCCATTGCTGGTGTTATAGGCGGCCATCTCTTCGACATGCTCTCGAAAATTAGCCGCGGAGTGGAGAATCTTGCCGGGCCGCAACACTGGCGGCAGGTATCGCAAGGTCGCCGGCTCAAGGGGGGAGATATTTCCGACCTCGTCGGCCGCAAAGCGGGCCAGAGCCTCAAGGCGTGGGAAATTCTCATCCCAATGCTCGAGCAAACCTAGCAGCGACGCCTGGCCTGGAAGATCCTCCTCGGCGCTCGATCTGGACCACAACTCCAGGAGGTGCGGCAGAGCAAAAATATGCTCTGCAACGACCAGCCCTACAAACGACTGCCCTTTGTCGGCGAAAGTTCCTAGCGCGAACATCAATCGAGCCGCAGCAGCGTGCGGGCGTTCGCCCACAAGATCTTGTTTCGCTCGTCCTCGCTGACAGCCAGCGAGCCAACGGCGTCTATGGCGCCCGACATCAGCTTGCGGCCTCCATTGTAATCGAACGGAGCGTCCGATGCGAAGAGAAGATGGTCACTGCCAAAGAAGGCATGTCCGCACACAGCCGCGGCGCGTGAGCCATTGATCGCCGTATCCGCATAGAGCATGCGGTAATAGTCGAGCAGCGGTCGCTTCAGCCCCGCGCGGACGGCGAGCGGATTGACGTTTTCAGCCCCGTCGAAAATCTGGTTGAAGCCGATCCCGATTTTCTCGGAAAAGTAGGGGATCATGCCACCCATGTGGTGCGTGATGATCTTCAAGCTAGGTAGCTTGTCGAAGATTCCCGAAAAGATCAGGCGCGTTATCGCCGCGCTTGTCTCGTAAGGCCAGCCAAAGGTAAACCAGATCTCGTCCGCTGAGGCGTCCTCGGTGGCGTAGTCAGCAAAATTCGGCCCTCGCATAGGGTGAATCCAAACAGGCAGATCGTGCTTCACCATGGTCTCGAAGATCGGTAAGAACGATGGATCACTGAGCGGTTTGCCAAGCACGTTTGTGTAGATCTGAATGCCGCTTGCGCCCAATTCGGTCACGACCCGGTTCGCTTCCACGACTGCGGCGGCTGGATTGTTCATCGGCAAATTGGCAATGAAGCCGGGAAAGCGGTCCGGATGTGCCTGACAGACATCAGCGAGAGCATCATTGGCGAAGCGGGCGAGCGCCGGCGTCTCGTCAGGCGTGCCCAGCAACTCTATGGGGGGATTGGAAAGCGACAGGATCTGCTGGTAGTCGGCATACTCCGCCATCAGCGCCAAGCGGCTGTCAATATTCCAGAGTTCCGGCAGTTTCTCGAAAATCCGGAGACCGAAATTGTCCGGCAGAATCGTCTGGAAGCGCCGGAACACCGGTTCAGGGAGGTAGTGAGCGAAGATATCGAGTCTCATCGTTGAACTTTCTGAGCTAGCGGGATGAGTGGCTGACAAAGGCTTCCGGTGCGTCATCGCCCCACTGAGACGCAAAGCCTATCTCCACAGGATAGGAACCTTGCGGGTGGTTGGCATTCAGCAGATCGGAATCAGTCCAGTGCTCGTGTATTCGGCCCCATGGATCTTGCCAGTAATCGAAGATCTGACTGCCAAGGAAGTGACGTCCGATCCCCCAACTATGTTGGTATTTGCCCAAGCCGCGCAGGTGCTGATGGCCAGACATCACATCATCGAAGTCCTGCACTTCGAATGAGATGTGGTTTAGGCCATTCTGCTTCTGCTGAACGACGAACAGAACATGGTGGTCGACGAACGCTTCGCCGCGGTCCACTCGATTGAAAGACCCGATCACGTGATCCGGCTCACCCGCCCAGACATCGTCGGTCCCCACCATGCCCAGCGTCTCGCGATACCAGGAGACCGTCCTGTGGAGATCGGTGGCGTGAACGACGACATGGCCGATCCGCTTCACCTGAGAGGGGCCGCCGTCGACGCGGAATTGCTGCCCTTGGCGCTTGGCTCCATGCGCCCCCAGGTTCAGCGACGGTCGCACGACCGGAAGCGGCGGAAGCAAGGCTACATCTGCTAACACTTCGATCTGAAAACCCAAGGGGTCCGTGAGCCGGACCCGCTTACCTCCGCCGGGTTCGTCTACACTCTCCACAGCGCCCTTGCCGGCGAGGGCCACAAGATCTGAGGCATCCCGCGCCATATAGCCAAAACCGACCACTTTTGGTTCGCCCAGTTCGGTCACATGCAGATGATGGCCGCCGTCCGTCCCGCGCATATAGAGCGCGGTCGGCGTTCGAGCGACTTTGGCCAGGCCGAAGTCAGTAAGGAAGGCTTCCGCCTCATCCAGATCGGGAGATCGGAGCCGAATAAACGCCAGTTCCGGCACTTTTACTTTGATTTCGCTCATGCGACAGCCTCTCCTGCCCAGTGATCTTCGAAGAACTTTACGGTGAGCGCCAGCGCCTCATCGGCTTCTTCCTTGCTGTCGCATATGCAGGCGAGATCATTGGCGGCCCCCATCGCCGGCCCGTTCACCGCGGCGATCACAGAAACTTCCAGATTGAAAAGCGCCAGAGGGATGCCTCTACTTGCACGAACTCATTCATAGAACGTTGTTTCGGTGAGAGCGCGAATCTGGTTCGCCGTCAGGCCAAGCCACTTCGTCAGATGGCCCGGCCGGAATACGGGACAGATCGATACCCTTAAGGTGAGAGCGCGAACGAAGCGATGGTGCCCAAGTCTCGCGCGTTGCCGGCTCTGCTGTTGCCGTCTTATACACAGGCAAAGGCCTTTCCCTTCCTCTCTTTCGATCCCTGCTCACCATTTATGACCGGCCCCCACTGAGTGGTCCGTGCTGATTGTTAGTGCATTATCGCCTCCGTTGCCATTGCCGCCTGGAGGTG
>NZ_JARYGI010000066.1:0-9635 GCF_033795625.1 Sphingobium sp. | reverse complement strand
AATATTAGCATCGTTCCGCTGCCGCCGAAATGTCCTGAGCTCAACCCAGTAGAAAATATCTGGCAGTTCATGCGCGACAACTGGCTGTCCAACCGGATCTTCACATCCCACGACAACATCATCGACCTCTGCTGCGAAGCTTGGAACAGGCTGGTCGATCAGTCGTGGCGCATCATGACTATCGGACGCCGCAAATGGGCACGTGGGTCCTGATCAATGCAGGTCGGTATAAGGTCGCTGAAATGGCAAAATGGCGGGTTTCGGCAAAAGTTGGTCGGAGGACGACGGCAAGGGAACGGCAGCTATCCATGCATCCGCACCCCAAACCAGTCAGTCGCCTATCGGCCAGCCATTCCACCACTGTACGAAAAACAGGCCGTAACCGTCGCTCGCCATGTGGTTTCCATCAAGATAGATGCGAATGAAAGCTCACGCCACGGCGGACATAGGATGGCTCAGCCTATCAGGCTAAGCTGGATGGAGAGCGAGTGACGACAAGAATCATCTGTTCGATCCAAGTCCTAAGGATCGGCACCATGAACGCCGTAAGCGCCTGCCGATGAGAAGGACTAAGCTTGTGCGCAAAACTAGGGCACCTCGCACAGGAACCGGGCAGCGGACCCGGTGTGATCGCGCCTGAACCGAAAGAGGGGATCCGGGCGCCCAGAAGTGCCGGATCGGCCCCTACGATCGACTACGCCTGATTGGAAAGAATGATCTTCATGGCCTTCTCTTTCGCGCCGTTGAGGAAAACCTGATAGGCTTGTTCGATCTCGTTCAGGGCGAAGCGGTGGGTAATCATCTTCTTCAAAGGCAGCTTGTTGGACGAAGCCACCTTCATGAGCATGGGCGTCGTGTTGGTGTTCACAAGTCCCGTGGTGATCGTCAGATTCTTGATCCAAAGCTTCTGGATTTCAAAATCCACCTTGACGCCATGAACGCCGACATTGGCGATGTGCGCGCCGGGTTTGACGATTTGCTGACAGATGTCCCAGGTGGCCGGGATGCCGACCGCTTCGATTGCGACATCGACGCCCTCTGAAACGATCTTGAAGACTGCCTCGACGGCATTTTCCGTGCTGGAGTTGATCGTGTGCGTGGCTCCCAACTCCCTGGCAAGTTCGAGACGGTTCTCATCCATGTCGATCATGATGATGATTGACGGTGAATAAAATTGAGCTGTCAGGAGGACCGACATGCCGACAGGCCCAGCGCCAACAATTGCAATCGCATCGCCCGGGCGAACATTTCCATATTGCACGCCGATTTCATGTCCGGTGGGGAGAACGTCGCTCAACAGAACCGCGACCTCGTCATCTATTGTCTGCGGAATTCTATAGAGACTGTTGTCCGCGTGCGGCGTGCGCACATACTCAGCTTGCACACCGTCGATCATGTAGCCGAGAATCCAGCCGCCGTCCCTGCAATGCGCGTAGAGCTGCTTCTTGCAGTAATCGCACGAGCCGCAAGAGGTGACGCAGGAAATCAGGACCTTGTCGCCTTTCTGGAACTGCGTGACGCTCTCCCCGACTTCCTCGACGATCCCGACCCCTTCGTGGCCCAGGATGCGCCCGTCGGCGACTTCGGGATTCTTGCCCTTGTAGATCCCGAGATCCGTGCCACAGATCGTCGTCTTCAGTACGCGCACGATGGCGTCGGTGGGCTTCAGGATCTGAGGTTTCGGTTTTTCTTCCAAGGCAATATGGTGGTCGCCATGATAAACTAGAGCTTTCATCGATAGTCTCCTTCGGGGTGGCCTGTGTTCACTTGGTTTGGGGTAGCGAAATCACCGACGGACGCGCGCCGAGCTCGTGACGAATTTCTCGTACCGGCCATCATCACAGGACGGCTCTCACCCCCGAAGATGAACCTCAGGCTGCATGGGAGCGCGATCATTGGCGCGTCGAGCGGCTGACCAAGTAGCGGAAAGCGCCGACGCCACCGATCAAGGCTGTCGCCCAACTCTCTGCTTCTGTCGGGTTGTGGCTGCAATTCTGATCCTCGTACGCCTTCACGTTCGTCACCGTCCAGGCGTCGAAAACATTTTCTTAGGGCCGCCCGTTAGTATTCAGTACTATTCAGATAAAGGTAGGTCTGGCCGGGCAAAAGGCAATGCCGTGACCGGGCTTACGCTGGCGAAATCGCTGCTCCCGTGTTCAACGTCTAGAGAGGAAAGTCGCTGATCTTGGTCTACAAGCGGCGAGCGCTGGTTTCTCCAGGCTCCCGCTTCATTAGCAATAATACTCCGCGCTGGTTTCGATTGAGGTGCCGGATCAGGACTGATAGTCAGCCTCGCGATTTTGCCCCGGACCATGCCCTCCTGCGTTTCCGTGGATGAACGGCAAACAGGCTATTTTCGGCATCACGCTATGACAGCCACTTGCAATTCGAGCAGTCTGGCTACCTCAATTGAGGTGTAAGGCGGCGTCATGATCCTGTCCTGGCCCAATGATCCGGTGAACGAAGATCCGGTCCGGCTCGACGGAATAGAGAAGCCCGTATCCCTTGTGAGATCGCCGCCGGATCCCGTGTTGTTCGTAGCGCGGGACCAGCGGGAAGGCGCGCGGCATATCTACCAAACGCTTTGCGACGTCGCGCAGTTCGCCGACGAACGAGATCGCGCGCGCGGGATTGTCCTTCTCGATATATCTTCGGATGCCTTCGAGGTCGCGCGTAGCCCGTGTGGACAGCGTAACCTTCATTGACGCGATTCACCGCTCGTGGTTTTCTGAATGTCGGCGATGAGAGCGTCACAAACTTCGTCGAGATCGTGACCGCTACCGGCTCTCATCTCCTGAAGGCTTTCGTCAATCGACGCGTCGAGTTCTTTCAGCCAGCGTTCTTCGTCGACGATCGCGCTTTGATCGCGGCGGATCAGGTCGCGAACATAGTCGCTGACACTGGCATATTGGCCGCTGTCGATACGGTTCTGCACATAGTCTCGCATAGGATCAGGCAGGGAAACATTCATGGTAGCCATAGGCTGATACCTCCAACCGCAATATGGCAAAAATTGCCACTCCCTTCAATGCCCCCTCCTCAGCAACGGCGCATTTCATGTGATTACCGGCAACCTTGCTTCTGATTATCGCAGGTCTCCGGTGGCCTAATTCCACCAAGAATCGTATATGGATTGCACACCAAAGGGGGACCGATACGATGCCTAAAATAGCGACCGCTGCTCGGCAGAACTGGTTCTATCTTGTGCTTCCCGTATTGCTGGGCATCGCCTTCGGTTTCCGAGCAACTCACCCTTGGGGCGATCAACCGATTTGGAGAGGCAGCCACGCTCTTCGATTGGTGTCTGTTTGTCCCCTTCCTCTACGCAGTATGCTATCGCGATATGCCTCGCCGCGCGTTGGCGCTCCGCACGCTGGCTCTGGCGTGTGGCGGACTGTGGATCGCTGGCAAGATCGTTCCTGATTCTGCGAAGACAATCCTTGCCCAGAAGAGCATTTTGGGTCACCGCCTAAGCGGTTGATTTCGCAGTAAAATCATAGATTTACGAAGTCGCCAAGGACAACATTAGCACGATTTGGATTCGTGGAAAAGGGTGGACGTGAATGGACGGGGCGGTTCGAGTCCTTCTGGGTATCGGCTGCTTGGAGCTTTGTCTGAGATACACCTGCAAATTTCGGACAGATAAGCGGGTAGGCAGACCCTATGTCAGGACTTTGCCAGTGTGCCGAGAACCGCCTTGTGGCGCTCCAGACTGATTTATCGAAGTATGCGGATGTTCATCAGTTTGAATTGGAGCGCGGGCAACTTGGCCAGCGCTCCAATCGGAAAGCAGCTCCAGTCCGGATCGCCGGCCTCGAAGGACAGGATGAAGGCGCGACCTGCATCGATGAAGGTCCACTATCCGATTGCGGCATTTCAAGTCTCCTTGGTCTTCGCGCGAGCGGCCGATCCGTCCGTGCAGACTGTCAGGCGGCGCGCGCAACTGAGCGCGGGCTTTGCTGCGCGAAATAAAGTGCGGTCGCGCGAAGCCGCGGGGCGCCCCGGCGCGGCCAAGCGGACGAAGACACAAATATGCGATATAGCCGCGCCCGGGGTTAAATTGACCGGAGTCATCATCTTCATATTCGCTTTGGGTCTGCTGATCACCGCAGCGGGCTATGCGAGCCTGCGCTTCACGACGCTGGATCCACAGATGCCGATCCCGCGTGCTTGGTGGGTCGATCTGGCGACCGCGCTGGGAGCCGGTCTGTGTCTTCTCATGACCGGCCTGCCGCTTCCCGCGGAAGGGAAGCCGTTCTTCGCCTTCTTGTCAGTGACTTTAGCGCTTGCACCGGCAATGGTGCCACCCTTTCGGCTGAGCAAGGAGAAGGAACCGAGCTGGCTCCGACGCCAAGTACGATCATTCGCGGCCAAGGGTCACAATGCGAAGCTCAAGAACCTATTGGGCTCATGCTGGGCGGAGCGGCCACGCTCATCCTCGCAATGATGCCGGAGCCGCATCCGCCGCTGTGGTTTGTGGCGTTCGGAACAGCGGCGCTTTTCTCGATTCTGACGCGGCCCTTCTCGTTCCGGCTGCCTTCGGGATAAATCATGCCCATCGAGCGCGCTTCGCTCGAACTGCTGCAGAAGCTGCGGATTCAACGAGGGGTCGCGGCCGCGGCTACGGTTCTTTGGCTTTGCCTCGCATTTCCGCTGCTGGACAAAAGCTATTTAGAGACTTTCAGGCCGCTCTACTCCTTAGCAGCGCTGCTTATCGGCCTCATCCTCTCGTGACACCGGATTGGCGAAAGCAGCGAAGCGGTCGCGCCAGCGGCACAGTCACGACCGCCTCAGCGCGCGATTTTGCCGCTTCCAATCCTTCTTCAGCGAGGGCCAAAGCCTATGCTTACCGCGCCTTTCCTGACTTAGGACTCCAGGATCTCGCCTTCGCGGTCGATCACGCGCCACAGATATTGCCACGCAGCATTGATCTGACTTTGTCGATGTGCAGCGACAGTGCCGCCCTCCGGTTCCGATACGCTCCACCTACGGCCAACACTGGCGATGGAGGCGATAATGCAACAACAATCAACACGGACCAATAAGTGAGGGCCGGTCAGGGAAGACAGCTACTTGAGCCGACTTAGACTCCATCCGAACTGGCGGGAACTGGCTGCGATAGTAATGGAGCCGAAGCTTAATTTCGCGTAGACTCTGGACAGCACTGGGGGAATCATCATGCGCTACTGGCTTAGCTTGCTGATTGCGGTCGCTCTAGCCTTGCCCGGCCTAGTCATTCCACAGCCCGCGAGAGCCTGGGGGCGATTTGGGCACCTGACGGTCTGCGAACTTGCTTACCGCAATTTCACACCGACAACGCGCGCCGCCGTTGGTGGGCTTCTGCAATCGCGAAGAGGCGGCATCACCGTCAAAGGAAAAGGGCGCATGGAGGACAGGCACTACACGTCCTTCAACCTCGGCTGCCTCGAGGAGGACGCACTTCCGCGGCAGCACGCCGAAGACCATTTCATCAATGTCGCTAGAAGCGTCGGCTCGATCGACGGCCCCGCTTGCCCAGGCAATGGCGAATGCATCTTGTCGGGCATCACTCGGGACTTGGCGACCCTCAAGGACTCAAACCGCTCGAGCGAAGACCGCGTGCGCGCACTGATGGCTATCGGCCATTGGGTCGGGGACATCCACCAACCGCTGCATATTTCCTTTGCCGACGACCGGGGCGGAAACGGCATCGATGCGACGCTCAACGGACGATGCGGGACATCGACCTATCGGGTCGAAAACCTGCACGCGGTTTGGGACAACTGCCTACTAGAAAGCGGTCTGTTCGAACGCGTGCGAAAGCGCGCCGACTACAAGAAAAGCTGGGGCCGCAATACCATCACCTACCGCGCGGTCGACACGCTACAGGCCAATACGAGCGCGACCGTTGAGCGCACGATGGTGGGCGGCGAGCCGTGGCAATGGGCGAAGGAATCCTTCGCAACCACGCTCGATCCGGCGGTGCTTTACTGCAAGCTAATCAACGGCAATTGCCAATATTCCGAGAACGAACCCATGCTACGGCCGGGGTCGGCGAAGCGTGTGCAATCGCTCAGCCAGACCTACCTCGCGCAATTCGCGCCCACGGCGGAATCGCGCATTCGGCTCGCAGGATTTCGCCTCGCTCATTTGATCAACAGCGCGCTTGATCCGCGCTATACGCAGCCCGTTCAGGATTCAACGCAAGCACCCTGATGACGGCGAGCGAATACGTTGTGTTGAACACCGCGAATTTCGGGTTCGCGCCATTTTCTGAAGGAAATCTATGGCTTTGATTTTCAGGCGTTGGGGGGCAAAGTTGTGACCGAATTGCTCGATTTTGGCGCGCGCAACTGGATGTTTTGGAGCGGCGTCGGCGGACTTGCGGTCCCGCTCTTGTGTTACTCGCTCCGCTGGTTGGGCAAGCGCATCCCCGGCATGAATGGGGGCGCGACCACCCCGATCGTTACGCCCGATTCTCCGACCGACACCGATCGCGACGCCAATCGGCCTGCTCCTACGCCCGAGCATGTCGATCAGCTACAGGGAATTGAGGGAATTGGTCCGAAAATTGCCGAGTTGCTGGTCGCGAACGGTCTGGACAGCTTCTCGAAGCTTGCTGGGACGGAGGTTGCCAAGATTCAGTCCATTCTCGACAAAGCGGGATTTAAATACGACTTGGCCGTTCCCGCGACCTGGCCCGCACAGGCGCAATTTCTCGCCGACGGCGACATCGAGTCATTCCTCAAGCTTGCCATCACACTGACGGCTGGGGTCACGGTCCTCGAAAACATCACGGGGATCGGCTCAGCCTTGGGCGAGCGCCTCCGGTACGGCGGCATCAACACCGTAAAAGCGCTTTCGATGGCGTCGGAAGAAGATGTCCGCGAGGCCTTGGGCGATGACCACCATGCGCTGGCCGCTGACATTCCGGGCTGGATCGCCCAAGCGGAATGCTTCGCCGCAGGTAACAGGCTTGCATTAGCGGAACTCGCGGGAAATTTGCAACGCGCTACCATGCCTAGCGCCGCAGCCGACATTCTAGCCGGTCCTGCTCGAACCCCGTCACCGACAGATACCGCCAGCTGCGGCGAAACGCCTACATCGACTGGCGATGGCGGCCGTGCCGGAATTCCGTCACTGGTTCCCGACGCCGGGGGTGGAGCGCCTTCAGGACCGTGGGTGGGTGAAAAAGCAGCGCTTGCTTGCACCGCAGGCTTGGGTTCGCTGCTGCTTATAGGCTCGTTCGCATTCCCTCCGCCACGGCCGCGGCTGATCGAGCATCGCTTCGAACGTGATTGCATGCTCAATGGCCGAACCACCTTTCCGGAAAGCGCGCTCTTCGAGAAGGGTCAGACCACGCTTACTGTGGAAGGTATCCAGGTCGTAAAAAAATATGTCGACGATCGCAAACGTGAGGCAGTGATACGCAAGGACAAGCCCGACAAAATCCTGGTCGTGGGCTTCGCAAGCGACGAGGGGACGGAAGACTACAATAAAGCGCTCTCGGAGCGACGTGCCCGGACCATCTCCGAGCGCTTGGAGACTGAGCTCGGCTGGGCGCGGACGCTCTTTACCCACGCGGGCAAAGGCGAATCCGAAGCCAGGGCATGCTATCTGGAATCGCGGGCGACGCGGGAGGCCTGCCGCGTTTCGGACCGAAAGATCGAAGTCCTGGTCGCCTATGGAGCGATTGATCCGGCGTCGGCACAACGGACCTGCGGCGATTGGCGCAAGATCAATCTCCCGAAACCTTCTAGGCTCTGATACTTCTATATCCCAAGGACAGGCATCCAAAATATCGCCGGTCGCTGTAGGTTTCGCCTGCTTGCTGGACAAATAAGCCTGCGGGACATGCGGCTTCGGCAATCGCAGAATTCCGCCTCACAGCCGCCATAGTTTGAGATCCGTCGCATCGCGGGCATAGTCGACATGGCAATCCACGCGGCAATCTCCCTTATTCCACAGATCAACATGGCCGGCCGCGTCTATACCTCCGGGAACGAGATAAAGAAGAATCCCAGTCCAATCGGGCAACGGAGGCTTGAGGTCGGTGCCAGGTATTTTCGTCATTCCCCATGTTTCGTTGCCGAGCAGCCCTTGAAGCCATTTGTTCGCGGTCGGAACGCGGATGCAAATGCCGCGGCCGGCTCCGTCCTTCATTTTGCCGTCTGCGGCCACGAGGTCTGCGGGTGGTGGGCTACCAATTGCGTGCATTGCGACGCTGAGCCGGATCGTGCAGGTGTTTTCATACCTCTTGTCGCCGATGAGCGCGGGCCAACCACCACCCATTTTATTGAACAGGGGCTCCTGTTTCATCGTCGGGTAGGCGTCCCAAAGGTCCTGAAAATTGATCGCCATCTTCCTAAGCTCCTTTTTCTCTTCGGCTCTTGAACCTTTGCATTTTCATCCGAAGCGCATCCCTATACTTCAATTCGATCAATGGCGATGCTGAATGACAATGCAGTTGTATCAATCTCCCTCTTGAACTGCGCGGAGCGGACTTCCAGGCGTACGACCGGACAAGTCGCGCTAGTCTGCATGCGCTACCGGAAGCGTGGCGCCAACGGATTGAGGGACGAGGGAGCGTCCGCGGCCAATGATTTGTCTTCGAGGGCGCGCAGCGGGGGCGTGAATCGGTATTCGTGTAAGTGACTGTTCGCCGCAGAATTCATGGTTCACTATGGGCTGATCTCGAGAGCGTGGCAGGGGTAATGCAGTGGCCACTTCCACCATCAATGGCATTGGCACTGAAGGCGATCGCAGACCAAATCAGCCAGGCTTTACTCAGGTAAGACTGACGGAGCGACGCGCTAGGTTCCACGCCGTTTCGACCAATAAGGAATGAGGGCCATGACCGTGACCGAGAACACTTCTCGTCAGTACTGCGATCTCATAATGAAGGGCGGGATTACCAGCGGCGTCGTCTATCCTAAGATGATCACCACGCTCGCGAAAAAATACAATTTCCGCAATATCGGTGGTGCATCCGCAGGCGCCATCGCCGCAGGCGTCGCGGCAGCCGCCGAATATGCCCGGATCATGGGTAGGAGCGGCGAAGGCGTGGGCATGGATGGGGTCGATCAGTTGCCGGGCCTTTTCTCGAAGGGCATACTTGGTTTCTTTCAACCCGTCCCGCGCTTCCGGAGGTTGTTCGCTCTGTCGCGCGACGCCATCGCACTTAAGGATTCGAGTACCCCGCGAGGGCGAGCGCTTTTCAAGCTAATCCAGCAGCACTATGGACGAATCGTTCCGCTTGGAACCGTCGCGGCGATCGCGCTTACCGCGCTCGCGTCTGGTGCACTGGCTTGGGTTCTTCTCGGTTGGAGCGGCGTCTTGAACGTCGTTTTCTTGGCTCTGCTCGTCAGTGCACTCACGGTTTTCCTTGGTGTCGCGAAGCTAGTCCGAACTGTCTTCGAGGAGGTCGCCAAGGGACTGCCCGAGAACCGCTTTGGCATCTGCTCGGGTCTGACTGAGAACGAAGGCGAGGTCGGCACCGGCCTTACTGATTGGCTAGCCGACCTTCTCGGCAAGACTGCCGGTCTTTCCACAGACCAAGGGCCACTCACATTTCGAATGCTTAACAGGGTGCGGAAATAGGGTCGTTCGGGGATCGATCTGAGGACTTCGACAGTTTGACGTCGGTCATTTGAAGC
>NZ_JARYGI010000065.1:0-9694 GCF_033795625.1 Sphingobium sp. | reverse complement strand
CTGTGGCGCGAGACGCAGGCATCCCTGCGGGCTTGGCTGGCCGTCAGGCCGCAATGCCAGGCAATGGAGATATTCCTCAACGCCAATGGTGTGCCGATGGGCCGCGACGGGTTTGCGTTCAGACTGGCAAAGCACGTCGCCACGGCCGCGAAAAAGCAGCCATCTCTGCTGGGCAAACGGGTCACGCCTCATGTGCTCCGGCATTCCTGCGCAATGCACACGCTCGCCGCGACCGGTGACATTCGCAAAGTGGCGCTCTGGCTCGGGCATGCCAGCATTCAAAGCACGGAAGCCTATCTGCGGGCCGATCCCGAGGAAAAGCTACAAATCCTCGCAGCGCATGGGTCGCCAACCGTCAAGCCTGGCCGATTCAAGCCACCAGCTGATCCGCTGATCATGATGCTCAACGACGTTCGGAAACGAGCATAGTCCCAGAGGTCTCGTGCACCCCGCACATCTCCATCCTCCTTAATTATCTGGAGTAAAATCGATGTCTTCATCCCGAAAATCCGCGCCTGCATGCGAACCGCTCGACATAAATCCTGACTGCAAAGAATATGTATTATGCGGAGATCCGGATAAGATATATTCCCTTGGCGAAAGGTCGATCTCGAGATCGGCGCGTTCGTCGGGGCTGAGATCGCCCAGGCGGCGATCGAGGATAGATTCGGCGGTGGTTACGAGTTGGAGAACCACCGACTGGCCGGCCTCGAGATGTTCCTGCACCGCGTGGATCACGGTTGGCAGCTTCATGCTGAGCAGCACCTGTCCGAAGAAGCGCTGCTTGGTCGATTCGAAGCGGGATCGAGCGGATGCCTTCGCTCCGCTGTTGAGCGTGGCGTTTTCGATGCCGTCCACGACCGCCGTGAGTTCGAGCGCTTCTTCCATGTTGCGGTGGATGATCGCCCAGGCTTCTGCATAGATGTCGTAGATCGCGATCTGCTCGGGCGTGAGCTCGTGGCGCAGAATATCATATTCGACGCCGGCGAAGCTGAGCGCGCGCGACGTGTAAAGGCCGAGCGCCTTGAGATCGCGGGCGACAAGCTCCATCGCCGCGATTCCGCCCTTGCGGATGCCGGATATGAACTGCTCGCGGTCGGCGAATGCCGTGTCTGGACCCCAAAGACCAAGGCGAACCGCATAGGCGAGGTTGTTCACGTCCGAAGCGCCCGTCGCCGAGGCGTAAAGTATGCGCGCACCAGGGAGGTTGTTCTGGAGAAGCACGCCGCAAATGCCCTGCTGCGATCCCTTTTTCGCACCGAGCGCCCCTTCCCCGCCGGCCACGCCGCCCATTTCATGCGCTTCGTCAAAACCGATAACGCCGTCGAAATCCGCGCCAGCCCAGTCGATGATCTGCTGCAGCCGGCTATGGTCGCCGCGCACAGAACGGAGGGTCGGATACGTGACGAAGAGCACGCCCTGATCGAGCGTCACCGGCTCGTTGATCTTCCAGTTGGCGAGCGGCTGGACGTCCGCCGGCAAGCCTCCGAGCGCGCTCCAGTCGCGCCGGGCATCTTCGAGCAGCGCCTCATTTTTCGATATCCAGATGTTGCGGCGGCGACCTTGCAGCCAGCTGTCGAGGATGCAGGCCGCGACCTGACGACCCTTGCCCGCTCCCGTGCCGTCACCCAGGAAATAGCCTTTGCGGTAAGCGGATCCGTCTTCCGCGACCTCGAGGCCGACACCTTCCTTGCTCGGCCTGAAACGGCCCGGCAGGAACTGCGTCCAGGCGTGGCCGGCGTAGACGACCGTTTCGAGCTGCGATGCCGAAAGAAGCCGCTCACTGACGGTCCGCTCGGGAAGTTGCGGCACATAGTGGGGAACCGGCGCGGCAATCGAGCCCATCGCCACCGACTCCACAAGCGCGGTCGGATGGTCGCCTGCGGCCTCGAAGCGGATGCGGCTCGGTCTGTAGGGGAGGTACACGCCGACCTGGTCGAGCAGGGGCGCAGGCGTATCCAGCGCGGTGTAGGCGACCGGAAGAACATGGTTGCGGGCCGGGGAGTGATAGGGACGCGGCTGAGCACGGCTGCTCTTGACGGCGCGCAGGAGTGAAAGGCCTGCTGCCCGCTTGGGCGTGGGTGGCGCAGCCGCACTCAGGCGGTGACGCTCTGGTATGGCAAGCCCATCGATGAGGTCACGGATGGAAGCGCGTTGGAGGGTAGACGGAACTGCTGCGCCAGGCGTCTTGTCGATCACGAGCAAGCGCACGGCGATGGATGTGCCGTGCTTAAGGTAGCATTTCTCCAGTTGGACCGAGGTCCGCACGCTGACGTCGCGCAGCGTGGTTTCGAAAAGGTCTCGCATCCTGGCGCTGGGACCGAACCAGTCCGGCATGATCGCGACCAGCCTGCCGCCCGCCTGAAGCCGGCGTAAAGCCGCCTGGAGGTGACGGACGGCGGCGTGGCTGTCATCGCCCCGGCCGAGCGAACGCGAGAAGGGCGGGTTCATGAGGATGACACTCGGCCGGGCTGCGGCGGAAAGAGTGGAGTTGATGGTCGCGCCGTCATGGCCGGTTATGGTGGCGCCAGGAAAGGCATAAGCGAGCCTCGCCCGCCGTGCGGGGGCATATTCGTTGAGGTGAAGTCCGGCATGATCGCGGCAATGCGCGACGAGCAGCCCGTTGCCGGCGCTCGGCTCGAGAATGATGTCATCGGGCTTGATCGCGGCCATGACGACGGCCACGGCCGCAAGATCCACGGGCGTGGAGAACTGCTGCCACTCGATCTGCTCCTCGCTTCGTACGGTTTGGGTGGGCAGGCGTTCAAGCAGGGCGCAGGCGGACAGGGCGTCGGCCAGGGTCCGCACGGGAGTCGCGGTCGATTGAAGGTGCAGAGCCAGCGCATGCTCGAGCATCTCGAAGCTGTCGCGCTGGGTCCAGAGGCCGTCGGCGTCGGATCCTTCATAGGCGTGGGTCATCGCTGCATTGAGATCTGCCCTGGTGACCGGTCCGGATGAGCAAAGGCGCTCGACCAGAATGGCCGCTGCGCGGCGCTCCGCAGCGATTTTGATATCGAACAGGTCGGTCATGGGGGATCTCCGGACTGGCTGCCCCTGCGGCAGCATCAATCCATCGACCCCCCTTCTCTTTATCCTTGCGCGCTTGCGGCCTTCGCACGGGGTCGCACCGGCGAAGCGACAGGCGATCCGGCAGAAGCGACGGACCGCCCCGATCTGTCAGGAAATCAAGCCGCAGGAGCCGTGTCGCGGTTGCCACTCGCTGGGCTCACGGCAGGCGACAGGCTTCGCTACCTGCACATGGCAAGCGTTGTGCCGGCTCAGGCCATGATCTGGCTGGATGCGGCGATGTCGCGCAGTTCACCGGCCGTCCCCGCCCCGCTCGCCTCGATGAGTTCGAGCGATTCCAGTTGCAGGAGGTTCCGAGCCGCGGCGCCATATTGTTGGGTCGCCGTTTTGAGAAAGTCTGTCCAGGCCGAGACCATCTCCGGGCTCGAACTGGCTGCGGCAATGTCCTGTGCAAGCTTCAGCTCCGCGTCCAGTCTGCCCGCGACAAATGCGAGCGCGGTCCTCTGGTGCTGGATCAGCGTGCCAGCGAGCCTTGCCTGGTAGCGCGGCGCGAACAGGTAGCTTTGGACATCGAATGCCTCTCCTGCGGCGAGCGGCTGGAACAGAACAGCCCAGCTGTCGGCGATCCTCTGGCGCGATTGGTGTTCCATACAGCGTTTCCTCGAATGATGCCGCGCCAATATGGGTCAGGATAGCGCGTCGGCCATCAGGAAAGCTACGCAATGCCCCCGCAGCGGGCTCGAATGCGGCTGCGATGGGCCTGGTCAGATCGCTTCAAGTTGCGCTGCCCAGTCCTTGTGCCCTTTCTGCGGCGGCATCCGCCGGATTTCCAGACCGGCGCGATCATAATGACGTGCCGCCCTGGCAGCGGCCTGCCGGCCTTCGGCGTCATTGTCCTCGGCGATTATGAGGGTCTCGACGCGGGAAGGAAGGTTAATCTGATCGAGCCGGCGGGCGCCGAGGCTTGCCCAGCACGGTATCTGGTTGAGAAGGGTAAAGGCTCTCGCGGTCTCGAAACCTTCGGCGAGCGCGAGGATGGGGCTCCCCTGCCCTGCTCCCTGCCAGGCCCCCTGCCCCGGCCGGCCAAGCATAAGCTTCATGCGGTAACCAGACGATACCGGATCGAGGAAGATCCGCTGTATCGCCGTGAGTTGGCGGTTTTGCCGAACTGCCACCAGAAGTGCAGGCTGGAAGACCGTCCACGGCCGGGGTCGAAACGGACAACGGGGGTGGAATCGGAGATCATCGGCTGGCGGCAGCAAATGGCGCGACGCGAGATAGCGCTCAGCGAGGGATCCGGTGATCGGAAACGCCTCCTCCCACAGCCTGGCGACGTTCGTCCTCGTCTGCATGGGCGCATCGACATAGCTATGCCGAGCGCTGAGCGGGACTCGGCGTAGTTCGCGCAGGACATCGTCACGTCCACAGCCCGCGAAACAGGTGACGAGTATGCCGCGATCCCCTTGCCGCAGCGAAAGGCTGGGGGTTCGATCCGCGTGCGCAGGGCAAAGGCACATGGCGGTTCGCCCGTGCCAGGTGCCTCCAAGCGATCCCACCAGATCGACAAGCTCCTGTGACGGTCGTAGGGCTGTAAGCGGCATAGCTGTTCTCCTGCTTACGCCCCCTGCCCTGCTCTCCTTTTCTCAGACGTAATCAGGTGCTTTCGTCGCAACCATGAAAACGGCACCGAGATCATCGGTCACTCGACGTCGCTCGGCCCGCGGCGCTGAGCATATTTGATGACGAAGGCTTCCCAGACCCGGAGCCATTCTGCTTCGGTCCGCTGCCGCTTGATATCGGGAAAACCCGCCCGGAAAGCGTTCGCCATTGTGTCAACCGACCAGGGTTGCCCTTTCTCAAGCCCGATCGCGCGAAAAGCGCCTTCGCGCGTGCCGTAGCTCAGCGATCCACTTGGGAAAGACACGAGCTCCTGTTGTGGGGTCGCGGCAGGAGTGGATCGGACGGACTTTGCGACCGATGATCTCGGTGCCGTTTGTTCAGCCGGCCCCACGAGTCGCAAATGCGGTCCGACCAGTTTACGCTCAAGCGGCGCTGGCGACGGATGAAGCACGACCTTGCGCCCTGAAACGTCAATGTTGGCGTTGGGATAGACCGCCGAAACCAGTTGCATCGTCTCGCGCACCGTCTGCCTGAAGCGCTTGCTGTCAGCCTCATTCCCGAGATGCTTGGCCAGTTGGTCCCAAGAAATCATCTGGCCCTTGCCGCTGTTGATGCGCGGTAACCGGTAGGCAAGATAGGTGTAGAGATCGAGCGCGGTCGGCGTGCCCTTGAGTTCCCGGATGGCGACTTCGTTCAGCGGGACGGCATGATCGACCAGATGGCTGTAAAAGGCTTCCGACATCCGGATTTCCCGGGCGAATGCCCCATTCTTGTCGAGCGTTCCGGCATATTCATTGGAGATTTTCACGTCCCGCACGGCAAAGGCGTTGTCGCCGGCTTCCGTGCCATCCCAACGAATCTGCCATTCGCATGCCAGCAGTCGATCGACCTGCTCGCGCATGAGGTTTGCCGTACCGCGGGGCCCGTAGGACACGGTCTGATACCCAAGGCGGCGCATCCATTCCGTGAAATTTCGCCCGAGATACACATCGCGGGATTGCTTGGTTACCGCTTGCGACAGGAGGTAGATGAGCGCGACTCGGGGATAGGCGCCGTAGGGTACGCCGAGGCTTTTCAGGACAGGCTTGCCGTCGACGTTGTGAAGAACTGGCCGCGGATTGATCGCGAGGGCGTATTTGCCGTCTTCGCGCAGGATCGGCTGGGTGTCGTCCTTGGGTCGCTTGGTCGGAAGCGACATCGCACAGAGCGCGGAATGGAGAAATGCCGGGACCGGTTCCTCGTCCTGAACGCGCAAAAACGCATCCATGGTCAGCTGAGTACCGGCGGACCTAGCCAGTGATCGCACCCGTTCCTCGCCGCCGTCGAGCATGGCTAGCGCATATTGGTGTCCAATCGGTCTATGTGTGTCCCCGTTCATGATCTGCCCTTCCCCGACTCCGGGGGCTGTTTGTCACTCGGTAACAACAGCTTTGAGCCAAGAAAGCAAGATGCTTGGCAGTTTTGCCCGAATCCTGAGAGGAAAACCTCCAACTGTACCGATGATCTTGGAGCGGTTTGGACAATGGCCCCTGCCCTTCTCAGCTCAAAAAAATCAAAGCGATTCGCGAATCGGATTTTTATAGGGATTCTAAGATATAGGTATGGGCTCTGAGATCATCGGTCGGTTCGCACCGAGATCATCGGGAAAACGCACTGGAATCATCGGTTTGCACCGAGATCATCGGTAGTTATCCACAGGCCCCGCGCGCACCTGCCGTGGATGTGGCGCCCCCCGCGAATCAGGCGCGAGCTCCTTGTACCATTGGCTCCGTGATCATCGGTCTCGCGAACGCACCAACGGCTGCTCGATGCGGGGCATAGCGTCAAACGGCTCGGAGATCATCGGCCAAGTTGTAAGTCTGATGGACGATTATTGCTCAAAACTGCCAACAGGGCTATTGTCGCCTCACAATCTCACAAAGTGGCGGCAAATGGCGACAGAACAAATCCTCGAAGCACAGCCCGATGACCTTGTCGAAGAAGATGGTCTCGGCACTCTTCACCGTAAAGCGCTCACCATCCTCAAACGCATTCGGGATGGCGCATTGGATCCCGAGACAGGCCAGAAGAAAGGTCCGACCTTCGCCATCTCCAAGGCCGCATCGCTGGTGGGCCGCACCGCATCGGCGATCCGCGAGGCGGAGCGCGACGGGCGGCTGCCCGAACGCGACCGAACCGCTTCGGGACATCGCGTGCAATATACGCTCGAAGAACTGGATCATATGCGGGAGGTGTTTGGCACCCGCCCGTGGCGCGCGCCCACCGACACGCCGGCCATCATTTCAATCTCCAATTTCAAGGGCGGCGTCGGCAAGTCGACGATCGCCCTGCATCTTGCCCAGCATTTTGCAATTCGGGGCTATCGGGTTCTGTTTATCGACTGTGACAGCCAGGCGAGCTCGACCATGATGTTCGGCTATCGGCCCGATATCGATCTGGCTGAGGACGACACGCTGTACGGACATTTTCACAATCCGGAATTGCTGGGTGTCCGCAAGATCATCCGTAAGACGCATTTTTTCGGCCTCGATCTGATCCCGGCCAATCTGAAGCTCTACAATCTCGAATATGAGATCGCTGGCTATCTCGCTCAGAACCAAAGCTTCGACATCATCGACCTGATCTCGCAGGCGATCGACGAGGTCGTGGATGACTATGACATCGTGATTATGGATCCGCCGCCGGCACTGGGAATGGTGTCGATGGCGGTGCTTCAGGCGGCGAATGCCATGGTGATTCCGATGCCGCCAAGCGTCATCGATTTCGCTTCGACGGTATCATTCATCGACATGGCGCGGACAACGATGCGGCAGCTGGAGAAGCTCGGGGGCAGGGTGAAACCGGCTTATAATTTCATCCGTCTCGTGGGCAGCCGCGTCGATGAAAGCAAGTCGATGCATCGCGAAATTCTGACGATGATGCGCCAGGTTTTTGGCGGATCGATGATCAATTCGGTGCTGCGCACGAGCGCGGAGATCGACAATGCGAGTTCGCGGATGAAGACAGTGTTTGAACTCGAGCGGCCGGTCACGTCGCATGAAGTGCACAACCGTTGCGTGAAGCATCTGAACGATGTCTGCCGGGACATTGAGGCGGATGTTCTGCGATCGTGGGAGAGCCGGGCAGGGGAGGCCGCCTAGTCGTTGCCACGTGGCAACGCCCGACAAAAAACGAGGGATAACAGAAAGGTAAAGGCGTTTCTGGCGATATGACGATCTGGCGAGAGACAACGGCGGCGGGCGCGAAGCGCCAAGTTGCCACGTGGCAACCGCCACGGTCGCAAGCCGCGCAAAGGTGTCGCGCGAAAACGCTGTTGCCACGTGGCAACGCAGCTGTATCGAGTGACGAGTGATAGGAAGAGCATCGATGTCTAAGGGTAATCGCGGATTTGGAAGCAGCCTCACGGAAGGGCTGGAAGAAGCCGATGAGCTGGACCATGCCCCTGCCGCTGAAGGGGTGATGGCAAGCCGAAGTCAGGCCTTGGCACGGCTCGCAACGGGCAAGGTTGTGACCGACCGTACCGAATGGGTGGATCCGGCGCGCTGCCGCCCCTGGCGCCTCCACAATCGCGACCTCGACCATCTTAACGAGGATAGCTGCAGAGATCTGATCGATGCGTTTCTCTCGGCGAAGAAGCAACGCATCCCTGCCATCGTCCGTCGCTTGCCGGACGATCCCGACCATGACTTCGAGATCATCGCCGGCGTTCGCCGCTGGTGGACGGTCAAGTGGCTGCGCGAGCATCATCATCCCGAGTACGACTATCTTGTCACCATCCAGCATGTCTCGGACGAAGAGGCGTTCCGGGTTTCGGACATCGAGAATCGTTCGCGCAAGGATATTTCAGACTGGGAGCGTGCCAAGGAATATGCCCGGGCGCTCACAGAGTTCTACAATGGCTCGCAGAGTGAGATGGCAGAGCATCTCAAAATCTCGAAGTCATGGCTGAGCCGACTGCTCGATGTCGCGCGGTTGCCCGACAGCGTGGTCGAGGCTTTCGAGGACAAGCACGATATCACGGTGCGGATCGCACGCGATCTCAAGCCCCTGACCACCGATTCGCGTGCACTCGAACTCATGGTAGATGAAGGAAAGTGCATTGCCGCAGAGCGGGCGGATCTCGGCGTGCGGACAGCGGGGCCTGAGGTGGCGAAGCGGCTCGTCCGCGCTACCGTCGCTCCGGCCAAGAAAGTGCAGCAAGAAACCGAGATCAAGGCCGGCAGCGGGAAGCCGATGCTGCGCTATATCCGCACTCCGCGCGGCGGCTTGAGCGTTAAAATCCTGCCCAAGGCGGCGGCGTCCAACGAAGAGGTGCTCGACGCGATCAGAACGCTACTCGAGGCGCGTTGATCAGCGGGTCGCCAGTTCGCGTGGGGAGACGTTGCAACGACTGGGTATCTGTTTGCCAGTTGAAGGTTCACTCAGCTGGGGGCTGCCGCGTGTCCAACGATTCAGGCGCCGCCTGCATTCGAACGACTGGATAAAAGCCGGTCGATTGCCGCCATTTCTGTGTCGAAGGCATCGAGTGCGGCAGCCATGTTGCGGTCTGCGGGAAGGGCAGGGGGATCAAGGCGCGGCCGACCTCGACGCGGCGAGGCGAAGCCGAAATGGACCGCGAGGTCTGGCGGCAGAAAGGCCTTCCAGGTCTTGCGCTTGGTAATCTCCACGAGCATTCCGGCAGCGACAGCGCGCTGGATGAGCTTGCTGGCGCCTGCAACGCTGAACTGGAGCATGTCCGCCACAGTCTGCGGCGAGACCATCGGCCGCATCAACAGGAGGGCCAGGAGACTGGGAAGGGCGCCGGGCCGATACTCGCACGCCACCGCCCGCAATCCGCGCCGGTAGATCTGTTCCAGATCGTTAAGCCTTGCGAGCGCCGTGCGCGCGGCGCTGCCCAAGCCGTTAATCGCGGCGAGCCAATCGGCCTCGGTCGGGATACGCTTCAATCGGAAAGCTTTTACCCCGCCAGTGGGCTCTGTTGCAAAGATTGGCGGCAGTCAGAGGTAGGCTGTCGCTCTGCGCCGATCAGGCGGCTGCTGCGAAATGG
>NZ_JARYGI010000064.1:0-10791 GCF_033795625.1 Sphingobium sp. | reverse complement strand
GGCATCAGCCCACTCGCGTTCGAAGCCAAGGTGGCATAATGAGATAGGTGACCGGCACAAAACCGTTACAAGTCCACTTCAACGACCGCCGGCTTGCCGGTTTCGGGATCCAGCTGCGTCGCCACATGCGCCCCTTCGGCGTCCAGCCAGTAGCTGAAGAGGGCGTTGTCCTGATTGCGGTCGGCAGGCCAGATTTCCCAATAGGATGCGTCAGGCGCGTTCCTCGCCAGAAACCCGGCGCCGAGCGTGAGGCGGCGCTCACGATCGACCGGCCCCGGCCTCGTACCCGCCACCGCCGGTTCGCTGGCATGATGCTCCGGCGTCATCCAATGGGTTACGGGCTCTTCGAATACAGCCAGCGTGCCGGTCAGGAACACGGCATAGAGAAGCCAGCAAAACCACAGTCCTACCCACGTGTGTAGCCACGCCATGGATTGACGCAGTCCCATAGCGGACACAGCGACGACGCTGGCACTCATGCTTTGACTACCAAGGTGAGCAGCCAACTCAACCCAAGCAACGAGGCCATGACCAGAAACACGGCCCAGATCGATCTGATGTGAGGGGCCGCGAAAACCCAGAGGATAATGGCGACATATGCCAGCAGGCCGGCATATGTCCCGATGAGCACCGCCTCCGCGCGCGCAAGCGGCAGAAGCGATGCCACCACGACAGAAACTGCCGATGCCAGCCCATATCCGACAACGATAGCAGCGACGGACCTGACGGCTGTGCTGATATGACCATGCTGCAACAGATCGATCCAGTCAGTATTTATATTTGGCTGTCACGAGGAAGCTACGCGGCGTCCCGAACGCACCGGACTGATAGAAGCCCACATTGGTCAAATAGGTCTTGTCGAACAGGTTGTTGAGGTTGGCGAAGACGCTGATGTTCCTGTTCACATTGTATGATGTCATCAGGTCGACGAGAACGAAATTGCTCTGGCTGAACCTGTGATATTCTCCGAGTGGAGAATTGTAGACGTCTTGCCAATTCTTGCCCTGAAAGCGCAATCCGCCGCCGACACTCAGCCCTTCGATGGCCTGTGGCTTATAGCTGGTATAGAAGGTAAACTGATCACGCGGTTCGAAGGTGGATACTTCAGCACCGGTAGAATCGCGGGTGACCTTGTGGGTATAGCCAGCCTGCAACTGCCAGCCTGGACGCACCTCGCCGGATACTTCCACTTCGAAGCCCTTAGTCTTGGCCTTGATCGGGATATACGCCCAGTCGACGGCGGGGTTGGTCGGGCTGGCGTTGTAGATGTCGTCATAGCCCTGCCGGTTACTCTCATGCACCTGGAAATAGGCGGCGCTTGCGTTCAGCCGGTTATCGAGGAACGAAGCCTTCAGGCCGACTTCGTAGTTCTTCCCATTGTTGGGATCGAGAATCCGGTTGTTGCGATCAACGACCCAGGGGTCCTGCGGCATGAAGACATCGGCGTAGCTGGCGTAGACCGAGAGGTTCCGGGTGAGTTCGTATGTCGCAGCGAGATAAGGCGTCAGGCGGTTCTTCACCTTGATCGTTGCTCCGCGCCCATCGAAATCATAAGTGATCAGACGGCCACCGGCGATCAGCTTGAAGCCTTCGAACAGGCCGATCCGCGCGGTCATGTAGCCTCCGAACTGCTTGGTGATATCATCGATGACCTGGTCCCAAGGCCCGAAGGTGGGCTTGGCGATGTTGCCGTCCCAGTTGTAGAAATCGGCGACGGTTCCGTCATAGTCCGCTGGCGTGCTCCAGTCGCCGTTGCCTCTCCACCGCGAACGCGACGCGTACAGACCCACGACAAGGTCATGCTCACCGCCCAGGATATGCAGCGGACCCTTGGCCTGGAGATCGAGCGAATTCGACCTCGTCTTGCCGCCATAGAAGGCGGAATAGATGGCCGCGCTGCCGTCGCTATAGGGATAGGAACCCTGGATCGTGCCGAGCGGCGCATCGTACATGTTGACCTTGCGCTCAAGCTGCAGCTTGCCGGTCCAGCCATTCCCGAAATCATGCTCGACGCGGCCGAAGATCGTGCGCGTTGACTGGTCCCAGTGACTCCAGCGCGCCGCGTTGCTGTAGCTTCGGGGCACTGAGTTCAGCCCGCCTGCCGCGTTGAACAGTGGGTAAGTGCCGGACCATGTCGAACCCTCCGGGCGGCTGTCCTGAAAGTCCGCGCCGACCGTTAGCATGGTGTCAGGCGACAGGTCGATCTCGCCGATGCCGTAAAATACCAGCGTCTGCCTACTATAGCGGTCCATGAAGGAATTGGTGTCCTGATACGCAGCCACCCCGCGCACGCGGATCGTGCCGTCAGCCGTGAGCGGACCGCCGACGTCGATCTGCCCGCGATAATTGTCCCAGCTTCCGGCGCTCAGTTCTACGATTCCCTGAAATTCGGTCGTTGGCCGCTTGCGGATCAGATTGATCGATCCGCCGAGCGAACCCACGCCGGTGGTCAGGCCACTGACGCCCTTGAGCACTTCGATACGGTCGTAGATAGCCATGTCGCTGGTTGTGTTGCCGGCCGCATAGCCGATGTTGCGGTGGTTCGAGACCAGCCCGTCATAGAGGAAGTTGTTGATCGAGAACCCACGCGAATAATACATCGTACGATCTGAATCGTAGGCAGCGACCGTGATGCCGGGTGTCTGGCGCATGACGTCATCGATATTCTTAAGGCCGAAATCATCCATCCGGTCACGCGTGATGATGGTCACAGACTGCGGCGTCTCGCGCAGGGTCAGGTCCAGCCGGGTAGCCGAACTGGTCGGCCGGTTCATGGTATAGGATCCCGTTCCCTCGGTTGCCGAACGGTCGCGGGTCAGACTGACGAGTGCGGCGGACCCCCCGGCCTCGCCGGCCCCCTCGACACGCACTGGCCCAAGCTGGATCGCGCTGTCCGCTGATGTGGGTGCGCGTTCGAGTGTGAAGGCGTCAGGGCCGGTTTGGCGGAACGTGAGGCCGGATCCGGCTAACAGGTGCGAGAGCGCTTCTGCCGGCCCAAAGCTACCCTTGAGACGTGGACTGGACAGGCCGTTGGTCAAAGCGGCATAGTAGAACAGCTTAATATCGGACGCCTCTGCGAAGCGATTGAGCGCTACCGCGAGCGGCCCTGCTGGAACATCATAGCTCTGCGCCGACTGCGCATGCACTACAACCGGCATGATGACCACGCCTGCGGCCAGAGCCGTTGTCGTCAGCATCGCTGACGCCATAATCCCGCGAAAACCTTTTGAAAGCGCCCGTTCTGCTCCAGAAATCATCACTGTCTGTCATCCCCGCACATCATGAACCAAGGAGGGGCACACGACAGTTGCGAGTGCCTCTCATTACTATGACGTTTGGCAAACGCCGATGTGGAAATGAGGATGGCCTTTCTTCCGTGAGTTCCCTTCAGCTGTGGAGGAAGATCAGCCGGTCGGTGATGCGCGTCGAGCTGATCCCCAGCGAGCGCTGGATAGCATCGAGAGATCCGATAGGGTCATCGACCGGAAGCACACCGCTGAACCGACGTTCGGCCAGAGCCTCCCCGACAACGCGGATATAGCCCCGATGATAGCGGTTCAGCTCCGCCACAACGTCGCCGAGCGGTCGATCGACAAGCACCAGGCGGCCGCGCGTCCATGCAGCCGCCGCGTCGATGTCGACAGCATGAGGGGCAATGATCCCGCCCGGTCCGTAGCGTGATGCCTCGCCTTCGCTGACGATAGCGATCCAGGCGGGCGTCGCGGCTTCAGCCGCCCGGGCCACCCGCACGCGATGCTCGGTCACGGTAACATCGGTGTCCGCACCCTCGCGCCGTACGATAAAGCGCGTGCCCAACGCCGTGGTCGCGCCGTCTCCAGCCTCGACCGTGAAAGGCCGGGTTCGATCAGCGGCGACAGTGAATGCCGCCTCGCCTTTCAATAGATGGATGATGCGTCGCTCGCTGCGATAGTCGATCATGATGGCGCTGGCGGTATTGAGTTCGACCCGCGAACCGTCGGTGAGTACCACCTCGCGCCGCTCGCCTGTCGCGGTCATGGCGTCGGCACGCAGCCGCGTCGGCCAATCCTGCGCCGTCCCCACGATCGCCAGCGCCAGGCAGGCGGCGACTGCACCCCCCAGCCATTGCCGGGACCGTGCAGGCAAGCGGAACGGTAGCACCGTGGATCGCCTGTGTATCTCCGCCTTGACCGGCACGCTGCCCATCGTACTCCAGGTGCGTTCAAGGCGCGCATAGGCGGTCGCGTGCAGCGGGTCGGCCGCGAGCCATGCCGCCCTCGCCTTTTCGTCCCCTGGTGTCAGCAGGCCGGCGTCACGTTCGGCGATCCAGCGCGCAGCTTCCTGCCTTATTTCCTCTGGAATGCGTTGTTCAGCCGCCACACATCGTCCCTTTCCCTGTCGTAGCCCGAGGCATTCGACAGCACAGGTCTCTCATAGTTTATGACGTTTGAAACCAGCACATGTGGAATCGCACCGCAAAGATGTCTGCTCATTCAGGCTCGCCATGAAGGCGCGCGTCGCAATGGAGCAGTGCGCTTTGCATCATCTTGGCGATCGAACTGCGGGACAGCCCGAGGCGCGTGGCGATCTCCTGCACAGGCATCTCATCGAATTTGCGCATGACAAAGACCTGCCGTGTGCGCGGCGGCAGTTCACCAAGCGCAGCCATCAACGCGTCGAGCTTCTCGCGGTCGAGTAATGCCTTGTCGGACGAGGGGAGGTCATCGGGGACATCCTCGGGCAGTCCTCCGGCCTCAAACAGCGCGCCATGCCTACGATCGGCGCGAAGCTGATCGACCGCGAGGTTCGTCGTAAGCCGATATAGAAAGGCCCGCTTGTTGACGATCGGCGGATCATCCTCGATCCGCTGGACACGAAACCATAAGCTTTGCGTCACGTCTTCGGCTGCCGGTGCACTGCCAACGATGCGTTGCGCAAGCCGCAGGAGCGACGGGCGCTCGACGAGCAGCATGCGAGACAGGACAAGGGCGTTGGTCGGCATTGACTACGCCTTTAACGCATGTTGCGAGCCATTCGCAACTACCGATCGGTACACGACCTTTGTCGGAAAACATATGAAACGCGCCGGTCCATGCTGGCGGTCGCGGCCAGGTGCCAGATCGGCGCCGATGCCCCCTGACGGGAAACCCCGCCACCGGCATTGTCGGACGCTTTCTCAACCCGACAGTGATTTTCGGACATTCCACGGGATCACAGGACCGCGCAATTCCGTGCGCGCCGGATTTTCGGCGGAACCGAGTGACGACTGCCTGAGATTCATGTGATTCACGACAGTCCCAGTTGCCCCAGAATCAGACGAGAGCCGTCCCGCCTGAGAATCCTGACAGCCGACCGTCCGTTATCGATTGATAGTGTTGAAAAACTCTGGCTTGAAGTAGTTTGCGAGGTCTGATTCACTGTTCGTACGGGACGGAGACGGGCCGATGATGGGCGAGCGGACGGTGGCACAGGAAGCGCTGTTTTACAGCTTCAACCTGGAACGGCATGTGCCGACAGACCATCTGCTGCGATCGATTGACGGGTTCGTCGATCTGCCTGGGATCCGCGAGCATTTGCGGTCCTATTACAGCGAGACCGGTAGACCATCGATTGATCCGGAACTGATGATCCGGATGCTGCTTATTGGCTACCGCATGGGCATCCGTTCGGAACGCAGGCTGTGCGATGAGGTGCATCTCAACCTCGCCTATCGCTGGTTTTGCAGATTTGGACTGGAAGGCGATGTGCCCGATCATTCGACCTTTTCCAAGAACCGCCATGGCCGGTTCCGCGACAGTGATTTGCTGCGCACGCTGTTTGAGAAGACGGTGAAGCGCTGCATATTGGAGGGCTCGGTCGGCGGCGAAGGCTTCGCCGTCGATGCCAGCCTCATCGCCGCTGATGCCAATCGCCAGCGTGGGGTTCGAGGAGATGAACTTTTGCCGCCTGAGGCGGCCAATCATGCTGTGAAACGAATATCTGGCCGTCCTTGACGATGATCTGGCCCGCGATCTGGCGCTTACCGACGCCTATGTCACTTCGCGCAGGGAACGAAAAAAGGCCGCCGCCGGGTACATTCTTCGATGCCGCTACAATAGATATCTTGACTACGTCCTCAATTCGAAAGTTGCAAAAATACGTGCCTGACGTCCTACTGGACGTCCGGAGATTCCGCCCTAACCTTCTAATCGACGACGATGCGCAGCGCGACGATGTTCGGGAGCGCGACTGGATTGGAGCCGTCGTCGGAATCGGATCAGCAAAGTTTACCGTCGTTCGAGAGGCACCGCGGTGCACGATGATCGCTGCAGAGCAAGCCGCCGATATTCCGCGCCACTCACCAATATTGCGCGCCATTGTCAAAGAAATGAAGCAGGCTCTTAGCGTTTACTGCGACGTTAAGAGACCGGGTTTTGTCAAACTCGGAGAATTCATTTTTCGTCAAGAAGCATAATATTTAGGGAGTATAACAACAAAAATATAATAAACGCGGGTGAGAAGCATGAAAGTACTTCAACATATAAGGGGTGAATCATGAGACTTAGCGTTGTAAACTTGAGACGAGTTCCCGGACTGCTTTGCACTGCAGCTACGTGTCTGTGGTCGCCCTCAATCCACGCGCAAGTGGCAGAAACGAGAGAGGCTGTCGATCAGGCGGCTTCTACCGTAACTGAAGGCTCCGGAGGCGGCGACATTGTTGTTACGGCTACCAGGCGCAGCGAAAGCCTTCGCAATGTTCCCATCGCAGTTACTGCCCTAACTGGCGAGGCGGTGAAGGACATGCGTATCACCAATTTCAGCGATATCCCCGCGATCATGCCCGGCGCCGCATTTATCAGCACCAAAGGACCCAGCACCGCTAGCATAGTGATCCGAGCGCAGAGCACGACCAACGACTCGCCGCATCTCGACATCCCCGTCGCCATTTTTCAGGACGATATCTATTTCGGGACGCTAGCTTCTTTTGCGTCGGACTTTTTCGACCTCGAACAACTCGCGGTTTTGCGCGGTCCACAGGGCACAACGTTTGGACGCAACGTCGTTGGCGGCGCAATTCAAATCACCAGCAAGAAGGCGCGCGTTGGCGATACTTCGGGCGAAATTAATGTCACCTTGTCGCATTACTCGCCTGCCCGCGATCCCGGCATCGATAGCCAAGGCTATTTCAATCTGGCGACGAGCGACACGAGCGCCTTTCGCCTCGCCTATAGCAGCAAGCTGATCGGCGGCTATTCTCCCAACAGGACGACCGGCGGTTATCTCACAAATCAGCGCAGCATTGCTCTGCGGCCGACCTTCACATGGGAAGCCAATGACGCGATCACTATCGGCCTAATGGGTCAGTACTTCCATGAGAATGGCAATTCGGCCGCATATCGTATGGTCGGAGAAGGCGCGGAGAACGCGAGGTGCGATGCGATCCGCAAGACCAACTGGGATGTCTGTCACAATCTCGACGGAACCAACGCCAGGACCATCTGGCTTACCCAGGCGCGGGTTGACGCCGACCTTGGCCCCGCCAAGCTCACTTCCATCACCAGTTTTCGCCACCTTAAGACCAACTATGTCGATGACGGCGATAGCTCCTCGAACCTGACGAACGTTGAAAGCATCAACGACAGCAAAGAAGAGGAGTATAGCCAAGAGTTGCGGATCGCCTCGCAGGGCGACGACCGCTTCCAATATGTCGGAGGTGTCTACCTGAGCTACGAGCGCTTGCAGAAGACGATTCACCTCGGCTTTGACGGCACCGTGCCTAACATGCGCCTTGCGACCTTGACCGGCGGGCAACTCCAGCGTCAGATTGTCGATGGCATATCGAAAGTAAGCAGTGGAGCAGTTTTCCTAGAAGGCAAATATCGCTTTACGCCGACCTTAGCTCTCACTTTGGGAGGTCGGTACACTATCGAGCACAAAGAAGCCGCGACGATACACGACGGCTTCACCGTTTTCTACGGATCGCCCTACAGCGTAACCGATCTGCGCGAAACATGGAACGCGTTTACCCCACGCACTATACTTGAGTTTAAGCCGCATGACGGCTTACTGTTCTATGGCAGCGTATCTCGGGGCTTCAAAGGCGGAGGCTGGTCACTGACGGGCAGGACGCCCGCTGCCGCACGGATCGCCCTGCAACCCGAAAAGTCGACGAGCTACGAACTGGGCGCTAAGCTGCGCCTTCTGGATAGTCTAGATCTCAATATCGCGGCCTATCACGCAGATACGACCAATCTGCAGGTCCGCAATCTCGTTAACGGCGCGCTGACCGATACGAATGCTGGCAAATTGCGAGTCAAGGGTGTCGAGGTCGAATCCGTCTTCAGGCTCTCGCCCCAATTCAACATGACCGCGAACTACGCCTACACCGACGCTTATTTCGTCTCGTTCAGTGGATGTGCGTCCGGAATCGATTGCACAGGCAATAATGCGCCCTATGCACCCAAGCATGACATCACTGTCGGCGGGCATTACAATACTGACATCGGTGCAGGCCATCTCACTGCGGATTTGACCTCCCAGTGGGCAAGCAATTTCGCCGTTGGCGCGCTCAACAACCAGTCCTTCGCTGAGTCGCACACGGCTAAAAAAGGGATCGTCAACGCCTCAATTGGTTATCGCTTTCCTGACCGCCGCACACGCATCCTAATGTGGGGCCGCAATCTGACGAACACTTGGTCCTTCAGCGCGGCTTCCGACTTCAGCTTCCTGTTGCTCACCCAGGCCGAGTATGCTGCAGGTGCCCGGGAGGTGGATCGTGGCTCGATCAGTCCACCACGCCAGATCGGCATGACCTTGACGCGCAGCTTCTGACCATGAACCAGTGCGGCCGACGCCAAGGGCAGCGATCCTTTGCCGGGGGCGCCGGTCTGCTTTGAAAAGATAGGACGAGATGATGCGACCTGAACTCAGCCCGCTCTTCGTCAGCCAAATCTGGCGCTATCCTGTGAAGTCCATGGGCGGTCATCGTATGGAGTTCGCGGCTATCGGAAGTCGCGGCATTACCTATGATCGTGGTTGGGCGGTGCGCGATGAGAAGGCGATGGTGATACGCGGCGCGCGGTTCATTCCACGCCTGTTGATGTGCTCCGCCGCTTATCTTCCCGACACCGACGCAGGCCTTGTGCCGCATGTCGCCATTACCTTGCCGGGCGGTGCAGTGGTCAACTCCGATGATCCAGCTATCCATCGGAGGCTGTCCGACGAACTGGGTCGCCAAGTTACGCTGGTGCCACTGAAACCGGACCCCGAGATGCTGCGTCCGACGGCAGGCCAGGAAGACCCGGCAACGCGAGAGGCCAGCATGCGCGAACGCTTAGGCCTCGAACCCGGCGAGCCGCTACCTGACCTAAGCGGGATTCCTCCGGGTCTGATGAAGGAGTTGATTGAGTTTGGCGCGCCGCGGGGTACCCATTTTGACGCATTTTCGATAACAATCCTGACGACATCCTCTATTCGACGCCTTCAGAGTTTCGTGCCTGACGTGGATTTGGACGTGCGCAGGTTTCGGCCTAACATCCTGCTCCACGACGATGGCGCCAACGAAGGTGTTCTTGAGCATGCTTGGCTGGGCAGGACTGTTCGCATCGGCTCGGCCACCTTCGACGTAGTGATGGATGCACCGCGCTGTACCGTCATCGCCGCCGAGCAGGATGGCGGAATAAAAAGAGACAGCCGCATAACGCGCGCTATCGTTCGTGAGATGAAGCAGTGCATCGCCGTCTATTGCGATGTTGCGCAAGCCGGCGAGGTGCGCGTAGGAGACTCGTTGAGCCTTCAAATGTGAAAATGCTGAATGCGGGCGGCTTCCGGAGGAAGATGGTGAGAAAATGACCGGAAGGGATATGGGCCGGAAAGGCAGCACTCTCACGACAATGTCTCAGCGTCACCAGTCGGCTGCTTCGCTACAATTTTCCGTTCAGCCCTTGCAAGAGGGAGCCGTCCACATATGGAACTGGCAGCCCGCCGGTCAGGGGCCGATCTCTCAAACTGCCTAAGCTGCGGCCTTCAGAACACGCTTACGGAGAAGGTACGTCGGTGCGCGAAGCGGCGAAGCTCCTCAAAGGCCATCATGCAACGCTCTACCGAGCGCTCACGCGCCAGTCGTTGGGCTTTGATATCGTTCACCGAAGGTTCCGCGGACCGCTGTCTGTGTAACAAACCTTACCCTTGACGTATGCGTCGATCAGCACGCGGCAACTGTTGGTCAGGGTGCGCAGATGCCCCTGCATCTCGCGCACGGTCCTGATTGCCTTGTCGCGCGTTCGGTTATGACAGGCGGCTATAGGTCAATTTTGGCGATTGGCGATGCTAAAGTCTTTGGTCTGCTCCTCACCTTATTCCCTGCCATCCAGCCGTTCACCATGCATCTCTGAAAGATGCCAGTAATACCAACCTCCGATGATGCTGACTCACGAGAGGGATTCCCAAAGGGGCGAAACTCTGACTCTATGGCTTCCGGTTGGAGGGCACGGTCATGGGTGCAGCGATCGGAATGCGGAACGACTTTGACGCGGTGGGTTTGAGGCGACTGGCGCGCGCGACGAGGAGTGCGAACCAGGGTCGACGGCTGCTAGCATTGGCGGAAATTTATGATGGCGGGAGCCGCAGCGATGCAGCGCGTATCGGCGGAGTGACGTTGCAGATCGTGCGGGACTGGGTTGTGCGGTTCAATGCCCGAGGTCCCGATGGGCTCCTCGATGGCAAGGCGCCGGGCAAGCCTCCCTTGCTGAACGAAGCCCAGCGCCAAGTTCTGGCGGAGATTGTTGAAAGCGGCCCGATCCCGGCGATCCATGGAGTTGTCCGCTGGCGGCT
>NZ_JARYGI010000063.1:0-10831 GCF_033795625.1 Sphingobium sp. | reverse complement strand
CTGCGCTCGCCAAGCGTCAGCAGCGGATCACCCTTGCGTTTTGCTGGTCACACGTGCGGCGCAAGTTCTTCGATCTTGCCGACAAGTCTCCGGTTGCCACCGAGGTCCTAAAGCGCATCGCTGGGATCTATGCCATCGAGAGCGAGGTTCGTGGCAGCAATGCCGACCACCGTCGGGCCGTGCGCAACGAGCACGCCCGTGTCATTGTCGATGACCTGCGCCATTATCTGGAAGCGCGGCTCAGCCAGGTCAGCGCCAAGAGCAAGCTGGCCGAGGCCATCCGCTATGCATTGACCCGTTGGGACGGCCTCACCGTCTTCCTCCACGATGGGCGCGTCGAGCTCGACACCAACACTGTAGAACGGTCGATTAGGCCCTTGGCCCTCAATCGCAAGAACGCCCTGTTCGCGGGCTCTGACGAGGGCGGCGATAACTGGGCCGTCACCGCCACGCTGATCGAGAACTGCAAGATCTCCGGCATCAACCCGCATACTTGGCTGACCGAAACGCTCACCAAACTCGCCAATGGTTATCCCGCAAACAGTGTCGGTGACCTCATGCCCTGGACCCACGTGGGCTGAGAACATCGCTTACGGTCGTTCCGCGTAGCCATCCGGTGAAGGCCGCGGCGTAACGCTGATCAGGTGGTAATCGAGTGCCGTGCTGGCTGCCAGTTCCAGGGCAGCAGCTGATCGAGCTGTTGAGCGGGATGCTCAGCGATGCGAGTGAGCTCGTCCGCGAGCCAAGCCTGCGGATCGACATCGTTGAGGCGGGCGGTCTGGATCAGAGTGTAGAGGACGGCCGCACGCTGGTCGCCGCGATCGGAGCCGCAGAACAGCCACGCCTTCCGACCAAGCGGCACGCAACGCAGCGCAGCGCGCGTTCGGCGGCATTGTTGGTAAGGCAGACCCTGCCGTCGTCGAGGAAGCGGGTGAAGGCGTCCCACCGGCGCAGCATGTAGTTGATCGCCTTGGTGAGATCGTGGTTGCGCGAGAGCCTGGCCAGCTGGGTAGTCAGCCAAGTGTGCAGCCCGGCCATAAGCGGCGCGCTCAGTTCGCGGCGCACAGCGAGCCGCTCGCCGGCGTCCTTCCCATAGACGGCGCGCTCGACGTCGAACAGGGCATCGATCCGCTGCACTGCCTCGAGGGCAATCGGGTAGATCATGCCGGCATGCTCGCCGCGGCTCTTCTTGCGGGCCGCGCTGGCAACGTCGGCCAGCTCGAAGAACTTGCGCCGCGCGTGGGCGAAACAGCCAGCCTCGAGCATGGGCGCGGGCATGCGACCAGGAGCATAGAGCTCGCTGTAGCCGCCATAGGCGTCAGCCTGCAGGATGCCTGACCAATACGCGAGATGCGCTCTTGGATGGTAGGCGCCGATCGCGCGAGTAGTGGAACAACGTCGCAGGCGGATCGGCGCCAGCGAACGGCCGATCATCGCGCACGTAGACCCATAGCCTTGCCGTATCGGTCTTGCCCTTGGCCATGACGAGTACGGTCGTATCGTCGCCATGCAATCGCTCGGCAGTGAGGATGTGCGCCTCGATGAGGCGGTAGAGCGGCATCAGCGCGAAAGTGGCAGCACCGACCTGGTCGGCGAGCGTCGAGGTGCTCAGCGGCACGCCTTCGCGCGCGAAGCGTTCGGCCTGACGGTTGAGCGGCTGGTGCTGCCCATACTTCTCGAACAGCAGCATTGCGAGGAAGCTCGGACCCGCCCAGCCGCGCGACACGACATGGAAGGGCGCGGGCGGCTGGGAGATCGTCTCACAGTCCCGGCAGGAGAACTTCTCGCGCACGGTCTGGATCACCTTCCAGGCGCGTGGGATCACCTCAAGCGTCTCGGTAACGTCCTCGCCCAGCTTCGACAGTCGGCTGCCGCCACAGGCCGGGCAAGAGCACGGCGCTGGTACGACGACTCGCTCACGCGGCAGGTGCTCAGGAAATGGCTTCCTGGCCGGCCGCTTGCATTGGAAGGCGCCGACGATCGGGGCCTTCTCGGCTGCAACCTCAGCAGCAAGATCATCCTCGGCCGCATCGGCCTCGAGATCTTCGAGCTGCAGCTCCATCTGGTCGAGCAGGTGACGGGTGCGCTCGGCGCTGGCGCCGTACTGCTCGCGTCTCAGCTTGGCGATCTGCAGCTTGAGATGCGCGATCACCGCCTCGGTGGCGCTCTCCCGAGCATGGGCATTGGCGAGCCTGGCCTCGGCCTCATTGGCCCGCTGGGTCGCACTCGCCAGCAGCGCCTTGAGCGCTTCGATATCGTCTGGAATGGGCGAAATGGCTGCTTCCATGACCTACATGGAATCACAAAAAAGCGGCGGAATGAAGCGCAAAATGGGAGGACAGAGAAGAAAAGGCGAGCCTTATCCAGCGCTCTGCGGACGCCAGCTATACTGCAGGTTACGCCAGTCGATCCTATCGAGCAGGCAGGCTAGTTGCGAGGCTGTGAGCGACACCATGCCGTCCTTCGCCGAGGGCCATACGAACCGCCCCTTCTCCAGCCGCTTGGCATAAAGCGACATGCCGATCCCATCATGCCAGATCAGCTTCACCAGCGATCCGGCGCGCCCGCGGAATACGAACAGATCGCCGCCGTGGGGATCGCGCTCGAGGCCCTGCTGGACCAGCAAGGCCAGCCCCTGCATTCCCTTGCGCATAACGATGTGCCCCATCGCGATCCACACGCGGGCGCCCGCAGGGATCATCGCAACGCCTTCAACGCTGAGGCCACCAGCGCGGAGGATGCCGAGTCAAAGATGCTGATCCGCTTCCCGCGCGCCAGATCGATGACAATGGCGGGCTGCAGACCGGGGTGAGCGGCTTCTGCCTCATCGATCAACACGGCCGCGGCGAAGCCGGGAGTTGGCAAATGATCGGATGCGGGCTCGGTATGAGCTTCGCGCAGCTTCCGCCGCCAAGTGTAGATCAGCGCCGACGAGATATCGTACCGACGGCAGACCTCGGCGACACAGGCGCCCGGCGCAAAGGCCTCTGCCAAGATCCAAAGCCGCTCTTCGTTGCTCCAGCGCCGCCGACGTTCTGGACCCGAAAATACCGTAACTTGGCCCATCGATCACTCCTAAGCGCGCTCTTGAGAGCAAGCTTAAGACCAATCTCTCACTCAATCGGCAAGGCAGGGCTCGCCGGATGGCTACCGTTCCGCTCTCAATGATCCACTTTGCGCGTTAATTGCGTGGACACGAACTGCCAGTTGCCGCCATGCGCAACTGCAATCTGTTGCACTACCAGCGTCGATTGCCTGCCGTCGAACGTGTTGATCTGGTCTCCAACAACGACCGCCACGTCCCCGTAAACGCGGACGTTCAATTCGCCGCGTTCGGAGTGGCGGGGCGCCTTCTTGAGACTGTTGATGTAGGTTTCGCGATCATCGATTTGTCCGCTCGCATGGATGTGCTGGTAATCATCGGCAAGGACAGCGCCGACCTCTTCGATATCTTGCGCATTAATTGCGGCACAGCGCCTTTGCTCGAGCGCTAGAATTGGGCTGACATCTTGTGACATTGGTTGTTCCTCTATTGTCTACGCGGTTTGTTACGGTGAACGACTATACTGGGACTTGGGGTTTGCTATAAGGACCTTGAAGCTTGGCAAAGTTGCCAAAACTCATCGGATAGCCATGCTGCGCCAAAGCGGCCGCCGCGCCAGAAACAGCGATGCGCAGATTGCGATCAGCACCATGCCGAGTGCGATGAAATAGATCTGCGTACCCGGAAACCCGAACCCCACCCAGGTCGCGCCGATCAGAGGTCCCGACACGCCGCCCAGGCGGCCCATTCCCAAGCACCACCCAGCACCCGTGACGCGGACCGGGCCGGGGTAGATAGTGGCCGGGAGCGCCGCCATTCCGGTCAGGCCGCCGCCCACGCCAATGCCCGCCAAAACGCCGAGCACGATGACCAGGGTCGGACTGTCGAGAAATGAACTCATCGTGACAAGGGAAACGCAACTCAGCCCCAGCATCGCCGTCAGAGTCCATGGCGGGGAGAACCGGTCCATCAACCATCCCGCCATCAACGAAGCTATCATCGAGCCCAGGTTGAAGCCCACTGCGACGTTGACTGCTTGCGAGAGCGTGAGACCGCCGTCCTTCAGCACCAACGGCGTCCAGCTGACAAACAACGCCGCAACCGATACCGAACAAAAACTGACGATCCATAGAGGCAACGTGATTTTCAGATATTGGGGACCGAGCACGGCGCCGACCATGCTCCGCTTTTTTTCGACCGGCAGGACCAACTGTGCAAGCGGGCCAGTGAAGTCGGGCGCAATTTTCGCTAGGATCGTCCTTGCAAGTCGATGCCCACTCTCGTTCCGGATGAGCATCGTGAGACTTTCGGGGATCCATAGCCAAGCTGCCGCAGAGGCTGCCATTCCTGCCGCTCCGCCAGCCAAAAACACCGACCGCCATCCGAAGTGCGCAATCAACGGCACAGTCGCGAGCCCTGCGACGAATCCGCCGATCGAGTAACCCAATATGGTCGTTCCGATCGAAAATCGGCGCCGTTTTGCGGGGCTGTACTCTGAGACCAGAACATAAGCGTTAGGCAGTGCACTGCCTAACGCCACACCATCCAGCAATCTAAGGATCGCGACTTGCCAAAATGAAGTCGTAAGGCTGGTTGCTGCCGTCAGCAGCGCAAAAGCCAATGTCATTGCGATCAGCAAACGACGGCGGCCCCAGCGGTCGGCGATGGGCCCGACGCCGAAGCTACCGATTGTCATCCCGGCGAGGCTCAGTGAAAAAACAGCGCCGAGTTGAGCTGGAGTCAACGCCATGGTTTCGCGCATGCTTGGCGCGGCGAAGTTCACCGCCTGAACGCTGTATCCATCGCAAAATGCGATCGCTGCGCACACCAGCAGAACGCGAAAATGGAGAGTTGTCGTTCGTTGCTCGTCGATCAGGTTGGTAAGCGTAGGAGTGCTCATCGAATCTTCTCCGTCACATGCCTCCGAGCGCCGGAGATATAAGATAGCTCATCGGGCAAATTGTAGGACACTTTGGCGCGATGAAAGCATGCTGAAAGACCTGTCTTCGGATAGAACGTAACTATGTCTCCGGGTACGCATCTATGATCACCTCAGCACAACCGCCGCTCTCGTGCCGTGTCGGCGGATGAGTTGGAGGTTAGTGGCTTGATCATGTAGCGATCTACTTGTCGTCATTCTTACCGTAAGGTTTCTGTGCGGGCAGCATCCGGTCCAACATGCCGTCGCGCCGCACGGAAACATGGTAGAACACGCCTGCCAGGTGCAAGAGAATGAGCGCATAGAGCGGCCATTGCGAAAGCCGGTGCAGCGACTTGCCCCAAGCCGCGACTTCCTTGTCGATCGGCAAAAGCTGTGGCGTTGGCATCATGCCAAAGAGAATTGGCGGATGTCCTCCGGCGGTGGAATACACGTAACCAGTTGCCGGAAACCACAACAATGCCAGGAAGAACACGGCATAGGTCATGTTAGCGAGCTTGTGATCCCAGTCGGGCTGGCCTGGCGGGGCAGGGGGAGGGGGATCGTAATGCCGCCAGACCAGACGTGCCGCAGTAATCAAAAAGACGAGAACGCCAAAGGTTTTATGGATTTCCCACAAGGTAGCCATCTCTGGTCCATCCTTGCCAGGTTGCATGATCCAACCCAGCACCAGAATCACCAGCATGGCCAAAGCTGTTACCCAATGAAAGATGCGTTGCGCGCCGCTGTAGCGCGCCTCGATCGCACTTCTCATTCCGACTTCCTCGACACGTCTGACATTTGTCCCGCCCCTCACCTTCCGAAAACACGCCGAGCTTATTAGAACAGGTTCGGTCTAAAGGTTACGTACAGCCGAACTTCACGCCCGCGAGAAACATAACCATTATAATCCGATGGCACGCCCACCGTTGTCCCAGTCGTCGCCGGATTGCCCGTGTTGCTCTCTTGTGCGCCGTGAATGGGATAGCGATTGTTGGTCAGGTTCTTTCCGATGACACCGACTTCCCAGCGACGATTGCTCGCGCCGAGACTGAATCCGGCATCCAGCAATACCGTTTCGCGACGGATGCCCCACGGAGCCTCCTCTTGAGCAAGAAAGCTCTTGCTCTGATACAACGCCTGGCCGTTCAGCCCGATCGAGAGATCGGAACCGACTTCCCTGTTTAAGCTGAAGCCGATGTTGCCCGACAATTTCGGAGCCTTGAACATCGGCCTTCCGGTAAAGCTTTGCAGGTCGGGAACGGTGCCGGCGTCAGGACCGTCAATCGTGCATCCTTGAGCAATTGTCTGGCCGACGAAACAGGTGGCAATGAAGTCCTTGTATCGACCTTTATTGTACGCGAGTGCGGTAAACAGGCGCAGCGATGGGATCGACGATGGCGCGAAGTTGAACGACAGCTCGGCGCCCTTCACGCGGGCGGCAGCAGCGTTACTGATACGGTTGGTTGAGAGGACCGGATCAAGGACGCTGAGTTGCAAATCCTTGTAGAGATAGTTGTAGACCGACGCTTCGACGCGCAATTGCCGATCGAATAACGCCGCCTTGATGCCCCCCTCGAATCCGGAAACTGTTTCGGGATTGTAGGAATTGTCGATAGTGATGGTCGCCGGATTCGCAATTGGACCAAGGAAGCCCAGCGACGTCACTTGAAAGGAGCCCGACTTGTAGGCCTCCTTAAATGACGCGAAGACGTTAATGTTACGCGACGGCTGATAGGACAAAGTGAATTCGGGGGAGACGTCCGTGAATTTGCGCCGCGGCACGAACTTGTCGCTCAGGTTGACGTCCTGGGTCTTCACATCCTTTGAATATCGAACGCCGGCCGAAAACGAGAAGTCGGACAGGAACTTCACCGAGCCCTGAGCGAAGGCCGAGAGCGACTCTCCTTTTACATTCCACACTGAACGCGGGCTGACGGCGAACACGTTGGTCGTCGGCGCATACCGCACCACCTGCTCAGTATCGTCGAGGCTGTCATGTTGGTAGAAGCCGCCGACCATCCAACTGAACGGCGCGTCCGATCCGGTATCCGATGCCAGGCGCAACTCCTGCGAAAATACGGTGCGCTTGTTCGATCCGGCGACAGACAGCGTCGGGAGGCCGCCGACATTGTTGTCCGAATACTTCGAATTTAGGTGATAAAGACCGCTGATCGACGTCAGAGATATGCCGCTCGCAACTTGGTAGTTAAGGTCCAACGAGGACAGAAACTGCTCGAAACGGCTATAGCGGCTTCCGTCAGTGCGAAACAGGGAATTGCCGGTCAGCGTGTCCAAATTTGGTGGAAGATTGGCGCGGACGAAATGGTCATTCAACGTGCAGTCTGCAATTCCCGGGATTGCCTGAGAACCCGTTGGCACGCCCGCCGGGCAATACATCCGTTGAACGGTATCTTGCGGGCCATGGTCACGCGTCAGATTATAGGTCACCTTGAGCTTGGCGGTGAACGAACTCTCTGGTGAATAGATCAACGTACCGCGGGTTGCAAAATCCCGAACGCGCGGCCCCCGATCGTGATACGCACCTGGTGCGTCGTTGTAGAGAAAGCCGCGTTGCCCCAGCCCCTTGACCGCAAAACGGGCTAGGAGATTGTCGGTAAGCGGGCCCGACACGACCCCCAGCACCTGAAGTTCGGCTGCGCGCACCTCATATTCCGAACGCACCAGCGTTTCGACAATGTGGGTCGGCTCGGCCGAGGTTAGCGAGATAATGCCGCCGGTTGCGTTCTTGCCGAAGAACAAGGCTTGCGGCCCTTTGAGTATCTCGGCCTGCCCAAGATCGAACTGCCCAAGACGGTTGGCGCCGCCAGTTCCCACGGGTACGTTATTGACGACCGTCAGCACTGCCGGATCTGTTGCGGTATTAGATGAAGGACTCGTGACCCCGCGGAGTGCCGTGAAACCACCGAATGAACCGATGTGTGCTTCAGCGGTCAATTGCGGCGTGAGCCGAGCGATATCCGAGATGCTGTTTACGCCGGCTCGAACAAGTTGTTCGGCACTGAACGCGGTCACCACGACCGGAACATTGAGCGACTGCTCTCCGCGGCGGCGCGCAGTGACGACGATGTCATCGGAGATTGCTGATTCCGCTGCTGCTACGGAGGAAGTATTTTCCTGCCCTGACGTTGTTGACTGCCCATGAGCGACGACCGGCAACGCCAACAAGGCAGCGAGGGGACCAACGGCGGATAACCCTATAAAGTGATGCACATCTCTCTCCCGATACCGCTTTGCGATTCTCTTTGACCTTTACGTATCAGCAAAATCGTAATACGCAACTGTAGGACAAGAATTTACTGACTAGGGCGGATGAACGCGGGACTGATCTGTCAGCCAGCGGTGGCGATACGCCGTTTTAATAGGTACTGGACGCAGCGTACCTCACATCATTGTTTGTCAGGTCAGATCAGACGCGCATTAAAAATCGTCGTACACTTTCGCCTTGCAATAATGAATGGCTGTGCCACAGTAGGGTTTGCGTAAGTGGCCGATAATCCACGTCGCGTTCTAGAGGGAGGATGTATGAAGCGTTTTACACATGCGAAGCTATTTTCTTGCGTGGCTGCTGCCGCTTTGACAGCGACGGGTGTGCATGCGCAAACCACGGAACCGATAGCGCGGTCGGAGCAATCCACAAGCATCGCCGATATCGTCGTCACCGCTCAACGGCGCAGCGAGCGACTTCAGGATGTTCCAGTCGCGGTGACGGCAGTCAAAGGTGAAGCTCTCCGGGCGCTGAACGTGGAAAGCGTTCTTGACCTCAACATCGCGGCACCTTCTTTGAACACATCAAATTCGAACAGCTATTTCACCAGCAACATTCGCGGCATAGGTTCCGGCGCCTATGCTGCAGGGGCAGAGTCGCAAGTCGCGCTCTATGTCGACGGCGTGTATTTGGCGGCACCGATTGCAAGCGAACTATCGCTCGCAGGGATTGAATCGATCGAAGTTCTTAAGGGTCCGCAGGGGACTCTATTCGGTCGCAACGCCACCGCGGGACTGATCCACGTCATCACGCGCTCTCCTTCCGATACGGCGACGGGCACCTTCAACCTGAGCTATGGCAATTACGACACTTTGACCGGAAACGGCTATATCTCCGGACCGCTCGGTGAAGGGCTCGCCGCCGACTTGGCAGTATCGGGAGCGACGCAGGGTGATGGGTTTGGCCGGAACCGGGTCACTGGTGCCGATACTTACAAGCTCAAGCATGACATCATCGTGCGCTCCAAAATCGCATGGACGCCCGGCCCGGACACAAAGGTCACTTTGACCGGGAACTTCTGGGACGGTTCAAGCAGCCGTGGCGGCGTAGTGAACTGGCCCGGCAAATTGTCGGGTTTCGTCCCCGGCCGTGTAGGTCCCGACATTGGTTACGATGCGGACGTCAATGATGCTTATCGCTCCTGGGGCTGGAGCGCCGGCGGCTCGCTACGCATTGAGCACGATTTTGGCGGTGTGGCGCTGTCAAGCATAAGCGCTTATCGCAAGGGCATTTCGAACCTTTCCGAGGATCTCGACTTTTCGCCACTGGACCAAGCCAATCTGTTCCAGCAGCAGAGCGATCGGCAGATCAGTCAGGAACTGCAGCTCAGTTCGAGCGGCTCTGGTCCGCTTAAGTGGACCGCGGGGGTCTTCTACTTTGATCTGAAAAGCGTGTATCAGCCGATCATCGTCGATTTCGCCAATCAGCCTGGTGTCGGCGCCAGGATTACGATCGATTCCGTGCAAACGGCAAAGTCCATCGCGGGCTATGGCCAGGCTACTTACGAGGTCGCGAACGGGACTAACATCACGCTGGGTGGGCGTTACACGTCCGAGGATCGTGCCGAGAAGGATGCGTTCCAGACAACCGAAATTCCCGCGATTGGCCTCACGATTCCACAAGCCTTCCCGACGCAAAAAGTTAACGCGAGTAAGTTCACTTACAGGATCAGCTTGGACCACCGCTTTTCGGAGCAAGCGATGGCGTACGCATCGTTTAATACTGGTTTCAAGAGTGGTGGCTATAATTCCAACGGCCCAGGAACAGCACCTTATCGACCTGAAACGCTGAAGGCGTATGAAGTCGGTCTGAAAACGGACTTGCTCGACCGCCATCTGCGCATCAACCTTTCCGGCTTCTACTATGATTATTCCAATATCCAGGTGCAGCGGATTGCCCAGTTTTCGCTAATCGTGGTCAACGGCGCATCTGCGCGCATTTACGGTCTCGACGCGGATTTCACTGCTGTGATGGCGGAAGGGTTCACCCTGACAGGTGGATTGAACCTAATTAATCCCGAGTTCGAGAAGTTCCCGAATTGTCCTACTTCTACGGCAGCTGGCGGCGTACCTCTTGTGCCGGGGTCCTGTGATAACAAGCAATTACCATTTGCCGCAAAGTTTTCCGGCAACGTCGCGGCAAATTACAAGGCCAATGTCAGCGGCGGAGAGCTCACCGCCTCCGGCAACGTCTATTATAATAGCGGCTATTACTTCGAGTCCGACAATCAGCTTCGCCAGTCGCGCTTTGCCAAGCTCGGAGCGTCGCTCAACTGGCGGTCGGCCAGTGGGATCAAAATCGGCGTTTTCGGTCGCAATCTGACCAATCGCCGGACGGCGACCTTTGGTGCGACACAAGCTGGCGGCAACCCGGTCATCGCATATGCCGATCCGCGCACATACGGTGCGACCGTCGGCTTTGAATTTTAATCTTTGGATCTGGCGGGCGCATTGCCAACCAGACATTTTTCGGATGGGATATGCTATGCGACGTGTCGTGGTTGGGTGATCTGCCCCCTTCTGAGTGGTCCAGAATCTCTGTTATTTTGGATTATGAAGGAGTTTGGAAATGGGCAAGAGGC
>NZ_JARYGI010000062.1:0-11241 GCF_033795625.1 Sphingobium sp. | reverse complement strand
GGATCAGCGGGATTCGGCGCCTTGGTGAGGCTGTTGAAGTCCGGCTTGTCATATAGGCCTCTGTCGATCCTGCGGAGAGTGCCGGTTGCGACGAGACGCTGGAGAGCCTTGTCGACGGCGTCGCGCGTAGCGAGGTCGAGAAAGTCCGCCGCCGTCCATACGCTTCGCGGCATACCGGCGCTAATCCGCTGTAGAATGCGGGTTCTTAGGTCTAGGGGCTCACTCATTTGTCCGAAATTTGTAGATGTATTTCGGACAAGGCCCGACCAGCCGGATGCCCAGATGATGATCGTTCCGAAGCCGACCGACCGCAAATTTAACGACATTTTACCCGCCAATCCGCTGATCGAGCCTACGACAGGCTTTTGGCAGGAACTCCGACGCCATGAGCACCACAAATAGGAATGTCTTCACGACAATAACCAGCTTGATTTCGCAAAGCGGTCATGAGCTGTTTGCGGCGCACACCTTCGAAGAGACATTTGCGGGTGACCGGCGCTCGGTAGATCATCTGGCGACGCTGCTCGTTCAGCAGGAGAACGGCGTCAGCTTTCTGATCTCGCATTTCGCGAGCCAAGAAGCACTGACGGCGTGGCGATCCTCTGCAGACCATCAACGCATGATCGAAGCGCTCGAAGCGCATTCGCTTCGTGAGCTTTGCACGATCGACCGACCCGTCGCGCGTGTCATTGTGCCGAGCCACGTGGCAGGGCCGAGATGGAAAATCTTCGTGACGAGTTGGATCGTGACCTTCCCGCTCTTGGTCGGACTGATTGCGTTGCTCGATCGCTTGATTCCGCAGGCCACTCTTCTCGCGCGTCTTGCAGTGACGTCGCTTACCATGTCCGCCGCGATCACTTGGCTGATTTCGCCGGTGGTACTGCGCCTGACGCGGACTTGGCGCCTGCGCCACCAGCAGATGCGGATCGAATTGATCGAAGGACCGAGCGACCGATCAGTACAGCAGCAAGATGCTGTCAGCGCTTGAAGACGATCATCTTCTCTGCGGTCATCTCGGCAGCCGTGTAGGGAATGCCGCCGATACCGTGGCCGGACTCGCGCCGTCCGGCGAAAGGCATCCAGTCGGTGCGAAATGCGCTGTGATCATTGACCATCACCGCCGACGCGTCGAGTTTCTCGGCCGCGTCGAAGGCGACGGCCAGATTTTCGGTAAATATACTGGCCTGAAAAGCGACCGGAAGCGAGTTCGCGGCCGCGATCGCTTCACCCAATTGGTCGTATCCGTACACGCAGGTGACAGGGCCGAAAATCTCGTGCGTCGACGCCTTGGCGTCGCGGGGCGGATCGACAAGGATCGCCGGCTTCAGGGTGGTCTCGCTTTCGCGGCCACCACCGATCAGACGCGCGCCCGCGGCGACGGCCTCTTCGGTCCAGCTCTCGACCGGTCAGCTTCCGCAGGCGCGATCAGCGGCCCCACCTCGGTTTCGGCCGAAATCGGATCGCCGCCGCGCAGCTGGTCGACCCGAGCGGCAAACCGGTCGAGGAACGCCGCCTTGAGTGCCGCATGCACATAGATGCGCTGAACCGACACGCAGACCTGTCCGGCATGATAGTAACCGCCCTTGGCGATCGGCTCGATGATCGCATCGAGATCGGCGGTCCGGTCGACGATCACGGGAGCGACGCCGCCATGCTCCAACGCACACCGCGTGCCGGGTGCGAGGATCGAGCGCAGATGCCAGCCGACCTTGGCCGACCCGATGAAGCTCAGGAACGCGACGCGCGCGTCGCTTGCGAATTTCTCGGAGAGCTCACGATTTTTGGGCAGCAACGTCTGTACCCAGCCTTCCGGCATGCCAGCCTCGTGGACGAGCTTCGCGAGTTCCAGGCAGCACAACGGAGTCGCCATGGCGGGCTTCACGATCACCGGGCAACCGGTGGCGATGGCGGGCGCGACCTGATGGACGATGAGGTTGAGCGGATGGTTGAAGGCCGAGATCGCCGCCACCACGCCAATCGGCTCCTTAATCGTCCAGGCGCGTCGATCCACGCTCCCCGGGGTCAGTCCCATCGGTACCTCGACGCCGCCGCGCATGCGGAGCAGGTCGGCGGCGCAACGAATGCCATCGATCGCGCGGTCGACCTCGATCAGAGCGTCCGAATAGGGTTTGCCGCCTTCGCGCGCGATCAGGATCGCAAATGCTTCATGCTGCCGCTCGACCAGTGCGGCAAGCTTGTGCAGCACCGCGATCCGCTGATGGGGCTGCAGCCAGGTTTTGCGATCCTGGAACAATGCGCGCGCCGTCGCCAGCTTCGCCTCCAACGCTATCGCGTCATCGGTCGGCACGTCGGCGATGTGGGCGCGATCATAGGCTTGCACGACCTCAACCATGTTCTTCCTCCGGCCTGGGAGCGCCTAGCCGACCTCGACGGGCTCGAGCACCAGCGCCGCGCGTTCCGCCAGGGCGGGAATTCTGGACAAATAGTCCTGATAGTGGGGCGTCTTGCGGTGCGCATCAGCCGCATCGGCGTCATGATAGAGCTCGTCGAGCACATAACGCTCGGCATGAGCGGAATCCCGCCAGACATCCCAGCGCAAATTGCCGGGCTCAGCCCGGCAGTGCGGCACCATGCCGAGGAGTAATGCGTGCAGTTCCTCCGCCTTGCCGGAATGGGCGGTGAGGCTTGCTGTGATCTTCACTGGTGATTGGGTCATCCAAAGTCTTCCCGATGAAATGCACGAGTACAACCGTTTCAGGTGAGCCGCGCGACGCGTTTCCAGAGGTGAGATACCGGTACGGGTTCAAGCCGTTAGGTTTCAGGCCGCGCGTCACAGCGTCACGCCGGAACTGCCGTCCGTTCGAGGGCGGCAAGCAATTCCTTCCCCAGCGCCCCTGCCGAGGCGGGGTTCTGGCCGGTGATGAGCCGACCGTCGACGATGACATGAGACTCCCAGTTGGCAGCAGAGGAGTATTCGGCACCCTCCGCTCTCAGCGCATCCTCCAGTTCATAGGGCATGTCCTCGCGGGCATAATCATACTCTTCCTTCGTCGAGAATGAGGTAAGTTTCTTGCCTTGCACGAACGGCACGCCGTCACCGACGTCGACGCCGAGCAACGCGCACGGGCCGTGGCAAACGGCTGTCACAAATTTGCCGGTGGTCCAGGCTCGCACGATCGCCCTTTGCACGTCTGCATTGCGCTGGATGTCGACCATAGGTCCGAGGCCCCCGGGCACCAGGATGGCATCATAGTCCGCCGCGTCCACCTCGGACAATTTGCGGCTGCGATTCAGCCGGCGAAAGGCCTTACTTTCCATGAACGCCGTCTGGGCTGGGTCGGTCTCGTCATAGGCGTCATAGGGCGTCCAACCGCCAGCAGGTGACGCGAACTCCACCGCGATCCCGGCCTTGTCGAGAACCTCGAACGGATGGGCGATTTCGGCGAAGAAGAAGCCGGTCTTGCGGTTTTTCGGACCGAGCACGGCCGCGTTTGTGACGATGAACAGGACATGTTGGGTCATTGCAATCTCCTTGAACCAATTGTGGCGAAGGGCGGCTCGGCACCATGATTAAGCCCGGCAGCGTTGCGGCCCCACGCTATTAAAACGTCAACCCAGCCCGGCGAGACGACCACATGATCGTCTTTCTCGGGAAGCAGAACTTTCCGTATCCTATGCGCGCAACGGATGGCCCGCATTCACGCCAATGCTCACTGGTTAACATCGGTGCATCCGCATTGGTGGTTAAAAGAAGTAAAAGCACCCCGAGGTCTCGATTGCTGTCGAGAATCGACCGGGGATTTCACCGATCAGCGGCTGCCTCATCACGATGTTCCGGGCGTCACCGGTGGGACAAGATGCGATCCTCTTTTCTGGTTCAGGCCGCTGAGCTGTTCTTGAACCGAACGCTGTCGTTTCCAGCTGCAAGGATGTGGCAGTGGTCGGGAAACTAACCGTCCCGTTGGAATGTGATAGTCATTTCTTCGACATCGAGATCGCGCTCCAAAGCGTGAAGCACCTCGTCTTCGATCAGCCCCGCCCTGTGGACTTCGACCAGCTTCCTTCGCGCGGCGGCGATGGCTTCAAGCAGGACATCGAAATGCGGCCGCATGCCTTCCATCGTGGATTCCGAATCCGCCGCATAACGGTCCATGAACGCGACTCTTCGGTGATATTCCTCCAGCAGCAAGGGGTGGATCAGCGTGCCGTCGGGCGCATAGGCTCGTTTCTCCACGACGATCATTCGGGCGTGAGTCATTGTGCTCTCGGTCGCGGGCAGGTCCATTTTGGCCGGGGGGTCGGTGTCCTCAGGGCTGACGGCGCGGATAAGCAGGCCGAGAGTTGATCCCTGTACGACGACGACGACCGTCGCGAAGATGACCGCGAAAGCGCAGATCAACATGGCGTCGCGGCCGGGCATGTCGGCGGGCAAGGTCAACGCCACCGCCAGCGTCACGACGCCGCGCATGCCCGCCGCACCCAGCACCGTTGCCTGACGCCAACCCAGGGGTCGCGCACGCGCAACGCCGGCCCTGCACATAAGAACGAGAACTGCCTCGGCCCCGAAGATCCAGAGGAAGCGGGCGATGGTGATCGCCAGCAAGCCACCGAAGATCAGCTGGATCATGGACAGCGGCACACCCGCAGTCATGTCGAGCCGCTCAACTGCTCCTCGTAGTGAGAAACCGATGAGGATGAAGACGAACGCTTCGAGAAGGAACACCATGATGTCCCAGACGGCACTGCCGAGAATCCGGATCTCCGCCGATAGAAGCGTGTGGTAGTTCCAGCTGAGCACCAGTCCGGCAGCGACGGTCGCGATCACGCCCGAGACATGCACCGCCTCGCCGGCAAGGTACGCGATCCAGCCCATCGAAAGCGTCGCAATCACGATCAATGTCGTGTCACCCAGACGTCGCACCACCAGGATCCAAAGGCCTGCCAATGCCAATCCGACGGCCGCACCGCCGATCGCCACGACAAGGAAATCCTGGATTGCTTCGCCTGCGTGAAAAACGCCGCTCATGGTCGCTGCAACGGCGAACCGAAACAGGATAAGGCCGGTCGCGTCATTAAGCAGGCTCTCGCCCTCGAGAAGTGCGACAAGCCGACGCGGCAATGTAACGCCCTTGAGCACGGCATGTGCCGAGACCGCGTCCGGCGGAGAGACGATCGCTCCCAGCGCGAAGCAGGCGGCCCAGGGCAGATCGGGAAGGATCCAATGGGTCACGAGGCCGACTGCCAGCGTCGTGAAGATTACCGCGCCTACCGCCAGGGACAATATGCCGGGCAAGTGACGACGGAAACGGCTGAGTGACGTGCCATAGGCGCCGTCCATCAGCAGCGGCGGCAGGAAGAGCACGAGCGCCAGTTCGGGATCGAGCGAAACCGCAGGCAGTCCCGGGATGAAAGCAAGTCCACCTCCGCCGACCAGCAAGGCCGTAGCCGGTGGTATGTGCAATTTCTTCGCAAGCCAGTGGAGTGCTACGACGAGGGCGAGCAGGATAAGGACCAGCTCAAACGCCTCGGTACCGCGCATCAGAGCAAATCCCAATCGCCTGCCAGGGTGATAGCGACCTGTGCCAGCATTGGGGCGCCGTGGGTCCGCCTGCGCAGCAAATCCTCAGGCGTGGCCGAACGCCATGCAACGTGGCCATGTCTTCGCCGCAATGCGCGCTCCTTTCTCTGCTGATACTTGGCGGGACCGCGTCAAAGCATCCGCATCGCGCCAACGGCATAGACTTGCTATCATCGGCAGGGCTGATCCGGCGGTAAAAATTAGTAAATCGACAGCAGCGGGAGGATCACGCACACCTCGGCGGCGAGACTTCCCTCTCCCTATTTGATAGGCTCGCACCCGAGGGGTGCGAGATGGACAATCGTGCAGGCGAGATGCTGGTATTCGTGCGCGTGGTGGAAGCGGGCAGCTTTTCCGAGGCGGCACGGCTCATGCTCATGACACCGTCCACGGTGTCGAAGCTGATCGCCCGTCTGGAGGCGCGCCTCGGCGTCCGCCTGATCGAGCGGTCGACGCGCCGGCTGGCTCTCACCGGCGAGGGGCAATTCTACTATGAACGCAGCCAGGCGCTGCTCGGAGAACTTGACGAGACCGAGCAGCAGATCGCCAAAGGGGGCGCCGAGGCGGAGGGGATGGTTCGCGTAACCTCCTCGGTGACGTTCGGCACCGCTGCGCTCGAACCGATCCTGCCGGCCTTTTTCGACGCCTATCCGAAGATCGCCGTCGACCTTTCATTGTCGGACGAGGTGGTCGACCTCTATCTCGATCGCACCGATGTCGCGATCCGGGTCGGCAAGCTGGCCGATTCCAACCTCATGGCGCGTCGGATCGGGGAGACGCGGCGCCGCATCGCCGCATCGCCCGCTTATCTCGCGCGCCACGGCACGCCGCAGACGCCAGAGGACCTTGTCGGCCACAATTGCCTGGGCTTCAATTTCCGCCGCGCCATGCCGGTGTGGCCGATGCGCGAGGGCGGGCGCATCGTGGAACGGATTCTCAGCGGATCGCTGCTCGCGAACAATGGCGAGACGCTGCGCCGGATGGCGATCGCCGGCGTCGGCATCGTGCGGGCGGCCGATTATCATCTGCGCCAACCCATCGCGCGCGGCGAGCTGGTCGAGATCCTCGGCGACAGCGACGTCGGCATGGCGGATGAGATTCATGCGCTGTTCCGCGGCGCGCAATTCCTGCCCGCGCGGGTGCGCGCCTTTCTCGATTTCACCGTGCCGCGCATGCAGCGCTTTCTGGCCGGGGATTGAGGAAAGCGGCCAAGGCAAGAATCCGCCCCGGCCGTGCGCCTCACCGGCCGCCAAGTCCCAGTACTTCCATCCGCATCACCTGCACGCCGCCCTGTGCGAGCGCGGGCAGCTTCGCGAACCAGTCCAGCACATAGGGCATGGCGTTATGCGCCTCGAAATCCGCCTTGGTCGCGAACACCTCGTAGAAGATGAAATGCCCCGGCGCCGCCCGATCCTCCTGCAGGAAATAGACGAGGTTCTTGGGGTCATTCCGCACCAGCGCGATCAGCGGCAGCGTGGCTTCGCGCAATTCCGCTTCCTTACCCGGCTTCGCCCGGATTTCGGCGACGATCGAATAGGCGCCGCTCGGAATCTGCGCATAACTGACGCCCGTGGCTTGCTCGGCGGCCGCCGGCGCGGTCCACGAACCTGCGACCATCAGCCCCGCCGCCAGCGATATGAGAATGGTACGCATGGTCGATCTCCTTCTAAGGAATGGGGTTATTGGCCGTTCAGTGCCTGCTCGCGCTTGGCGAAGGTGTCGGCGAAGCGCTGCTTCACCGGGCCGAGTGCCTTGACGAATTCGAGATGCTCGCCCTCGGGCCCCTTGCAGTAGATCAGCTCCCAGCCATCCGAAGGGGCGACCGTCACCTTGTTGGTGTTGGCGCTCTCCGGCGCCGCCTTGCGTTCGGCCTCGGAGCGGACGCGGACGATACGATTGGCGCGCACCTGCGTCATGCCGCGCCGGGCGGATTCAACTTCCAAGTCGGTGATGAACTTGTTGAAGTCGACGTCGTCGCGCACATGGAAGCAGATGTGCATCATGCGCGGGAATGCCGGGCTCATATTCTGGACCGGCGGCGCGAAGCTGTTCGGACCACCCATCGGCTCGTCGGCGTTGCGGTACTGCAGCAACTCGATCACGACATTATCGAATTGGATGAAGCGTACATCGAGCCGCTGATCGCCGTCGCGCAGATTGGGCACGCCGATCGTCTGCGGATCGACATGCAGTTCGTTCGCGCGGATTTCCTGATCGGTGAGCAGCGTGTTCTGCACCGGATCGCCCTGGAAATCGCCATGGCGGAACACTTCGGTGCCGCCCAGCACCTCAGTGTAGAATTCATACGCACGTTCCATGTTCTGCACGGTCAGCCCGAAATGCTGAACGCCCTGCAGACGGGCGCCGAGCGGTCCACTGTTGCGCGCGGCCGCCGAGAGGCTGTTGATACCGCGAGATGGAGGAGAGGCGGCGAGTGCTGAGCTCGCGGTTGCGCCAGCCATCATCGCGGCGCCGGCGGTCAAAAGCATTTCGCGGCGGCCAAGATTGGCCGCGTCATTTTCTGAATCTTGCATGGTCATGCTCCTTTCTGGTTCAATCTGGGTGCGCCGAAGCGCGGACACGCCGGTCCTCTCCTGCCGAAGCGTTGGCTTCGGCAGGTGCGCGAGGTTCGGCTGATCTTGGGGTCAGTCGCTAATGGGCAGGGGGGCCGCCGGGTTCACCAGACCTGCCTCGCGCAACTCGCGCCAGAAGTCGGCGGGGATGCGCTCCGCCAGTGCCCTGCTGTCCTCGGCAATGCGGCCCGGCCGGCTCGCGCCCGGGATCACCGCCGCGACGGCGGGATTGGCGAGTGCGAACTGGAGACCGGCGGCCTTCATACTGATGCCATGCGCGTCGGCGATCGCCTTGATCGCCGCAACCTTGGCGAGGATCGCCGGCGTCGCGGGGGCATATTCGAAGTTGGGACCGCCCACGAGCGCACCCGAACTATAGGGTCCCCCGACGACGATCCCGAGCCCGCGTTCGGCGACCATGGGCGTGACACGCTGAAGGGCACGATCGTGATCGAGCAAGGTATAGCGGCCGGCAAGCAGGAAGGCGTCCGGGCGCGGCTCGTCGAGATTGAGCAGCAACTCGATCGGCTCGACTCGGTTGACGCCCAGTCCCCAGGCTTTGATCACCCCTTCGTCGCGCATCCGGTCGAGGGCGCGGAAGGCGCCTTTTCTGGCGTTCTCGAAAACATCGAGCCATTCGTCGCCGTAGAAATCCTGCGCGACATCGTGGACGAAAGCGATGTCGATATAATCGGTCTTGAGCCGCTTCAGGCTGTCCTCGATCGAGCGATAGGTGGCGTCCTCGCTATAGTCGTTGGCCACCTTGTTCGGGCGACCATGCGCGAACACATCACCCTTCTCGCCATTGTCGCGCGCGTCTTCGTCGATCTCTTCGAGAACGATCCGGCCGACCTTGGTGCTGATGACATAATCCCCACGCGGCTTGCCCGCTAGCGCCTGACCCATGCGGATCTCCGCGAGGCCGGCACCGTAGAAAGGCGCATTGTCAAAATAGCGGATGCCATCGTCCCACGCAGCTTCGACCGTCGCCTGCGCTTCCGCTTCGGGAATGTCGCGGAACATGTTGCCGAGCGGCGCAGCGCCGAAGCCAAGCTTGCCGGGCAGGATATCCTTGAGTGCAATTGTATGAACCTTTTCGCCGATCTGTTCCCGGACCCGTCGTCCGGCGTCGGCGTTTCAAATACACCCTGCTCTGCATTCGCAGTAGCCGGGCCGTGCTCCCAGAACCTTGGAATAAAATTCACAGCCGAACGATGGGTCGCGGACCGAAGCTGTCGATGCCCTCAAGTCCTGAAGGCTGCGATTTCATGGATTGGCAGGCGATCGCCTGGGAGGACCGCATCCCGCTGAAGGATCATGTGCTGGAGCAACAACCGGAATGTGAGCAAAGGGCTCGAATTTCGAGCGTCGGCGTCGCTCGGCTGGTCGCTTTCCTTGTCACTGCGCACCGCGCGCCGCCAGACTGTCCAAATGCCTTTGAATTTTGCCAACCTCTTCGAGACCAGGCACGTGCTGACGGCCTTCGACCTGCTTCAGGAGTTGATCGATTACCCTTTCGGTTTGTCTGGACGACCGGAAGCTACCTCCAATTTGGCGAGGCTCACCTTGGATTCCATTTCATAAAGATAAGCGCCCCGGAGCTTGGCCAGATCGATTGCCCGCTGCAATAAGGGCCGAGCCTTCTCGATGTCGCCTGGTCGATTGCGTGCGATGAGGAGTTCGGCGGACAGGCGATGATGAACGCCGATAACCCGGACGTCCTCATCGTTCTGGGAAAAACCCAGAGCCTCCTCCAAAATTTGTTCAGCTGCTTCAAATTCGGAGAGCGTGATCCGGATCGCTGCGAGTTCAAACATGAGAACATGGAATAAGCCGGCCTGGCTTTTCATATAGTCGTCGTGGGCCATCGTGTCGCTGAACCTGCGTTCAGCGCCCCGCAGCTCCTCCTCGCTCGCGTCTCCAATTTTATATTTCACGCTGGTCAGAATCGCACTGTAGGCGATCACCATGGATCTCCATGGCTTGTATTGCCTTGAAACGACGTCCAATTTCTCAAGATAGCGCACGGCACAATCTGCGTCGCCCGAACGCAGTTCGCACCAGATGGCGCCGTGGACCAAGACAAACCATAATGTAAGGGAATTGGCGCTTGCCTCCGCGCGTTCGACCAGCAAAGCCAACTGCTCTCGCGCCTGCGCGAAAGAGCCCATCCAATAGCGGATGAGAGCCGCAGTAACCTCGGATCCGACGATCATGTCGTGGCCGAAATACAGGGAATGCCGCCTTGACGCCTCGGGGCAATTTGAAATGGCCTTTTCAAATTTCTGCAGCGCCGAGGCCATGTCCGAACCTTCGACATCGCCGTAAGCGGCAATGATCAGAGGAAGTTGTTGAATGAAACAGTCATCTGAATTCGCTGCCTTTAGGAAGAATTCGTTGAGCAACCGATCCGTCGGCAGCCTCTTGCGCGATAGAATGGGAATAAGCGCATAAAGCGCTCGGACTTGAAGAAGCTCATCCTCCGTTTTCTCCGCAGCGTGCCAGGCCTCCTCGTACAGTGCCGGATCATCGGTTTCCCGCGTCAGAAACGCCGAATGAGCGGTGGCATAGGCAACGAGCAACCGAGCGTACAAATGCGGATCGACGGCCGAAGCGGCTCCGATCTGCTTCAGAGCAAGCCCGAGATAGTGGGTTGCGTGGGCGAATCCAGCCAGTTCGATCCACAGTCTCTCCGCCGCCAATGTCAGTCTTATTGCCAGTGTTGCATCAGCCGCGAATGCCCAGTCCAAAGCGACATGTAATTCATCTTGCCAGCCCAGCGCGGTCCGTCGACCAGCAATCGGATCGTAAATTTCCAAGTCGGACCCTTCGAGCAACGTGGCAAAATATCGAGCGTGGCGATCTCTCGTTTGCTCGCGCTCGTCCGGCAAACCTGGAGCCAAAAGTGCATAGGCCCGCGTCGTCTCCAGCAAGCGGTATTCCAGCGCACCGCTTTGACGAGAGGGATGAAGAAGCGATTTGCGCGCGAGAGAGACAAGCGCTTCGCGAACGGACTGCTCCGAAAGCTCTTGATCGGCGGCGATCGCTATTGTGATCTGCCCCCTTCTGAGTGGTCCAGAATCTCTGTTATTTTGGATTATGAAGGAGTTTGGAAATGGGCAAGAGGCA
>NZ_JARYGI010000061.1:0-12629 GCF_033795625.1 Sphingobium sp. | reverse complement strand
AAACTGGCAAAGGCAGCGCTTCATCAGCCCTCCGCTGCCAAACAGGCGTCAGAACGCGAGGTTGATAGAGGTGCCCCCTTTATTTCGCGGGTCGGCTTTTTGCGTCTTTTCCCAAAGATTCCTCGTTATCGAATTTCTCTCAACTCGGAGGTGGGGCCGGCTGATCCGGTGCGCCCAATGCGCGCATCAGCAGGCATGCCGTTTCGTGGCTTATCTTATCCACGTCGCTCGCCGGCGCAATCAGCGTGCGATGACCAAGGCCGAAGAAGCACGCCATCATGATCTCGACGTAGGCTTCCAGTTCACCCGCCGTTGCATCAGGTCGGGTGAGTGCGGCGAGACGGCGAACGCCATCGCGATAACAGACGACAAGCGCGTTCAGTCGGTCTGCGACGGAAGCATTGCGACAGGCTTCTGCAAGAATCTCGAAGGAAAGGCCGCCGTCACTCTTGATGATCGAGTCTTTCGCAATCGCCTTGATTGCCTCGAATACCGAATGCCCGTCCTGTTCCACCGCGCTGAAAATCGCGTGCATCTTTGCAATGCGCGCCTGCGTATTCTCTTCGACAAGAGCGATGATGACGTCGTCCTTGTTTTCGAACAATCGATAGATCTGGCCGATGCTGACCGCCGCCTCGGTGGCGAGTTCAGCTGTGGTCGTCGCGTGAAACCCCTTGGCGTCGAACAGCTTGCGGGCCGCCTTGATGATCCTCTGTCGTGGCAACTGCTCCTGCGACTTCTTGGCCATCTTTAAACGCCCTCTCCAAATATTTTGCTTGTTCTCATATCCAACCTGCTGCAGTGCCGCATACCGGAATGAGCCCTCATTCCGGTATGTTAACGTCGCAGATATGGTGGTCCATGCGGCATCCAAAAACAACCGCGATCTGGTTGGCGGTGGCTTTTGCCCTGGTGCTTACGGGCTGTGGCCAATCTTCTTGCGGACACGACCGTCGCCGCCGATCTGCTCCCCGGAGGGCGGGGCTCCAGCGGCGCCACGATCGGCAATCTCCCGAGTGGGCTGTCGTCAGAAGTGCTGCTGAGGCGTCCCGACGTCGCGGCCACTGAGCATCAGCTGCGTGCCGCCAACGCCAATATCGGTGCGGCGCGCGCCGCCTTCTTCCCCCGCATTTCGCTAACGGCCGCCTTCCGAACAATCAGCTCCGGCCTCTCGAACCTGTTCGGCAAGTGTAGCGACTATTGGTCCGTCGCGCCCTCCGCATCGTTCCCGATCTTCGATTTCGGCAGAAACCGCGGCAATCTTCGTTATGCCGAAGCGACGCGGACCGCGATGCTGGCGCAATATGAGCGCGCGATCCAGAGCGGGTTCCGCGAAGTGGCCGACGCACTCGCCCGGCGCGCTACGATCGATGCGCAGCTCGAAGCGCAGACGTCGCTGCGCACGGCGGCGGCCGGCGCATACCGGCTGTCCGAAGCGCGCTTTCGTTCAGGCATCGACCCGTTCCTGACCACGCTGGACTCTCAGCGTCAATTTTACAGTGCCGAACGGAGCCTGCTGGCCACGCGCCTTGTTCGCAAGGCTAATGCCGTCGAACTTTACCGCGCGCTTGGTGGCGGCCTGCGGTGAGACAGTCTTGACTGGCGTTCCTATAAAGCCTAGCCCATTAAAAAAGGACTGAGGGCTCATTCCGACATACATGAGAGAGGATCGCGCATTGGAGAAAGGCCTTCTTCTGCCATTCTCCAATGCCCCGGATAAGCGGCACAAAGCCGCTCCGGACCGCTTCGACACCATTTTTCCCTTGGGAGGCGGAGAGCCCGGCGAATCCTGCGCCCGGTTCCCGTCTGCCGACCCGCCAGTCAATAGCTCCCGAAATGCGCCCAAGCCCCCAGGAGCGCGGCGATCGGCTGGCGGGATTTCTGCAATCGCTGGATCAAAGGACATCCGGCTCGATGCGCAGCCGGAATGTAGTGCAGCAGGAGTAGCTCGCCTCGTCGAATGCCATCAGCACATAAGCTGGCCAGCGCAGTTATGTGGCGCGGAGGGATATGAGGGTGCTTCGCTCACCTGGTTGGAACGGAGCGCGATCTGGATCGGCATGAAAGATGCGGCCGCTGGCCATGCGCCGTTCCGCCCCGGATCAACCTGGACAGCGCGACTCTATCAGAACTGTCGCCGATGGACTGCTCAATCAAGCCCACTGCCGCTTGCCGATCCATATCTTGAAGCGCTGCGAAGCTTTGGTCTGCAAATCGGTCAGCAGCCCTCTGTACTGATCGAGGACAACCGTGAACCGGGGGGCCGTAACCGTTGATGCCCGTCTGGAGAGATATCGCGGTCTTCCTCGACGCCACGCCGGCGGGCGAACATATCGGTCGCCATGCGGCTATGCTCGCGCAACGTCATAAAGCGCACCTGGTACAGGCGGCGTGATGTCCCCGATAGCATCCGGCGCGTCTCGACCACGGCCGGTGGCCGGCTCTTCGCGAACCGCAAACTTGACAAGCTATCTTTCACGGTCGGCGCCACAAAGGCCGTGGCCGGGGGCACCCGGGGCGCGGTGGCGGATGCCAGCCTCTCTTTCGACCTACCCGTCTCGGACCGGATGACGGTGATCCCGACGATCGGCACAAGTTGGGCGAACGGCAAGCATATGAATCGCTATTTCGAATTCGACGCGGGCGAAGCCATCGCCTCCGGCCTGCCCTTCTATAGTGCCGGAAGCGGCTTCAAGGACGTATCGGGCCTCATCACCGCCAGCTATCGCCTCGATTCCCATTGGAGCCTTGGCGCGACAGGCGGCGTCACCCGGCTGCTCGGCGACGCCGCGCACGGCCCGCTGAACGAGCGCCGCTGGCAGCCGAGCGGCTTCATTTCCGTTGCCTACACCTTCTAAGTGCGCAGCCGGGTGCCCGCCGCGATGAGATCGAAGGGGTTGCTCCAATGAAGCTCTCTATCGTCGATCTCGCCACCATAGCACAGGAACGACAGCCAATTTTCGAATGTCATGCTGCGCAGGGGCTCGACCGATGATTAGATATGGTGGCGCTGTGTGCATCGCTCTCGGGTTGGCGGCGGGACCGGTCCCCGCGGCAGCGGTTACGACAACATCGCAGATTGAGCTTGTGATCAGTGCCGTGGCAGAGCCGGATGCCTCCGGCGCCGCCTCCATCGAGCTTCGCCTGCTCAACAGCGACTCCGCCCCCGAAACCATGGCCCTGCCGCCGCAGCTCGGCGCCGAGCTCACGCTCAACGGCAGCACTAGCAATATCAGCCTTGAGCGGGCGCCGCAGACGCCGGCTTCCGTGAGCGTGCCTGCCGGTGGCTTCACCAGGGCACGTTACACCCTGTACCTGCCACCGCATACAGCCGCTGGAGAGGCAGTGCTGGCCGTACCCGGATGGAGCGCACAGCGCGTTGCGTTTGCGGTAGGGGGGAGCGTGTCCGCTTCGCCGCTGGCGCGGGCGGACGGAGGCGCCGGTCCCACGACCCCTCGCCGGGACACGTCTGTCCCGCAGACGCACCTTGCGACCAATGACGTTGCGGCCGGCAATGCCTTCCTCCCCAATCTTTCCGCGTATGCGCCGATCTATGCCGTCTACGGTCCCGGTACGAACAGCGACGCCCGGCTGCAGATCAGCTTCAAATATCAGCTATTCGGCCCGCCGGCCTCGCCGGACCGGCGGCAATCCTGGGAGCAGGGGATCCACTTCGCCTACACCCAGCGCATGTTCTGGGATCTGGGGGCCAAGTCGTCTCCTTTCCGCAACATCGACTTCATGCCCGAGATGTTCTACCTCGCTCCAACCATAGGCATCGGGAGCGGCGTCTCGCTCGGTGGCCAAGGCGGCTTCCGGCATGACTCCAACGGGCGATCGGGTGCCGGGTCCCGAAGCCTCAACACGCTCTATGTGCAGCCGGTCGCCTCGGTTGCCTTGGGGAGCTACCGCCTCACCGTCGGTCCGCGTCTCTGGCTCTACGCCGGGAGCCTCAGCGACAACCCGGACATCAAGCGCTACCGCGGCAATACGGGCCTGTTTGCAGAAATCGGCGAGGACGACGGGCTTCGGATCACGACCAATACCCGGTTCAATTTCGGGTCTGGCAAAGGCGCGATCGATGCCGACATATCCTACCCGATCGATCGGCTGATCGGCGGAAACCTGAATTTCTACCTCTTCGGCCAGGCCTTCACCGGATATGGCGAGAACCTGCTCGACTATAAGCGCCGCATGACCCGCCTGCGGGTCGGACTGGCGATCGTCCGGTGAACGCGTTCAAGCACCGTCAAACGGGCTTCCGCCCACTCGGCCAACAGTCGGAGCGCATCGACGGCTTGTTGGACGACAGCTTTGGGGCTGGGCTGATCGAGCAGGCTGCGTCGCTCAGCGGCTATGCCCGCCGCCTCACCGGCGGCGCCGGTGCTGACGCGGACGACCTGTTGCAAGACACCATGCTCCGGTGCTGGGCAGCCCGCCGTTCGTTCGTACCCGACACGAATCTGGGCGCGTGGATGCGGACCGTGATGCGGAACAGCTTTCTTTCGGGGCGTCGCCGCGCCCGCTTCCATGCCGACCTTTCCGAAGATGCGTTCGACCGGGTTTTAGGCGTCGCCGAGGGGCAAGGCGCAGCGGTCGACTTGCGCGACGTCAAATGGGCGATTGGCGAGCTGATCCCCGAACAGCGGGTCGCGATCCTGTTTGCTGCCCAAGGGCTCTCTATCGAGGAAGCGTCGGCGAGGCTGGGTATTCCGGCGGGCACCTTCAAAAGCCGCCTGTGGCGCGGCCGCCTTCGATTGAAGCGACTGATAGAGCACACGGACACCCCATTATTGGATCGGGGCGTGGTGGAGAAGCATTCGAAGCCCCGTCCTCGACGGAACTGGAAAGGCGTGGTGATCGGCTAAGCTGCGCTCCTCAAAGGTCCCCAACCAGGTCAGTATGCGGCACGAGTCGGCGCACAGCCGACTCAGCTCGACTCATCGGGCTCGCGCGCGGTGGCAGGATCAGCTTATGGAACGCCGGATCATGCACAGTTGTGGGCACGAACAGACCCACTCGATCTATGGGATGTTCGCGGCCGACCCCGGTCGCCGAGCCGCCCGCTCCGCACGGCAGAAGTACAAGCCGTGCTATGACGCGAGCCGGAAGGTGGCTGAGGAGGCACAGGCGACGGCGGACACGGCTATCGTCGCCGAGCTGACCTTTGTCGGTCTTCAAGGAACCCCCAAACAGGTCGCATGGGCGGAGACGATCCGCGTCGAACGCATTGCCGCATTTTGCCGACGTGGGCACGAGGGCACCGACCGGCTGGCGGCCGTTGCTGACGCGAAGTGGTGGATCGACCATCGCGACTCACCTGATGATGGGTTGCTCGCGCGTTGTCCGATCGGTGACGCCACCTGATCGACCAAGTGGCCTTCAACCCGCCAGGCGTTCAATTATCGCGCAGTCCGGCCGATCATCCCCATGACAGGCACCCGCGAGCTGTAGCAGCGAGCTTCGCATCGCCTCCAGGGCGCGTGCCTTGCGGCCGAGCTCGGCCGCCCTGCCTTCCGCGAGCGCCTTCACTTCAGCGCTCGACCGTTCCCGATCGGACCAAAGGCCGAGCAGTGTGCGGATTTCCTCGATCGGAAACCCAAGGTCGCGCGCGTTGGCGATGAACCGCAGGCGATGAACGTCCGCGTCCGAATAATCCCGGTAGTTCCCGCTCCGCCGGGGGCGCGGGCACGAGGCCGATCTTCTCGTAATGGCGGATCATGCGCTGTGAGACGCCGCCCGATGTTCACAGCTTCACCGCGTTAAGCCGCAGGGCGTTCAGCACCACGGTGAACGACGAGAGCGCCATCGCCGCACCGGCCAGCATCGGCGACAGCAGAATGCCGGCCACAGGGTAGAGCACCCCGGCCGCGACCGGCACGCCGATTCCATTGAACAGAAACGAGAAGAACAGGTTCTGGCGGATATTCCGCATCGTCGCATGGGCGAGCTTGCGCGCCCGCACGATCGCCGACAGATCGCCGCGCGTAAGCGTTATGCCCGCGCTTTCGATCGCCACGTCCGTTCCCGTCCCCATTGCAAGGCCCACGTCGGCTGCGGCGAGCGCCGGGGCGTCATTGATGCCGTCGCCGGCCATCGCGACCTTGGCACCGCTGGCTTTCAACTCGCCGATGATGCGCGCCTTGTCTTCGGGCCGCAGATCGGCGCGCACATCATCGAGTCCCCCAACGGCACGCGCGACCGCATCGGCCGTCCCCCGATTGTCGCCCGTAAGCATAACGACGCGCAGACCCTCTTTGCGAAGGGCGGCAATAGCGTCGCGGGCCGAGGCGCGCACGGGATCGGCGACCGCGAGCAGTCCCGCGAGCGCCCCCTCGATCGCGACCAGGATGACTCCCGCCCCTTCGCCACGATGACGATCGGCCGCGGCATCGAGCGGCTTGGGATCGACACCGATCCGGCGCATTTGCGCGGCATTGCCGATCACGACCGAGCGGCCGTTGACCGTTGCGCTGACACCCAGGCCGGTTTGCGAGGCGAAGTCCGAGACCGTGCCGAGCAGTAATCCCCGCTCCTTGGCGGCGACGACAATCGCGTGAGCGAGCGGGTGTTCGGATTGCCCTTCGACCACTGCGGCAAGCGCGAGCATGTCGTTCTCTCCGATCGCGCCGACAGTTCCGACCGCGATCAGCTTAGGCTTGCCTTCCGTAAGCGTGCCCGTTTTATCGATCACGAGCGTATCGACCTTTTCAAGCCCCTGTAAGGCTTCCGCGTTCTTTACCAGCACGCCAGCCTGCGCGCCGCGTCCCGTGCCGACCATGATCGACATGGGCGTGGCGAGCCCGAGCGCGCACGGGCAGGCGATTACCAGCACGGCGATGGCGTTAAGCAGGGCATGGCCCATGCGCGGCTCAGGGCCGACCAGCGACCATACCACGAACGTCACCACCGATATCAGCACGACCAGCGGCACGAACCATCCCGACACCCGATCGGCGACCGCCTGAATCGGAGCGCGGCTGCGCTGCGCTTCCGCGACCATGCGGACGATCCGCGCCAGCATCGTATCCGAGCCGACCGCGCGGGCTTCCATGACCAGGCTACCCGTGCCGTTGATGGTGCCCCCGGTGACGGCTGCCTCGACTTCCTGGAGGACCGGCGCAGGTTCGCCGGTGAGCATGGATTCATCGACCGACGAGCGGCCGTCGACCACCACGCCGTCAACCGGGATGGCTTCGCCGGGACGAACCCGGAGCCGATCGCCGGCGGCCACATCGGCAAGGCCGACCTCTTCCTCAGAGCCGTCATGTCGCAGGCGGCGCGCCATCTTGGGGGCGAGATCCATCAGGGCGCGGATCGCGCGCCCTGTCGCCGCCCTGGCGCGCAGTTCGAGCACTTGCCCGAGCAACACCAGCGCCACCACGACGCCGGCTGCCTCATAATAGACCGGGACCATAGCCCCGTGCATTCGGAACGTCGGGGGGAAGATGCCCGGCGCGAGCGTTGCGACCACGCTGTAGAGGAAGGCGGCGCCGACGCCGATCGCGATCAGCGTGAACATATTGAGGTGGCGGGTGCGGATCGAGGCCCACCCCCGCTCGAAAAACGGCCAGCCCGCCCACAGCACGATCGGCGCGGTAAGCGCGAGCTGGACCCACGGCGAGGCCGCAGGACTGACGATGTGCAGCCCAAACATTTCAGTGAACATAGAAACGACGAGCAGCGGAATCGTGAGCGCGCCCGCAACCCAGAGACGGCGCGTGAAATTAACCAGTTCGGGATTGGGGGCGTTGTCGAGCGAAGGATCTTCCGGTTCGAGCGCCATGCCACAGATCGGGCAGGTCCCCGGCCCTTCCTGGCGGATTTGCGGGTGCATGGGGCACGTCCACATCGCCCCCGGCGTTGCTATCGGCGGGCTTCAGCTTGTCGCTGAGATATGCGTCAGGGTTGGCGACGAACTTAGACCGGCATCGGGCGCTGCAAAAATGATAGGCGCGCCCCGCATACTCTGCATGGTGCGCCGAAGTCGCCGCACCGACCGTCATCCCGCACACCGGGTCCGTCACCTTGGCCGCATCGTCGGGCGCTGTAATGCCCGAGCACCAGGATGAGGGCGCAGCAGCCGGTTCGACCGCAGGCTTTGTCGAGCACCCGCAGCCTCCGGCATGGGGATGGGAATGAGGTTGGTTCATGGCGCGAGTCTCCTTCGACCGAAGGCATGTAGGGTCTGACACCGTGTCAGGGTCAAGGCCCTTCCCCGCGAATATCGCTAAAGCGACAAGCCGAAGCGCGGCCCGATGCCGACGTATTCAGTCTCGTGTGGCGTTCCGTTAGTGTAGGCCAATAGCGAGATCGTTGTGGTGCCGGGCGGCATCGGCCGCTGGGGAGAAAACCGTTGTCGCGATCAGCGATCAGTCTGGACGTTGAAGAGATACTGTCTCTGATTGGTGATGGGGTCGTCAGTATCGATCAACAGGGCGTCGTTATCCTATTCAATCGAGCTGCCGAGGAACTCTCGGCTATGTGTCGGCAGAGGTATTGGGACAACCCATTGAGGTGCTTATCCCGAGGCGCTTCCAAGACCGGCATCGAACCGAAATCGTCGGCTTTGTCTCGGCTGCTGCGTCGACACATCGTTCGATGGGTGTGGGCCGCGAAGTCATGGGGATGCACAAGACTGGACGCGAGTTCGCAATAGAGGCAACGCTGTCGAGCCACATGGTCGCCGGACAACCAATTTTCACTGCCGCGGTGCGAGACGTTACTGAACGGCAAACCGCCGATCAAAAGCGCCAGTTGGTCGCCGGGGAGGTCGCGCATCGACTTCGCAATACGATGGCAGTCGTTAACTCAGTGGTGTCGATGACGGCGCGAGGTGCGGTCTCAGTGCCAGATTTCGAATCAACACTGGTAGGCCGATTTTCCGCAATCTCGCGCACGAATGATGCGCTGATCTGCGGAACGCAGAACAATGCGTGCCTCCGCGCGCTATTGCTTTCGGAACTGGCCCCGTTCCAGGATCAGGGCGGTCGTATCACGTTGGTAGGCCCGGACGTCCAGATCGAGGGTAAGCTCGCTTTGGACCTCGCTTTGATCTTTCATGAACTTGCCACCAATGCTGCAAAATACGGAGCACTTTCTATTGCCGATGGAGTGATCGAGGTAGACTGGGAAGTATCTTTGAATAATCCCCCCGCGCTAGAGTTGGTTTGGCGAGAACGTGGTGGTCCGGAAGTTAGATCACCCAAAAAGGTGGGATTCGGAAGTAAGTTAATCTCCCGGATTTTGCGTGGTTATGGAGGGGTAACTAAAATTGTGTATGATCCGAGCGGTGTCTACTGCACAGTCTCTTTACCGACGCTAAGCTAGATTCTGGCTCCATGCCGATCGCGCCCGAACACCGCTGGCTCTATCCGATCGACTGGCCCGAGCTGTCGGCGCTGGTCCGGTTCGGCCGCGCTGGGGGGCGCTGCGAGGGCTGCGGTCGTCCGCATGGGCGACCGTCTGCCACCTGGGCGACGGTCGTTGGTGGGACGCCGATCGCCGTTGCTGGCGTGACGGGAAAGGCCGGCGCGTCCGCTCGCCGGGGGATAACGTCGTCGCGTTCGTACGCTCAACGCGGGTCTATATTGCCTGCGCGCACCTGAACCACGATCCGACCGACAACGCGCCGCGCAACCTGGCCGCGCTCTGTCAGCGCTGCCATATGATCCATGACGCGGCCGAGCATCGACGCCGGCGCTGGCTGAATGCCTACAGGCGGCGTGCGATCGGCGACATGCTGGCGGCTATTGGATGTTAATGGGAAAGGGGCTATATAGGGATCGGCTTCATCGGCGTCGGTCGATGCACCTACCTGAGCCCGTCGCGCTGTGAACGCGGCGGGCTCAAACTTTTCGAAGAGAAAAGATGGGGCGGGAACCCTGTGAAGATCCCCACCCCGTCAGATCAGCTCTTACGCTGACCCAGCTTCACAATTGCGACCACAAGCGCGAACGCTGCGATCGTCAATTGCACGGCTTCATATGCTGTCAAATCGAATACACCTCCTTTGGACGGCAGGATTAGCGAAGGGAGCTGTGAACTTCCCAACGCTGCCGCCCACGGGCGCTGTAGCCTGCTCTCTCGATTTAGGGGAGATTTCGACCGCCGGCGATGGGGCCGGACCTGGGCGCGACGGTGAGGGGAAAAGGGGTCCGATTATCACCGGACCCCCGATCACTGGTCTATAACCGCTACACGCGGTACTCTTGGTCTGTACGGCGTCGGCTTCATGGGTCTCTGATAACAACCGCCGGAATTTGTTATACAATGGAAACGAGCTACTAAAGGACGCACCCGGAAATCCTGGGCGCAGCGGAGCTACGGAAGCCCACCGCCAACGCCAAGCGTTGGAAGCCGGTGCCTGGCTCGCCGCGATCGTTGAGAACAGCAGCGATGCGATTCTTTCCAAGACGCTCGATGGGATCATCATGAGCTGGAACGCCGGTGCCGAGAGGCTGTTCGGCTATACCGCCGACGAAGCTACCGGACAGCCGATCACTGTCATTATCCCTGAAGACCGCCTTCACGAAGAAGAGGCAATCATCCGCCAACTCCGTGCCGGTGCGCGGGTCGAGCAGTTCGAAACGGTCCGCCGTCATAAAGACGGCACTCCCGTGGAGATTGCGCTTACCGTGTCGCCAATCATGGATGAGGCCGGCAACGTCTTGGGTGCGTCCAAGATCGCCCGTGACATTTCCGCTGCGAAGCAGGCTGCGTCACGCCAGGACCTCATCATCCGGGAGATGAATCACCGGATCAAGAATCTGTTCACATTGGCGACGAGCTTGGTGGCGGTCAGCGCCCGTGTTACGCGAAGTACCGACGAACTGGCGGAGGACCTGACCGCGCGCCTCCATGCGCTTTCCCGGGTGCTAGCGCTGGCGCTTCCCGATCTCTACGAGGACGGGGCGCGCGGGACGGGTACGACCCTGCCGGCGCTCATCGAGGAGGTACTCACTCCCTATGACGACGACGATGGCTTGCGGATAGTTGTCGAGGCGATTCGGTGCTGGTTGGCCATCAGGCGGTGCCGACCCTGGGTCTCCTCTTCCATGAACTGGCCACCAACGCTGCCAAATATGGTGCACTCGCATCGATGGACGGGCGACTGACGGTCGAGATTCGAGCGCTAAACGATATGGCCGAAATCCGGTGGCAAGAAGCCGACGGGCCTTTGCGCGACGTTGCCGCGCCTGTGTCGGAAGGCTTTGGAAGTTGGCTTGAGCGGGCGAGCGTCACCACCCTTCGCGGAACGCTCGACCGCGTTTGGCGGGAGCGCGGTCTAGAGATTCTGATACGATTCCCCATCGCTCAAATTGGACTTTGAAATCCGGCAAGTGTGATTGCACGGTGCCTATTCCTCACCACATTCAAGCCCGTCGTGATGTTGCGGCGTTCTAATGAGGCACCTGAGTAACTCTACTTTGGCAGAGGCTTCCCGGATATGCGTTCAACCACCGAGCGCACCACGCGAGAAAGCACCGCTAGCCCAATGCCGACATTGCCGCCGCCAAGGGCGATGATGGCGCTGTTCACTCCGACAGCCTCGCCGCGCATGTTGATCAACGGCCCGCCCGAATTACCGGGATTTATTGGTGCGTCGGTTTGCAGGTAACGCGGGCCGCCTTTGGAGGTCGCGCGCAACCCACTGATGATGCCCGCGGTGACCGTCTGGCCTACCTCGAACGGATTGCCGATAGCGACGACATATTCGCCCACCCGCGTCAGGTCGGAATTACCAAGTGCAAGCTGCTTGAGCCCACGTGCAGGAATGCGCAGTACGGCGATGTCGGTACCGGATCGCTGCCGAGGAATTCGGCCTCTATTTGCCGAGCGCCAAGGCCAACGGCAATGGCGCTCGCGTTTTCGACGACATGATGGGCTCAGTGCAAGAACGCCGCGCAGCACGAGCCATCCCCAGTTGCGGCTGAGCAGCGAATAGCCGGTGCGGGCATCGCTGCCCACACCGGTTTTACGGATCGAAGTTGCTTCAAGTGCCATCTGCTAACCTCTCTGGTCATTCCTCGCGCTGCCCGAACAGGCTTAGCAGCAGCTGGAACAGGTTGATGAGGTTGAGGTACAGGGACAGGGCGCCCATCACCGCCAGCTTGTCCGCCCGCTCAGACCCGGCATAAGCCAGGTACTCGCTCTTCAGGCGCTGGGTGTCCCAGGCGGTTAGCCCCGTGAACACAAGCACGCCGCCAATCGAGAAGATGAGCTGGAGCGTCGTGGAACCGACGAACAGGTTGACGAGGCTGGCAAACAGCACGCCAACTAACCCGGCCATCAGAAATGTGGTCCAGCGAGAAAGGTCAACATGGGTCGTGTAGCCCCACAGGCTCATGGCAGCGAACACCGCCGCCGCGCTGACGAACGCCAGTGCGATGCTGGCGCCAGTGAAGACGAGGAAAATGCTCGCCATCGACATGCCCATTACGGCGGCGAAGGCATAGAAAGCCGCGCGTGCCTGTGCTGTCGTCATCTGCTCAACGCGGAATGAGAAGAACAGCACGAAAGCCAGCGGCGCGAAGATGGCCACCCACTTGAGTGGACTTGTAACGGTTTTGCGCCGGTCACCTGAGCGATTAGAGCTCGCAACAGGAGACCGACGAGATGATCAAGCA
>NZ_JARYGI010000060.1:0-12849 GCF_033795625.1 Sphingobium sp. | reverse complement strand
CCTCAAATCTCGCTTAGGGCATTGAATCATGCCAACACGGTCAGGTGAAGAGCCTTTTTCCGCGACCTGTTAGGAGAGGATGCCTGAAAGGCAACTCCCCTATGATTGGGGAAGGCCCATGCCGCAACTGCGAAAGGAGGATTGATGATTGCAGATTCTGCACCTTGCACATGCTGCCTATTTCTGGCTTCATGACGCTTAACTGGTGTTGACCAAAGGCTCACAGCCCGTGGGGCGTCATGGTGCACCGCAAAAACTTGAGGTTCAAGATAGGAACAAATGCGCCGGCTGCCGCCCTTAACGGCTTTAGAGGCTTTTGTGCAGGTGGCGCGACTCGGCTCCGTCAAGGCGGCGGCTGAGGAGCTGGCGCTGTCTACGCCCGCGCTTAGCCGACGGGTGCAAGCGCTTGAACGGTTTATCGGCAAATCTCTCTTCGACCGCAAACATCAGTCGATGGAGATCAATGCGACTGGCCAGCGCCTGCTCGACGACATCGCGCCCGCGCTCGATGCCATGTCCAGCGCAATGGAGAACATCCAGAGCGGCGGCAATCAGTTGCGGTTCCGTCTTGCTGTCCTTCCGCTTTTCGCCAGCCAGCGGCTGTTTCCCCGGCTGGGCGAACTGCGCAAGTTGCATCCGACGCTCCATCTTGACGTCGAGACTACCCCTCACGCGGTTACGCGGCTGGGCGAAGGCCTGGATGCCGCCATTGTTCTTGCAAAAGACATCGATCCCGCTTTGTACGCGCATGAGCTGGATCGCGACGAGGTCTACCTTATCGCCAATCGGAGCTTGGTCGAAGGACCGAAGGCGATCGAGACGCCGCAGCAGCTCGCTTCGCACACGGTGCTACTGCATCGCGAGATGTTGGCGAGCTTCGATGCCTGGAAGGAAGCGATCGGGCAGCCGGATCTGAAGCCTGCGGCCATCGATAACTATGACTCCGGTCCGCTGATGCTGGAAGCGGCGGCACAGGGTCTTGGCGTGGCGGTCATGCACGCCAGCCACTATAATGGAGCGCATGATCCCCGGCTGATGCGGCTCTTCAATCAGCATGTGGAAAGCCCGTACCGATATTTTTTCGTGTGTCGGCCCCGCGCGCTTCAAAATCGGGCGGTGCGGATTTTCCACGATTGGCTGATCGGCGTCGACATCTGATTTTTGCGTGCTTAACCTAAACTTCATCCCAATAGTGTCGTTATGGGAGTATGAGGGAAGCAGCACTACAGTCGCCAGGGAATGGCACGCAGCAGGGTATCGCGGACCGGCTGGCGCGCTGGGCGAATCGCTTGAGCGCCAAGGCTGAGGATCCGGTCGAAGAACCCGCTTCTGCGCGAACGCCAGCCGGCAAGACCTTCAGCCGGGAAGTCGACCGCCGACGGCAGCTATATCAGGACATCGGCGCCTTCCTGTTTGCGCATGACCTTGACCTGACGCCCCTGAACTTCGGCGTGGCGCAGGACTATCTGACCGGTAACGACCACGGCATCGAAAAGGCGGTCGCCGCGGTGCTCGCAGAGCGAGGGAAAATCACCAACGGCTGGGTCGAATCCGTGGTGGCCAATGGGCCGAACAAGGATGTCTCCGCCGATACGCTGCATGAGATGCTGAATAAGGTCGAGAACAACCTTACCCAGATCACTGGCATTGTCGTCGAATCGCGCGATTCGGCGAAGGATTACGGTGCGGCCTTGCAGGAGCAGGTCCGCGATCTCTCCGAAGAGGCGAAGGCTGAGCCGGTCCTGGCGCGCCTGATTGGGCTGACTCGTACCATGGTGGAAAAGACTCGCCAGGTGGAAGCCCAAATGCGGGATAGCGCCAAGCAGACCAAGGCACTGCAGCAGAGCCTGGAGACTGCGCGGCGTGCTGCCGAACAGGACCACCTGACCGGCCTGCCCAATCGGCGTGCCTTCGAAGCCACGCTCACGGCGGAAACCTTGAAGGCGCAGAATGATCGCGAGCCTATCAGCGTTGCGTTCTGCGATATCGACCATTTCAAGCTGGTCAACGACACGCATGGCCATGAAACCGGGGATCGGGTTCTGAAGTTCGTCAGTGGCTTGCTCGCCAAGATATCCGGAGACAAATGCCATGTCGCGCGTCACGGCGGCGAGGAGTTCGTGATGCTTTTCCGCGGCAAGACTGCGTCGGAAGCCTGCGAGCTGGTGGATGCCGCGCGAGCGGACCTGGCGACGCGAAACCTGGTCAATCGCTCGACTGGCGAGCGTATGGACCGGATCACCTTCTCCGCCGGCGTGGCGAACGTGCTGGCCTATGACGATCCGCGCGCTGCCCTGAAGGCTGCGGACCGCGCCCTGTATCTGGCGAAGGAACATGGGCGCAATCGCGTCTATCTGGCCGCGGAAGTAGAGCCCTGAAGTCGAGATACTCCTAGTTAGAGCGCTCCGGTCGGCTGCTGCTCATATTGATCCAGCACCCAGTCCTCTTCCTGACCTGCGGCGATCCAGTCCTGCATCCATGGATGGGCTATGACCGCGTTCACGTAACGTTGGGCAAATGGCGTCACGGGCAATTGATAGCTGACGATACGGCTAGCAACCGGCGCGAACATGATGTCCGCCGCGCCGAAATTCCCGAACAGGAAATCCCCGCTGCCGCCATGGCAGGCGCGCGCCTGCGCCCATAGTTGTTGGATACGTGCGAGGTCTGCTGCGACGGCTTCACCAGGCGGCGCGGGATCGAATATGCGGCGGGTGTTCATCGGGCAGGCACGACGGAGCGCGACGAAGCCCGCGTGCATCTCTGCCGCCATGGACCGCGCCATGCCTCGCGCATCGAGATCCTGCGGCCAGAAGCGGGTGCCGCCGGTCAGATCGTTCAGATAGTCGATAATGGCCAGGCTATCCCAAACGACGGTCTCGCCGTTCCATAAGGTCGGCACTTTGCCTGCGGAGGGGACCAGATCGTCCTGTGCCTTTCGCGTCGCCCAGGCATCGTCGTACAGGGAAACGACCACTTCCTCGAAAGGCAGGCCGGACTGCTTTGCCGCAAGCCATCCGCGCAATGACCAGCTTGAATAGGCTCTGTTGCCGACGATCAGTTTCAGCACGCGATATCTCCTGTCACCTTTGGATTAGCCGGTAACTGCCTCCAGCACGGCGGCCCTGAGTTCGGCAATGCCCATGCCGCCTTCGCTGGACGTGGCGATGATGTCGGGGTGCGCAGCGGGCCGCTTCTTGATTTCCTCGGCCGTACGGCCGACCACCGCGTCCAGTTCGGTCGCTTTCACCTTGTCCGCCTTGGTCATCACGATGCGGTAGCTGACTGCCGCGTCGTCGAGCATCTTCATGATATCGCGGTCGACATCCTTGATGCCATGGCGGCTATCGATCAGCACCAGCGTCCGCTTCAGCACGGCCCGCCCGCGCAGATAATCGTTCACCAGGAACCGCCATTTACGCACGACATCCTTTGGCGCCTTTGCGTAGCCATAGCCGGGCATGTCGACGAGCCGGAACGTCACTGGCTCACCCACGTCGAAGAAGTTCAGCTCCTGCGTCCGTCCAGGTGTATTGGATGTGCGCGCAAGGCCATTGCGGTTGGTGAGTGCATTGAGAAGCGAGGACTTGCCGACGTTGGACCGGCCGGCGAACGCCACTTCATTGACGGACGCGTCCGGCAGGAATTTGAGGTCCGGCGCAGACTTCAGGAACAGGATCGGCCCGGCGAAGATCTTCCGCGCCGTCTCGATCAGCTCTACCTGATCCTTCTCGGGCGTCACTTTGCCGCCACCGGCGTATTCAGCACGGGATGCCGCTTGTACAGCCACCACTGCTGCGCCATCGACAGCAGGTTGTTGGTGATCCAGTACACCAGCAGGCCCGCTGCAAAGGGCGCCATCACGAACATCATCATCCATGGCATCAGCGAGAAGATCTGCTGTTGCATCGGGTCCATCTGCGCCGGGTTCAGCTTGAACTGCAGCCACATGGAAATTCCAAGCAGGATAGCCAGCACGCCGATCGCCAGGAACGCGGGCGGCTGAAAGTCGAGCAGGCCGAACAGATTCAGAACGTGCAGCGGATCGGGTGCGGAAAGATCCTTGATCCAGAGCACGAACGGCTGATGCCGCATTTCGATGGTGAGCTGCAGCACCTTGTACAGCGCAAAGAAGATCGGGATCTGCAGGAAGATCGGCAGGCAGCCCGCCAGCGGATTGACCTTCTCGCGCTTGTACAGCTCCATCATCTCCTGCTGGAGCTTGGGCTTGTCGTCCTTATGCTTCTCCTGCAGCGCCTTCAGCTTGGGCTGCACGGCGCGCATCGCCGCCATGCTGGCGAACTGCTTCTGGGCCACGGGGAACATCAGCCCGCGCACGATGAGCGTGAGGCAGATGATCGCCACGCCGAAATTGCCGATCTGCGTGAACAGCCAGTGCAGCAGCGAGAAAATAGGCTTTTCGAACCAGTAGAACCAGCCCCAGTCGATCGCGCGGTCGAACAGGGCGATGCCCTGTGGCGCGGGCGCATCCTGGTAGGCCTCCAGCGTGCGCACTTCCTTCGCGCCCACGAACAGGCGCGACGTCTGCGTCACGGCCTTGCCGGGTGCGAGGAGAACAGGGTTCAGGCTGTAATCCGCTTGATATTGCGACCCGGCGCCTTTGCGGAACTGCCCGTTGAACGCGGTGCGTTGATCCGGGACCAGTGCGGACAGCCAATATTTGTCGGTGAAGCCGATCCAGCCGCCCGTGCTGGGAAAGGACTTGTTGCCCTCCTCGTCCAGATCGGTGAAGTCCACATCATAGTTCGCCGCATTGTTGAACACGCCGATGGGGCCAGTGTGGATCGTCCAGCTCGTCGGGTCCTTCGAGTGCCCATCGCGGCTGATATAGCCATAAGGGCGCACGCCGACCGGAGCCGCACTGCTGTTCGTGACCTTCTGGTTCACGGTGAACATGAAGTCCTTGTCCACCGACAGCCCGATTTCGAACAACTGGCCCGCCCCGTTATTCCACGAGAGCGTAACCGGCGTCGTCGGCGTCAGCTTCGATCCCGAAGCAGTCCACAATGTGTTGGCGTCCGGCCCTTTCAGCCCTTCGCCCGACCAGCCAAAGCCCGCGAAATAAGCGTCGCGCGTACCCCCCGGAGAATAGAGCCGGATAGCGGGAGACGTCTTGGCGATCGTCTCGCGATAGGTCGGCAGCACGATGTCATCGATCCGCGCGCCTTTCAGGTTGATCGATCCCTGCAGCTTGGGCGTCTCGATGGCGACGCGGGGGCTGCCTTTCAGGACGGCGCCTCGGTCCCGGATTGCCGTGGGGCTGTCTGCCGCGGGATCGGCATTGGGGCTGGCGACGGGCGTGGTCTTGCCGCCCTGGATCTGCGTCGCGGGAGGATTGGCAGTGGGGAAGAACCACTGCGCGATATAGGGCCATCCGAACAGGATCAGTGCGCTCAGCACTACCGCGAGAATGATGTTCCGCTTGTCGTCCACGTCAGATTGGCTCCCGCCGGTAAAGTCTGTGTTGAAAGGCCGCTACAGTAAGATCAGGGGACAGGATCGTAGCCCGACCCGCCCCATGGGTGGCATCGCATTAGCCGCTTCGTGGCCAGCCAGCTACCCTTCACCGCACCATATTTTCCGAGCGCCTCGATCGCATATTCCGAGCAACTCGGGGCATAGCGGCAGGAGGGCGGCAAAATGCGCGAGGGGCCAAGCTGCCATCCGCGCGCCATCAGTTGCAGGATGCGCGCGATCATCTCGTTGGCTTGCCGGCCTTGGCGCGGGGTGGGCGAGGGGGCTGTCCGCCGCCAGCCGCCAGCTTCCGCAGCGCCTTTTCCATTTCTGCCCGCAACTGCGCGAAGTCGCGTTCGACCCCTCCTTCGCGGCCGATCAGCACATGGTCGGCACCGGCAATGCCGTGCTCGGGCAGAAGCTCCCGCGCCAGAACGCGAAAACGGCGCTTCATCCGGTTCCGGACGACAGCGCCGCCAATCTTCTTGGTGACGGTAAAGCCGACTCGCTTCACCGGATCGCCGTCCTGCCGGTCACGGACCAGCAGCACGAATCCCGGCATTGGCTGTCTGCGCCCCCGATTCGCCGCAAGAAAATCGGCGCGCTTCGCGAGGATCGCGATGGCGCCGCCTTCTCCTGCAGATTCGATCAGGCGCTCAGGCTCTTCCGGCCGCGGCTGCGACGTGCGCGCAGGATGTTGCGGCCGCCTACCGTCGCCATCCGGGCCCGGAAACCGTGCCGCCGCTTGCGGACGAGATTGCTCGGCTGAAAGGTGCGCTTCATCGCTCATTCCTCAAATACTAGTCTAAAATCGGCAAGACAAAAAAGGGCCGCCAATCCGGCAGCCGCGTGTCGAGCGGGTCCGATAGGGAAAAGCCGCCTCCGAGTCAACCGTCGGAGGCGGTGATACGCACTCTACGCTTCCTTCTCACACAATTCCTTGAGCTGATCGGCGACTGCCCCCCAACCGGGTTCGAAGCCCATTTCCCGGTGCTGTTCCATGGCTTCGGCAGTCCAGTGCCTCGCTTTGGCAGAGTAAAGCGTATCGTCGCCGTCCGGCTCGATCTCGAAAATGCCGATCATGAAGGGGCCTTGAGGCTTCAGGCCCACGGTAAAAGCATCGGTGAACGCAAAGCGGCGACCAGGCTCGTACGCCAGATAAATGCCTTCCTGCGGGTGTTCCTCGCCATTGGGTCCGCGCATGATCATTGCGGATCGACCACCCGGCCTCGGGTCCATCTCCACGATCTCCGTCGTCCAGGGCTTCGGGCACCACCATTCGGTCAAGCGTTCGGTCATGACCTCCCAGACTTTCTCCGGAGGCGCGGCAATGCGCCGCTCGACTGACAGTTCATGGGAAGTTTCGCCAGTCATGCATCGTCTCCTGCATAGGCGCGCTCCAGCGCCTGGATATCAAGCTTAACCATTTTCATCATGGCGTGCATCATTCGGTCCACGCCGGGGCCGCCCTGTACTTGCAACCGCGTCATCATTTCGGGCACGATCTGCCAGGAGAGCCCGAATCGGTCCTTGAGCCATCCGCACTGGACCGCGCGGCCCCCATCGGCGATCAAAGCATCCCAGTAGCGGTCTACTTCCGCCTGATCCGCACAGGACACCGACATCGAAATCGCCTCGGTGAACGTAAAATGCGGGCCGCCATTGAGAGCCTGAAAATCCTGCCCAAGGATGGAGAACTCGACCAGCATGACGGTTCCCGCCGGAACCGGCATCCCTTCGCCATAGCGCGAAAGGGCGGTGATCGCGCCACCGGGGAACAGGCCGGTATAGAAAGTTGCGGCTTCTTCGGCTTCCCTGTCGAACCACAGGCATGGCTTGATCTTCGTCATCATTCTGCTCCTGAACCGTGGCGTTCTCCGACCAATGCGAAGGACGCGCCCTGCGGATCGACTGCCTCTATGACGAACAGCGGGCCGGGTACTTCCTGCGGTCCCATCCGGACCTGACCGCCGGCGGCCTTCAGGCGCTCATGGGCGGCATCGATCTCGTCGACCCAGATGTAGTGCTTCCACTTCGGCGGCGGCATGTCCGCGGTGCGCGACATCAGGGCACCCAATGTCGCGCCGTCCGGCAGCCCGAAAAAATGGTAGCTTCCCATCGGCCCCATATCCATCGCGCCTTTCTCCTCCCAGCCCGCATGGCGGCCATAGAAGGCAAGCGCTTGCCCGGCGTCCGCTGCCAGTAACTCGTTCCACCCGATCTTGCCGGGGCTGGGCATGGGGGAGAAGGCCGTAACCGGACCTTCGCCTTCGGGCTGGATGATATAGAAGGTCGCACCATGCGGGTCAGCCAGCATCGCGATCTTGCCGACTTGCTCGATATGCGTGACCGGCATGTGGGCAGTCGCTCCGTCCGCCACCATCGCCGCCAAAGCGGCGTCCGCGTCCGGCACGGCGATATAGCCGAACCAGCCCGGCGACGAGCCTCCAGCGGTTGCCTCGTCCGGCAGGCCGAACATGCCGCCTATGGCTTCGCCATTCGCCGAAAGAATCGTGTAGGGCGCGCCGTTCGCGTCGATCTCGGACGTGGTCCAGCCTGCGACCTTGGCGTAGAATTCCTGGGCTGCGGCCACATCGCTGGTCATCAATTCATACCAGACGAACGGATTGCCGCCGGGATGTACGGACGGTGTCATGGATTGTCTCCCCTCACGCTTTCTCGTCGAGCAACGGCGCGAAGCCGCCATAGATCAGCCGTTCCCCGCTGAACGGCATGTCGCCATCCGGCTTCATGCGGTCGTCGTTCATGACCTTTTCCATGCCTGCGTCGCGGATTTCCTTCGATGGCCACTCGATCCACGAGAATACCACGCCTTCACTCTCTTCCGCGATGACTGCTGTGCGAAAGTCGTTGGTCTTGCCCGGCTTTATGTCGTCGCCCCAAGTTTCCACGATACGTGTCGCACCATGTTCGATGAACACGGGGGCCGCCTTGGCTGCCATGGCGCGATAGGCTTCCTTGTTGCCGTTCGGCACCGGGATCACGAATCCGTCGATATAGCTCATGCCAACTCTCCTTCTTTTGCTTCTTCGGTGAAGTCTGCCATTTGCGCCGCCAGCGCCGCCTGAAAGGCCGGTCGTCCTATGCAGTGCGCATAATATCGGGCAACGCGTGGCTGTTCGTCCATTAAGGGATTTCCGTCCAGGCCGCGCAGCACGCTCGCCATCATCAGGTCGCCGACCGTGAAGTCGTCCTCCAGATAGGTCTTGTCGCCCAGCCAATCGCCCAGCTTCGCCAGGCGGCCCCGGATCTGGTCTTCGGCACCCGGACGCCGCAGCCTCGCCCATTCCTCTCCTGCGCTGAAGACGTCTATGGTGTTCAATTCGCTGATCATGGGCTCGACGCTGTTCAGCGCTGCGATCACCCATGTGGTGGCGCGCGCCCGTCCAGCCGGATCGGCGGGCAACAGCGTTTCGCAATCCTGTGCGATGTGGAGGGCGATGGCTCCGCTCTCGAACAACTGCACCGTTCCATCGCCGTAGGCTGGAACTTGGCCGAAAGGCTGCTCCTCGAAGTAGAGTTCAGGGCGCGGCTTCATCGCGTGGAAGAGGCGGGTGCGATAGGATTTGCCCGCTTCCTCCAGAGCCCAACGCACGCGAATGTCGCGAACGTGCCCGCGCGCGAACGGCGGAACCCAGGAAAAGCCCGTCACTTCGATGGGCGCATTGGCATCTACCGGCATGTCTCTCTCCTTTTCGGATGTGGTTCAGGCGCTCGCATTTTCCCGTGCGGCCTGCATCTGCTCGAACGCCGCCATGTCCATCCACGTCAGCGCCCATCCATGTCCGTCGGGATCGGCGATCGCCCGCTGGAACATGAAGCCATGGTCCTCCGCAGGTTCCACTTCGCTCCCTCCCGCCGCCAGCGCTGCCTTTGCCGTGGCGTTCACCGCATCGCGACTTTCCTCCGACAAAGCGAACAAGACTTGCGCGGATGTTCGGGAGTCGATCATCGACCGGCTGGTGAGCGTGCTGAACTTTTCATGCGTCAGCAGCATGACATGGATGCTTTCGGAAAAGGTCATGCACTGTGCCGTCTCATCGGCGAAACGGTCGTCCCGCACGGCGCCTGCGGCTTCGTAGAACGCTATCGAACGCGCCAGATCGCTGACTGGCAGGTTCACGAAGATCATCTTCGCCATCGTCGTCTCTCCCAAGTTTTTTTCGAGTCGTTCCTGTTGAACAACCTGCCAAGCAAGATTACTTATTACAACATAAAAGTTAGAAAAAATAACTAAGGATGCGCATTGAAGAAAAGAGCCTATTCGGATGGCTGTGCTGCCGCCCATGCCCTCGACCTGATCGGGGATCGCTGGGCCATACCCGTGATGCGGGAGATGCTGTTGGGTGCTCGCCGCTTTTCCGACATCCGTACAGCGCTTCCTGGTCTCAGCGCGAACGTCCTCACGCAACGTCTCGAAGAACTGGAAGCGGCGAGCATCGTCCAGCGCCGAAAGCTCCCGCCCCCTGCGTCCGTGCAAGTATATGAACTGACGCAATGGGGCCTGGAGTCGGAGGGTTTGATCAAGGCCTTGGGCCGCTGGGCCTCGCGCTCCCCGCACAAGGAGCCTGGGCCGATGAGTCCCGTATCGGTGATCCTGTCGATGCGCACCATGTTCTCGGCCGACCGGGCAGGAGACATGCGCGCCACGATCGGCCTCCACTTCGGCCCCGAAACATACCGTGCCGAAATCGCGGGCGGCGCGATCACGGTCGACCGGGGTGAGATCGACGACGTGGATGCCCTCTTCTCCGGCGACCAGAACGCCTTGATCGCCAGCCTCTATGGCGGTGTGCCGCTCGGGGACGTATCGGACCGCCTGACCGCCACCGGAAATCCCGATTTGATAGACCACTTCATGCACCTGTTCCCGTTGCCCCCTGCCGCGCCGGACCTGCACAAGGCCCAATAAACCGCTCGACTCTTGGCGCGCTCGTCTCCAGAAGGGCGCGAACAAAAGCGGCACAACTTTGGGGGTTCGGCTTGGTCGCAACAGTATCCACGGTCGCCTACCTTGGGCTGGAGGCGCGCCGCGTGGAAGTGCAGTGCCAGCTTGTGCCGGGCCTGCCGAACTTCATCGTCGTGGGGCTGGGCGACAAGGCGGTCACGGAGAGCAAGGAGCGCGTGCGCAACGCCATCGCCGCCATCGGCCTCTCGCTTCCTCCCAAGCGGATCACGGTAAACCTGTCGCCCGCCGATCTGCCGAAGGAAGGTTCGCACTACGACCTGCCGATCGCGCTGGCTTTGCTGGGCGCGATGGGCGTCATCGATGCCGAAACGCTGAGCGGCTATGTGGTGGTCGGCGAACTCGGGCTCGACGGCCGCGTAGCGCCATCGCCCGGTGTATTGCTGGCCGCGCTCCATGCTGGTGAGCAAGGCCTCGGCCTGATCTGCCCCGCCGCGCAAGGCAGCGAAGCGGCGTGGGCGGGGCATGTCGAAGTCGTGGCCGCACCCGGCCTGTTGCCTTTGCTCAATCACTTCAAGGGCACAGCGATGCTCTCCGCCCCGCTGCCCGGCGAAGTCGAGACGCCAATGCGCACGGCCGATCTGCGGCAGGTCAAGGGTCAGGAAACCGCCAAGCGCGCTCTGGAAATCGCGGCGGCGGGCGGCCACAACATGATCATGTGTGGTCGTCAAGACCCCCTGGGTAGATGTCAGAGAAGTTTATCCTGTCGGTTCACGGGACGGCTGCACATCGATTGGCCTGGGCGATCCTTGAGGCTTAACCCGCCGTTAGGGCCTGTGACATATGCCTTTGGAATGAGAAGGCTAAATCCGTTATTGCTCCTGTGGTGGGCGTTCCTGACAGGGTGCTTAGGGACAGCAGTTGTCGCTTCATACCGTGAGATTTACGGCGTTGTTCCCGAGCCGGGGTCGGAGGCAAAGACTATGGACGCACGACAGGACCTAGAGCCCACACGGGAACATAAGGGTTATTCCTCAGTTGGTTATCCATAACGCATAGAGGAGAGGCAGCATGGCGCAGTATATCAACCGAATGGACGCTGCCACAGGCCTAGTGCATGGATTGGCCTTCTCAGCGGGCCTATGGGTCCTCATGGTCCTCACAGCGGCCGCCGTCTTCTAAGTCGCCTCGGCAGTAACTGCGTCCCTAGGAGTCGTTCTCAGCCTTGGGCGGGTTCGCTTCGTCTATCAGGCGCTGAACGGCCCCTATGGGCGTATCGTCCTCCAGCCGGATCAAGGCCCCACAGGAACACCCAGCCGCCTTCTGTATCCGCATCTGGCCGTAAGGCACGTTGATGACCGCGCCGCACTTGGGGCAGTCCACTTGGGCCAGGATGTCGTCTAGTTCGCAGGACATGAGAGGATTTTTAGGGCTGAAGGAACTGCGTGTCACTACGGGTTGGCCGAAGGTCACGGCTAGCCGCATCATTGTTTGATTATCAAATCTGTCAGAATAATGTTAAAGCTTCTCATCATTGGCTGATCTTCTTGAGCGCCGATGCCCGAGAGACTCACGCGCTCCCGCTCATAACGGGAGTCATTTTTATGTCACCGGAACCCAATAGCACCACGGACCGAAGGCGCGACGTGCGCGAGCTTCTAATTAGCGTTGATGCCCCCATAGAGCGCACTAGGCACCGAGTTGCCCGGTCTGAGGCCAGGATCGCCCGGTCCGCGAGAATTGTGAGAGAGTTTCGGGCAAGAGTATCCCCACGGCCCAATAGCTTCATTTTGTTCCCTTTATGTTCTAATCTCCTCCTCCACCGAGTCGAGGCAGACCATGAGCATCCAGATCACTCCAGGCCACTATTACCTCCATGTCACAGGGGACATTCAGACGGTCCTCAGAGTCCCTCCAGCCTCTCCCCGGTACTGGGTCACCCTCTCGGACGGAACGCTCCTTGAAGGGCTGCAAAACGGCTCTGAGCATAGCTTTAGGGTAGCCACCGAGGGCGCAGGGCACACCAGGATCAACGGTGCCCAGGTCGAGCATGACTGGAGGGTCGAATGGGCCGCTGTGTCCCCTTACGATGCCGCTGCACTGGCCAGTCAGGAGGAAGAGCCTTTGCCGCTTCTGGAGGCCATGAGGGTCCCTGAGGCCATTACGGACGATGAGATACCCTGGTGACGTGGCGGCGTTCAAGGACGGCCTCAGGGTCGCCACACGTATCTTTGAGGCCGCTGCTTGGCACTACACCATCAAGCCTGTCTGTGGCGTGTGTGGCCATCATGCCCTTTTCGATCCTCATGGTCTCTGGTGGCTGTTCGAGCGCAAGGGCTGGGACGACAGGCTGAACGTGGCTGTAAGGCGCTTTAGCAGGGTGCGGAAATAGGGTCGTTCGGGGATCGATCTGAGGACTTCGACAGTTTGACGTCGGTCATTTGAAG
>NZ_JARYGI010000005.1:0-157225 GCF_033795625.1 Sphingobium sp. | reverse complement strand
CGCTTCAAATGACCGACGTCAAACTGTCGAAGTCCTCAGATCGATCCCCGAACGACCCTATTTCCGCACCCTGTTAATGGGCCGCCGTCATTCTTGCGTTACAATCATCCGAACTGTGCCGGGCCAGCGAAACGAAGCTGGCCCGGAACGAAGGCGCGAAGTTTGTGAGAGTCATGCAAAGAAGTTGGTCGGGGAAAGAGGATTCGAACCTCCGGCCCCTGCCTCCCGAAGACAGTGCTCTACCAGGCTGAGCTATTCCCCGACCGATGCAGGACCACCAGAAGCAGTCCCGACGAGGCAGGGGGCGGTCTATAGTTTGGGGTTGCTCCCGTGGCAAGCGTCGCGTTGCGAGATTTTTGCCGATGATCGGGCAGCGTCGTGATCAAAGCATCCCCTGATCGCGAAAGCTGAAACGCTCATGCGGCGCCACGATAATGTGATCGAGCAGCCTGATCCCCAAGGCACGGAAAACCTGGCATAATCTTCGAGTGACCTGAATGTCCGCCCCACTCGGCCGCACGTCACCGGATGGATGATTGTGAATGAGGATCAGCCCATGGCAGTCAAGCTTGAGCGCTTCCCTCACGATCTGGCGCAGTGGGAGCGTGACTTGATCCAACAGTCCATCGAAGGCCATTCGGCGGATTATTTGCCCTTCTTTGTCGAGTAGAAGAACGCTCGCTGCTTCCGTGCTGCCCGGCAGAGTATCATCAACATATGCCGCGCCCGCATCCCACATGGCCCAACGGTGCCGACGGCATCAACCTCGTGCCACAGCAACCCCGTTCGTTTTGGAGGGATGTTCGGAGAACATAATCCGAAATGCTCACTAGATTCCACCGACGTCATGGTTGGAGCACGCCTGCCTGTGGTCTAAACGTCAGGAAAGCGTCCTCTAGAATCGAAAGCCGCACTGGTCCGATGCCGCATTACGAACAGCAATATCTCGATCTGATGCGCCACATCTGGACTAACGGTGACGAGCGCGTGGATCGCACCGGAGTCGGCACGCGATCCATTTTCGGCGCCACGATGCGGTTCAGCCTTGCTGACGATGCCGTGCCGCTGCTCACCACCAAGCGCGTCTACTGGAAAGTCGCCGCCCGGGAGATGCTGTGGTTCCTGACCGGCGACACGAACATCCGGGCGCTGGTTGAGCAGGGCGTCCACATTTGGACCGACTGGCCGCTCGACAATTATCGGAGAACCACAGGCGAGCAGATCGACCGTGAAGCGTTTGAGGCGCGGATCATCACTGACGATGCATTTGCCGCACAATGGGGAGATCTTGGACCAGTCTATGGCGCGCAGTGGACGAACTGGCCCGCCTACGAGCCACTTGGCAATGGAAACTATCGGCGGCTGGAGCGGGGGCATAACCAGATCGCGGAACTGGTCGACTCCATTCGGAAGACGCCGTCATCCCGTCGCCTACTCTTCACTGGCTGGAACGTCGCCGAAGTGCCCGATATGGCGCTTCCGCCCTGCCATATGACCTATCAGTTCCACGTGTCGAACGGGAAGCTCTCGGGGCTTCTGTTCCAGCGCAGTTGCGATCTGGGATTGGGATTCGCGTTCAACATTTTCGGATTGTCGATGCTGACCCGGATGCTGGCGCAGCAATGCGATCTGGAGCCTGGCGACGTGGTATGGAACGGTGGGGACGTTCATTTGTATCTGAACCATGCCGATCTGGTGGAGGCTCAGTTGTCGCGGACGCCGGCCGGTGCGCCAAAGCTCCGGATAAACTCTCGTCCAGCGACCATATTCGATTATGCGATTTCTGACTTTGAAGTGGTGGATTATGCTCCACTGGGAGCGATTTTAGCGCCCGTCGCCGTGTAGAGAAAATTTTAGGTCAGGATCACTTGCCTTTTTCTACTGACGTAATATTGTACTGCACAAGAGACACAATGTTACGCCAACCAGATTGATGATTGGAGCAGTGATGACCGATCATAGTGAAGGCCAATCCACAGGTGCACCGCTCAAAGAGCGGAACCTGCCGCCGCTGACGCTGCATGTGCCGGAGCCCCGCTTCCGCCCCGGAGATGTTGCCGACTTCAGCGACATAGTGGTCCCGGAGGCAGGTGCGACGGGGCGTCCCGACGAGAGCACTCCTCCCGGGTCAATGCGCGAAATGGCTTATGGGCTGGTGCGCGTGCTGGATGATGCAGGTGCTGCAGTCGGCCCTTGGGACCCCAAGCTCGATGCCGACACGCTGCTCAAGATGTTGCGTGCCATGGCGCTCACGCGCGCCTTCGACGAACGCATGTTCAGGGCGCAGCGCCAAGGCAAGACGAGCTTCTACATGAAGTGTACGGGCGAAGAGGCGGTGGCGGTGGCAGCGGCACTGGCGCTTGCAAGCGACGATATGTGCTTCCCGAGCTATCGTCAGCAGGGCCTGCTGATCGCACGCGACTGGTCGCTGGTCGACATGATGAACCAGATTTACTCCAATTGCGAAGATCGCATGAAGGGGCGGCAGCTTCCCATCATGTATTCGGTGCGGGAGGCGGGGTTCTTCTCCATTTCCGGCAACCTGACGACCCAGTGGCCACAGGCAGTGGGTTGGGCGATGGCGAGTGCGGCGCGGGGTGACACGCGGATTGCCGCGACATGGTGCGGCGAGGGATCGACGGCGGAGGGCGACTTCCATTCCGCCTGCACCTTCGCCAGCGTCTATCGTGCGCCGGTCATCCTCAACATCGTCAACAACCAATGGGCGATCAGCAGCTTTTCAGGCTTTGCCGGTGGCGAGAACACGACCTTCGCGGCGAGGGGCGTCGGCTATGGCATCGCCAGCCTGCGCGTGGATGGCAATGATGCTCTGGCGGTCTATGCCGCGACGCGCTGGGCGGCGGACCGGGCGCGCAACAATGCCGGGCCGACGTTGATCGAACATTTTACGTACCGAGCAGAGGGGCACAGCACCTCCGACGATCCGGGTCAGTATCGCTCCGCCGACGAAGGCAGCGCCTGGCCGCTGGGCGATCCCATCGCCCGGCTGAAGGCGCATGTTATCGGCCTTGGCATCTGGGACGATGAGCGCCACGCCGCCATGGATCTGGAACTCGCCAACATCGTCAAAGCCGCAGCGCGTGAGGCCGAGCAGAACGGCATATTGGGCCACGGCATGCATCAGCCGTTCGAGACAATGTTCGAGGATGTGTTCGAGGAAATGCCCTGGCATCTGAAGGAACAACTCGACATGGCGCTGAGTGAGAAGAAGGCGGCCGGGGTATGAGCGACGCGATAGCCGAAACGGGCACTGCCCAGATGAATATGATCCAGGCGATCAACAGCGCTCTCGACGTCATGATGGAGCGTGATCCCGATGTCGTCGTGATGGGCGAGGATGTCGGCTATTTCGGTGGCGTGTTCCGCGCGACGGCGGGCCTCCAGAAGAAGCACGGCAAGAACCGGGTGTTCGACACGCCGATCACGGAATGCGGCATCATTGGCGTAGCCGTCGGCATGGGTGCCTATGGCCTCCGTCCTGTGCCGGAAATCCAGTTCGCCGACTATATCTATCCCGCGCTCGATCAGTTGGTGTCGGAGGCAGCCCGCCTCCGTTATCGCTCTGCAGGCGAGTTCATCGCGCCGATAACGGTCCGTTCGCCCTTTGGCGGCGGCATCTTCGGTGGGCAGACGCACAGCCAGTCGCCCGAAGGCATCTTCACGCACGTCTCCGGCATCAAGACCGTCATTCCCGCTACGCCTTATGACGCCAAAGGTCTGCTCATCGCCGCCATCGAAGACAATGATCCGACGATCTTCTTCGAACCGAAGCGCATCTACAACGGCCCCTTCAACGGCCATTACGATAGTCCATCGCAAAACTGGGGCGGGCACCCCGATGCGCAAGTGCCCGAAGGCTATTACAAGATCCCGCTCGGCAAAGCCCGGACAGCCAGAGCAGGCGAGGCGCTCACTATCCTCTGCTACGGCACGATGGTGCATGTCGTCGCCAGCACCGTCGACGAAATGGGCGTCGATGCGGAGATCATCGATCTGCGGACGCTCGTTCCGCTCGACATCGAGGCCATCGAAGCATCGGTCAGGAAGACCGGCCGCTGCCTGATCGTCCATGAAGCGACGCGCACCAGCGGCTTTGGCGCGGAGCTTTCCGCGCTGGTGCAGGAGCGGTGCTTCTATCATCTGGAAGCGCCAATCGAGCGCGTTACGGGGTTCGACACGCCGTACCCGCATAGTCTGGAGTGGGCCTATTTCCCTGGGCCGATCCGCATCCGCGACGCAATAACCAAGATCCTGAAGGACTGATCGGCATGGCACGCTTTACATTCAAACTGCCCGACATTGGTGAGGGCATCGCGGAAGCCGAGATCGTTGCCTGGCACGTGAAAGTCGGCGATACGGTCGAGGAAGACCAGGGCCTTGCCGACATGATGACGGACAAGGCGACGGTCGAACTGGAATCGCCGGTCGCTGGCACGGTGGTCGAATTGGCGGGCGAGGCGGGGGATCAGATATCGATTGGGGCGATGCTGGTCGTGATTGAAACCGAAGGCGAAGTGGAGTCCACGAAGCCGGATGTGGTCGAGGCCGAGAATCCGGGCGTCGAGGAAGTCGCACCCTTGGAACCGGAGCCGAGCGTTCTCGTAGTTGACGATTTTCCGGCTCCTCCGCCTGCGCCGCCACCCGCGCAGGCTGCACCGGCACCCAGGACGGAAGCTGTGCTCGCGTCCCCGGCCGTTCGAGCGCGGGCAAAGGAACTGGGCGTGGATCTCAGTCAGGTGCGGACCACTGCCGACCGCATCCGGCACAGCGATCTGGATGCGTTCCTGCTCTACGGGCAGGGGGAGGGGTATCGCCCCGCGGGTGCCTCCCGCAAGCGTCCCGACGAGCCGATCAAGGTCATCGGAATGCGCCGCCGCATTGCCGAGAACATGGCGGCATCGAAGCGTCACATCCCGCATTTCACCTATGTCGAGGAAATCGACGTGACGGCGCTGGAGGACATGCGCGCCGCCCTGAACGACAATCGGGGAGACAGGCCGAAGCTCACCCTGCTTCCCCTGATCATCGTTGCGGTGTGCAAGGCCATTCCCGACTTTCCGATGATCAACGCGCGCTATGATGATGAGGCTGGCGTGGTCACGCGGCATGGCTCTGTGCATCTTGGCATGGCGACGCAGACGGATGCGGGGCTGATGGTGCCGGTGATCCGCGATGCGCAGGACCGGAATGTCTGGCAACTGGCCAGCGAAATCCGCCGCCTGTCCGAAGCTGCAAGAAGCGGCAAGGCCAAGTCTGAGGAACTGTCCGGCTCGACGTTGACCGTCACGTCGCTCGGACCTTTAGGCGGGATATCCACCACGCCGGTCATCAATCGTCCGGAGGTTGCGATCATCGGGCCGAACCGCGTCATCGAGCGGCCGGTGATCCGGGACGGCCAAATCGCGGCGGCGAAGTTGATGAACCTGTCGATCAGTTGCGATCATCGGGTCGTGGATGGATGGGACGCGGCCAGCTATGTGCAGGCAGTTCGGAAGCTGCTGGAAACGCCGGTATTGCTGTTCGATCAATGACGTTCGGCTGCCATCGGCAAGTTACCTGACGGTGGCCCGATAACTGATGCGGCCTTCCTGCCCGGGGCGGACCGGCCGCGGCACATTCCAGCGGACGTGTGTAACATCGGCAGGCGTAGCCCGGCGCGTACCGCCAAGCGGCGTTGCGACAGAGAGGGCTTCGATGCGGCCCCAGCTACGGCCGTGATCGACCGAGACCTGCATCTGAGGCTGCGTCGTATCGATCTGCAAGGCTGTCGGCACCGGATTGGTGACGGCGAAGCCCCTGACGGGCGCTGAACCTTCATTGCGGTAGCGAACGAGGAACACGAGCCGGTCGCCGCGGCCGAGTTCCTGCGGCTGAACAAGGATCCGGCGCTGGCGGCCGTTTACGTCGGTGCTGACGCGCTCCACGAACGTCTGCGCCACCAGCTTTACGGCTGGCGTACCGGCATTGGCGGACCCAGCGGCGACCGCCTGAGCGACAAAGGAAAGGCAGGCGATTGGACGGCGCATCGGGTTCCATCATGGCATAGCTGTTTCTACTTGGTCACAGGCTTCCCAAATTACAGTTAACGAGTCGTTACCCCCCATTTCATGCCGGCCCTCTCTCGTGCATAGGGTATGAAATTCTTGTTGTGGGAGTGCGTGTGTCCTCTGAGCCGAACGACAGAGCCGAAGTCGATCGGCGGCGGGACCGTCTGTTGGCGTCACTGGCGTTGATCGCGGGCGTGGGGCTGGTGCTGGCGATACCGTTCGCCTTGCGGGCAGGGGCTGAATTCTTCCTGCCGCTGACGGCTGCCATCGTGATCGCGATCGCGCTGGTGCCGTTCCTTGAGTGGATGGAACGCCGCCGCGTCCCGTCCTCGCTCGCGGCCCTGATTGCGGTGAGCGCCTTCCTGATTGTCGCAAACACCGCGCTTGTTCTCATTGTCGTTCCGGCTACCGACTGGTTCCAGCTCCTGCCCGACCGCATCGAGCAAATACAGGCGAACCTCGCGCCGCTGATCGACTTTTACTCGCAACTTCAGCGGTTTGTCGACAGGACCGTGGAAATGCTGGCGAGCGGCCCGGTGAAGGCGGCACAAACCGTGGCTGTCGAAACGCCACGGTCCTTGCTGCAATTCGCCGCAACGTCAGCCCCGTCAGCGCTGATCCAGATGTTCTTCGCGTTGCTGGCCATTTATTTCTTCCTCGCCGGATGGACGAAGCTGCGCAAGCGGACGATCAGTAGCCGCGAAAGCTATACCGGCGCGCTCGCCGTTGCGCGCGTCATTCAGAACGTGGTCGATTCGACCTCCGCCTATGTACTGACAATTGCGACGATCAACTTGAGCCTCGGCCTCGCCATTGCGCTGGCGGTCTGGCTGGTGGGCATGCCATCGCCGCTGATGTGGGGCGGCATAGTCGCGTTGCTCAACTTCATCCCCTATTTCGGACCGATAGTAGCCGCGGTGCTGTTGGGGCTTGGGGGCCTCATGGTGTTCAATGACGTGTGGTATGCGCTGCTGCCCGCAGCCATCCAGATCGGCTTCCATCTCGTCGAAGCGAACGTGATCACGCCGTTGGTGCTGGGCCGTCGCCTGACCATGAACCCGCTGCTGATTCTCGTGTCCCTGAGTTTCTGGAGCTGGGTATGGGGTACGCCCGGTGCGCTGCTGGCTGTGCCGTTGCTGATCATCATCCAGACTGTCGCAGCGGCCGCCGGGAAGCCCGATATTGCAGGCTTCCTGTTCGAGGCAGGGACGCTGACCGCCAACCCGCGTTCCGAAAATAGCGATAATGTGAAAGAGGGCGTGCAGGACGGTTGACAGGTCAGGCGGGCTCTTCTAGTTGGCCACCTCCACACCGAACGCGGGTGTAGCTCAGTTGGTTAGAGCGCCGGCCTGTCACGCCGGAGGTCGCGGGTTCAAGTCCCGTCACTCGCGCCATTTTCCTTGGAAAATCTAGGAAAATGGCACCGCGTTCAAGTGAGACCCACCGCTCTAGAACATTCCGCCAGGCGTTATTCCCGCCAGCGGAAGCGGCCGACTTCCATCCACGCAAGCAACGGCTTCAGGGGCAAGATCCAGACGATCCCGGCGATCAGATATACCACGATTTGCACCGGCATCGGCCATTGCCCGATGAAGCGCGAGCAACTGCCCACGATAATCGCCCAGACCGTGATGATAAGCACGATCAGCAACATACCGACGGGCTTGCGCCAGCTTGGCTGCGGCGGTGTCGGATAGCCGGTCATGCGAGCACTCCTTCAATCAGGCTGGTTTCGGTGAGCACCGCGTCCAGCGGCAGGTCCCAGGGATCTGTTGGCACGATCTCGATCTCCTGCACCGACCATGCAAGGCCGATACGCAGCGCATCGGGGTGACGCGCAAACGCCCGGTCGTAATATCCACCACCTTGCCCCAGGCGCCCCATTCGGGCGTCGAAGGCAAGCAAGGGCGCAACGATGACATCAGGGTTCAGCACTTCACTGCCGACAGGCGGATGGCTGGTGCCGAACGGGCCGGGTACTAGTGGATCGTCCGGGTTCCAGCGGCGAAACTCCATGCTCCCCAGCCGATCCAGTGCGCAGGCCAGCGCTACCGTCTTCCCATGCGCGATCAGGGCATGGCCGAGCCGCTGCGCCGGAGCCTCGTCGTCCATCGCCGTGTAGAGCGCCACCGTATCGCGCGCGCCGATCATTTGCGCCAATGGCGAAGGCAGCACCTTGAACGCCAGCCGATGCGCGAGAGGGTCGAGCCCCGCCACGAATGCGCGCCGCCTGCTCCGGGCTTCCTCGCGCAACTGCTGCTTCTCGACCAATCGATGCGTCCTGTGAATCGTAGGGCCTGAACAGGCTCATGGGGGTGGCGGGACCGCCTCGGCCGTTTGCTGGAATATCCTCTGACGCCTCAACGTCAGGTGGGGACCATGTAAGTCGGGCCGGAGCCCGGTCAGGGACAGCCCCCTTGGATGTGATTATCGCCTCAGGGATGTTCGCTAAAGCTCGTACCAGGCAGTGCCCGCCGCCTGTATATCTAGGGTGCCGCAGGGGCGGGGGCAAGCCTTTCCGCAAGGCTTTCAAGTCTTTCCGCGAGCGCCTCTATGGACTTTGCCGCAGCATCGTCCGTGTCCTGCAGTGGAAGGCGCACCTGTCGCCCCGCCGCCTCGCGTTTCAGGTCGTTGATCTCGTCCGCAAGAAACAAAGCAGCAAACAGGAGCTGGCGCACTTCGGTAAGGCCCGGAGTGACTTGTCGCGCTGTGTGGGTCTTGGCATCGACGATGCCAGCGAGCAGGGCGAGATGCGATTCTTCGCCGTCGCGGCAATTAAGCGCATATTGCCGGCCGCCAACCGTGACCGTCACTTCAGCCATGCGCGGTTCCCTTCAGGTCGGCGATCAACGCATCCAGCGATTGCAATGCCGCCTCGGCCTCCGCTCTGTCGATTGTCGGAGAAGTCGGCGCGCGAAGGCATTCCTCGGCAGCTTGCTCGATACGGGACATGGCCCGTTCCATGCGGCCGATGGCCTCCATCATGCGATCACTCGGCATTGCCCATGCATAGCAGGAAGTTTGACCGAAACAAAAGCGCTGATGTCTGCGTGCGTAGTACCTAGGGTTGATGCTCGGCCAGTATAGGACCCCGCAACAAATGGTTGCTGCGGTTGACGCCCGCGGCTTCTGACGACAAATGGGGGCGAACTTACGAATCGCCTTCGTCGCGTCCTTCACCGCAACCCTTGCGCGACCTTCGAACAGGAAGACCACAAGCACTAATGACCGTCTCTGAAACGATGCTCGCAAACGCCATTAGGGCATTGTCCATGGATGCGGTGCAGGCCGCCAATAGCGGGCATCCAGGCATGCCGATGGGCATGGCGGACGTTGCGACTGTGCTGTTCCGGGAATATTTGAAGTTCGATCCGGCCGCGCCGCACTGGGCCGACCGTGACCGCTTCGTATTGTCGGCCGGCCATGGCTCGATGCTGATCTATAGCCTGCTACATCTGACAGGCTATGCGCGACCAACCATCGAAGATATCCGCAATTTCCGCCAGTTCCATAGCCCGTGTGCGGGGCACCCGGAGAATTTCGAGCTGGCCGGCGTCGAGACGACGACCGGGCCGCTGGGGCAGGGGCTTGCGACCGCCGTCGGCATGGCCATTGCCGAGCGTCATCTGAACGCGACCTTCGGGGACGATCTGGTCGATCACCGCACCTGGGTGATTGCCGGCGACGGGTGCCTGATGGAAGGCATCAATCACGAAGCCATTGGTCTGGCGGGACATCTGGGTCTTGGCCGCCTGATCGTGCTGTGGGACGACAACAAGATCACGATCGACGGCGCCGTCAGCATGTCGAGCAGCGAGGATATTCCGGCGCGCTACGCGGCTACCGGCTGGCATGTCGTGTCATGCGACGGCCATGATCCCGCCGATGTGCGCCGCGCGATCGCGGAGGCAGTGGCCGATCCGCACCCCTCGCTCGTCGCCTGCGCCACCAAGATCGGTTATGGTTCGCCGAACAAGGGCGGCACCTCGGGCGTCCATGGTTCGCCGCTCGGGGCGGATGAAGTAACCGCGTCGCGGGCCTTCCTTGGCTGGAGCCATGAGCCGTTCGTCATCCCCGAAGATGTTGCCGCCGATTGGCGCAAGGCGGGTACGAGGGGCGCGGACCTTCGCGCCGCATGGGAAGGCCGGCTCGGAGCCCATACGGATGCAGCCGAATTCCAGCGCCGGACGGCAGGCGATCTTCCGGAAGGTTTCAGCCTGGAAGCCTATATCGACAGCCTGATCGCAAATCCGCAAAAGGTGGCGACGCGCCGCGCGAGCGAGCTGGCCCTCGGCGCAATCAACGTTCTACTGCCGGAGACGCTGGGTGGCTCGGCCGATCTTACCGGATCGAACAACACCAAGACCAAGTCGACCACGCCGCTGACGAAAGACGATTATTCCGGCCGCTACGTCTATTATGGCATCCGCGAATTCGGCATGTCGGCCGCGATGAACGGCATGGCGCTGCACGGCGGGGTCGTTCCCTATGGCGGAACGTTCCTCGTCTTCTCCGATTATTGCCGCTCGGCCATCCGCATGTCCGCCTTGCAGCGCGCCCGCGTGATCTACGTCATGACTCATGACAGCATCGGTCTTGGCGAAGACGGCCCGACTCACCAGCCAGTCGAGCATGTCATGAGCTTGCGCATGATCCCCAACCTCGACGTGTATCGCCCCTGCGACATCGTGGAGACCGCGGAGTGCTGGGAACTCTCGCTGCAGGATGCGGACGGTCCATCACTGCTGGCGCTGACGCGTCAGAACCTGCCACAATTGCGTACCGAAAAGAGCGAGAACCTGTCGGCCAAGGGGGCTTACCGCCTGCGCGCCTCCAAGGCTGATCGTCGCGTCGTGCTGATGGCGACGGGTTCGGAAGTCGAGATCGCGGTGCAGGTCGCCGACGCACTTGAAGCAGCGGGCTTTGGCGCAGACGTCGTTTCGATGCCCAACTGGTCGCGCTTCGACGCGCAGCCCGAATCCTATCGCGAGGAAATCCTGCCCGAAGGTGTGCTGCGCGTGTCGATCGAGGCTGGCGTCACTTTCGGCTGGGAACGTTACACCGGGATCGGTGGGCTGCGCTTCGGCATCGACACGTTCGGCGCGTCGGCTCCGATCGAAGCCCTTTACGACCATTTCGGCCTGACCGCCGCAAAGATCACGCCGCAAATCGTTGCGGCCCTCGACACCTAATAACAGGAGCTAGTGCAGATGGCTGTCAAAGTAGCAATCAACGGTTTTGGACGCATCGGTCGTCTGGTCGCCCGCGCCATTCTGGAACGCACGGACCACGAGCTTGAACTGGTCAGCATCAACGATCTGGGCGACGCCAAGGCCAATGCGCTGCTCTTCAAGCGCGACAGCGTCCACGGCCCGTTCTCCGGCACCGTCGAAGTTGACGGCAACGACATGATCGTCAACGGCAAGCGTATCGCCGTCACGGCAGAGCGCGACCCGGCGAACCTGCCGCACGCGGCGCAGGGCGTCGTCATCGCACTGGAATGCACCGGCTTCTTCGCCGACAAGGCCAGCGCGTCGAAGCATCTGGACGCAGGCGCAAAGCGCGTCGTCATCTCGGCGCCCGCAAAGAATGTCGACAAGACCATCGTGTTCGGCGTCAACCATGAGACGCTGACTGCCGACGACATCGTCATTTCCAACGCAAGCTGCACCACCAATTGTCTTGCGCCGCTCGCCAAGGTGCTGAACGACAGCATCGGCATCGAGCGCGGGTTGATGACGACAATCCACAGCTACACCAACGATCAGAAGATCCTAGACCAGATCCACAGCGATCCGCGCCGCGCCCGTGCTGCCGCCATGTCGATGATCCCAACCACCACCGGCGCTGCCCGCGCGGTGGGCGAAGTGATGCCCGAACTGAAGGGTAAGCTCGACGGTTCATCGATCCGCGTGCCTACTCCCAACGTCTCGGTCGTCGATCTGACCTTCACGCCTAAGCGCGACACGAGCATCGAGGAAGTGAACAGCCTGCTGAAGGCCGCTTCGGAATCCGGCCCTCTGAAGGGCGTACTCGCCTATACCGACGAGCCGCTGGTCTCAATCGACTTCAATGGCGATCCCGCAAGCTCCACCGTAGACAGTCTGGAAACGGCAGTGATCGATGGCAAGCTCGTTCGCGTGCTGAGCTGGTACGACAATGAATGGGGCTTTTCGAACCGCATGGTCGACACCAGCGGCATTGTCGCTGGCCTGCTTTAAGATCAACTTCGCCCGCCGGTCAGCAGATCGGCGGGCGTTTTGCTAATCACAGGGGAATACATTGGCTAAGCCGTTCAAGACGCTCGACGATATGGGTGACCTCACGGGCAAGGCCGTACTGGTCCGCGAAGATCTCAACGTTCCGATGCAGGACGGTGCAATTACCGATGATACCCGGCTTCGCTCTGCCATGCCGACGGTGCTGGAACTGGCGGATCGCGGCGCGAAGGTCCTGATCCTCGCGCACTTCGGTCGCCCCAAGGGGCAGAAGTCGCCCGACATGTCGCTGAGCCTCGTGACGCGGGCGCTCACGCACGTGCTGGGCCGCGACGTGCAGTTCATTCCCGATTGCCAGGGGCAGGCGGCAGTGGACGGCATCGCCGTGATGCGCGGCGGCGACATTGCCATCCTCGAGAACACCCGCTTCCATGCAGGCGAAGAGAAGAACGATCCGGCGCTGATCGAAGCGATGGCGGCGCTCGGCGACTATTATGTCAATGACGCTTTCTCCGCCGCGCACCGCGCTCACGTCTCCACCGAGGGGCTCGCGCATAAACTGCCAGCCTTTGCCGGACGCGCGATGGAAGTTGAACTCGACGCGTTGCAAAAGGCGTTGGGAGAACCGGAAAAGCCGGTCGCGGCAGTCGTTGGCGGCGCGAAGGTTTCGTCCAAGCTCGACGTGCTGACGCATCTCGTCACCAAGGTCGATCACCTTATCATCGGCGGCGGCATGGCCAATACCTTCCTCGCGGCGCGGGGCGTCAATGTCGGCAAGTCGCTGTGCGAGCATGACCTTGCCGCTACGGCCGAAGGCATTCTCGATGCGGCCGAGCGGGCAGGATGCACCATCCACTTGCCCTATGACGTGGTGGTCGCAAAGGAATTCGCCGCGAACCCGCCGTCTGTCCGCACCTGCAACGTCCACGAAGTCGCGGCCGATGAAATGATCCTCGATGTTGGTCCCTCCGCCGTTGAGGCGCTGGGCGACGTGCTCAAGACTTGCAAGACGTTGGTGTGGAACGGCCCGCTTGGCGCGTTCGAGATCGCGCCGTTCGACAAGGCAACGGTCGCTCTTGCGCAGACCGCCGCGGCTCTGACCAAGGAAGGATCGCTGGTGTCGGTAGCTGGGGGCGGTGATACAGTTGCCGCGCTGAACCATGCCGGTGCAGCCGCAGACTTCACGTTCGTCTCGACCGCCGGCGGCGCTTTCCTCGAATGGATGGAAGGCAAGGAACTGCCCGGCGTGAAAGCCTTGATGACAGCTTGAGATTCATGCTGCACTGCGGCATGGCGTTTCAATTCCTCGCGCGCTCAGCGCACCCTTATCAAACAAACAGGAGTATGTGCAGATGCTCGATCAAGAGATGACGGCCAAAATCGCAGACGGCAAAGGCTTTATCGCCGCGCTCGACCAGAGCGGCGGGTCGACGCCCAAGGCACTGAAGGGCTATGGCGTCGAAGAAGGCGCGTGGAATAACGACGATGAAATGTACGGCCTCATCCATGACATGCGCAGCCGCATCATAACCTCGCCCTGCTTTAATGGCAAAAAGGTCCTCGGCGCGATCCTTTTCGAGCGCACGATGGATGGCAAGGTCGACGGCAAGCCCGTTCCGCAGGCGCTGAGAGAGCGCGGCGTCGTCCCTTTCATCAAGATCGACAAGGGTCTTGAGGACGAAGTGAACGGCGTCCAGATGATGAAGCCAATGCCCGAACTCGACGCGCTGCTGAGCCGCTCCAAGGCGCTTGGCGTGTACGGCACCAAGGAACGCTCGGTCATCAACCTTGCGAACCGCGAGGGCATCGCCGCCATCGTCAAGCAGCAGTTCGAGGTCGGTCAGCAGGTACTTGCCGCCGGCCTGATGCCGATGCTGGAACCCGAACTGAACATCAAGAGCCCGGAACGCGCAGAAGCCGAGCAGATCCTTCTCGAGGAACTGTTGAAGGCGCTCGACATTATGCCGGGCGATGAAAAGGTGATGTTGAAGCTCTCCATCCCATCCAAGCCCGGGCTGTTCGATCCCCTCGTCGATCATCCGCGCGTGTTGCGCGTTGTCGCTTTGTCGGGCGGCTATGCACGTCCCGAGGCTTGCGCGGAACTCGCCAAGAACCGCGGCATGATCGCCAGCTTCAGCCGCGCGCTGCTCGAAGACCTGCGCTTCCAGATGAGCGATGAGGATTTTAACGGCTCGCTCGGTGGCGCGATTGACGAGATCTACACGGCTTCTACCGTCAAGGCCTGATCTACCTCGTATCCCTGTCATCCCTGCTTTCGCGGGGATGACAGTTAGGGTAGGGGCTTGCCATGACTGATTTTACTGACGACGACCTGAAGCTGTCACCCGAATTTGCTGCCCAGTTCGGGGAGCCGGGCTTTCGTCCGCCGTGCCAGCTTTACCTCATCTCTCCGCCATCTATCGACGAGAGCTTTGCCGATACGCTTTCAGGCGCACTGGATGCAGGCAAGGTCGCCGCCTTCCAGCTTCGACTGAAGGGCATCGACGACCACGCCATCGCAGCGCTTGCGGAGCCGCTCCAGCGCATCTGCGCCGATCGGGAAGTCGCCTTCATCATCAACGACAGCATCGGCCTCGCCAAACGACTGGGGGCAGATGGCGTGCATCTTGGGCAGGGTGATGGCGATCCGCGCGATGCCCGCGCGCAACTCGGGCCAAAGGTGCAGATCGGCGTCACCTGCCACGACAGCCGCCATCTCGCCATGGAAGCGGGCGAGGCCGGGGCGGATTACGTGGCCTTCGGGGCTTTCTATCCCACCACGACCAAAGAGGTTCAGCACATCGCTGATCCCGCGTTACTGGGATGGTGGACCACCGTCTTCGAACTGCCCTGCGTTGCCATCGGCGGTATCACGCCCGAAAACGCCCGGCCGTTGATCGAAGCAGGCGCGGACTTCATCGCTGTTTCCAGCGCAGTTTGGCAGCATCCTGAAGGTGCTGCTGCGGGCGTGAAGGCGTTCGTGGAGATACTCGCGGCATCGCGCTGAACTCTCCGCCCTGCTCGTGCGTTGTGTGTGCGTAGAGTTGCTGGAAGGGATATCATGCGAAATCGGATTTGGCTGACGACAGTGGTGGCGTTGGCGGGGTGCAACATATCCGATGGCGATGGAACAGCGAATACGACTTCCGCGATATCCGCGACCGATCGGAAGCCGCTGAACCCGCAGGCGGTGATGGCGACGGCCTACGGTTTTGCCGATGCAGGACCGGACCAAGCGGCGCCTAACAACCCGGTTCTCCAGACGCAGGCGGTTCTCGACAGCCTCGGTTTCTCTCCAAAACTTCTCGACGGCAAAGCGGGGCGCGATTTTGAATTGGCGCTCCGGGGCTTCCAGATTTCGAGGGATCTCCCCGACACCGGCAAGCTGGACGAGAAGACGACCGCTGCTCTGGCCCAATGGAAGGACCGCCCGGCAACCCGCCTGATCCGCATCCCCGAAGGCTTCGCCAAGGCGGCATTCTTGCCGAACATGCCCAGGGAGGCAAAGGACAAGGCCAAGCTGCCAAGCCTTGCCTATCGTGACATCGCTGAGATGCTGGCGGAACGCTTCCACACCACGCCTGCTATGCTGGTTGCGTTGAACCCGGCGAACGGGCGGCGCGATGATATCCTGCGTGTGCCCAATGTTGGCGAAGTCGACCTGACCGATGCGCCGGATAACAAGCAGTGGCAGGAGACGCTCATGCAGCTTGGCGTTTCTGCTCGCCAGCCAAAGGCGGATCGGATCGTGGTGGACAAGTCGGAATCGGTGCTGCGGGCTTATGCCGAGGATGGCAAGCTGATTGCCCAGTTCCCCGCCACCATGGGCAGTGAGCATGATCCGTTGCCGCTTGGCGACTGGACGATCAAGGGCGTCAGCCGCAATCCGCAATTCCACTATAATCCGCGTCTGTTCTGGGACGTCAGCGACAATGAGGACAGCGTGACGTTGCCTGCTGGGCCGAACAGCGATGTCGGCGTCGTCTGGATCGACTTGTCGAAGCCCCATTACGGCATTCACGGCACTCCCAACCCCGAGTTGATCGGTCGCAGCGAAAGCCATGGCTGCATCCGCCTTACAAATTGGGATGCGGTGCGCCTTGCGCAGATGGTGGGAACGGGCGTGAAGGCGCATTTCCAGAACTAGAGCGGGGCCTTGCCCTTCTGCGCATGCCGCTGTAAGGCCCGCCACCGGCTCTTTCCAATTTCTGAAATAGGCAGACGCGCATGAAGATCAGCGGCGTGGACATTCGTCCTGGCAATAATATCGAATATGAAGGCGGCCTGTGGCGCGCCGTGAAGATCCAGCATACGCAGCCGGGCAAGGGCGGCGCCTATATGCAGGTGGAACTCAAGAACCTGATCGACGGGCGCAAGAACAACGTCCGTTTCCGCTCCGCCGAGAGCGTCGAGCGTATCCGGCTGGATACCAAGGACTTCCAGTATCTCTATGCTGAGGGCGACATGCTCGTCTTCATGGATCAGGAAACCTACGAACAGATCAATCTGCCCGCCGAACTGTTGGGCGACGCTGCCGACTTCCTGCAGGACGGCATGGAAGTGACCCTGGAAATGTACGAGGAGCGCCCGATCTCGGTGCAGCTGCCCGACACGATCGAAGCGACCGTGGTAGAGGCCGACGCCGTGGTGAAGGGGCAGACGGCTTCTGCTTCCTACAAGCCCGCGATCCTGGACAATGGCGTCCGCGTCATGGTCCCGCCGCACATCGTCAGCGGCACGCGCATCGTCGTGGACGTATACGCCCGCGAATATGTGAAGCGCGCAGAAGCGTAAAACACTCTGCCCTCTTCCTGCACGGGAGAGGCAAAGGAACATACTATGGCATCCCATTCAGGCCTCCTCACTGTCATGGAGCGCGCCGCCCGCAAGGCCGCGCCGCGTCTCCGCCGCGACTTTGGCGAGGTCGAGCATCTGCAGGTCTCCAAGAAAGGCCCTGCGGATTTCGTCTCCATGGCCGACAAGCGCGCCGAGCAGACGGTCGTTGAGGAACTGCGCAAGGCGCGCCCGGACTGGGGCATACTTGCGGAAGAGGGCGGCGAGACGCCCGGCGATCCGACCAAGCCCCGCTGGATCATCGATCCGCTGGATGGCACCACCAACTTCCTGCACGGCATCCCGCACTTTGCCATTGCGATTGCGGTGGAGGAGCCAATGCCGAACGGTAAGCGCGAGATCACGACAGGGCTGATCTACCAGCCGATCACCGACGAGAGTTATTGGGCGGAGAAGAACCGGGGTGCATGGCTCCATGACCGCCGTCTGCGTGTTTCGGCACGCCGCGACTTGGGTGAGTCGCTGATTGCCACGGGCATTCCCTTCTTCGGACATGGCGACATGGCGCAATGGACACGGATATTCGGGGCCGTGGCGCCATCGGTCGCCGGTGTTCGCCGCTTCGGCTCCGCCACGCTGGACCTCGCCCATGTCGCTTCGGGTCGTTACGATGGGTACTGGGAAAGCGGCCTGCAAAGCTGGGATATGGCCGCGGGCATGTTGATGGTACGGGAAGCGGGCGGTTTCGTGACCGATTTCCGGGGTGGCGATCAGGTCCTCGAACGGCGTGAAGTGCTGGCGGGAAATGATGTAATCCACAGCAAGTTGCATAAGCTTTTGGCGAGCGCTTTGCGGTAATGGACAGAGGATCGATATAGATCTTCGCACGTGGTTATGCACGTGTCTCTACCCCACAATTGAGAATCATTCTCACACCCCCGCGCACTTGCTTCGCGGGTGCAGCAGTCCTAAAGCCCACCCATCAAGCCCATTTCCGCCAAGGGGATTCCGTTGGTCGACCTCGCTCAATATCTGCCGATTTTGATGTTCCTCGGCGTCGCACTGGTCCTTTCCAGCGCGTTCGTGTTCCTGCCCATGGCAGTTGCGCGGCTGACCGGAACGCATCAGCCCGACACGGCTAAGCTCAGCGAGTATGAGTGCGGATTCCCCGCCTTCGAAGAGCCGCGGAGCCAATTCGATGTCCGCTTCTATCTGGTGGCTATCCTCTTCATTATATTCGATTTAGAGGCGGCCTTCTTGTTTCCGTGGGCCGTCAGCCTAGATCAGATCGGCTGGGCGGGCTGGGCGACGATGATGGTTTTCATCCTCGAACTCGTTCTTGGTCTTGTCTATGCGTGGAAGAAGGGAGCACTCGATTGGGAGTAGAACTCAGCCCGGTCGTCCCGCCGCACGGCACTGCGCCGGACGCCGATTTCTTTAACGACCTCAACAGCGAAGTGAACGACAAGGGCTTCCTTGTCACTTCGACGGAGGATCTGTTCACCTGGGCGCGCACCGGTTCGCTCTGGTGGATGACGTTCGGTCTGGCCTGCTGCGCCGTGGAGATGATCCACGTCAATATGCCGCGTTACGATATGGAGCGTTTCGGCGCTGCGCCGCGCGCATCTCCGCGCCAGAGTGACGTGATGATCGTCGCGGGTACGTTGTGCAACAAGATGGCCCCGGCGCTGCGTCGTGTGTACGATCAGATGTCCGAGCCCAAATATGTCATTTCCATGGGCTCCTGCGCCAATGGCGGCGGCTATTATCATTACAGCTACAGCGTCGTGCGCGGCTGCGACCGGATCGTGCCGGTGGACATCTATGTTCCCGGTTGCCCCCCGACCGCCGAGGCTCTGCTCTACGGCGTGTTGCAGTTGCAGCGGAAGATCCGCCGCATCGGGACGATCGAACGGTGATCAAGATGGTGCATTCCGCCCCCAAGATCGCGTCGATCCCCGGAATCGCTGACGAAGTCGCTGGCGTGCTCGGTTCGATGCTGCTCGATACCGTGGACGCCGCTGATGAGCTGAGCTTCACCGTCGATCGCGACCGGTTGCTGGAGGCGATGACGGCGCTGCGCGATCGTGCGCAGTATCAGCAGCTTATGGAAATAGCGGGCGTCGATTATCCCGATCGGCCTGAGCGCTTCGAGGTGGTCTATCATCTGCTTAGCCTGACGCGTAATCACCGCATCCGCGTCAAGGTTTCCGCTGACGAAGATACGCCTGTGCCTTCGGTGACATCGCTCTGGCCGGTGGCCGGGTGGCTTGAGCGTGAAGTGTTCGACATGTACGGCGTCATCTTCGCTGGCAACAATGACCTGCGCCGCATCCTGACCGACTATGGTTTCAAGGGGCATCCTTTCCGCAAGGACTTCCCGCTCACCGGCCACGTCGAGATGCGCTATTCCGAAGAGGAAAAACGGGTCGTTTATGAGCCAGTGAAGCTGGCGCAGGATTTCCGCAGCTTCGACTTCATGTCGCCATGGGAAGGCGCACAATATGTGCTGCCCGGCGACGAGAAGGTCGCGCAGGCTCCTGGCGCGCCGACGCCCGCGGCCGCTCCCGCCGCAGCGGCGCCTCCCGCAAAGCCTGAAGGCAGTCCAGCGGCTGGAACGCCGAAGACTACCGACAAGCCTAGCGATACCGGAGCTGGTGCGCCTGCCGATAAGGTAGGGCATGAGCCGTCGCCACCCGCTGGCGCTATGCCGCCGGGGGTGGAGAAGGTCGTCGCGCCCAAGAAGAACCGGACCAAGGCCACCGACAGCGCGACCGGCGAAGGCGTCGCCAAGCCCAAGCGTACGCGCAAGCCTAAGACTCCCGAGGGTGAAGCCTGATGGCCGATCATTACGACCTGCTGAAGGAAATCGCCGAAGACCCCAATGTCGAGGGCCCCGGCGATACCGAAATACAAAACTACACGATCAACTTCGGTCCCCAGCATCCAGCCGCGCATGGCGTGCTGCGCCTCGTCCTGGAACTAGATGGCGAGATCGTCGAGCGCGTCGATCCGCATGTGGGCCTGCTGCATCGCGGCACCGAAAAGTTCATCGAGTATAAGACCTATATCCAGTCAATCCCTTATTTCGACCGGCTCGATTACTGCTCGCCGATGTGCATGGAGCACAGCTATGTGCTGGCGATCGAGAAGCTGTTGAACCTGGAAGTGCCGCTGCGTGCGCAATATCTGCGTGTGTTCTTCGCGGAGCTGACGCGTATCAAGAACCACATGCTGAACCTGGGTTCGCACGTCATGGACGTTGGCGCGATGACGCCGAACCTGTGGCTGTTCGAATTGCGCGAAGACTGCATGAACTTCTATGAGCGGGCGTCCGGCGCGCGCATGCACGCTAACTACTTCCGTCCCGGCGGCGTCCGTCAGGACGTGCCGCTGAAGTTGCTTACGGACATCGGCGACTGGCTTGACACGCGCCTGCCCAAGCTGTTCGAGGACGCGATCAGCCTGGTGGCGGACAACCGCATCTTCAAGCAGCGCAATGTCGATATCGCGATAGTGAACAAGGAAGACGCCGTGAAATGGGGCTTCTCGGGCCCTATGATCCGCGGCTCGGGTATTCCTTGGGACATTCGCAAGTCGCAGCCCTATGACGTTTATGACCGCATGGACTTCGACGTGCCCGTCGGCACCAATGGCGACTGCTACGACCGCTTCATGGTCCGTGTCGAGGAAGTCCGCCAATCCGCGCGCATCATGAAGCAGTGCCTGCAGCAGATGCCCGAAGGCCCGGTGCTGACCGACGACCGTAAGGTCGCGCCGCCGCGCCGCGAGGAAATGAAGCGTTCCATGGAAGCGCTGATCCACCACTTCAAGCTCTACACCGAAGGCTTCCATGTGCCTGCCGGGGAAGTGTATGTCGCGACCGAAAGCCCGAAGGGCGAATTCGGCGTTTATCTGGTCAGCGACGGGACCAATAAACCCTATCGCTGCAAGATCCGCCCCACCGCCTTCTCGCACCTTCAGGCCATGGACTTCATGATGAAGGGCCACATGCTCGCCGACGTGACCGCCGTTCTCGGCGCGATGGACATTGTGTTCGGGGAGTGTGACCGGTGAAGGCAGGCTATCTGAACATGTCCAACATTACCGGTTCGCAAAATGGCTGACGCACCTCAGATCCCCGACGAAACCGAAGTTCGCGCCCGCTGGGGCGACTTCGAGTGGACGCCTGCCAATGCGATCAAGGCGAAGACATTCATCGCGCGGTATCCCGCAGGACGCCAGCAATCCGCGGTGATGGCACTGCTCGACCTTGCCCAGCGTCAGGTGGGGGCAGAGACGCAAACGCAGGGTTGGCTGCCTGTGCCGGTGATCGAATATGTCGCCGCGCAGCTCGATATGCCGTACATGCGCGCCTATGAGGTCGTGACCTTCTACACGATGTACAATCTCGCGCCGGTCGGTCGCTATCATGTGCAGGTGTGCGGAACGACGCCCTGCATGTTGCGCGGGTCCGACGATGTTCTCGCGGCCTGCAAGAACAAGGGGTTGATCAAGGGGCACACCACGCCCGACGGCCTGTTTACGCTGACCGAAGTCGAGTGCCTGGGCGCCTGCGCCAATGCGCCGATGGTGCAGATCAATGACGATAATTTCGAAGACCTCGATTACGACAAGACCACGGCGATCCTCGATGCGCTGACCGCAGGCGAAAAGCCGCATATCGGCCCGCAGATCGACCGCCAGACGAGCTGCCCGGAAGGTGGCCCGACGACGTTGAAGGAAATGGTCTCCGCCAATCATGACTATCGGGGAGAGTGGTGATGCTCGCTGACAAGGATCGCATCTTCACCAACCTGTATGGCTTTCAGGATTGGGGCCTGGACGGCGCGTTGAAGCGCGGCGACTGGGACGACACTAAGGGCCTGATGGCGCGAGGCCAGGACGCGATCATCGACGAGATCAAGGCGTCAGGCCTGCGCGGTCGCGGCGGCGCTGGCTTCCCGACCGGGATGAAATGGTCGTTCATGCCCAAGGAGAGCAAGGACGGTCGTCCGAGCTTCCTCGTGATCAATGCCGATGAGTCCGAACCTGGTTCCTGCAAGGACCGCGAGATCATCCGCCACGATCCGCACAAGCTAGTCGAAGGCGCGCTGATCGCAGGTTATGCGATGCGTGCGCGGGCGGCGTACATTTATATTCGCGGCGAATATATCTACGAGGCCAAGATCCTCGAAGCCGCCGTTGCGCAGGCTTATGACAAGGGCCTCGTGGGCAAGAATGCCTCCGGATCCGGCTATGATTTCGACGTGTTCGTTCATCGCGGCGCGGGCGCCTACATCTGCGGTGAAGAAACCGCGATGATCGAGAGCCTGGAAGGCAAAAAGGGCCAGCCGCGCCTGAAGCCGCCTTTCCCAGCAGGCGCTGGCCTTTATGGCTGCCCGACCACCGTCAACAACGTCGAGAGCATCGCGGTTGCGCCCACGATCCTGCGGCGTGGCGCGGCGTGGTTCGCGAGCTTCGGCCGCGAGGGCAACAAGGGCACGAAGCTGTTCCAGATCAGCGGCCATGTGAACAAGCCTTGCGTTGTGGAAGACGTGATGGGCCTGACGTTCAAGGAACTGATCGACACCCACTGCGGCGGTATTCGTGGCGGTTGGGATAATCTGCTGGCGGTCATTCCGGGCGGCTCCTCGGTTCCCCTGGTCCCGGCGGCGCAGATCATGGACGCGCCGATGGACTTCGACGGGCTCAAGGCTGTTGGCTCCGGTCTCGGCACGGCGGCGGTGATCGTGATGGACAAGTCCACTGACATCGTTCGCGCGATCAGTCGCCTCAGCTACTTCTACAAGCACGAAAGCTGCGGACAGTGCACGCCTTGCCGCGAAGGCACCGGCTGGATGTGGCGCGTGATGGAACGCCTGCGCACGGGCGAGGCGGACATTTCGGAGATCGACATGCTGCAGGACCTGACCAAGCAGGTCGAGGGCCACACCATCTGCGCGCTCGGCGACGCGGCCGCGTGGCCGATCCAGGGCCTGATCCGGCACTTCCGCCCCGAAATCGAACGCCGCATCCATGAAAATCAAGGGCCTGCCCCAGTGATGGAGGCCGCGGAGTAACATGCCTAAACTCACAGTAGACGGCCAGGAAATCGAAGTACCCGCCGGAGCCACCGTGCTTCAGGCATGCGAGATGGCAGGCAAGGAAATACCGCGCTTCTGCTACCATGAGCGCCTGTCGATCGCCGGCAATTGCCGCATGTGCCTGGTCGAAGTTAAGCCGGGGCCGCCAAAGCCACAGGCGAGTTGCGCTCTGCCCGCCGCCGACGGGCAGGAAATCCGCACCGACAGCCTGATGGTCAAGAAGGCGCGGGAAGGGGTGATGGAGTTCCTCCTGATCAACCATCCCCTCGATTGCCCGATCTGTGATCAGGGTGGCGAGTGCGACCTGCAGGACCAGTCGGTCGCTTATGGACGGGGCAAGTCGCGCTATCATGAGCATAAGCGTGCGGTCACCGAGAAATACATGGGTCCGATCGTCAAGACGGTGATGACACGCTGTATCCAGTGTACGCGCTGCGTCCGCTTCGCCGAGGAAGTCGCGGGCGTTCCGGAAATCGGCGCGCTGTATCGCGGCGAGAATATGCAGATCACGACATATCTGGAACATGCCGCCAAGAGCGAGCTGTCAGGCAATGTCGTCGATCTCTGCCCCGTCGGCGCGCTGACGTCGAAGCCCTATGCTTTCGAGGCGCGCCCGTGGGAATTGAAGAAGAACTTTTCCATCGATGTCATGGATGCGCTGGGGTCGAACATTCGTCTCGACAGCCGCGGCCGCCAGGTGCTGCGCGCGCTGCCGAGGATCAATGACGACGTGAATGAGGAATGGATTTCCGACAAGACGCGGCACCATGTCGATGGCCTCGTCCGTCGCCGCCTCGATAAGCCCTACGTCCGCAGGAACGGCAGGCTGGTCGAAGCAACCTGGGCCGAGGCATTTCAGGCAATTGCAGATGTCGCCGCTTCCGCAAATGGCTCCGTCGCCGCAGTCGCGGGTGATATGCTCGATTGCGAGACGATGTTCGCCGCGAAACTGCTGGTCCAGAAGCTGGGCGGAACGATGCTGGAAGGGCGCCAGACCGGGCTTGCCTATGACGTGTCGAATTTGGCTGCCGTCAATTTCAACAGCGGCATTGCTGGGATCGAGACTGCGGACGTCATCCTGCTGATCAACAGCAACCTGCGCTGGGAAGCGCCGTTGATAAACACGCGTATCCGCAAGGCCATCAAGAAGGGCGCGAAGGTCTTCGCCATCGGGCCGGAAGTGGATCTTACCTACAAAGTCGAATGGCTGGGTAATGACGCCGCGCTGCTGGGCAAGTTGCCCGACGCCGTAACTGAGGCGTTTGGCAAGGCTGTGCGTCCTGCGGTTATCGTCGGCGGCGGCTCTCTGACCAAGGACGGCGCGCATGGTGCGACGCTGGCGCTGGCCCAGTCGCTCAATCTGGTGAGGGAAGGCTGGAACGGTTATAACCTGCTGCACTTCGCCGCGGCACGCATGGGCGGGCTGATGCTCGGCTACGCAACGACGGGCGGGATCAAGGCGGTCGCAGCTGCCAAGCCAAAGCTGCTGTTCGCGCTTGCGGCCGACGAGGTGAGTTACGATCTGTTCGGCGACAGCTTCAAGGTGTTCATCGGCCATCACGGGGACAATGGCGCGCATCATGCCGATGTGATCCTGCCCGGTGCGACCTATGCCGAAAAACAGGGCACTTACGTCAATCTGGAGGGCCGCGTTCAACGCAGCGAGAAGGCAGTGTTCGCACCCGGCGACGCGCGTGAAGACTGGTCGATCCTGCGTGCGCTGTCCGACGTTCTGGGTCGGCGCCTGCCGTTCGACAGCTTCGAGGAACTACGCGCCGAGATGGCGAAGGCAGTTCCGGCGCTGGGCGTCGAGGGTCTCGCCTCTTACGATTGGGCGCCGCCGTCACTTCCCGTCGACGCAGCAGGCGAATTCACGTCGCCGATCAAGGACTTCTACCTTACCAACGCGATCTGCCGGGCTAGCCCGACCATGCAGCGCTGCTCTGCACAACTGATCCAGGGCGAAGATTTTGCGGAGGCGGCAGAGTGAGCGCGCTTGCACATTCTTATTATCCGTTCGCTCTGAGCGTGTCGAATGGTTCCAGGGTTGATCTGTCATGACTGCCTTTTTCCAGAGCTTTGGACTGCCCTATTCCGGGGCGTGGTTCCTCTCCACGATCATCGGCATCCTGATCATTGCGCTGCCGCTGATGCTGGCGGTGGCGATGATCATCTATGCCGACCGCAAGATCTGGGCAGCGATGGCGCTGCGCCGGGGGCCGAACGTCGTCGGGCCTTTCGGTCTGCTGCAATCCTTCGCGGATGGTGCGAAGGTGTTCCTGCAGGAGACGATCATCCCTTCGGCGGCGAACCGCGGCCTGTTCCTGATCGCGCCGATCATCACCTTCACCGTCGCCTTGATGGCCTGGGCGGTGATCCCGTTCCAGGCGGAAGTGGTGCTCTCAAACATCAACGTGGGATTGCTCTACATTCTCGCTATCAGTTCGCTCGGCGTCTACGGCGTCGTCATCGCGGGCTGGGCGTCGAACTCCAAATACCCTTTCTTCTCGGCGATGCGTGCGTCGGCGCAGATGATTTCCTATGAAGTCTCCATCGGCTTCGTGCTGATTTCAGTGGTGTTGTGGGCCGGATCGTTCAACCTCTCGGCCATCGTGGAGAGCCAGCGCGGCTATTATGGCTTCATCAACGGAAATGGCTTCAATCCGCTGCTGTTCCCGATGTCCGTCGTATTCCTTATCTCGTCCATGGCTGAAACGGCCCGCGCGCCGTTCGACCTGACTGAGGCGGAAAGCGAACTCGTCGCCGGATATCAGACCGAATATTCGTCGATGGCCTTCGCGCTCTACTGGCTCGGCGAATATGCCAACGTCATCTTGATGTGCGCGCTGAACGCCATTCTGTTCTGGGGTGGCTACCTGCCGCCGTTCGATTGGGCGCCGCTCTATTTCGTTCCCGGTATCATCTGGCTCTTCATCAAGATCCTTCTCTTCTTCTTCATCTTCAGCTGGGTGAAGGCCACCGTGCCGCGTTACCGCTACGACCAGCTTATGCGCCTTGGCTGGAAAGTCTTCCTGCCCCTATCGCTCTTCTGGGTGGTGCTGGTCTCCGGTTTCCTGATGTTCACGCGCTATGGAGGCGCATCATGATCCACGCGATCAAGTCCTTCTTCCTCGTCGAATTCCTGAAGGCGCACTGGCTCACCTTGAAGTATTTCTTCAAGCCCAAGGCAACGATCAACTATCCTTACGAGAAGAACCCGATCTCGCCACGTTTCAGGGGAGAACATGCCCTTCGCCGTTATCCCAATGGCGAGGAACGCTGCATCGCCTGCAAGCTGTGTGAAGCCGTCTGCCCGGCGCTCGCGATCACCATCGAGGCACAGCCGCGCGACGATGGCAGCCGTCGGACGACCCGCTACGACATTGACATGACGAAGTGCATCTATTGCGGCCTGTGCCAGGAAGCATGCCCGGTGGACGCAATCGTCGAAGGCCCGAACTTCGAATTTTCGACCGAGACGCGAGAGGAGCTTATCTACGACAAGGCGAAGCTCCTCGAAAACGGTGACAAGTGGGAACGGGCTCTCGCCTCGAACCTTGCCGCCGACGCACCCTATCGTTAAGCGCTGCGGCACCGCCGGGGGATATTGATCCAGTGATTCATGTGCTTGCCTTTTACCTGTTTGCGTGCGTGGTGATCGCCAGTGGGGCGATGACCATCTTTTCGCGCAATCCGGTCCATTCGGTGCTGTGGTTGATCCTCGCCTTCTTCAATGCGGCGGGCCTGATGGTGCTGCTTGGCGCGGAATTCATCGCGATGCTGCTGGTGATCGTCTATGTCGGCGCAGTCGCGATCCTGTTCCTGTTCGTCGTCATGATGCTCGACATCGATTTTGCCGAGTTGCGGGCAGGTTTCGTGAATTACTTGCCATTCGGGCTTGCGATCGCATTGGTGTTGCTGGCCGAGATCGTGCTGGGCGTAGGGATATGGCAGGCAGGTCCCATCGAGTTGGCTCAGCGTGCGGCGCCGGCGACGGCGGATGTGTCGAACATCAAGCAGATCGGCGTCCTGCTCTATACGCGCTATATCTTCCTGTTCGAGGCGGCGGGCATCGTCTTGCTGGTCGCGATGATCGGGGCGATCGTGCTGACGCATCGCGCACGCGGCGGCGTCCGTGGCCAGAACATCGACAAGCAGAACCGCCGCCGTCCGCAGGATGCCGTCCGCAACATCAATCAGCCCTTTGGGCAGGGGGTAGAGCTGTGATCGGGCTCCAGCATTACATGGTTGTCAGCGCCATTCTGTTCGTGATGGGGGTGCTCGGCATCTTCATCAATCGCAAGAACGTCATCATCATCCTGATGGCGATCGAGTTGATCCTGCTCGCGGTGAATATCAATCTGGTCGCATTCAGCGCCTTCCTGGGCGATCTGGTGGGGCAGGTGTTCTCGATGTTCGTGCTCACCGTCGCGGCGGGCGAAGCGGCAATCGGGCTGGCGATCCTCGTCATCTATTTCCGCGGGCGCGGGACCATTGCCGTCGATGATGTCAACCGGATGAAGGGCTGAAGACCTCGATATGATCTCCCTCATCGCCCTTTTCCCCCTGCTCGCGGCGATCATTGCAGGGCTCGGCAATCGCATCATCGGCAATGTACCCGCCAAGATCGTGACGACGGGCGCGCTCTTCGCATCGTGCGCGCTGAGCTGGCCGATCTTTCTGTCCTTCGTTGGTGGCGAAGCGACGCCTTATGTCGAGCCGGTCTTCACCTGGATACGTTCGGGTGATTTCGATGCCGCATGGGCATTGCGCGTCGACACGATGACGGCGGTGATGCTGGTGGTCATCACGACCGTATCGGCGCTCGTTCATCTGTATAGCTGGGGCTATATGGAGGAAGACCCGGACCAGCCGCGCTTCTTCGCCTATCTCTCGCTGTTCACCTTTGCGATGCTGATGCTGGTGACGGCGAACAACCTGTTGCAGATGTTCTTCGGTTGGGAAGGGGTTGGCCTTGCCTCCTATCTCCTGATCGGGTTCTGGTTTCGCAAGCCTTCGGCCAATGCCGCTGCGATCAAGGCATTCGTGGTCAACCGCGTTGGCGACCTTGGCTTCATGATGGGCATCTTCGGCACCTTCCTGGTGTTCGGCACGATCTCTATTCCCGAAATCCTTGAAGCCGCGCCGTCCATGGCGGGATCGACCATCGGCTTCCTGGGCGGCCGCTTCGATACGATGACGGTCCTGTGCCTGCTGCTTTTCGTCGGCGCGATGGGCAAGTCGGCGCAGCTCGGCCTCCACACCTGGTTGCCCGACGCCATGGAAGGCCCGACTCCCGTGTCCGCGCTGATCCATGCCGCGACGATGGTGACGGCGGGCGTGTTCATGGTGTGCCGCCTCTCGCCGATGTTCGAGACGAGCCCGACGGCATTGGGCGTCGTAACCTTCGTTGGGGCGGCGACCTGCCTGTTCGCCGCGACAGTCGGTACTGTGCAGAACGACATCAAGCGCGTCATCGCCTATTCAACCTGTTCGCAGCTCGGTTATATGTTCTTTGCAGCCGGCGTAGGCGCTTACGGTGCGTCGATGTTCCACCTCTTCACGCACGCCTTCTTCAAAGCGCTGCTGTTCCTCGGCGCAGGTTCGGTGATCCACGCGATGCACCATGAGCAGGACATGCGCTATTATGGCGCGCTCCGCCGTGAGATTCCGATCACCTTCTGGGCGATGACCGCGGGTACGCTGGCGATCACGGGCGTAGGCATTATCGACGTGTTCGGGTTTGCGGGCTTCTACTCCAAGGATGCAATCCTCGAAGCGGCCTATGCAGCGGGCGGCGGCGGACGGCTTGCCTTCTATGTCGGCGCATTCGCGGCATTGCTCACCAGCTTCTATAGCTGGCGGCTGGTGTTCCTGACCTTCTTCGGCAAAGCACGCTGGGCAGCGTCGGAGCATATTCAGCACGCGCTTCACGAAGCACACGGTCATGACGCGCATGGGCATGATGCTCACGGGACGCACAGCCATGGCAGCGAACACGACAATGCGCCTACTCAGGAAGATGCCGGGCACGAGCCGCATGGCCATGAGACGAATGCCCATGCACTTCCCACAGGCACGGGCGGCTATCATCCGCACGAGAGCCCCTGGACTATGCTGATCCCGCTGATCGTCCTCAGCATCGGCGCGATCTTCGCAGGTTACCTGTTCCACCACAGCTTCGTGGATGCCGAACATGGCGCGGAATTCTGGAAGGGTGCTATCGCGTTTGACACGCATCTGATGCACGCCATGCATGAAGTGCCGCTGTGGGTGAAGCTTACCCCGGCCGCGGTCATGCTGGTTGGCCTTGCCATCGCCTGGCTGTCCTATATCCGCTACACGGAATGGCCTCGCCAGTTCGTCGGCCAGTTTGGCGTCCTGTATCAGTTCCTGCTCAACAAATGGTATTTCGACGAACTGTACAACGTGCTGTTCGTGAAGCCGGCCTTCGCCATCGGTCGCGCCTTCTGGAGGTTCGGCGACATCGGCTTCATCGACCGCTTCGGCCCCAACGGCCTCGCTGGGCTGGTAGTGCAGGGCGGCAAGCTGACGCGCAGGCTTCAGTCGGGATATCTTTACACTTACGCACTGGTGATGCTGCTCGGGCTCGCCGCGGCTGCAACCTGGGCGATCGCACGATAATGAACCAGCTTGGCTTTCCCATTCTCACGCTGATGATGGCCGTCCCGATGGCGGCGGCCATTGCCTGCCTGTACGCGAATGACAGGGCAGCGCGCAGCATCGCCCTGATCGCGACGCTGATCGATCTTGCGCTTGGCGTGGTGCTGTGGTTGTCCTTCGATCAATCGGCCAATGCCGCGCAATGGCAGTTCACCGAATATGCGCCGTTGTTCGGCCGCTTCGCCTGGGCGCTGGGCATCGACGGCATCGCGCTGATGCTGATCGTCCTCACCGTGTTCCTGATGCCGATCTGCATCGGTGCAAGCTGGGTGGCGATCGACAAGCGTGTCGGCGAATATATGGCTGCGTTCCTGCTGATGGAGGTGCTGATGATCGGCGTCTTCACCGCGCAGGACATCTTCCTCTTCTATGTCATGTTCGAAGCGGGCCTTATTCCGATGTACCTGATCATCGGCATCTGGGGCGGCGCGGAGCGCATCTACGCCAGCTACAAGTTCTTCCTCTACACATTGCTCGGGTCGGTGCTGATGCTGATCGCGATGATGTGGATGGTGCAGGAAGCCGGATCGACCAGCATTCCGGTGCTGATGGCCTATGATTTCCCCGCGCAGGCGCAGACATGGCTCTGGCTGGCCTTTTTCGCCAGCTTTGCGGTAAAGATGCCGATGTGGCCAGTGCATACATGGTTGCCGGATGCGCACGTGCAGGCGCCTACCGCAGGCTCCGTCATTCTGGCGGGCGTGTTGCTGAAGATGGGTGGCTATGGCTTCATCCGCTTCTCGCTGCCGATGTTCCCGGAAGCCTCTGCGCAATTCGCACCCCTGGTATTCGGTCTTTCGATGGTCGCGGTCGTGTACACCTCGCTCGTCGCGCTGGTGCAGAGCGATATGAAGAAGCTGATCGCCTATTCGTCCGTCGCGCATATGGCCATCGTGACGGTCGGCCTGTTCGCCTTCAATCAGCAGGGTATCGAAGGCGCGATGATGGTTATGCTGGGACATGGTCTCGTCTCCGGCGCGCTGTTCCTGTGCGTCGGCGTGATCTACGATCGCCTGCACACCCGCGAGATCAGCCGTTATGGCGGCCTTGCGATCAACATGCCGAAATATGCCGTACTGTTCCTGCTGTTCACGATGGCCGCGGTGGGTCTGCCCGGCACCAGCAACTTCGTCGGCGAGTTCCTCGCGCTGATGGGTGTCTATCAGGCGTCGAGTTGGGTCGCGATCGTCGCAACGACCGGCATCATCCTTGGCGCGGCGTATATGCTCTATCTTTATCGTCGCGTGGCTTATGGCGAACTCGTCCATGACGATGTTCGCGCCATGCCTGACCTTTCGGGCCGCGAGATGTGGTTGCTGGCGCCGATCGCAGTCGCCGTGCTGTGGATGGGCATCTATCCCGAAAGCTTCATTGCGCCGATGCGGGCCGATGTTGCATCGCTCGTCGCGCGCACCGACCGGGCCAAGCCTGCCGGTGACTCGAAGCTCGCTGCAGGCAAACCCGGCGTTGCCGCTGAAAGCCACTCTACCGAAAACCATGAAACGCCGGGGGAGGCGCACTGATGATCGACAACGCTTCCCTCCTGATGGTCATGCCGGAACTGGTCCTGACCATCGGCGGCCTCGTGCTCATGATGGTCGCGGCCTATGCGGGTGATCGCACGGCGCAGCTTGTAAGCTGGCTTTCGGTCGCGACGCTGCTGGCTGCGGGCCTGACGCTGATCGGTTTGCCGGGCCATGGCGGCATCGCTTTTGATGGCCTGTATCGCGCCGATGCCTTTGCAGCCTATGCCAAGGTGCTGATCTACACGGCGGCGGCAGCATCCATCTTGGTTGCTCCGCGCTTCTTCGCGCCTTTGACGACCGGAGGCGTTGGCGCGGTCCGAGCCGAATTCCCGATCCTCATCCTCTTCTCCTGCATCGGCATGGGCATGATGGTGTCGGCGGGCGATCTCATGACGCTCTATGTCGGCCTGGAACTCCAGAGCCTTTCCGCATACGTGCTGGCGAGCTTCATGCGGCAGGACACGCGCTCGGCGGAAGCTGGTCTTAAATATTTCGTCCTTGGGGCGTTGGCCAGCGGCATCCTGCTCTACGGCATTTCGCTGCTCTATGGCTTCTCGGGCTCGACCAGCTTCGAAGGCGTGGCGGTTGCAATGGGCAATGGCCTGTCCAATGGCCTGATGTTCGGCATGGTGTTCGTGCTGGCGGGGCTGGCGTTCAAGATCAGCGCGGTGCCGTTCCACATGTGGACCCCCGACGTCTACGAAGGCGCACCCACTCCAGTCACAGCCTTCTTCGCCAGCGCGCCCAAGGTTGCGGCCATCGGCCTCACCATTCGCGTGGCCATCGAAGCGCTCGGGCCGGGTGGCATGGCATGGCAGCAGATCGTCATTTTCGTGGCGCTCGCGTCCATCCTTTTCGGGGCGGTGGCGGCCATTGGCCAGACGAACATCAAGCGCCTGATGGCTTATTCCTCGATCAACAATGTCGGCTTCGCGCTGATCGGCCTCGCCTGCGGAACGCCTGCGGGGGTCGCGGCAACGATGAGTTACATGGCGATCTACGTGGTGATGACGATAGGTGGTTTCGTCTGCATCCTCCAGATGCGCGACAAGGACGGCGTGCCGGTCGAGACCATCGCCAGCCTCTCGGGCCTGTCGCAATCGCGCAAGGGTCTGGCGGCAGCGCTGGCGATCTTCATGTTCAGTCTTGCCGGTATTCCGCCGCTGTTCGGTTTCTGGGCAAAATTCCTGGTGTTCGATGCGGCGGTAGGCGCAGGGCTTTTGGGGCTAGCGGCATTCGGTATCGCAGCATCGGTCATCGGAGCGTTCTATTATTTGAAGATCATCAAGACGATGTACTTCGATGAACCGGCTGCGGAATATGCCACCGGCACGCCCTTGCTCGAAAACGCGATCATTGCCGTTTGCGCGACGATCATCGTGCTAGGCTATCTGTTGAACCCCGCATTGGACAGCGCCAGCGCGGCGGCGGCGGCGGCGCTTTTCTGACCATCGAAATCCGCACGGTGCAGGAGACTGCGTCCACTAACGCCGATATGCTGGTGTTAGCGGCGGAGGGCACGCCCGAAGGTCTCTGGTTGCGGGCGGAAGCTCAGACCGGGGGCAGGGGCCGTCTCGATCGTGCCTGGGAAAGCCCGCCCGGCAATCTCTATTGCTCGACGATAGTGCGAATGCGCCCTGGAGAGCCAGCGCCGGCGACATTGGCGCTGGTGGCGGCCGTTGCAGTCTGGCAGGCGGTCGAACTCGTCCTCCCCGGCCGCGCCAGGATCAAGTGGCCCAACGACATCATGATAGGGCCCGCGAAGCTCTGCGGCATCCTGCTCGAACGTGCGGGTGACGCGATCATAGTGGGCATCGGCCTCAATATCAGAGCGCATCCCGATCTTGCCGAGCGGCCCACAACCAGCCTCTGGGCTCAGGGCGCTGTCGAGGCCAATGCGTCCAACATGCTGGAAAAGCTGTCCAGCCTATTCAATAAGTTGCTGGAAACTTGGCGAACTTATGGTCTTGATCCCATTCGCGCACTTTGGCTTAGCGCGGCGCATGAACCGGGCACGCCACTGCGGATCAACCTGCCGGACGGAACCGCATTTGATAGTCAATTTTACACACTCGATAATGACGGCGCATTGATAGTGGATCTTCCGGATGGCACTAAGCGAGCCATTCACGCGGGCGACGTCTTCCTGCTATGATGGTCATGTTCATCTCAGCCTCAAGGATTGATTGATGCTTCTCGCCGTCGATGCTGGCAACACCAATGTCGTTTTTGCCTTGGTCGATGCCGGGGAAATCCGCGCGCGTTGGCGGATCGCCACAGATCCGCGCCGCACGGCGGACGAATATGCCGTCTGGCTGAACCAATTGCTGGGTCTCGAAGGCTTCGCGATGCGTGACGTGGAAGCCGTTATCATCGCTACTGTTGTGCCGCGCGCCCTCCACAATCTGGAAGTGCTCTCGTCCAAATATTTCAAGGTTACCCCGATGATCGCGGGCCAGCCACCGGTCGCATGGGGCATCGAACTGGATGTCTCCGAACCGGCATCGGTCGGTGCGGATCGGGTTGTAAATGCGATCGCAGCGCACCATCTTTACAACGGCGACTTAGTAGTGATCGACTTCGGTACGGCGACGACTTTCGACGTGGTGGATTATAGCGGCGCGTATAAAGGTGGGATCATCGCACCCGGGATCAACCTTTCACTGGACGCGCTGGTCAGTGCTGCGGCGAAGCTTCCGCGTATTGCCATTGCAGCGCCCGAAGATCGCTCGGTGATCGGCCGTACGACCGAAGCGCAGATGCAGATCGGCGTGTTCTGGGGTTATGTGGCGATGATTGAAGGGCTGGTTCAGCGCATGCGAGCGGAGATAGGGCGGCCGGTGAAGGTCATTTCCACAGGCGGCCTTGCGGTGCTTTTCGACCAGCACACCGACATTTTCGATGCAATCGCGCCTGACCTGACGATCCAGGGTTTGGCGTTGATGCACGGCAGAATCTGACCGCTGGATCATTCTCCAGCACCTGATTGAACCAAGCACCTCGCCACACACATAGGGCGGTGCCACAGGAGTTTTGTTTCGTAATGACACCCAAGGATGAATTGCTCTTCCTAGCCTTAGGCGGGTCGGGGGAGATCGGTATGAACGTCAATCTTTACGGTTGCCAGGGCAAATGGGTTATGGTCGACCTCGGCCTGACGTTTGCCGATCCGAATTATCCGGGGGTAGACCTGATCCTGCCGGACCTTACCTTTATCGAGGATAATCGCGATGACCTGCTCGGCATTGTCCTGACGCACGGGCATGAGGATCATATCGGCGCAATCCCTTATCTCGCGGCAGACTTGGGCGTGCCTCTCTACGCGACGCCGTTCACGGCTGGCCTGATCCGGATGAAGCTGGAAGAGGAAGGCATCAAGAACCAGGTCAAGCTGCACGTGATCGAGAATGGCGGAAGCGTTCAGCTTGGGCCCTTCGGGTTCCGTTACATGCCGCTCGCGCATTCAATCCCCGAAGGTAACGCCTTGGTGATCGACACGCCGCATGGGACGATCTTTCATACCGGAGACTGGAAGCTCGACGACCGGCCGCTGTTGGGCGTACCTTCCACGCCCGAACAACTGACGGCGGTGGGGGATGAGGGTGTCCTGGCCCTCGTCTGCGATAGCACGAACGTCTTCAACCCGGAGGCGAGCGGTTCGGAAGGCGACGTGCGTACGGGGCTTCTGGAGGTGGTGAGAAGCGCGAAGAAGCGCGTGCTCGTGACGACTTTCGCTTCCAATGCGGCGCGGGTCCAGACGCTCGGCGAAGTGGCAAGGGAGACGGGTCGCGCCATTTGCGTAGCGGGGCGCTCGCTCGACCGGATCATCGGTAATGCCAAGAGCGCGGGCTATCTGCGTGATTTCCCGGAAATGGTAGATTGGGAAACGGCAATGGGAATGCCGCGGAACAAGGTGATGATCATCGCGACCGGCGGGCAGGGCGAGGCTCGCGCCGCACTGGCGCGCGTCGCTTTCGACAGCCACCCGATCAAGCTGGATGAAGGCGACATGGTGGTCTTCTCGTCCAAGCAGATTCCGGGGAACGAGATTGCGATCGGCCGCATACAGAATGCTCTTGCTACCAAGGGCATTGTGATGGTCACGGATCGTCAGGCCGAAGTGCATGTATCGGGCCACCCTGGCCGCCCCGAATTGCAGGCGATGTACAAATGGATTCGGCCGCAGATATTATTGCCCGTCCATGGCGAGATGCGGCACATGGCGGAACAGGCGCGCCTTGGCCTGAGCGAAGGCATCCCCCATGCAGTGGTTCAGGGCAATGGCGACATCGTTCGACTGGCGCCCGGCGCGCCGAAGATCATTGGCCGGGAAACAGCGGGACGGCTGGTCCTGGATGGTGACGTTATCTTGCCTGCCGACGGGACGACCATGAACGAGCGGCGGAAGATCGCCCTCCATGGCCAGATCAGCGTCGCGGTCGCCGTGGATCGTTCCGGTCGCCTGATCGGAGAGCCCGCTGTCCGTCTGCAGGGCGTGCCGGTCGAGGAAGACAAGGACGCGTTCATATCCGAAGCCGCCGATGAAGCGGCCAAGGCCGTTACGAAGGGTGGGAAGGAGGAAGACGCCGTGCGCGAACGGGTTCGTCTTGCCGTCCGCCGAGCGGCCACGCGTTGGACGGGTAAGAAGCCCGTGGTGGACGTACTGATCGTGGCTGCGTAAAGAAGCGCCATGAACAGCTTCTCGATTTTTGCGATTTACTTCCTGTTCTGGGTCATGGCAGCGTTTATCGCGCTGCCATTCGGCATCCGAACTCCAGATGAGACCGGCGAAGTAAAGTTGCCGGGGCAGGCCGATAGTGCGCCCAGCAATTTCCGGCCGCTTCTGGTCATGACGCGCGCGACGGTGCTGGCGACGATACTGTTCGCCATTTATTATGCGAATTACACCTACGGGTGGGTTACGACGGACTCGCTCACGCACATCTCGCGCTGATCTTACTGGCGCAGGCGTTCGATAGCCTGCGCCAAAGCCACGTACAGCTTGCCCATGTCGGACGAGAGGATCGTGACAGCAAGCGCGCTGCCGTCGCGCGCGGACAGGATCGTCCGGAGCATTCCTTCGAAATCGTGGATATAGCGGTTCACATGCTCACGGAATTCGGCATCGTTGTCGTAGTGCATCGCGATCTCGCGTGCCTGCCCGGCGTCCAGCAGCTTGACGGCGCGACGCGTGAAGACGCCTCGATCGCCTTTCAGATAAGCCGCCCAAGCCGAGTCGGAGACGTCATTAGACAGGATTTTCGACACGTCGATGGCGGTGCTGTTGAGCGACTCGATGAGGAGAGCGGAACGACGCGCGAAGTTGTCGCGGTCCCTCTCTTCTGCGGCCTGTTCAGCCTGTTCGATCCGCTGTTCGATGCTCGCGCTCGTGTCGGCGATGGTGAGCAACTGCCGCATGAGTCGATCCGATGCCTGATGCGCAGCCTTCACCGCGCGTTCTGCCACTTCCGCGACTTCCTTGATCTGGGCGGTCACACGGTCGCCAATGGCTTGCTGCATGGCTGCCTCACTGGCTTCGCCCAAAGCTTGAGCAGCTTCGGGGATGGCCCGGCTAAGAGCCTGCCGAGCGCGATCCGCAGCTTGATCGGCAGTGTCCTTGACGCGCAGCAGAGCAGCTATGAGCTGCGGCCCTGCACTCTCGGTAAGCCGCGAGGTCGTGTTTCCAGCGGTGTCGAGCGCGTCTTGCAGGCCGTCGACTTGCGTGCGGTTGGCGACCAATCCTCGTTCTGTGCTGTCAAGCCATTCGGTCAGGCGACGGCTCTGGCCGCGCAGCAATTCCTCGGCCTCCTGCGTCCGTCCCAGTATAGCATCCGCGACGGCTTCGAGCGCCTCGATCTCGGGAGCAGCCGTGGCCAGTAGCGAGCGGGTTTCCGTAACTTTCGCGTTCAAGCGATTGAGGGCGACCGGATATGTCTCGTCGACTTCCCGCACGCTCGAATCGATCGCCAGCATCAGGGTTTCCGACTTGCTGATCAACTGCTCCGCCGATGCGTTGCCGGCCGCAAGCGCCTGGTCCATGCGGTCAGCTTCGTTGGTGAGCGTGGCAAGGGCGCTTGCCAAACGTTCGTTGCGGCCCAGGCCATCCTGCTCGAAGGCAGCGAAGCGCGATTCCAGAACGGCGAGCTTCACGGTAAGATCGTCACTCAGGCCGGAGGCGAGCGTGCTTTGTCCTTCGATGAGACGGTTGAGATCATGAAGACGGGATTCGATCTCCGCAGTATTGTCCGAAAATTCGCGGATGGAATCGGAGCCGATCTGGGCTAGCCCTTCACGGGCGCGTTCGACCAGCGAGGTCAACGTAGCGCTCTGCGCGTCCAGGCCGTTGCAGGTCTCGGTCAGCGCAGCGCGGGCGCGTTCAAGAGCGACCTCGATCCGGTTGCCCGCAAGCTCCGCCATGCCGTTCACTTCGTCGGATGTCGAGCGGGTTGCATCCTGCAATTGACCAAGCTGACTGCTGAGACTCTTGGTGGCCGCAAGCGTGCGGCTGCGGGCATCATCGGACAGTTCGGCAATGGCGTGGAGGCGGGTCTCGAGCCCATCGATGCGCTCGGACAGAGCATGGCCGCCATCTATCAAGCGCGCCGTCATCTCGGCGGCACGGTCTTCCAGCTGTGGGAGCGAGTGAACCATGCTGGCGAACTGGTTGGCCAGTTGCGTGCTGGAGCGCTCAGCGGCTGCGGCATTGGTAGCTGTCTCGGCGGCACGGGCTGCAATCAATTCGGAAGAGGCTTCCATATTGGCGCTGGCCGCAGCGCCGTAGCTTTCCAGCAGCGAAGCTTGCTCCACCATGATTTCCCGGGCGGTATCGAGTTGCCTTCCCAGCCGCTTGACGCGTGCTTCCAACGCGGCGCTTTCCTCACGTAGCACACGCGCGGTGTCGGCGAAGCGATGCGCTTCGGCGCGACTGTTGCGGATCAGCAGAATGTACGTGGTCGCAAGTAGCGCGAGAGGCATCGCAATTGTCGCCATTATCGACGGAGCCGAGTCGATCGCCGGAAGCGGCGTACCTCGGCCGAAGAGTATCCAGAGGTTGAAGACCATCCACGCAATGGCTGCAAAGCCAAATAGGAAACGGAGGACCGAAAAGAAGTTTGATCGAGGTGCGGGGTCCTCTTCCTGGACCGGCTCTGCCACGGCCTCTTCTGCAGGAAGGCTATTTTCCAACAGCAGTTCCTGTTCATCATCAACATCTTGCGCCAAAGCGCGATTGCTCCCGCGTCGTAGGTCGACGATTTTTATGCCCCCGGTCATTCCCTCTCTCTATCACGTTTTCCCGACGCGGAAATGGCCATTGCAACCAAAACTTAACAGCCCGGCGCGTATTCGTGCGGTATGTCTTATGACCCCGGAGCATTGGAAGCGGCGCTGGCCGCGGCCGTAGGTGATGATGTTGCCCTCATTGCGGATTTGCGCGGCGCATTCCTCGAAAGTGCGAATCGGCAGGCCGACCTGCTGGGCCGCGCCCGCTGCGACGCCAACTGGCAACTGGCGGCGTGGCGTCTCAAGGGTCTGGCAGCCAGCTTTGGCGTCGAAGGACTGATGGCTCTTGCAGAAGAAGCGGCAGTGTCCGCGCCCGGAGAACCCCGGATCGTGCGGCGCATCAAGGCTGCACTTGCTGTGTTCGAGCTTCGGACAGGCTGACCACCAAAAGCAAACCTTGCATCGCGCACCTGCGGTTGCGAAAAGACCGGCAAGAGCATCATAGCCGGGTTCCTTATCATCCATGTCCTTTGCGGCCGTAATATGCGCCAGCCATTCCACAGTCGCGACGCCCTCGCCAGCTAAGGGGGGCGGCGTTGAACTGCGCGCGGGTCTGCAATTTGCTGGACATAGCCTGGTGGAATATCAGGCGCGGCAGGCTGCTGAGGCAGGCGCGTCTCATATCCTGATCCTGGTGAGTGCCGTCACACAGGCTTTGTCTCGTGCAGTGGACCGCCTGACGGCCGATCGCATTCCGGTGGCGCTGGTGCGGGATATGGTGTCGCTGGTTCGGGAAGCTCCTAGGGACCGGGACATGCTGCTGATCGCGGACGGAGCGATCATCGCCCAGAAATATTTCACTGCCGTTGCCGCACATCCGGGGAATGTCCTGCTGTGCCTCGACGATACGCGGGCAAGCGCCGGGTTCGAGCGGATCGACGGGCAGCATCGCTGGGCGGGACTGCTCCGCGTTTCGCCCGATCTGCTGTTCGGTACCCTGGACATGTTGGGGGATTGGGACCTTGAACTCACGCTGATGCGTGCAGCGGTGCAGGCTGGCGGCTACCGCGTGGTGGTTCCGCAGGAGGATCTGCTGGAAGGCCGCGTCGCGTTGGTCGAAAGCCAGGCATCCGCGGATCTGGTTGCGCAGGCGCTGCTAGGCGCGCAGCGGGATATTCCATCGACAGAAGGCGGCGCAGAGCACTATGTTCTCTCTCGTCTTGCAGCACAAATTGCCCCGATGTTGCTTAGAACCCAAGTGCCTGCAATTCAGGTCCGCATGGGCGGCATGGCCCTCGCTGCAATGGGTGTCATCGCTGCCGTGCTGGGCTGGCCGCTATTTGGTATCCTGCTGATGCTGTGCGGGTTGATCGCATCCCTCACGGCCGATCGTCTGGGGCAACTTGCGCGGCATAGCCAGGATGACGGCTGGGTCGCCTTGATGCCGAGCCTGATCGTGTTGCTGGGGGTGATCGTCCTGGGCGACGAAGCGGGGGCGCGGATGGAAGGAATATATCTCGCTATCCTGCTCGGGATTGTCTTGCTGGCAGTACGCTGGCGCCGGGCAAGTGGGCAGAAGTGGTGGCTGTTGTTCACACCAGGGTCTGCGCTGATCCTGATATTCCTGGCTACGCTGGTTTCCGGCGTTAGCGGGGGGTTGATGCTGGCGACGCTGTGCGCCCTCGGTTCGGTGGGCTCGCTGGTGCTTGGAAAGCGGGCGTGACGACATCAGGGAAGCCCTGAATGTCTCGCTGACAAGACGTAGAGGTTTTCCACCGATATTTCAGACCCCATTTGCATGTTAAGCTTTCCAACTGGCATGATGACAGGCCAGCGCGAGCCAGGGAGGGATCGCCGTGAAGCCATACGCAAAATGCAGCCGATGCGGAAATGACGAACCTTTGCCGACGGATAGCTGCTCCAAATGCTGGTCCGATCGACTGAACGTCATAGATAGCGCCTCATCTTTCATGGCATTCCACAAGCCGGTGAGACAGTATCCACTCTTCCCAAACGTAAGTGGATCCTGACCGCCGCCTTTCGACCGAACAGACGGACGGGACCGACCAGATCGCCCGGTTTAATGCGGCAACTTCGGTTTAGCGCAAATTAACGATAGTCGTCCTATAGCAGGCGCATGAGCGCCCGACCGTTCACGACTTTAGATGCAGGACCCGCTGGTTCCTGGCCGCATGCTGCGGCCGGAAATGGCCCCGTTGGTGCGTCGGTACGGCATTTGATGGACCTTAGTCAGTTTTTCGGCCGCGGTATGCACGACTGGCCGGATGCTTTGACGAGCGAAACCCGGCGGCATCTGGCCGGTTGCCTTGCCAGCATCGAAACGGCGTTTGCTGTTGCTGCGCGCGATAATGCGATCGGGCGGCTGCTGACGCTGATCGACGGACCGATAGTGTGGCCTGCGGTGCAAAGGCATCCGCACATCCTCTCACCCGAAGTGCTGGCGCACATGCGATTGCGCGCTGCCGTGGGCTTGCTGGGTGGACAAGCCGTTCGGGGAGACGGCGATGCGGCCGCCGAACCGGCGCAGGGCTCCGGATGGCTGATCGGCGATGATGATCCGGCGTTAGTCGAAATCGCCGCTGCTCTGGCACTGGCCGAAGCGCGCTGGTCCTCAAGCGGAAACGCATCGGCGTCAGTTCCGGCGGATCTGCCCGCAGAAAATTTTGCCGAACTGGTCTGGACTGGCGCCGCGTTGCTGGGAACCGCGCTCCATTCGGGCGGACTTGCCGAGAGACATGTGGCCATGGCTGCCATGACTGAGGCGGCCTATTCCATGCTGGCGCGGCATCAGGAGGAAGCTGGCGGGTTTGCGCTTGCGATCCGGCTCGCGCGGATATTGCGCGACCGGGGACGGCACGCTGAGTTGCTGGGGCAGGCCTTGGCTGAACGGCGCTATCTGTTGTTCGCAGCGCTGGCTGGAGAGCTGGCTGATGTGGAAATGGAAGCCGTGCTCGACGTTCTGGTGCACGGCGGAGACGCGCAACTAGCTGCCCTATGCAGGGCGCTGGGCGGAACTGCGTCGGATTACCGTCACCTGCTGATGGACCTGCGGGTTGTTCGGGGGGAGCGAGACGATCCTGCGCTCGTGCGCTTGGCGCAGAACTACGATGCTTTGCAAGATGACGATGTGGCGGCTGAAACCGTCGCGTTGCGCCTGCCTGCCGCCTTACGCGCCAAGTTGGCAATGATCCCGGCGGTGGAGCAGGGATGAACGCCTCCGAGATACTGAGAGCCACGGTCGACGCCGACGGTCGCCTGCTGTCCGCAGACGGGCCGATCGCGAGATTGCAGGCGCAGGCGGGCGGTGTGGTGGGCGGCCTGCTCGCCGTGCCTCAACTGGCGGCGCTGGCGCGGTTGGCCGGGCGGATGAACATACCGCTGTCCCGGCCCGTGATCGCCGCAGGTCCGGTATCGGACATCGACATGTGGGTACGGGCTCAGCCGCGCGGTCCCAAGGTCGAATTGTCCGTAGTCGAGTGGCGCGAGCGCCCGCCGCGAGTTTCTCTGGAAGACAAGGCTGCGCGTGACGCCGACCTGATCGCGGCGGGTCAGGGATGGCTGTGGCAGATCGACCCTCAACTGCGATTGGTGATTGCCGATGCGGAGCAGTCTGCGGTGTCGGACCTCCCCAAGCCCGGAAGTCGGCTGACGGCATGGTTCGCCATGGCGGCGGATGCGGAGGGTGACATGCCTATCTTGCGTGCTTTTGCCGAACGGCGATCCTTCGCCGGGCAGCAGGCGAGAGGCGCGGATGGCCGGGAATATGCGCTGTCCGGACTGCCCATGTTTGAGGTGAATGGCCGCCTGAGCGGCTATCGGGGCAAAGCGCTTCCCTTGATAGTTGAGGCTCCATCCGAGCCCAATCGAGGCGAGGCGCTGCCGCTGTTCGGGCGGCGACTGGACCGGGCGCTGCGACAGCCCCTGGGACGGATCATTGCAAACGCCGATACCATCAGCAATCAGCTTGAGGGGCCCTTGCGGCAGGATTACGCGGCCTATGCCGCAGATATTGCCACGGCCGGCCGGCACTTGATGGAACTGGTCGACGATCTGGCGGATCTGCAGGCGATCGACCGGCCAGACTTCGAAGTGTCGGTTGAAGACGTCGATGTCGCGGACCTCGCGCGGCGGGCGTCGGGGTTATTAGCCGTCAAGGCCGCGGACCGCTCCATTCATCTCGAAGCGCCGGGCGGGGAAGCACTGTTGGAGGCGCAAGGCGAGTTTCGTCGTGCCCTTCAGGTGCTGGTCAATCTGATCGGCAATGCGATCCGCTATTCACCGGAAGGTTCGGTAGTACGAATCGGCGTCGAGCAGGTTGATAGGGTGGCGCGAGTGACAGTGACGGATCAGGGGCAAGGTATTGCCGAGGAAGACCGCGAGCGCATTTTCGATAAGTTCGAACGGCTTGGACGTGATGAAGCAGGAGGCAGCGGGCTGGGGCTGTACATTTCCCGGCGGCTTGCCCGGGCGATGGGCGGCGACGTGATCGTCGAGAGCGAGCCCGGCAAAGGTGCAAAATTCGTGCTCAGCCTGCCGCTGAAATGAAAATGGCGGCGTCTCTATAGAGGGACGCCGCCGTTTCCGTTATCGAGTGGGCGATCAGCGCTGATCGACTGGCACGTAATCGCGCTGCGTCGGGCCGGTGTAGAGCTGGCGCGGACGGCCGATCTTCTGTGCTGGATCGGAAATCATTTCGTTCCATTGCGCCACCCAGCCGACAGTGCGGGCGAGGGCGAAGAGGACGGTGAACATCTCGGTCGGGAAGCCGATAGCCGAGAGAATCACGCCGCTGTAGAAATCGACGTTTGGATACAGCTTCTTTTCGATGAAATAGGGATCGCTGAGTGCAATCTGCTCCAGTTCGCGCGCGGTATCGAGGACCGGATCGTTGATGCCGAGCTTGTCGAGCACTTCGGTCGCTGCCTTGGACAGCACCTTGGCGCGTGGGTCGAAGTTCTTGTACACGCGATGGCCAAAGCCCATCAGGCGGAACGGATCGTCCTTGTTCTTGGCGCGGGCGATATATTCCGGAATACGATCTGGAGTACCGATTTCGCGGAGCATGTTGAGCGCCGCTTCGTTCGCGCCGCCGTGTGCCGGACCCCACAGGCAGGCGATGCCGGCTGCGATACAGGCGAACGGGTTTGCGCCCGAAGAACCGGCGAGACGGACAGTCGAGGTCGAGGCGTTCTGCTCATGGTCGGCGTGCAGGATGAAGATCTTGTCCATCGCCGACTCGATCACGGGATCTACTTCATATTCTTCCGCTGGAACGCCGAAGGTCATTCGCAGGAAGTTGCCTGTGTAGGACAGGTCGTTGCGAGGATACAGGAAGGGCTGACCCACCGAATATTTGTAGGCCATCGCTGCGATCGTCGGCATCTTGGCGATCAGGCGATGGCTCGCGATCGTGCGCTGAACCGGATCGTTGATGTCAGTCGAGTCGTGGTAGAAGCTGGAAAGCGCGCCTACGACACCGCACAGGATCGCCATGGGATGCGCATCGCGACGAAAGCCGCGGTAAAAGGTCGAAAGCTGCTCATGCACCATGGTGTGGCGCGTGATCGTCCGCGTGAAGGTCTCCAGCGTCTCCTTGTCCGGCAGTTCGCCGTTCAGCATCAGGTACGACACTTCCATGAAGCTCGACTGCTCGGCAAGCTGTTCGATGGGGTAGCCGCGATGCAGCAGGATGCCCTCATCGCCATCGATGTAGGTCAGCGCGGATTCGCAGCTAGCCGTCGATGTGAAACCCGGATCGTAAGTGAACATGCCGGTATTGGCGTACAGCTTTCGCACGTCGATGACCTGCGGGCCGACCGAGCCGCTCAGGATACCGTAATCCTGGGTCTTCTCTCCGATATTCAGGGTGGCTTTGGTGTCGGCCATGTTGTTCTCCTTTATTGCGCGTCAGCCGCTGGGGGCTGGCGAACGTCCGAAAGTCTTGAAAGTACTTCGTCTTTCCCAAGCAGAAAGAGCACGTCGAATATGCCCGGTGAAGTTGTGCGCCCCGTCAGTGCTGCACGCAGGGGCTGGGCAACTTTACCAAGACCAAGTCCGGCATCCTCTGCGACATGCCGTATTGCTTCCTCGATCGCCTCTGTCGTCCAGGGCTGGACGGGGGAAAGGGCGTCGGCGGTTTTTCCGATCAGCGCGCGCGACGCATCGTCTAGCAGAGCCGACGCCTTCTCGTCAAAATCCAGCGGGCGTTTTTTATACAGGAAAAGCGCGCCCTCCGCGATCTCGTCCAGCGTCTTCGCGCGGGGCTTCAGTGCAGCCATTGCGGCGCTCAGCAGAGCTATGTCTCCGTCGGTCAGGTCGCTGCCGGTCAGCTTCGCCAAGCGAGGTGCAACGAGCGCAGCAAGGCGGGCGTTATCGGCTTCGCGGATATAGTGGCCGTTGAGATTCTCCAGCTTCTTGATGTCAAAGCGGGAAGGGGACCGGCCTACGCCTGAAAGGTCGAAAAGCTCTATGGCGCGGGCGATCGGGATGATTTCCTCGTCGCCATGGCCCCAGCCGAGCCTAAGCAGATAATTGAGGACGGCTTCGGGTAGCATCCCCATTTCGTCACGATAGCTGTCGACGCCGAGCGCGCCGTGCCGCTTGGAGAGTTTCGCGCCGTCCGTGCCGTGGATCAGGGGGATGTGCGCGTAGGTCGGTTCCTTCCAACCCATCGCGCGAATGATGCACAACTGACGGAAAGCGTTATTTAAATGGTCGTCGCCGCGAATGACATGCGTGACGCCCATGTCGTTATCATCGACGACGACCGCGAGCATGTAGGTCGGCGTGCCGTCCGAGCGGAGCAGGATCATGTCGTCCAGTTCGGCATTCTGCACGACGACGCGGCCCTGCACGGCATCTTCGATGACAGTCTCGCCGTCGCGGGGCGCCTTGATGCGGATGACGAAAGGCGCGCCTGCGGGTGCCTCCGAAGGATCACGATCACGCCAGCGGCCATCATAGCGCATCGGCTGCTTGGCAGCGCGCTGTTGCTCGCGCAGTTCCGCCAATTCCTCGGGCGTCGCGTAGCAACGATAGGCATGACCCGCGTCCAGCATGGCGTTGGCCACCTCGGCATGGCGGGCCGCTCGGGCGAACTGGAACACCGGTTCCTCGTCACCACCGAGTCCAAGCCAGCTCAGGCCATCGAAGATCGCTTCGATCGCAGGTTCGGTCGATCGGGCGCGGTCGGTGTCTTCGATGCGGAGCAGGAACTTGCCGCCATGGTGCCGCGCAAAGAGCCAGTTGAACAGTGCGGTCCGCGCACCGCCGATATGCAGGAACCCAGTGGGGGAAGGGGCGAAGCGCGTAACGACAGAAAGATTTTCAGCGGTTGCGCTCACGCAATGAATCCCCGACATTCCAGATTAACAGAAGATGACTGCGCAGCCCCCTAGCATGGCTTTTGAGCCGGGACAAACCCACCTTGCGGTAGGATTGCAGCGCTATGGGACAATTTTCCTCGCGGCTCTGGAAGGTTGGCTGGAGCGGGAGAGGGAGCATGTTCCGCTGTGGCTCCCAGTGGGCTTGGGCAGCGGAATTGCAGCCTGGTTCGTGCTGCCCAATCCGATGGCATGGGCGTCATTCTGCTGCCTGATGCTGGCGATGGCGCTGGGAGCCGCGTTCCTGCCGGACGGTGGGCGCGTTCGGCGGATCGTGGTTGCGGGCGGTCTCCTTGGCTGTGCCGGTTGCCTGATCGTCTGGGGCAAAGCGATGGTGGCAGGTACGCCGCCTATAGCCCGCGCTGCTTTCGTCGAATTGGTCGGGCAAGTGCAGGGCGTGGAGCCGCTGCCGGCGCAGCGCATGACGCGGCTGATCATCCGGCCAGTCGCGCGCGACGATCTCCCGGCCAAGATCCGTCTGAATGTCATGGAAAAGGACTGGCCCCAGAACATTGCCGCAGGCGCTACGGTCCGGTTCCGCGCCAGATTGATGCCGCCCGCGCCGCCAGCGGTGCCGGGCGCCTATGACTTCGCGCAACGCGCCTTCTTCATGGGGATCGGGGCAACCGGACGCGCCTTGCCGCCGATCGAGGTCGTGACGCCTGCGCCATCCGCCATTCCTCCGGTCCGGCAAAGGCTGTCCAGTTATGTGCAGGAGCAAGTGGAAGGTGGCGCGGGCGCCATCGCCGCGACGCTCGCGAGCGGTGACAGGGGCGCGATCAGCGAAGCGGACGCGGAGGCGATGCGGCGCAGCGGACTGGCGCATCTGCTGTCGATCAGCGGGCTGCATGTGACCGCGCTGATCGGGGCAGTCATTTTCCTGATCTTTCGCGTGCTAGCCCTTAGCCGACGAGCGGCATTGCGCTGGCCCTTGATGCTGATCGCCGCCGCGGCGGGGGCAATTGCTGGCATAGCGTACACGCTGATGACCGGCGCGGATGTTCCGACCGTGCGGTCCTGCGTAGCCTCGCTGCTGGTGCTTGGTGGGCTGGCGATGGGGCGAGAGGCGATTACGCTCAGGCTGATCGCGGCGGGCGCGGTGTTCGTCCTGCTGCTATGGCCCGAATCCCTGGTCGGCCCGAGCTTTCAGATGAGCTTTGCCGCTGTCGTGTCGATCGTCGCTCTGGCCGAACATCCCGGTTTCCGGCAGCTAACCTATGCGCGTGACGAAGGCTGGCCGATGCGGCTCGGCCGGCACATCATCGTGCTGTTCATGACTGGCATAATGGTTGAAGTGGTGCTCGCGCCGATCGCGCTGTTCCATTTTCATCAGGCCGGGATGCTGGGGTCATTGGCGAATCTGATCGCGATCCCCCTGACAACTTTCATCGTGATGCCGTTCGAAGCCTTGGCGCTGGCGCTGGACGGCGTGGGAGCAGCGTTCGGCTGGGGATTGGGAGCGCCCGCGTGGTGGGTGGTAAAGGAAGCTTTGCAGCTGCTTCTCTATCTGGCGCACGCGGTGGCGGCGCAGCCTTATGCGGTGGCGCTGCTTCCCGCTTTCGGGGCTGGTGCCTTCGCGCTGGTGATTGGCGGCGGGCTGTGGTGCCTGTTGTGGCGGACGCGTTGGCGCTGGCTTGGCATTGCACCGGTGCTGGCCGGATGCGCCATGATGCTGGCGGCCCGCGCCCCCGATGTGCTGGTGACGGGAGATGGAAGGCACCTGGCCGTGCGGACCAGCAATGGCGGCATGGCCGTATTGCGGGAGCGGGCCGGAGACTATGTGCGCGATACCTTGTCGGAGAGCGCCGGACTTGAGGGCGAACTGGAGGCAATGACGTCATTGCGTCAGGCGCGATGCAGTGAGGACCTCTGCGCCGTAACGCTGACCGAAGGCGGGCGGCAATGGCGATTGCTGGCGACGCGTAGCCGCGATCTGGTGGACGTGCCGGTGCTTGCGCGAGAATGTGCGGCGGCGGACATCGTGGTGAGCGAGCGCTGGCTGCCTCGCAACTGCGTGCCCCGCTGGCTGAAGATCGACAAAGCGATGCTGCGGCGGACCGGCGGCGTAGCAGTGGACTTGCGGAACGGCACGGTCCGAACGGTGCGCGCCGCTGGGGATGCGCATCCCTGGATCATGGAAACGCGGCGCGATCCATGAAAAAGGGAGCCGTGTCGCCACGGCTCCCTCACTGTCATCAGTGGACAGAGCGCTTAGGCGGCGCGCTGATCCTTGTTGATGTCGATCAGCTGACCGCCGTTGATGGCAATCTTCTTCGGCTTCATCGCTTCGGGGACTTCGCGCACCAGCTCGATCACCAGCAGGCCATCGGCGAGTTCGGCGTTGTCCACCCGGACGAAGTCAGCCAGTTCGAACCGGCGATCGAAGCTGCGGTTGGCAATGCCGACGTGTAGATACTTGCCCTGCTCGGACTTCGACACGTCTTCCTTGCGGCCGCTGACCTGGAGCAGGTTCTGCTGTGCCGTGATCTCAAGCTCTTCGCTGCGGAAGCCCGCAACTGCCAGAGTCACGCGATAGCGATCTTCACTCAGCCGTTCGATGTTGAAGGGAGGATAGTTGTCGCCCTGGTTCAGTCGCGCATTGTTCTCGATCAGGTCGAACAAGCGGTCGAAGCCGACCGTGGAGCGGCGATAGGGAGTCAAATCAAAACCACGCATTGTCATATCTCCTATGAGCATAAAACCTATGCGACGGACCCGAAGCGGCGCCCGTCAAACGCTCGTCCAAACCCCGGAACGGCGGCTGGACAGGAGAGATATGGTTGCGGTTTTTATCGGTTCAAGAGGACTTTTCAGGGGCGCGGGACCGGAATCATAAACGCCCGGATCGTTGCCGACCCGGGCGTAGATAGACGATTGCTCGTCTCCCCCTTAAGTACCGCGTCAACCGTTCCTTCAGCCCCCAAGCTCCAGAACGGGACTGCAGCGTCCCTGAACCACGGCCATTGCCTATGTTTCATTTGTGTTGCTATGCCTGCCCTGCCCCCCTGTCACCAGCAAAGTGAAGGCCGGATTCATTTTGAGATACCCCTGTGTTGTATGAGCAACAGGCGTTAACCTTGTCTCCGGGTTACACCCTCCCTAGAGCGTGCTGATCGACCCTTCCGGATTGCATACAGCCACATGATTCTTTCAAGATACGAACGGATGATCGCGCAGCGATACCTGCTGCCGGGGAAGGGCGAGGGCTTCATCTTTCTGGTGGCGGGAATCAGCCTGGCCGCCGTGATGCTGGGCGTCGCCGCACTGATCATCGTGATGAGCGTGATGAACGGCTTCCGCGCGGAGTTGTTCGACAAGATCGTTGGCCTGAACGGGCACGCGGTGGTGCAGGGCTATGGCGGCAGGCTGCCGGAATGGCGCGACATCCTGAAGGAAGCGAAGGCGACACCGGGAGTAACCAGCGCCACGCCGCTGATCGAGCAGCCGTTGCTGGGCAATTATCAGGGGCGGGTGGAGGCTGTGCTGGTGCGCGGGATGACCGTCCCGGACATTCGCAACAACGAGACTTTGAAGGGCAAGGTGCTGGCCGGCAGTCTTGCCGCCCTCACGCCCAATGCCGGAAAGATCGCCATCGGCGCGCGGTTGGCTGAGAATCTGGGGATCGCCGTGGGAGGGCGGCTCAGCATCATCAACCCTGCCGGGCGCGCGACGCCCTTCGGCACCGTGCCGCGCGAGATCAGCTATGAGGTCGCGGCCATCTTCGAGGTCGGCGTGTACGAATATGACAAGGCCTTCATCATCATGCCGATGGAAGACGCGCAGACCTTGCTGCTGCTGGGCGATGTCGTTGGCATGATCGAAGTGCAGACCGTGGATGCCGACAGGGTACAGGACATACTGGCGCCGTTGGCCGACAAGGTTGTGGGCCGCGCCCAGATCATGGACTGGCGGCAGATGAACGCTTCGCTCTTCGAAGCGCTGGCCGTGGAGCGCGTGGCGATGTTCGTGGTGCTGTCGATCATCGTGCTGGTGGCGGTATTCAACATCCTGTCCTCCCTCATCATGCTGGTGCGCGCTAAGACCCGCGATATTGCGATCCTGCGGACGATGGGGGCGTCGCGGTCGGGCCTCATCAAGATCTTCATGACGGTCGGCGTGACCATCGGGACGCTCGGCATGGTCGCGGGGACGATCCTCGGTTTCACCTTCCTGTTTTTCCGGCAGTCCGTCGTGAATGCGATCCAGTTCGTGACGGGACAGAATCTCTGGGACCCTTCGATCCGATTCCTCACCGAGTTGCCGTCGAAAGCCGATCCCGTTGAGATCACCGCAATCTGCGTGATGGCGCTGGTCTTCAGTTTCCTCGCTACGCTGTACCCGGCGTTCAAGGCGGCCAACACCGATCCCGTGCAGGTGCTGCGTTATGAATGATGTGCTGAAAGTCACTGACCTCAAGCGCAGCTTTACGCAGGCCGATGTGACCATCGATGTGCTCCGCGGTGTGAACCTGACTGTGGGCGCGGGGGAAATCGTCGCGCTGCTGGGGCCCTCCGGGTCGGGCAAGTCGACGCTGCTGCAGGCGGTAGGGCTGCTGGAGGGCGGGTTCGACGGGTCGATCATGATTGGCGGCGAGGAAGCTGCTCGGCTTACCAACGACGGGCGGACGAGGGTGCGACGAGATTCGCTGGGTTTCGTGTATCAGTTTCACCATCTGCTTCCCGACTTCAACGCGGCGGAGAATGTCATCCTGCCGCAGATGATTCGCGACGTGAGCCCCGCTGACGCCCGGCGGCGGGCCGAGGCGCTGCTCACGGCGCTGGGGCTGGGTCATCGGCTGGACCATCGGCCAAGCCAGTTGTCCGGAGGCGAGCAGCAACGGGTGGCGGTCGCGCGGGCGCTGGCTAACCAGCCGATGCTGGTGCTCGCGGACGAACCTACCGGCAATCTGGACGAGACGACGGCGGATGTCGTGCTTGCGGAGTTCCTGCGGCTGGTGCGGGAGGAAGGTTCAGCGGCGCTCGTGGCTACGCATAATGAGCGACTGGCGGCTAAGATGGACCGCGTGGTGAGGCTGCACGGCGGGACGCTGGAATAGGAGCGCTAATGGAGCTGTCCGACTTCTCCGTAAAAACTGCCGATGGGGCGTCGCAGGCGCTTGCCGATTACTCTGGCAAGGTGCTGCTGATCGTCAACACAGCGAGCAAATGCGGATTCACGCCGCAATATGCGGGGCTGGAGGCACTGCATCGGGAATATGGTCCGCGCGGATTTAAAGTGCTGGCGTTTCCCTGCAACCAGTTCGGCGCGCAGGAACCGGGCGACGCGGCGGACATCGCGAATTTCTGCTCGCTGAATTACGATGTCAGCTTTCCCGTCTTCTCCAAGGTGGATGTGAACGGGGTACATGCCGAACCCCTGTTCACATGGCTGAAGGCGGAGGCGCCCGGCGTGCTGGGTACGCAGGGCATCAAATGGAATTTCACCAAGTTCCTTCTCGATCGTAGCGGCAAGGTGGTTGACCGCTACGCCCCAACCGTGAAGCCCGAAGCGTTGAGGACGGACATCGAGAGGCTGCTTTAGCCCCCTTGCGACATCACTTTGCGAGTGCGGCCAGTTTCTCCGGTCCAACTGCAGCCACAGCCGCCTTCAGTTCGTCGATGCTGGCGGCATTACCGCTCGCCTCGATCATGAAGCGATTGTCGACGGTCGTGCCATATTTGCCTTCGCCGCTGCTCTTGTTCCAGCTTTCGGTGACGATCTGGCCGTTGGCGGTAGTGGTGCGTTCGTAACTGTTGGCCGTTTCCTTGTTCGGGTTCACGTTCATCGCTGCGCCAAGGCCGGAGAGTGCGCCTAGCGCGGCCATGTCCGTCAATTCTATGCGAAAGCTGCGGTCGCGTGCCTCATAGCGGGCCGACGCGTTCGATCCGCCCGTACCCAGGCCAGCGCTTTCTACTTCGGTGCGCTTGTAGCCGCCGATGGAGGCGGGAAGCATCGCCTGCAATGCGGCAGGAGCAACCGCGTCGGATTTGCCGGACTTGGCCGACTCTTCCATTTTCCTGGCGGCGCTTTCCATCTTTTTAGAGGCAGCCTCCATCTTCGCGAGGTCCACGGTGCCGATGCCGGGAATGCTGACTTCGCCTTCGGGCGCGCTGCTGCTCATCGCGCCGTAGGGCGATCCGCCGAACATGCCGCTAAGCGGTACCGCTATGGAGGCTATGATGAGCGACACGACGATGGCGACAAGGACAGTGACGGCCGTATAGGACCCGGCCTTTTCAGGAGCCGATTTCATCAGGAGCGGAAGCCCGGTGTACAGCAGATACAGGCTGTAGACGCCCAGTAGCGTCAGGATCGCTAGCGCCGGTACGAGCGCGAAGATACCTGCGACCCAACTGGCGGTATAGGAATAGATCGCCACCTTGAAAGCCTGTGTGCGGTTACTGGTCCCGCCGAATTTCGGGGCGAGCCCGTCAATGATGAGCGCAATGACGACAACGCCGACGAGCGACAGCACATATTGGACAACGGCCATGCTGATCGCGCCGCCGATCGAAGGGCGAAAGGTGATACCGAGGGCTCCATACCCGAACAGGAGGCCGCCGATCAGGCCGGCCAGCGGCGGTATCGCGGCAAGGATCAGCGCATAGCCCGTGAACAGGCCGGAGATCGTAGCAGGCTCGGTGTCTATCTGCCGCCATTCTTCCCTGGGCTGCAGCAATATCGCCTTGACGCGGTCGACTATCGACCTGGAACCGGGCGTCGGTATCTCGGTGCTCATGGCTCATCCCCTGTTGGTGCTCGAAAGTCTCTATCGCTATATGGCGGCCCCGCCGTGGCTATGGTCACAGTTCAGCAGAAGAGTACGTCAAATTTGGGGTTCAGGTAAACTACCCACAGATTTGTCTCGCCGGGGCTTTAAAAACTGGCCATTAACGTACAGAACGGACTAATGCCTCACGCTTCTTTCGTCCCGTTACGCGTCTTTTCTTCCTATACCATGCTGGATGGCGCGATCGAGCCGAAGGCGATCGCCAAGCAGGCCAAGGCGCTGGGTTTCCCTGCGGCCGCATTGACCGACCGTAATGGTCTCTACGCCGCGATGGCTTTTTCCGACGCATGCAAGGGCGAGGGGGTGCAGCCGATTATCGGCGCGATGGTGGGCATCGTCCGGCCCGGCCGCCCGTCCAACGCCGCTCCCGTGCATGACTGGCTGGCACTGTATGCGCAGGACAGCACCGGCTATGACAATCTGTGCGCACTTGTTTCGATGGCGCATCTGGATCGTCCGATCGAAGAGCAGCCGCATGTTTCGCTCGGCGATCTGGAGGGGCGAACGGACGGGCTGATTGCCCTGACCGCTGGCGGTGAAGGTGGCCTGGCGCGGTTGTTTGCCGAAGGGCAGCCCGATGCTGCGCTGTCCTACTGCGAGCGACTGGAAGCGCTGTTTCCCGAACGCCTCTACATTGAAATCGTCCGGCGACTCGATGCGGTCGAAGGTAAGGCAGAGGCAGAACTGCTCGACCTGGCCTATGCGCGGGACCTGCCGCTGGTGGCGACCAACCCAACCTGTTTTGCCGAGCCACATTTCCATGCAGCGCATGATGTCATGCTCTGCATTGCCGATAGCGCCTATGTGGATAGCGACGATCGGCGGAAGAGCTGCCGCGATGCATGGATGAAGCCCGCGGCTGAAATGAAGCGGCTGTTCGAGGATCTGCCCGAAGCACTGGCCAACACTCTGGTCGTCGCGCAGCGATGCGCGGTGATGGCGCCGAAGCGGAAGCCGATTCTCCCAAGTTTGGCGGGCGATCTCCTGGGCGAAGAGCGGCAGTTGCGGGCTGACGCCACGGCGGGGCTAGAGATGCGGCTGCGGAAGATGGTGGCTATTCAGGAAGGCGCTGAGGCCTTGGACCTGGACGGCGAAGCGCTGCGGACGCGCTACACTGAATATTTCAGCCGCCTGGATTTCGAACTGGACATCATCGTCCAGATGGGGTTCCCCGGTTACTTCCTGATCGTTGCCGACTTCATCAAGTGGGCGAAAAACAACGATATTCCCGTGGGACCGGGGCGCGGATCGGGCGCTGGTTCCGTTGTTGCATGGGCGCTGACGATCACGGATCTCGATCCGCTGCAGCTAGGGCTGTTGTTCGAGCGCTTCCTCAATCCCGAACGCGTGTCCATGCCGGACTTCGACATCGATTTCTGCGAAACGCGGCGCGGCGAGGTCATTCGGTACGTTCAGGCAAAGTACGGGACCGATCACGTCGCGCAGATCATCACCTTCGGAAAGCTGAAGGCGCGGGCCGTGCTAAAGGACACCGGGCGCGTGCTCCAGATGAGCTATGGGCAAGTCGATCGGCTGGCAAAGCTGGTGCCGAATCATCCGACCGACCCCTGGACGCTGGACCGGACGTTGAACGGCATCAGCGAATTCGCGCAGGAGTATAAGAACGATGCGCAGGTACGGCGGCTGATCGACCTGGCGCTGAAGCTGGAGGGCTTGCCGCGGCATAGCTCCACGCACGCGGCGGGGGTGGTGATCGGCGATCGGCCATTGCAGAAGCTCGTGCCGCTGTATCGTGATCCGCGATCAGACATGCCGGTGACGCAGTTCGACATGAAATATGTCGAATATGCTGGGCTTGTGAAGTTCGACTTTCTTGGTCTCAAAACCCTGTCCGTGCTGCAGAAGGCCGTGCAGCTTCTGGCGAAGCGCGGCGAGATTGTAGACCTCGAAACGCTGCTCTGGGACGATGTAGCGGTTTACGAACTGCTCCAGCGCGGCGACACCGTGGGCGTGTTCCAGCTTGAATCCGAAGGGATGCGCAAGACGCTGGCAGCGGTGAAGCCCACTAACTTCGGAGACATCATCGCACTGGTGTCGCTGTATCGTCCGGGTCCGATGGACAATATCCCGATGTTCGGCCGCCGCAAGAACGGCCAGGAAGACATTGAATATCCCCATATTCTCCTGCAGCCGATACTGGAAGAGACCTACGGAATCTTCGTCTATCAGGAACAGGTGATGCAAGCCGCGCAGATCCTGGCGGGCTATTCGCTGGGTGACGCCGACCTTTTGCGCCGCGCGATGGGCAAGAAGATCAAGGCGGAAATGGACGCACAGCGCGACCGCTTCGTCAAGGGTTGTGCCGAGCGGAGCCAGATTCCGAAAACCAAGGCTAACGAACTGTTCGATTTGATCGACAAGTTCGCAGGCTATGGCTTCAACAAGAGCCATGCGGCCGCATATGCGTTGCTGGCGTATCAGACGGCCTGGCTGAAGGCGCATTATCCCGCGGAATTCTATGCCGCGTCGATGGCCTTCGATATCCATTTGACGGACAAGCTCACCATCTTCGTCGACGACATGCGGCGGATGGGGCTGACGTGCCTTCCGCCCGACATCAATGTCAGCGAAGCGGACTTCTCTGTGCAGTCGGTAACGCCTCATGAAGATCGGGCCGATGATCCGCGTTATGGCTTTGCGGTCCGCTATGCACTGGGCGGGCTGAAGGGCGTGGGTGAGAAAGCGATGGAGACGCTGGTCGCCGAGCGCGAGGCGCATGGACCTTTTCTCGACCTCGATGACTTCGCCGATCGGGTGGAGCCGCGCCTGCTCAACCGGAGGCAGTTGGAGAGCCTTGCCGCAGCGGGTGCCTTCGACGGCATTCACCCCGATCGGGCGGGGGTCCACGCAGCAGCCGAAACCATATTGTCGGTGGCTTCCAGTGCAGCAGAGGCGCGGGAAAGCGGGCAGGGTGGTTTGTTCGGGGGTGAAGAAATCGCGCATGCCGATGTCCATATTCCGCCGCACACCGCCTGGTCCGTGGCCGATCGCATGGCGCAGGAGAAGGAAGCATTCGGCTTCTATTTCTCCGCGCATCCCGTGGACCGTTATCGCCACATTTCAGAGGCCAAGGGCGCTCGCAGCTTCGGCGCAATCTGCGCCAGCCCGACCGCGATGAACGCAGAAGGCCGGGCGCATGCGCTCATGGCCGCTCTGGTGGAAGACGTTCGCTGGCGCGATACGCGCAAAGGCGGGCGCTACATTTCCGCCACCTTCTCCGACAGCAGTGGTCAGTTTCAGGCAAGCTGCTTCGAGGAAGACGCTTGCAAAGCGATCGATGCGATGGCGAAGGACGGCGATTGCTGCCTGCTGACAGTGGAACTGGACAGGCAGCCTGGTGAAGAAACGCCTCGTGTTACGATCAGGGGCGTACAGCCTTTCAATCGCATCGCCGGTACGACGCGTATGGAGCTATGGCTGGATGTGGCTCAGGAGAGCGCTGTCGCTGCGATCAAGGCTATCTTGTCGGTCAGCAGGGGCGGGCGAAGCGACGTCGGAATCCGGAGCAGGATGCCCGACGGCCATGTCGTGCGCATAAGGCTGGGCCGCGACTTCCTGATCGACGCAGAAATAGCCGAGAAACTGTCGATTGTGCCGGGTGTGATAGGGCATAGTTTTTCAGCGCCTGAGCCCCCTCGGCTTGCTCTGGTTTCCTGATGAGAGTGCAAGCCTCCCGATGATGTTCGTCCTCAAAACAGGGTGAGCTGGTCGCCCTGAGGCGGTCGGAAAAGATCGGTTCTTAAGGCAATGCGTTCTCCCTGAAGCCCCGCTCTCAGCCGTGCCTTGTCGAAGCGAGTGCGTATGAGGTCGGCCCAGACGCCTTGGCCCCGCATCCGGGAGCCGAAATTCGGATCATTGTCGCGCCCGCCCCGGATATCGCGGATGATGCTCATGACCTTGCCCGCCCGGTCGGGGTAATGCGCATCCAGCCACGCGCGGAAAAGCGGTGCGACTTCGTGCGGAAGGCGGACGGGTATCCAGAACACACCCCTTGCCCCCGCAGCGGCCACGCGAGCCACTATGGCCTCGATCTCATGATCCGTGATGGCGGGAATTATCGGCGAGACGCTGGCATGGACCGGAATGCCGGCATCTGCCAGCCGTGCTATGGCTGAAACCCTGCGTTCCGGATGCGCCGCACGTGGCTCAAGAATACGGGCAAGGCGAGCATCGAGAGTAGTGATGGAAATGCTGACGGCGACCAGACCATCCCGCGCCAAGCCCGCTAGAAGGTCTATGTCCTGCACTATGCGGTCGGACTTGGTGGTGATGAACAGCGGGTGGCGACACTCCGCCAGCACTTCTATGCATTGCCGCGTGATGCCCCACTCGCGCTCGATGGGCTGATAGGGATCGGTATTGGAGCCCATAGCGATCGGGGTGACGACATGGGACCGTTTTGCCAACTCGCGCCGCAGTAAGGAAGCTGCGTCCGGCTTGGCAAAGAGCCTGGTTTCGAAGTCGAGTCCGGGCGAGAGGTCGAGCCAGGCATGGGTGGGCCGGGCGTAGCAGTAGATGCAGCCATGCTCACAGCCGCGATAGGCGTTCAGGGATTGGTCGAAGCCGATGTCGGGAGAGCTGTTTCTGGCCAATATGGTTCTGGGCCGTTCTACCGTGACGGTCGTGGAAGGCCGGGGCGGGGCGCCATCCACTGTGTCCAGTGAATCAAGCCAGTCTCCGTCAGCTTCTCTTTCGGGAAGAGAAAAGCGCTTACTGCTGCTGTTATCCGTGGCTCCGCGGCCTTTGATCGTGCCCATGTCTCATAGGAACATACAAAGAACAAAGTCGCAACTACAGAATAGGCAGCGGCAAAGGTGTATCGCGTAAGTGCCTCAAAAGATTTATGATGTATTGAAAGGAAATGGTAGCGGAGGAGGGACTTGAACCCCCGACACGCGGATTATGATTCCGCTGCTCTAACCAGCTGAGCTACTCCGCCCCGATCTGCGCAAAGGTGTTACAGATGCGCGAAACGATGGGCACCCTCATGCGTCCGCATGTTGGGTGAGGCGGCGCTATACGCAGCCTTACTGTGGTGGTCAACCGGCAGTTGGCATGCTTTTGTCGCTCAGTAGACTTGCACTGAGGATGCAAGCGCGCCAAGGCAGCGGAACGGAAATAACATACGACAGGGTGACGGATGAGCGAATACGATGTGCTGATCGTCGGCGCAGGCCATGCCGGGGCGCAGGCTGCGATTCAGCTGAGGCAGATGGGCTTCGAAGGCTCCGTGGCTATGCTCGGGGATGAAAAGGAACCGCCTTACGAGCGTCCTCCGCTTTCCAAGGAGTATCTTGCAGGCGACAAGTCTTTCGACCGCATCCTGATTCGCCCGCACGCGTTCTGGAGCGAACGCAAAGTCGATTTGTTGCTGGGGCGAAGAGTCCACAAGGTGGATGCCGCTTCGAAAACGGTCACGACCAGCAATGATGAGGTGATCGGTTATGACAAGCTTATCTGGGCAACGGGGGGCACGCCTCGTCTGCTGACTTGCGCAGGCAGCGATGCGAGCGGGATCTACTCGGTCCGCCGCCGCGACGATGTCGATGCCATCATGGCGCATCTGCCGGAGGTCGGCCACGTCGTCGTGATAGGCGGAGGATATATCGGACTCGAAGCCGCAGCGGTCCTGACCAAACTTGGCAAGTCGGTGACGTTGCTGGAGGCCCTGGATCGCGTATTGGCGCGCGTGGCTGGAGCGGAGTTATCGCAGTTCTACGAGGCGGAACACCGTGCCCATGGAGTCGATCTGCGGACCAAGACCCTCGTCGATTGCATCGAGTCGACCGATGGCCGCGCTACGGCGGTTCTTCTTGCTGACGGGACACGGATCGCCGCGGACATGGTGATCGTCGGCATCGGCATCATTCCTGAGACTGGCCCCTTGATTGCGGCAGGCGCCAGCGGCGGCAATGGCGTGGACGTAGATGCCTTCTGCCGGACAAGTCTTCCCGATATCTATGCAGTGGGGGACTGCGCGGCCCACTCCAACGGCTTTGCAAGCGGGGCGCAAATCCGGCTCGAGTCGGTGCAAAATGCCAATGATCAGGCGAAGGTCGCGGTTCAGCACATCCTCGGCCAGGAAAACGAATATGATGCGGTGCCATGGTTCTGGTCAAATCAATATGACCTGAAGCTTCAGACTGTGGGGCTGTCCACGGGCTACGACCATACCATTGTACGCGGAGACCCTGCCACGCGCAGTTTTTCGGTGTTGTACCTGAAAGGCGGCAAATTGATCGCGCTAGATTGCGTCAACATGATCAAGGATTACGTGCAGGGCCGCGCCCATGTCGTGTCTGGCGCTACACTGGATCAGGCGCAACTGGCCGACGCCAGCATTCCGCTGAAAGAGGTTGGCCTCGCGTAATCAGCCGCGGAAGCGATAGCTCCGGATTTCCTCCCAAGGCCCGCCGCGATACCACCACGCGGCGAGTCCGCTGATGGTCAGAGGCCGTGGCTGAAATTCCGCCCGGAGCTCATGAAAGAGCGCTCGTGCCTGCTCCACCGGGGCCTTGTTCTGAATAGTGACATGCAGGCGAGGAGAGGCGCTGTCCTGCGGCGTAAGCATTCCATGGAATGCGTCAGCCAGTTCCTGCCTCAACAGCAGCAACGCGGGGCTGTTTACTCGATAAGCCACGCCTCTGCCGAGGTTCGTCACGTCCGACAGCATAGCAGGTGGGGGCGGCGCTGAAGTCAAACGCTTCAGCCGCGTCAATATCTCAGGCTCGCCGGATGGCGGAAGATGGTGGAACAAGGTGATGTGAGCGGGCAGCCAGTTTCGTTCCGCCGGGAAATGAATGCGGCGAAGCCCGTCCGCCCAGGCAAAGTCGGCAGGTCCCATCAAAGCCGTTACGATGATGGGAGCCTGCTGACCGTGCGCCATCAACTGGAGGGGTGCGCCTTCAGCCATTCCAATACGGGCTCTGGCTTCGATTCTCCGTAAGGATCTTCGTCGGTGCCTTCGTCATTGATGCCGGGCTCTTCGAACCACGCCACGACCGTGCCGTCGTCCACCACCATCGCGTAGCGCCAGCTTCGGTCGCCAAAGCCCAGATGATCCTTCTTGATCAACATGCCCATGCGGCGCGTAAAATCTCCCGAACCGTCCGGCAGCAACTTCACCTTCTCTACGCCCAGATGCTTGCCCCACTGGTACATCACGAAGGCGTCGTTCACGGAAATGCAGTAGACCTCGTCGACGCCAAGCTGTTTGAAATCATCATAATAGCGCTCGAACGCGGGGCATTGCTCTGTCGAACAGGTCGGCGTGAAGGCTCCGGGCAGGGAGAATACGACGACGCGCTTGCCCTTGAACAGGTCGCCCGTCTTGACGTCCTGCCACCTGAAGGGATTAGGGCCTTCGATACTCTCGTCCCGAACGCGCGTTTTCAGCGTTACGTCGGGTACCTTCCTGTTGAGCATATACGTTCCTTTTATGTTGCAGAAGACCAACTCAGATCCTGATCGACGCGAGGCTGACACAAACGCGGCGCCTACGCGACGAGCAAGACGACAACATAGGAGTGATCGCCGTGCCGACAAGCGCATCGACGTCGCCATCGCCCTTCCCAACCTGGTGGAGAGCAGGAAAATCGGGTTTTTCGCATCTTTCGTTTCGGGTGTGGCACTTTTTGCGAAATGGGCAGTTATCACTCAGTCTCGACAATGGGAGGAACAACATGTCACGCAATGTACTGCTAGGGATCGTCGCCGCCGTGGTTTTGATCGGTATCATCCTGTTCGCTACGGGTTTCTGGAGCGCCGATGTCAAAGAGGGCGCGCTGCCTGACGTCAAAGTATCGGCTGACGGGGGCAAGCTTCCGGATGTGGACGTCGATTCCAAGGAAGTCGTCGTCGGCACGAAGAAGGAAGAAATCGAAGTTCCGGTTGTCGGCGTGAAGGACAATGGCGAGGATTGATCTCGCACGGTCAGAGATATCGGCCTGTTTTCGAGGACGCACCGCTTCGGAGGTGCGTCCTCATTTGCGTTTTGGAATTGGTGCGCCGTAGCTGATTGTACCGGCGTTTGGCGTTAAAACGTCAGGGCGCATTTTGTCCTTGCAATATCCCCATGCGATTGCACTAATGTTGCAGTGCACAAGGACTCTGTCATGGCGTCCAGGCGGAAGGAAATCGGATTGCCCTTCTTCGAGATGTTGGATGGCCAGAGCGGAGTTCGCGACTGCTACGCGGAGGTACAGAACTGGGTCCAGCGGACGGGGATTGCCGGGCTTAATCGACGGCTGGAAGAAGCCGAGGCCATCTTCCGCCGGATCGGCATCACTTTCGCAGTATATGGTGAAGGCGGCGATCCCGAGCGGCTGATACCGTTCGACTTGCTTCCCCGGATTTTCACCGCGCAGGAATGGCGTGTCCTCGACCGCGGTATTCGCCAGCGTACGCGGGCGCTGAATGCGTTCCTGCATGACGTCTATCATCGCGGGGAGATCATCCGGGCGGGCATCATACCGGGCGAGATCATCTATAACAACAGCGCGTATAAGCCGGAAATGGCCGGGTTTTCTCCGCCGGGCAAGGTGTACAGCCACATCGTCGGCATAGACATCGTTCGCACGGCGCCCGACCGGTTCGAGGTTCTGGAGGACAACTGCCGTACCCCCTCGGGCGTGTCCTACATGCTGGAGAATCGGGACATCATGACGCGCATGTTCCCCGACCTCTTTGCGAAAGGGTTGGTCGCTCCCGTGGACGACTATCCCGCGGAATTATTGAAGAGCCTGAAGGAAGTTGCCCCGCCTGCCTGCAAGGGCGACCCGGTAGTCGTCGTCCTGACGCCCGGCTCGCTCAATAGCGCATATTACGAGCACAGCTTCCTTGCCGATCTGATGGGCGTCGAACTGGTCGAACCGATGGACCTGTTTGTGCAGGATGGGCGCGTGTGGATGAAGACTACCGGCGGCCCGACAGCCGTGGACGTGATCTATCGCCGCATCGACGACGAATATCTCGATCCGCTTGCCTTCAATCCCGACAGCCTGCTCGGCATTCCCGGTATCTTCAATGTGTACCGCAACGGCGGCGTGACGCTATGTTCCGCGCCGGGCGCGGGGATAGCGGACGACAAGGCAGTCTATACCTACGTCCCGGCCATGATCCGCTTCTATCTTGGCGAAGAGCCGGTGCTGGCGAATATCCAGACTTGGCAATGCGCCAGACCCGACGAATGCACCTATGTTCTGGAGCATCTGCATGAGCTTGTGGCGAAGGAAGTGCATGGATCGGGCGGTTACGGGATGTTGATCGGTCCGAAAGCCACTTCGGGCGAGATCGAGGCATATGCCGCCCGCATCCGGGCAAATCCGTCCGAGTTCATCGCGCAACCGACGCTGGACTTGTCGACCGTTCCGACGCTGGGGCCTGCGAGCATAGTGGAACGCCACGCAGACTTCCGGCCTTACTGCCTGGTGGGGAAGCAATTGCGGCTGGTCCCCGGCGGACTGACGCGCGTGGCGTTGACGGAAGGGTCATTGGTGGTGAACTCCAGCCAGGGGGGCGGGGTAAAAGATACCTGGGTCCTGCAGGATTGATGCGATGCTGAGCCGGACCGCGGAAAATCTCTATTGGATGGCGCGCTACATGGAGCGTGCCGAATCCACGGCGCGTTTGCTGACGATGGGGCAGCGCATGGCGATCCTGCCCGGCGCGCATCATCGCGATGAATGGCGTTCGGTCGTGCGGGCTACCGGATGCGAGGAGAACTTCCCGCCGGACGCGCATGTGCGCGAGAGCGAAGTCGTCGCCTATCTGATGCTGGATCCGGAGAATCCCTCCTCGGTCCGATCCTGCCTCGCTCGCGCCCGCGCCAACGGCAAGTCGGCGCGGACGATGCTGACGCAGGACATGTGGGAGGCGCTGAACGAAGGATGGCGCAAGCTCGACAGCTATGACGTGGCCGAAGCACGGCAGCAGCTGCCCAGCCTGATCGACTGGGTGAAGACGCGGGCCATGACTTTCCGCGGTGCGGCCGACAGCGGACAGCTCCGCAACGAGGGGCACGACTTTCTCCGCACCGGCGCAGCGCTGGAGAGAGCGCAGATGACATTGCGCCTGCTTGACGTGAAATATTACGTGTTATTGCCGGAAACCGAAGTGATCGGTGGCAACCGGGACCATTATCAGTGGACATCCGTGCTGCACGCGTTGTCGGGCAGTCGGGCCTATCATCACGTCTATGGCGGCGCCTACACGCCCTGGCAAATCACCGACTTCATCATGTTGAACCGGCTGTTTCCCCGCAGCGTCGCCTATTGCTACGATCAGCTGGCCTATCGCCTCAATCGCCTCGCAGGGTGGCACGATGCCCGCGGCAAGGCGCATGATACCGTGCAGCGGATGGTGACGGGGCTGGAGAGTATCGACAGCGGAGAAATCTTCCGCCGCGGCCTGCATGAAACCGTCCAGAGCGGCATCGCCACGACCGACAGGCTGGCACTGGAGATTGCGGAAGACTATCACTTCGGATGACAGGTATCCGATGGTCGCAAAGGGATAAGGGCTGCAGCGCATGAAGCTTCTCGTCCGGCATCAGACGATCTACAATTACGAAGCGGGATCGAGCCGCGTGGCGATGATGCTGAAACTCAAGCCTCGCGGTCACAAAGGACAGCACGTTGTTGAGTGGGATGTCAGCGTGAATGGCGAACCTGTCACCAATTTCACGCCCAACGCGTTCGGTGATCTGGAAGCCCTGTGGATACGACATGATCGCACCGATAGCGCGACGATCCTGGCGACCGGCTTGGTCGAGACCAGTGATACCGCCGGGGTCATTGCTGGCCTTCAGGAGCAAGTGAACCCACGCGTCTTCTTGCGCGACACCCCTTTGACGCGACCATCGCCTGCTATTCAGGCGATGGCGCAAAATGTGTCGGGCGACGATCCGCTTGCGCGGCTTCACGCCTTGTCTGCTGCCGTCATCGGGAAAGTCACGTACAGGACGGGGGCGACCAGCGCTACGACCAGCGCCGCCGAGGCATTCGCCTTGGGGGCGGGCGTGTGTCAGGACCACGCCCAGATATTCATCGGCGCGGCGCGCAGTGTTGGTGTGCCTGCCCGTTACGTGACGGGCTATCTGCTGGCGCAGGGGGAGGACGCCTTGCACGAAACCCACGCCTGGACAGAAGCATTGGTGCCGGGCCTGGGCTGGGTAGGGTTCGATCCCTCCAATCAGATCTGTGTGACGGAGAACTATATCCGTGTCGCCTGCGGACTGGATGCCGATGACGCAGCCCCGGTGCGGGGCTCCGTTACGGCGGCGGGTTCGATCTGGATTGACGCGGACGTTCGGATAGCGCAGGCCAGCGAAGACGAGCGCGAACAGCAATTGCAGAAGCAACAGCAGCAGCAATTGCAACATGTTGGCGCCATATAGAAGACGAGCGGGAGCCGGGGGGCTATGACCTATTGTGTTGCGGTACGTGTGGATCAGGGGCTGGTGATGCTGTCCGACACGCGCACCAATGCGGGGATGGACAACATCGCGCGGTTCAGGAAGACCTTTACTTACGAACAGCCAGGTGAGCGTGCCCTCGCGATCATGTGCTCGGGCAATCTGTCGATCACACAGGAAGTAAAAAGCTGCCTCTCCCGCGCGATAAAGGATTCGCAAGACGACCCCGATATCGAAACGATCCTTAACTGCTCGACGATGCACCGCGCGGCGCAATTGGTCGGGGACGCGATGCGCTCCATGCAAAAGCGGTACCGCGATACGATAGAGATGCAGGGAGCCGGGGCGGATGCGTCTATCCTTGTCGCGGGTCAGCGCCGGGGCGGCAAGCCGCGCCTGTATCTGGTCTACAGCGCCGGTAACTTCATCGAGGCCACGGCGGAAACGCCCTTTTTCCAGATCGGTGAACATAAATATGGAAAGCCGATCCTGGACCGCATCATCGAACCGAACACGTCGCTGGCAGAAGCGACCAAGGCGGTATGCGTGTCGATGGATTCGACGCTGCGATCCAACCTCTCCGTAGGCATGCCGCTGGACCTGACCATCATTCCGCGGAACGAGTATGCCTTCCGCACGCGCTACAGGATCGAGCCCGAAGACGAGCAGTTCGCGGCGATTTCCCGCGCTTGGTCGGCGGCGTTGCGCAAGGGTTTCGAGGACCTGCCTTCGGTCCTGGACTGACACCGCTCGTAGACACGCTTGCAACTGCGCCGTTAGCGCTTATTTCGAGGTGCAACGAAATCGTCGATCGAAGGCACCTCATGACTGCAACGCATTCCACTCGCATGTTGATCCTGGGTTCCGGCCCAGCCGGTCTGTCCGCCGCCATCTACGGAGCGCGCGCCGGGATGGCCCCGATCGTCGTGCAGGGTATGCAGCCGGGCGGTCAGTTGACGATCACGACCGACGTGGAGAATTATCCCGGCTTTCGTGATGTCATCCAGGGGCCGTGGTTGATGGAGGAAATGCAGGCGCAGGCCGAGCATGTCGGGGCACAGATGATGTACGACCAGATCGTCAGCGTCGATCTTAGCCAGCGGCCTTTCCGCCTGATCGGGGATGGCGGCACGGTGTATTCAGGCGATACGCTGGTGATCGCGACCGGCGCGCAGGCCAAGTGGCTGCATGTTGCGGGCGAAGGGGAACTGAGCGGCAAGGGCGTGTCCGCCTGCGCCACGTGCGACGGTTTTTTCTATCGCGGCAAGAAGGTCGTCGTGATCGGTGGCGGCAATACCGCTGTCGAAGAAGCTCTGTACCTGACCAATCACAGCCATGACGTGACCTTGATCCATCGCCGCGACTCCCTCCGTGCAGAGAAGATCCTGCAGGACCGGCTGTTCGCCCATCCGAGCATCAAGGTCGTCTGGAACAAGGCCGTAGAACGCTTTGTGGGCGGTGGGACGCCAGAGGGCCTCGTCGGTGTCGATCTGATCGACACGGTTACCGGCGAAGCGTCACACATCCCGACGGACGGCGCGTTCGTGGCGATCGGCCATCAGCCGGCCACGACGCTGTTCGAGGGGCTGCTGCCGATGGATGACGGCTATCTGGTGGTGGAGAAGGGCACGAGCCGCACCAACATTCCCGGCGTCTTTGCGGCAGGCGATGTCAGCGACAAGATCTATCGTCAGGCAGTAACCGCGGCAGGCATGGGCTGCATGGCGGCGCTGGATGCGGAGCGCTTCCTGGCGGAGGCCGATTTCGAGGATATGGCGAAAGCCGCCGAATAACGCCTTCAGCGGCCGGTTTTCTTGGCCGCGAAGGCCAGCAGGCTGCCGAAGGTCTCGAAGGTTTCGCCGTCCACGTCGTCATCTTCGATGATGACGTGGAGGCGATCCTCCATCTCCGTGAGCAGTCCCGCTACGGCCATCGAGTCCAGCTCCGGCAAGGCGCCGAACAGCGGCGTGGCGTCATCGAACGCGGCTACTCGTGCTTCGCTCAACGAAAGTACGTCGCGAAGAATATCACGAAGTTGATGACTGAGGGCTACTTCCGCCGGGCTGGGGTCGGGCATGGAGGCGGGTTGGCTTTCTGCTGTCATGACGCCGTCGTCCTATCGCGTGAACCTGCGCCCGACAAGACGGGAAATCCACGTGCGACCCGCGCCCGGCCACGCAGACGCGAAGCGCGGATTATATGCCTCGATGCGGTACAACGTCCTTTGCCGCTCCATCCAGTCGGCTTTGTAGGCGTTGTTGCCGGTGCCATAGTCGATGCGGGAGACCCGATCCTGATCGATGGCCGCACGAAACATATGGTGGCTGAGCAGAGTGCCTGGCGAGTCCGCATCGTGCGCGGCGTCATGCGCCAGCTTGTGGATCAAGGCTACGCCGTTCTCGACGGTCCACAACTGTGCTGCGACAGGGACGCCATTCTTTCGCGCAAAGCCAAGGCGCAAAGTGCCCGCACGGGCTTCCTGCTTCGCCAGCGCCATTAGAAAGGAATAATATGGCTCGGAGGATTTCCAACTCTTGTCATAGACATGCAGATAATCCGCCCAAAGGGCATCCGTGATGTCGCAGTGGATGGTAAAGGCTAGCGTGCCTTGTTTCCCTTTACGACTAACCAGTTTGCGCAGTCGAGTAGGGCGGTCCGACCAGTAGGCGTCGAAATTCCGGCTTTCGAGATCGAGGATGGAGTTGATGCCCATCGCCCGAACCCGCGTGATCCAGCCGGCGGATCGCAGCGCCTTCGTCATGATGCCCAGGTCTTCATCGTCGTTGGTCATCGGATAGAGACTGACGCTAGACACTCGCTTGGCCAGCCTGTGGGTCAAGGTGGCGACGAGACGCTCCCGTGTCGCTTCGTCCGGCGCGCCACTGAACAACGGGCGCACGCCGAAGCTGTACCAGTTCGCGATGGCGGTGCGGCCACGTCTGCCGCTGTCCGCAAGGCACAGCCACGCCTGCGCGTCCCCTTCGCAGGCGTGGAGGATGTCTACGGCCTGTTCGGGCATGCAATGGCGGTGAAGCAGTTCGAGCCATTCGAAGCGATCGAACAGCGATGCCTGCGAAGCGCGGTCCAGCGAGGAAGCCATTGGACGCCAGGCTTCCACAAAGCTGTGATATTCCCATAGCGCCTGCAAACGACTATCTCCCGCCTTGAAAGCCGCGATAGTGAGGAAGTCTGGACATGAGGTTAAACGCGGCGCCGTCCCCTAACGACACCGAAGTCCTGCCGATCGATCATATTCTGCTCCGCGGCGATCCCGGAAGTCCGGCGCTCGACGGACGAGCGGGACATCTCGATTTCGCCGAGCTTGAAACGAGTCTCGGGCGTTTGGCCGCTTGGTTGCACGGCTACGGCCTTGCGCCGGGCGCGCGCGTGGCGAGTTGGGTCGCCAAAGGAACCGTGGCGGCGTTGTTGCCCATGGCGGCGCCCCGCGCAGGACTGGTGCATGTGCCGATCAACCCGCTGCTCAAGCGCGCACAGGTCGCGCATATCCTGGCCGACAGTGGGGCCAGTGTGCTCATCGGCACACAGGCGCGCCTGGATACGCTGGAGGACGGCGATCTGCCGCAGGGATGTGAGGCGCATAGCGAGAGCGACACGGCGTGCGCAATGACGGGCGGCCCCGTCCTGCCGCCGTCCGACGCTGCGCCAGACGCCTTGGCTGCAATCCTGTATACCAGCGGCTCCACAGGAAAGCCCAAAGGCGTAATGCTGAGCCACGCGAACCTCTGGCTCGGGGCGGTGGCGGTTGCCGAGTATCTGAAGTTGAGGCCAGAGGACCGGACGCTTTGCGTACTCCCGTTCAGCTTCGATTATGGCCAGAATCAGCTGTTCTCTACCTGGTATGCAGGAGGGTGCGTCGTTCCGCTCGACTATCTTACGCCCCGCGATGTCGTTCGTTCGGTAGAGCGGCGGGCAGTGACGACCCTTGCGGGCGTGCCTCCACTTTGGGTTCAGCTTACCGAACTCGAATGGCCCGCTGAAGTGGCTGGAAAGCTGAAACGACTGACGAACAGCGGCGGGGCCTTGACGCCTCCTTTGGTGCGACGGTTGCGAACGCTTTTTCCCCATGCCGATCTTTACCCGATGTATGGCCTGACCGAAGCGTTTCGATCTACCTACCTGCCGCCCGCTCTGGTGGACAGCCATCCGGACAGCATGGGCGATGCGATACCGTTTGCTGAGATACTGGTCGTGCGGCCGGACGGCACTCTCACCGATGACGACGAACCCGGAGAACTGGTGCATTGCGGACCGCTGGTGGCGCATGGCTATTGGCGTGATCCTGTAAAGACGGCGGAACGTTTTCGCCCTGCTCCGGCGGCTTCGGCATATGGTGGAATGGCAGTGTGGTCGGGCGACACAGTTCGCAGGGATGCGGAAGGGTTGCTGTACTTCGTCGGGCGCGATGATGCCATGATCAAGTCCGCAGGCAACCGCATCAGCCCGACTGAAGTAGAGGAGTCGGCTGTGGCCGTGGACGGCGTCGTTGAGGCGGTGGCGCTGGGCGTTCCTGATGCAAGGCTGGGCGCTGCCGTTCGACTGTTGCTGAGGGCGCGGGAAAGCGTGGATACTACCGAATTGGAGAGCAACGTGCGTAGCCACATGAAAGAGGAGCTGCCCAACTTCATGCAGCCGCTTGACATTCATTTCGTCGGAGCTTTCCCTGCCAACGCCAATGGCAAGATCGACAGAGTCGCTCTCGCGAAGGAGTATGGCGAGTGAAACCGATGGGACCAATCCCGCCGTGGTTCACAAGCGAAGAGAGCATGCTGTTGATCGGCGGTTGCGGCGCGGCGTCGCTGGTCGACGAAGCAGGGGATACGCCGCTCTTCGTGTACGACATGGGGGTGATCCAGACACAGGTGGACGCGTTGCGCGATGCCATGCCTGCGGAACTGGCGATCCACTATGCCATCAAGGCCAATCCCTTCGGCCCTCTACTGGAACGAATGGTAGGGCTGGTGGACGGCTTCGACATCGCCTCGGGCGGTGAACTGGAGATGGCACTGGAGGCGGGGCAGTCGCCCGACCACATCAGCTTCGCGGGTCCCGGCAAGCGCGATGACGAGATCACATCGGCGATTAGGGCGGGCGTGACGCTCAATCTGGAGTCGGAAGGGGAGGCCGCGCGGGCGTTGGCGATCGCCACACGGCTCGGGCGAACACCTAAGCTTGCCGTGCGCGTGAACCCTGACTTCGACTTGCGGGGTTCCGGGATGCGCATGGGCGGTGGAGCGAAACCCTTCGGCGTCGACGCCGAGCGAGCCCCTGCGCTGGCTCGCCTGATGATCGATGCCGGAGCAGAGTGGCGCGGCTGGCACATTTTTGCAGGAAGCCAGGCGCTCGATGCGCAGGCCTTGATCGAGACGCAGGCCGCTACCGTAGCGCTTGCAGCCCGGCTCTCCGAAGAAGTCGGCGTGTCGCCGCCGCTCGTAAACCTGGGCGGCGGATTGGGGATTCCCTATTTCCCTGGCGACACGCGTCTGGATGTGCAGCCGATCGGCGCTGCCCTGGCCGAGGCTCTGGGCAAGCGCTCGCCCATCCTGCGTGAGACGCACTTCGCGCTGGAACTTGGGCGCTGGCTGGTGGGAGAGGCTGGCGTATACCTGACGCGTGTCATCGACGTGAAGGAAAGCCAGGGCGAGCGCTTCGTAATCACGGACGGAGGGATGCATCACCAACTCGCCGCCAGTGGCAATTTCGGAACGGTGGTCCGGCGAAATTATCCTGTAGCGGTGGCAAATCGCTTTGGCTCACCAAATACGGATGAGCCGGTCAGCGTTGTCGGATGCCTTTGCACGCCCTTGGACAGGTTAGGAGACAAGATACTCCTGCCGGAAATCCACGTCGGTGATCTGGTCGCGGTGTTCGTGGCGGGGGCCTATGGCGCGACGGCTAGCCCGACAGCGTTTCTTGGCCATCCTGCCCCGAAAGAGATACTCGTCGAATAGCACCGATATGGATGGAAAAGCCTCAGGATCCGCCCACGCCTAACGCTATCTTTACCCTTAGTGCCCATGAAGGCAGCCGAAGCCATGCGTGCTTTGCGGCTGCCTCCCTCATGGTGCCGCAGCCCGTGCGGCAGGCAAAGAGGGTGAGAAGATCATGGGTTCTGGTGCTTTCGGTCGAGTTTCGCTTGGCGCTTCGCTGGTCGCGGTAGCGCTGACCGGCTGCACGACGACGCGCGACGCTCCGACGCTCCCGACGGCTTCGTTCGTAGGCGCTGACGAAGGACCGGGCGAAGAATATGTGATCGGTCCGCTGGACGAACTCACCATCTTCGTATGGCGCAATCCGGAGTTGGGCGCTAAAGTGCAGGTCCGCCCGGACGGCCGCATCACCACGCCACTGATCACGGACCTCCCAGCAGTCGGTAAGACGCCAGCCGTCCTTGCTGACGACATCAAGCAGGCGCTGAGCAAATATATCGAGAATCCGCTGGTGTCGGTGATCGTCAACAACTTCTCCGGCACGTTCAGCCAGCAGATCCGCATCGTCGGAGCCACCGAAAAGCCCGCGTCGATCCCCTATCGCGCCAACATGACATTGCTGGATGCGATGATCTCGGTCGGCGGCCTTTCAGAGTTTGCAGCAGGCAACAAGGCGCGACTGATCCGGCATGAGCGGCAGACTGGCAAGCAGCAGGAATTCGCGGTGCGGCTGAACGACCTCATCAAGAAGGGCGACACGCGCGCCAATGTTCTGCTGGCGCCGGGCGATGTGATCATCATCCCCGAAAGCATGTTCTGAACCGAATAATCAGGAATAACAGCCGCTTATGTCTGGTCTCTATGACGAAATCCTGATTGCACTGCACGGCGTGTGGAACCGCCGCTGGCTCGCGCTCGCTGTCGCTTGGGGCATCTGCATGGTGGGCTGGCTCGTCGTGTCGCTGATCCCGAACAGCTACGAATCGAAGGCCAAGGTGTATGTCCAGACGCAATCGATCCTGCCCGAGCAGATCGGCATCAGCACAGGCGATCAACAGCAGAACGTGAACCGCGTGCGGCAGACGCTTGCCAGCGCCGAGAACCTCGAAAAGGTCGTGCGCGGCACGGATCTGGCACAGTCGGTTTCCAACGATCGCGATCTGGCAGGCAAGGTCGCCATGCTTCGCGCCAATATCAAGGTCGTTTCGACGCAGGATAATCTGTTCGAAATCACCGGATCGTCGTCGGACACCAGCATTTCGGATGGCGCCAACGCCCGGATCGCTGCGCAGATCGCGCAGAAGCTCATCGACATCTTCGAGGAAGAGAATGTCGCAGGCGATCGCGATGAAACGCGCCAGAGCCTGAGCTTTCTGGACTCGCAGGTCGCCCAGCGCGGTAAACAGTTGCAGGCTGCCGATCAGCGCCGGGTCGAATTCGAACAGAAGTATATGGGGCTGCTCCCCGGTACAGGATCGATCAGCGCGCGCATGGATGCAGCACGGACCGAGATCAACGCGATCGACAGCCAACTGGTCGCTGCACAGAGCGCGCTGTCGGCCATGAATGCACAACTTGCCGGAACACCCGCCTCCATTTCAGGCGGCGCAAGTGGCGGTACGAGCGCTCTCGGGTCGGTCATGGGAGAGATCGCCGCCGCAAAGGCGCGGGGCTGGACCGAAAATCATCCCGACATCGTTGCGCTGCGCCGTCAGGCCGCTGCGTTGAAGGGGCAGGGCGGGGCGTCTGCCGCTACCGGCACGCCAAATCCAACTTATACGTCGCTGAAATCCATGCAGGCAGAGCGCGCGGCCACGGTTCAGGCGCTGCAGGTGCGCAAGGGCCAGATCCAGGCGGACCTGAATGCGATGACCGACCGGCAGGTGTCGGAACCCGGCGTCGCATCGGAACAGGAACGGCTGAACCGCGAATATGAAGCGCTCAAGACGCAATATGACAAGCTGCTTGCCGACCGCGAAGAAGTGCGTTTGCGCGGAGACGTCCAGAGCGAGACCGGTGCTGTCAAATTCCGCGTGATCGAGCCGCCGAGCGTGCCTTCGAAGCCTGCCGCGCCGAACCGCCCCCTGCTTCTGCTGGCGGTCCTGATCGTCGGCATATTCGGCGGACTGGGTACGGCTTTTGCCTTGGGGCAGGTGCAGACGACCTATCCGACGGCCGCGCGGCTGGAGAAGGCGGCGGGGCTGCCGGTGATAGGCGCGATCACCGAGACACTGACGGCGGCACAGCATGTCGTCCGGAAGCAGCGGCTGAAGCTGTTCCTGGCGGGCAGCGGCGGTCTGGCAGGCGTCTGCCTGTTGCTGGTCGCCGTCGAATTCGTCCAGCGTGGCATGGCCTGAGGCATAGACAATGACGAAATACAGCCCCATCGATATGCCCCGGCAGCCCGGCGACTCCCTGCTGGAGCGGGCCTCCGACCTCTACGACTTCGGCTCCGTCCTGCGCGGCACCGGCATGCCGCCGATCGTGCCGCAGGTGGTGGAGCCGACGGCAGTTGTGGACGATGCCCCCGCATCGATCGCACCTCAATGGTACGGTCCGATGCATTCGGTAGATCGCGAAGGGCTGGAAGCGGCGGGCTTTGTCCTCCCTGACGGCCCGGTAAGCGGGATCAGCGAAGAATTTCGCATCGTTAAGCGGCAACTTCTGAGCGCGCTTCGCGGTGACAATGGGGAAGACGCCTTGGCGCTCGGCAACCGCATCCTCGTCTGCTCCGCGCATCCGGGGGAAGGCAAGACGTTTTGCGCGGTGAACCTTGCGCTCTCGATGGCGGCTGAGAAGGACATCGAGGTCCTGCTGGTCGATGCGGACTTCGCCAAGCCCAGCATCGTCTCGACCCTGGGGCTGCCGGATGGCCCCGGTTTCATGGATGTTCTGGCCGATCCCAGCCTACCGATTGAGGAATGCGTGCTGCGGACCGAGTTCGCCTCGCTCGCGGTGCTTCCGGCGGGCAATGGCACGAACAACGACACCGAATATCTTGCCTCCGCCCGAACCAGACAACTGCTCGACACGCTGACGGCGGGCAATCCCAATCGCATTCTGCTGTTCGATTCGCCGCCGCTGCTGGCAGCGTCGCCCGCCGCCGTGCTTGCGGGGCATGTGGGGCAGGCGCTGATGGTCGTGCGAGCCGACAGCACCACGGAGAACGCGCTGCGGGATGCTGCCAATCTGCTGAAGGCCTGCGCTCATGTCCAACTGCTGCTGAACGGCGTGAAGTTTTCCGCCAGCGGACGCCGCTTTGGCAACTACTATGGAAAAGCGGCATGAAGGCGCGGCGCATTCTTGCAGGCTGGACGGCGGTTGCAATCGCGGCGGCTGCCTCGCAGGCCGCGTTCGCTCGCTCGCGAACCGACGTCTCGCCTTATCTGGAGTTGAACCAGATCGTGGTGGCGGACGTAAAGGGCGGCGATGGCGACGTTCTGACTTATACCTCCGCCGCGGCAGGCGTGGACGCCAGCATGTCGACGCAACATGCGGAAGTCGGCGTCAATGTGCGCTACGAGCATCGTTTCAGCTGGAGCGGGGATCTCGGCGACGAGAACGTGATCAGCGGCCTGTTCCGCGGCCGCGTCAGCCTCGTTCAGGATTTTCTGAGCCTGGAAGGCGGCGCGATTGCGACGCGCATTCGCTCGGATGGCTTCACCGGCGCCAACAATGCGCTGACCGGCGACGTCGGTTCCACCACGCAGATCTACTCCGGCTATGTCGGCCCGACGCTGACCACCCGAGTGGGCGATCTTGGCATCAATGCCGCCTATCGTTTCGGATATACCCGGATCGAGGACGACTTCGGCTTCGGCGCGCCCGGCGCTTCGGCACCTGGCGGTTTTGATGAGAGCACCAGTCATAGCGCTACTTTCTCGACCGGCATGCAGCCAGGCCCATTGCCGTTCGGCTGGGCCATCGGCGGCGGTTATAATCGCGAAGACACCAATCTTCTCGACCAGCGGTTCGAGGACAAGTTCCTGCGCGGCGATATCACTGTTCCCGTGTCACCCACGGTCGCGCTGCTCGGCGGCGTAGGCTATGAGGATGTCGAGATCAGCCAGCGCGGCGCGCTGCTGGATGGCGCCGGGGCTCCGATACTCGACGGCCGCGGTCGCCTGATCACCGATCCGGCATCGCCAAGGCGGTTGTCCTATGACACGGACGGCCTGATCTGGGACGCGGGCGTATTGTGGCGCCCGAGCCGCCGTACCTCTCTGGAGGCGCATATCGGGCGGCGCTATGGCAATATGAACTACACTGGCGTCTTCGCCTGGCAGCCTTCGCGGAACACTTCCGTCAACGTAGCCGTGTATAATAGCATCGAAAGCTTTGGGCGGTTGCTGAATGGCAACCTTGCGGGGCTTTCGACGGACTTCAACGCCGTGCGCAATCCGTTCAGCGGCGACATCAGTCCTTGCGTTACGGCGACGACCGGCGGCGGGCAGTGCTTCAACGATGCCTTGACGGCGATCAGCGGATCGAACTTCCGGCGGCGCGGCATTGCGGGGCAGTTCACCACGCGGCAGGGGCGCACCAGCTGGGGCGTCGGTGCCGGCTATTCACGCCGCACCTTCATCGCGCCTGACGGCAGCGTCTTTGCCGGCGTCGACCGTTCTCACGACGAGAATTATTATGCGCAGCTGTTCGCCAGTCGGCAACTGGACCCGCGTTCCGGAATCGATGCTACGCTGTACGCCAACTACTACGACAGCGGCATCGGCGGCGGCAGTGTCGGGTTCGGCGATGTGCTGAACCTGGGAGCGAATGCGGGTTACTATCACGAGTTCGGGCGTCGCCTGAGAGGCACCGCTGCCGTGGGCGTGGACGCCGTCGATCCGCAGGGCGTCGAGAGCATCGTCAGCTTGCTGGGCCAGCTTGGCCTGCGTTACCAATTCTGAAGGCCGGAGAGAACAGGATGTACGATCAGTTTTACGGATTGACGGGTCGCCCGTTCCAGCTGACGCCGGATCCGCATTTCTATTTCGAAAGCGCCACCCATCGTAAGGCATTGTCCTACCTTGGTTATGGGCTGGCGCAAGGCGAAGGGTTCATCGTCATCACCGGCGACATCGGCGCGGGCAAGACGACGCTGGTGGGGCATGTCATGTCCACCGTGGACCCGGCGCGCCTGACGGCGGCCAAGATCGTGTCGACGCAAGTGGGCGGCGACGACATCCTGCGCCTTGCCGCGCAGAGCTTCGGCCTGGCTGCGGACAATGTGCCCAAGGCGCAATTGCTCCAGCGGATGGAAGCATTCCTTCATGCGCAGGCAAGAGCGGGCAAGCGCAGCCTGCTGATCGTCGACGAGGCGCAGAACCTCGCGGTCTCGGCGGTAGAGGAACTGCGGATGCTGAGCAATTTCCAACTAGGCGGGCAAGCGCTGCTGCAAATCTTCCTGTTGGGCCAGCCTGAGTTCCGGGATCTCCTGAAGTCGCCGGAGCTGGAGCAACTGCGCCAGCGCGTTATCGCCACCCATCATCTTGAGCCGATGCTGGCGAATGAAGTGGAGCCTTATGTCCAGCATCGTCTCGGGCTTGTCGGCTGGAAGGGCAATCCTCAGTTCACTCCGGAAGCCTTCGCAGCGCTCTACGCCGCTACTGAAGGCATACCTCGCCGGATAAACGTGATCGCCAGTCGACTGCTGCTGCTGGGCGCGATCGACAAGCTCGGGATCATCGACGCTGACATAGTGGCCGCGGTGCTGGCGGACATGGGGCAAGAGGAAGACGAGCCCGCTCCGGTCGCGCCTTCGCCACTAGATCAGGCAACCGAGCATCAGGCGAGGCACCATGCATCAGCCGATCTTGGCGGAGCGGCGGAATTGCAGGCCGAAGTGGAGGCACTTCGGGCCGAGCTTGCCGACGTCAAGAAAGCGCTGGCCGCACGCGGCGCAGAGGCAGACAGCGAGGAAGTGGCGGAAGTCATGGTGTATTTCGACAAGCGCCTTGACGTCATCGACACGCGCTCACGTGATCAGGACAATGCACTACGCCGTGTCCTGACGTTGCTGGTGGACTGGGTCGAGCGTGACGAACAATCCGTTCAGCAACGCAGTCACGCTGCCTGACGGCAGCGTGTATACAGAGGAAGCCATGCAGAACGCCCTGTCCGTGGACGTCGAGGACTGGTTTCAGGTCGGCGCGTTCGAGAATACGATCAAACGGTCCGACTGGGACAGCCTTGCCCATCGTGTGGAGCGGAATACCGAGGCCGTGCTTTCGCTGTTTGCGGATGCTGGCGTGACGGGGACGTTTTTCACCTTGGGCTGGGTGGCGGAGCGGTATCCCGCCTTGATGCGGCGGATCGTGGATGCGGGGCATGAACTGGCCAGCCATGGCTATGATCATCGCCGGGTCTTCACCTTCACGCCCGAGGAATGGCGCGCGGACTTGCGCAAGGCGCGTGCGTTGCTGGAGGATGCTTCGGGAACGTCTGTCACCGGGTATCGAGCCCCGAGCTTTTCGATCGATGCCCGCACCCCATGGGCGCATCGCATACTTGCCGAGGAAGGCTATGCCTATTCCAGCAGCGTCGCGCCGGTGAAGCACGACCATTATGGCTGGCCGGATTCTCCGCGGTTTGCATGGGGACCCGTGGAGGATAGCCGGCTTGTCGAATTACCCGTGACGACGGCGCGCTTTGCGGGCCGGACGATGGCGGCAGGGGGCGGGGGGTTCTTCCGCCTGCTGCCTTATGCCTTCTCCCGATGGGCGATTCGACAGGTGAATGGAGAGGCGCAACGGCCTGCGATCATCTATTTTCACCCCTGGGAAATCGATCCCGATCAGCCGCGCGTGGCGAATGCACCGATGCGGTCGCGGCTGCGGCACTATAGCAATCTCTCGGTCATGGCTCCAAAGCTCCGGCGGCTGGCGGGGGATTTCCGTTGGACGCGCGTGGATGCGATTGCGGCACAAGAGGCGCTTCGCCTGGGGCAGCAGGGCGCATGACGATGGCTGCACATCCTGCGGAATGGAGAAACGCCGTTACAGTCGCCGCGGTGCCGTCCGGCGATAGCGCCATTAGCGCAGAGTTGGAGGCCTGGGTGCTGGCACAACCGCGCTCTACGCCTTTCCATCGGCCGTCATGGGTGCAGGCGGTGGCGCAAGGCACCGCGCAGACTGCCATCATGCTGGTCGCTCGTAACGGCGCGGGCTCTATCGCGGGCCTGTTGCCGCTCACCCTGATCCGCTCCCTGCTGTTCGGCAAGGCGCTGGTGTCGGTAGGGTTCTCCGTGGACGGAGGCATATTGGCGGACGATCCGGCCGTTGCCGATGCTTTGGCAATTGCCTGCTGGGCCGAGGCTGAACGCCATCGTTGCACCACGGCTGAGCTTCGCGGCGGCCTATTGCCCTCCATGGGATGGAACCTGCGCGAAGGCACATATCTGAACTTTTCACGTGCGCTCGCCAGCACTGATGCCGAGCAACTTGCCCAGATACCACGCAAACACCGGGCTGAGGTGCGGAAGGGACTGGACAAGGACCTGCATTGCGAGATCGGCGACACCGCGCGGCTACGGGCGATCCACTACCGCCTCTATGCGGAGAGCGTACACCGGCTTGGTACGCCGGTGTTCCCCCGGCGCCTGTTCGATGAGGTGCTGGATCGGATGGGACCGGCTGCCGACATTTGTCTGGTCTCGCATAATGGGGTGCCGCTGTCGTCCATTCTCTCGCTCTACCATCAGGGCGTTTGCATGCCCTACTGGCAGGGTGCCAGCGGTGCGGCGCGGGCGATGCGATCCAACGAAGTCGCCTACTTCAGGCTGATGAGCCACGCCCGCGAGCGGGGCTGCCATAGCTTCGATTTCGGGCGGTCGAAGATGGGAACTGGACCGGCCGCCTGGAAGAAGAGCTGGGGGTGGGAGGGCACGCCGCTCACCTATGCCGTCCGCTCGACGGAGGGGCAGGAAGCGCGAGACATCAATCCACTTTCGCCTCAATATCAGCGCAAGGTCGAGCTTTGGAAAAAGCTGCCGCTGCGTCTGGCCACTCTGATCGGTCCGCATATCGCCCGAGGGTTGGGATGACTGTCGCGCCTGCCGGGGCGGGAGAGATCCTGTTCCTGTGCCACAGGATTCCGTTTCCGCCGGATCGCGGCGACAAGATCCGCTCCTTCAACATCCTGCGGCAGTTGGCGGAGATCGCGCCCGTTCACGTCGGCTGCCTTGCAGATGACGAGCGGGATCTGACCTTTGCTCCGGCACTGGAAGAACTCACCCAGAGCCAGCTCGTGCTGAGGAGAAGTGGTTCGCGAGTAGCAGGCGGGCTGCGGGGGCTGGCAAAGGGGCAGCCGCTGCTCGTGTCGTTGTTCGATGCTCCCGCTATGCATGATTGGGTTCGGCGCACGCTGGCGGAGCGCCCCATCAGAGCAGTGTTCGCCTATTCCGTGCAGATGGCCAACTTCGTCCCGGTCCTGCCACCTGATGTAAGATTCCTCATGGACTTCGTGGATTTCGATTCCGCGAAGTATGCGGCTTACGGTGCGGGAAAATTCGGGCCTATGGGCTGGATCAACCGGCGCGAGGGGCGCAAGCTGCTGGCGTTCGAGCGTGAGGTTGCCCGACGTGCCGATGTCAGCACCTTCGTCAGCGAAGCGGAGGCCGCGATGTTTCGCGACGCTACGGGAGCGGGACTGGATCGCGTTCGTGCGCTGGAGAACGGGGTCGCACTCGACTACTTCGATCCGGTTGCCGCTTTCCCTCCGATCTCCCGCGATGCCGGTCCCTTGATCGTCTTCACCGGGCAAATGGATTACCGGCCGAATGTCGAGGCAGTCGAAAGCTTTGCCCGCCAGAGCCTTCCATCGATCAGGGAGCGCTATCCCGACGCGTGCTTTGCGATCGTCGGGCGTGGCCCCTCCAAAGCGGTGCTGGCGTTACGGGATTTGCCCGGCGTTCTCGTGACGGGGAGCGTCGACGACGTGCGGGGCTGGCTAGTGGCGGCGGACGTCGTAGTCGCGCCACTCCGGATCGCACGTGGTATTCAAAACAAGGTTCTGGAGGCATTGGCCATGGCGCGACCGGTCGTGGCATCGTCGCAGGCGGCTGAAGGGATCGATGCGATTCACGATCTGCACCTTCTGGTGGCATCCTCTCCTGAAAAGGAGGCGCCCATGGTTCTCTCCCTGCTCGACGATCCTCACCGCGCCGCTTCCCTCGGCCAGTCTGCGCGTGAACGCATGATCGAGCGCTACCAGTGGCGGCATACGCTTTCTGCCTTGCCCGAACTGGTTCTGGGCGGGCCATCGGCATGAGCATGGCGGCTGCCGCCCATCCACGGCGTGATGCTAGCGGATGCCGCACGAGCCTGACGGGCTTGGGAATTGTGGCAGCGGCTATCCTGTTGCTGTTCGCGCGAGATGCCGCGGACATGGTCCTGATATGGTGGACTGCCTCCACGTTCCAGCACTGCCTGTTCGTGCCGTTCCTGATCGGCTGGCTCGTACAGCAGCGCCTGCCGGGCCTGCGGCAGTTGGAGCCTTATGCATGGACGCCGGGGCTGCTGTGGCTGGCTGCGGGCAGCTTTGCCTGGCTGCTTGGCGATGCTGCGGGGGTTGCGCTGTTTCGACATGCAGGGCTTATCGTGGTGCTGCAGGGCGCCGTGATCGCTCTCCTTGGGCCGGGTGTGTCGCGAGCGCTGACTTTCCCCCTCTTCTATGCCTTCTTCATGGTGCCTTTCGGCGAAGAAGTCGTGCCAACGTTGCAGATCGTCACCGCACACATTTCCATGATCCTGCTCGGAGTGGCAGGCATACCGGCGCACATGGATGGCGTGTTCATAACGACACCCACCGGCTATTTCGAGGTCGCGGAAGCCTGTTCCGGTGCGAAGTTCCTGATCGCGATGGCGGCCTACAGCGTTCTCGTCGGCAATGTGTGCTTTCGCAGCTGGCGACGCCGCACAGTGTTCGTGGGCAGCGCTCTTGCTCTATCCATATTGGCCAATGGAGTGCGGGCGTTTGCAACCATTCTCGTCGCGCACTTCGTATCCGTGGAGATGGCGATGGGCTTCGACCATGTCGTGTTCGGCTGGATCTTCTTCGGGATCATCATGACGATCGTGATGGTCGCGGCCTGGCCGTTCTTCGACCGCAAGCCGAATGATGCCTGGTTCGATCCTGCGGCGCTTTCGGTGCCCTTCACACGAACTGCGGCGAGCTGGATTGCTCCGGCCGCTATCGCCATCGCTGCCATCTCGCCGGTATGGGCAAGCCTTATGACCTCGGGCTCGGGCGATCTGCCCACATCCGTTTCGCTGCCGCAGGTTCCCGGATGGAGCCGAACCGTCTCGCCGCAAGCCTATCCGTGGCAGCCGCATTTCAGAGGCGCGGACCACCTCCTGGCTGGGCGCTATGCGGACAAATCCGGACGTGTCGTGGACCTGGCCATAGCCGTATATGCCCGGCAACAGGATGGCCGGGAGCTTGTCGGCTTCGGGCAAGGCGCAGTCGGTCCCGATAGCGAATGGGCGTGGACCGAGCCCGCGCCCGCCCCCGCGAACGGACATGGCGAGCGCATCACGGCACCTGGACCTGTAGTGCGTGACGTCATGAGCTTCTACAGCGTGGATGGCTTCGTGACGGGTAGTGCGGGCAAGGTGAAGCTTCAGACTCTGAAGGCCCGTTTGCTCGGCCATGATCAACGTGCGGTGGCGATACTGGTGTCTGCAGAGGACAAGGAGCGCCAGTCCGCTCAAGCCGCCATGACGGCATTCCTGCGCGATCTTGGCCCCGTGAAGGAATTGGCTGACGCGAGCGCGGGCATCCGCTAGGCATCGGGCCATGTGCGGAATTGCGGGCATCTTTCACCTAGAGACGGCCAAGCCCGTAGATCCGGCGCGGGTGCGGCAGATGGCGGATGCTATTGCGCATCGCGGGCCGGACGGGGCGGGGGTCTGGACCGCGCCGGGCGTAGGACTTGGCCATCGCCGCCTGTCCATCATCGATCTGGGCGGCGGCGCTCAGCCGATGCTGACTCCGGACGAAAGCCTGGCTGTCACGTTCAACGGTGAAATCTACAACTTCGCCGAAGTGCGCCGGGAACTGGAGGCAAAGGGGCACCGCTTTCGTACCGGCAGTGATACCGAAGTCATCCTGAACGGCTATCGGCAGTGGGGCGAGGAATGTGTGCATCGCTTCGATGGCATGTTCGCCTTTGCCCTGTTCGACCGGCATGCGAGCGCGCTGTGGCTGGTGCGTGATCGCCTGGGCGTCAAGCCGCTGCATTATGCTCAGGTTTCCGATGGCAGCGTGATCTTTGCGTCGGAACTCAAGAGCCTGCTGGTGCATCCGCTGCTTCGGCGTGAGCCCGACGTGACGGCGATCGAAGACTACATGGCTTATGGCTATGTTCCCGATGACACATGCCTGGTGGCAGGCGTGAAGAAGCTGGGTGCGGGCGAGACACTCCGGCTGGTGAGGGGAAAGCCGCTTGGCCAGCCGCAGCGTTACTGGGACATCAGCTTCGCGGATCGGAGTACCGCCAGTCCCGAAGCGCTTGAGGAAGAGTTCGTCTCCCTCATGCGGACCGCGGTCCGCTCGCGCATGGTCGCAGACGTGCCGCTCGGTGCGTTCCTGTCGGGCGGCGTCGATAGCAGCAGCGTCGTTGCCCTGATGGCGGAGGCGAGCAGTCAGGCCGTCAAGACCTGCACCATTGGCTTCGATGTCGCGGCCTTGGATGAGACCGCTTATGCCGACCGCATAGCGCGTCGCTTCGCCACGGATCATCGCGCGCGGATCGTTTCGGCGGATGACTACGGCCTCATCGATATCCTGGCGCATCATTTCGACGAGCCGTTTGCCGATGCCTCCGCGCTGCCGACCTACCGCGTGTGCGAGTTGGCGCGGGAGAATGTCACCGTCGCGCTATCCGGAGACGGTGCGGACGAGGCCTTCGCCGGATATCGACGCCATCGGTTCCAATATCAGGGGGAGCGCCTGCGGTCGTTGATCCCCAATGCCGTCCGGCAGCCTTTGTTCGGGACATTGGGGCGTTTCTATCCCAAGGCGGATTGGGCGCCCCGCGCATTGAGAGCGAAGTCGACGTTTCTCGAACTCGCTCAAGACGGCGCCGAGGCGTATGCCGCTTCGGTCGGCGTCACGCCTCATACCATGCGGCAACGGCTCTACACCCGCGATATGATGGCATTGCTGGCGGGCCACCGTGCAGAAGATCGTTACGTGACGGCCATGCGCAATGCGCCTGCGCGAGATCCGCTGGACCGAGCGCAATATGCCGACATGAAAATCTGGCTGCCCGGCGACATTCTTACGAAGACCGACAGGATGAGCATGGCGGTAGGGCTGGAGGCCCGAGAGCCACTGTTGGACCACCGACTGATGGAGTTCGCCGGTCGTCTGCCCGTAAACCAGCGCATCCGCGGTAATAGCGGCAAGTATCTGATGAAGAAGGCCATGGAAGCCTATTTGCCGCAGGACATCTTATACCGTCCGAAAATGGGCTTTGTGACACCGATCTCGACCTGGTTTCGCGGGCCTTTGGCCGGAGAGGCAAGTGCCGTCGCCGGTGGCTCCGCGATTGCACGCACGGGCCTCTTTGACTTGAAGGCGATGGGAAAGGCTGCGGCCGACCATCGAAGTGGCCTGGCGGACAACGGACGGCTGCTTTGGCAACTGGTGATGCTGGACAAGGCATTGTCACGACTTTTCGGGCTTTAACTGGTCCTACTTTGTGACCGTATAGCAAAGCTGCACTGGACAAATGGAGGCAGCGCGTTATGCGCCATCGCGCCATGTCCAATGGCCAAAAGAACTGGAGTCGGTAATGGGTTATCGTGTCGTCGTCGTCGGAGCCACCGGAAACGTGGGCCGCGAAATGCTGAACATTCTGGCCGAGCGGGAATTCCCGGCGGACGAGATTGCGGTTTTGGCATCCTCGCGCTCGACTGGCACCACGATTGAATATGGCGACACCGGCAAAATGCTGAAGGTGAAGAATGTCGAGCATTTCGACTTCACCGGATGGGATATCGCGCTGTTCTCCGCAGGGTCGGAGCCTACCAAGATCTACGCGCCCAAGGCTGCTGCTGCTGGCTGCATCGTGATCGACAACAGCTCGCTCTACCGCATGGACCCAGACGTGCCGCTGATCGTGCCCGAAGTGAACCCCGAGGCGATCGACGGCTATACGAAGAAGAACATCATCGCGAACCCCAACTGCTCGACCGCGCAGATGGTCGTCGCGCTGAAGCCCCTGCACGACGCGGCGAAGATCACGCGCGTTGTCGTGTCTACCTACCAGTCCGTGTCCGGCGCGGGCAAGGAAGGCATGGACGAGCTATTCGAGCAGTCGCGCAACATCTTCGTCGGCGATCCGGCCGAACCCAAGAAGTTCACCAAGCAGATCGCCTTCAACGTGATCCCGCACATCGATAGTTTCCTGGATGACGGCTTCACCAAGGAAGAGTGGAAAATGGTCGTCGAGACCAAGAAGATCCTGGATCCGAAGATAAAGGTCGTCGCGACCTGCGTGCGCGTGCCCGTCTTCGTCGGGCATAGCGAAGCCATCAACATCGAATTCGAGGACGAGATCTCCGCCAAGAAAGCGCAATCGATCCTACGAGAAGCGCCCGGCATCATGTTGATCGATAAGCGGGAGGATGGCGGCTACGTCACGCCGGTCGAATGCGTGGGCGACTATGCGACCTTCGTCAGCCGGGTTCGCGAAGACCCCACTGTTGAAAATGGCCTGGTACTATGGTGCGTCTCCGACAACCTGCGAAAGGGCGCAGCCTTGAATGCGGTACAGATCGCCGAATTGCTTGGACGGCGCCACCTCAAGAAAGGCTGAAGCTTATTCCATGACCATGTGCGCAAGGTCGTCGTCCGCGGCCTTGCGCTCTGGTCTACGCAGCAGGAGTATCAGCGGGATAGCGCTTAGCGTCAAGAACATCATGAAGTAGAAATCATCCAGATAAGCCACCATGGCGGCCTGCTGGTTGACCATCCCGTCTAGCGCACTCATCACTGCGTCCCCATTCCTGCCAAGTACGCTCACCATGCTTGGGTCGACGGGCAGGTTGTACGGCGTGATGGTCGCGGCGATGTCGGAATGGCTGACTTGAACATTATGGGAAAGCAGGGCCGTAACAATAGCTATGCCGACCGATGAGCCGAGGCTTCTAGCAAGATTAAGCAAGCTAGCTGCGTCCGTCCGATATTTCCTTGGCAGTGTAGCAAAGCTCAGCATATTTAGCGGCACAAAGACCAAGCCAAGGCCCACGCCCTGAACGAAGCCGCTCGTCACGATTGGCTTCCAGTCCATATTGAGAGACCAGCCGGTCATCAGCCAAAGCGATCCCGCCATGATTAAAAAACCAGCGCATACCAACATGCGGGGATCCACCTTCTGAGCCAGGCGGCCAGTTAATGCCATCGTCAGCAAGACGCCGACACCCCGGGACGCCAGAAGTATCCCCGTGTCTATCACGGGATAGCCGAATGAACTCTGTAACATTGTCGGCAGCAACGCCATAGCCGCCATCATCACCAAGCCCATTACGAACATGAACAAGGCTCCCGAGATCAGGTTGCGATCACGAAGCATGGCAATGGGGAACAGAGGCCTACGCGCGGTCATCATGTGAACACCAAACATCCAGAGGCCCGTTACGGCCACCCCGGCCTCGATCCAGATTTCCGTAGAGCTGAACCAGTCTTCAAGCGGCCCTCGGTCCAGCATCAACTGCATGCCGGCTAGTCCAAGAGCGATCATCGCCCACCCCGCCAGATCGAAGGTTCGAGGATCTGGGCTCTTCCGCGGAAGCAGGAACCAGAGCGCAATAAAGCAAGTGATGCCGATCGGAATGTTCACGAAGAACACCCACCGCCAATCGAAGCTTTCGGTAAGCCAGCCACCAAGGATCGGTCCCACGATTGGCCCGATCATTATGCCCATCCCATATACCGACGTGATCTTGCCGTGATCGGACGGCTTGGTGACATCCAACAGGATCGTTTGGGCGAGGGGAGCCAGGAACGCGCCGCCGATCCCTTGTATGATCCGGAATGCGACCATCTCCGGCAGGCTCGTCGCGATGCCGCATAGCACGGAAGCGCAGACGAAGATTACCACGGAAACCAGAAACAGGCTGCGGATACTAAACTTGTCAGAGAGCCACCCCGTCACCGGAATCGCTACTGCCGACGCAAGGATATAGCTGGTCAGCACCCAGGTTATGCTATCCTGCGTAGCGCCAAGCGAAGCCTGCATGTGTGGCAGGGCCACATTGGCAATCGTGGTATCCAGTACTTGCATCAGCATTGCGCCCATGACCGATGCAATAAGAAGCCACCTCTGCTTCACGACGAGGCTGGGGACGTCGGGGACGTCGGGACTTAAGGACATCTTCGCTGCCCGACGCTACTTTGTCGCCGTACGGATATCGATGGTCGCATCGACAGACTGGCCGGCAATCATCTGACGCGGCGACTTTTTGTCGAAGGCAATTCGGACAGGGACACGTTGCGTCACCTTTACCCAATTCCCGTTGGCATTCTGGGCGGGCAAAACAGAGAACTCAGATCCGGTGCCTGCTCCAATGCTCTCGACGTGCCCAGGCAATTCGATATCGGGATAGGCATCAAACTTTACGGTGGCGTGCTGGCCCGGATAAATATGGTTCAGATCGGTTTCCTTGAAATTGGCCTCGACCCAGCTGCGGTCGCTCGCCACTATACTCACGGCAGGCAAGCCGGTGACCATCATCTGGCCAACCTGCAGCCTGTCCGACTGGCTGATCCGGCCGGAAACGGGCGCGCGTACCGTGGTGCGTGACAGGTCGAGCAGGGCCTTCGCCCGTTGCGCACGAGCCGCTGCAACTGCGGGGCTTTCTCCCGGCACCTGCGCGCCTGTCGCCAGCGCCGCCTTTGCCTTCTCTGCATCGACTTGTGCCAATTGCACGCGCAGCAGTGCATTCTGATAGGCATTCTGCGCCGCCTGAAGCTTGGCGCGGGTCGTGAAACCGCGGTTCATCAGCTCCTGCTGGCGCTGCAATTCGGCGCGAGTAAAGGTCACATCGCTCTGTGCCCCGGCAATGCCGACGCCACTCGTGCTGTAATCCGTTTGAAGTTCGGTAACCTTGACCTGCGCGGAAGCGATCGCGGCGTCGGCCTGAGCCAGGGCAACTTTATAAGGCTCTGGGTCGACCTGAAACAGGATGTCGCCCGCCTGGATCATCTGGTTTTCGCGTACCTTGACGCTGATGATGCGGCCTCCGACATCGCTGCTCACCGATACTATATCTTGCTTCACATAAGCGTTGTCGGTGCTGACTGACTCTCCACTTGTGACATAAAAGTAGCCGCCGACGGCAGCGAGCGCAAAGGGCAGGGACAACAGCAGCGCCAGGCGCGTTCCACGCTTTGGGGGCACGCGCTCGCCGTCGGCGGTCGATGCAGGATCTGCCGAAGCATCCCCGGCGATTTCGAAGGGCTCGCCAGTCTTTATGATGGGACGATCTGCTTCAGCCATGGACCGTTTCCACTTGTTGACGGGGGCTATCCCCGAGGTCATCACTGGCCAGATTGTTCCGAACACGATCGAGCAGGATCATCAACTGCTCACGATCCGCATCTGAGAATCCTCGAAGGGAATGCGAGGCAACCGTCTCGCCCATGTCCCGGAGGCCTCCCAGGAGCGGAGCAGCCGCATCGGTCAGGAAGATAAGCCGGGCACGCCTATCCAAGGGGTCGCGCCGGCGCTCCACAAGCCCTGCCTGCTCCATACGATCGATCATTCTGCAGGTGGTGATCGGCTCCACCTCCAACTGCTCCGCGATCTGCCCCTGGTTCAGTCCTGGGCTGCGGTTTAGCAGCAGGAGAACGCGCCATTGCGAGCCAGTCACGCCCAAAGCTTTCGCGGCGCCATCAAACCGCTTGCGCATTAGCCGCCCGATGTCAGCAAAGTAGAATCCGATATGCTCCATGGCCGGGATATAATAAGCTTGCTTATATAAAGCAAATTCAAGATTGCGATCGGATCATGTGATGTTGAGGCCGTGAGTGGCCTTGGCCGCATTTTCTCGACATTGCTTTCCTGGTCCCATATCGCCGGAACGCAGCAGATCAACATGGATATGGACGTTGGAAAAGCCGAACGCGGTGAGCACTCAAATGATTCCAGGCCGAGATGGCACTTTGCTCGCCGTCCACGAGACCGGGCAGGGGCACCCCGTGCTGCTTCTGCATGGACTCTTTTCCAGCGCTCATACGAACTGGATCAAATTTGGCCATGCTGCGGCCATCGCGGGGCGGGGCTTTCGGGTCATCATGCCGGACTTTCGCGTTCATGGGCAGAGTGAGTCGCCTCATGATCCTGATGCCTACCCGCGCGATGTCCTTCTCGAAGACGTCAAGCAGATCATCAGGCAACTTCAGCTTACGGATTACGATCTGGGTGGATTTTCGCTCGGTGCGCGAACCGCCGCCATGCTTTTGGCTCAGGGCATCCGCCCGCGTCGTGCGATCCTGGCGGGGATGGGACTGGAAGGTTTGTCCGATTGGGGGAGGCGGCGAGACTTCTTCCTCTCTGTCATCAAAGATCGCGACATCATCAAACATGGCGATCCGCGTTGGCTGTCCGTGCAGTTCATGAAGACCATGAAAGTGGATGCCGTCGCTGCCACGCTGTTATTAAACAGCTTCGGGGATTTCGATCCTGCCGTTTTGAAGACAGTGGAGGCGCCTACGCTCGTCCTGTGTGGCACCGAAGATCGCGATAACGGCTCGCCCGAAGCGCTAGTGGACCTACTCCCCAATGCAAAGCTGGCCGAAGTGCCGGGAACGCACATGGGCAGCGTGACGCAGAAGTCCTTGGGCCAAGCTATGGCTGACTTTCTTGCCGCTTGATGTCGTAAAGCGAACGATGAACGCAAGAACAGGAACCACACTGTTGGTGAAGAAATTGCAGCGCCTTGTTTCTATTGTGTCTAAGTTCGGCCTATGAATTCGAATCTGGTTGTATTGGCCGTTCTGTTCAGCACTAGCACCATAATGTGCTTTACGCTGGCGCTTGCGTGGCAACATTTTGGCCGACAGCGACACGTTCTTCTGTGGGCTATCGCTTATGGGATAGGAGCGGTCCAGTGGATCTTCAACGCCGCGGGCTTTTTTACCGGACATGTATCATTTACGGCCGCTGCATCGTGCTGTGTTCTTCTAAGCGGCTCCCTCATTGCGATTGGTGCCCGGCAACGCGCCCGGCTTCCCATTCGGCAATGGCAGTTTGTGCTTGGCGGAGGCTTGGCCCTGACCGGATGTCTGATCGCGAACAGCGCTTGGGGATCGCGTGCGCTTCAGGCCTCCATCCCGGCCGTCTACAGCGGGGCAATGGCAATTGCAGCAGCTTTTGCCATATGGCCTCGCCAGCGGTCGTTCAGTGCGCCGGAGCGCGCCTTTTTCTCAACGCTTCTACTCTTTGCTCTCTTTCAATTCGCATTGACAGGATTGAGCCTTACCATTCCGGAAGCGCCCACCAGTCCAGCCCTTAGCCTGCATCGCGCCACGTTGGCCTTGGGCCTGCCAACATTCTATATTGCTACGGGAATGACTGCCGCGGTCCTGATCGCTGGCGACCTGTCAGCGCAATTGCGGCAGATGGTCAGCAACGATCAGCTTACCGGCTTGCTCAATCGTCGGGGTATCGACGAGGCGGGCACTCGTGCGATCGCCAACGCGCGACGGCATGGGCGCGAAGTCGCGGCCGTTATCTGCGATATGGATGACTTCAAGGCCGTCAATGATGGCCATGGCCATATCGTAGGAGACGCGGCCCTGCGCGCCTTCGCCCGGGTATTGCTCGGCGCCGTCAGGCAGGAGGATATCTGCGCGCGTTTTGGTGGTGACGAGTTTTTCGTCCTGCTCCTGGACGCCTCCGAGCAGGACGCGGCCGAGGTCATGGAGCGGGTACGCATCGGCGTCGAAGGTCTGGCTGTTGACCGGATGCGCCCCGGCAGCATCAGCGCCAGCTTCGGTGTGACATCCCTGCGACCGGGCGATACTGGCCTTGAAGACCTGGTCGGCCGCGCCGATCAGGCTCTGTATCAATCCAAGCAACTGGGGCGCAATCGCGTGACGATCTGGCAGGGCTCCACAACGGCCAGGCCAGCCACTCCGGCAGAACCGCTTACCGAAACGGAGGCTCGTTGAAGGCGCGCAGTTTCCGGCTGTGCAACTTTGCGCCTTGCTGCCTGAGAAGTTCGCACGTCTCCAGGCCAACCCGGAGATGCCCGGCAATCGCTTCTTCGTAGAAGCGGTTTGCCTGTCCCGGCAGCTTCAATTCCCCATGAATGGGTTTGTCGGAGACGCAGAGCAACGTTCCGTAGGGCACGCGAAAACGGTAGCCTTGCGCCGCGATAGTCGCGCTTTCCATGTCGATGCCTACAGCGCGCGACAGGCTGAACCGGAGGGCGGAGTTGGAGTAGCGAAGCTCCCAATTGCGATCATCCGTCGTCACGATCGTACCCGTGCGCAGCCGCCGCTTGAAATCGTCGCCTCCTCCAAGCACTTGCTCCGCAGCGTGGGCCATTGCTACCTGCACTTCGGCGATGGCGGGCACCGGGATCTCCGGAGGCAATACGTCATCCAGCACGTGATCGTCGCGCAGATACGCATGGGCAAGCACATAGTCTCCTATCCGCTGGCTGGGGCGCAGACCTCCGCAATGGCCGATCATCAGCCAGGCTTCGGGCCGCAATACCGCCAGGTGATCGCAGATCGTCTTGGCATTGGACGGTCCGACACCTATGTTGACCAGCGAGATCCCACTGCGATCCTCGGCGATCAGGTGATAGGCAGGCATCTGGTGCCGCCGCCATGCGCTGTCTGCTATCATGCGCGCCGGGTCCGCAGTTTCGGAGGTGACGTAAACGCCGCCTGCTCCAGACAAAGCCTTATACCGGCTGCCGGGCTTCTTTAATTCGGCACACGCCCAGGCAACGAATTCATCGACATAGCGGTGATAGTTGGTGAACAATATGTAGCGCTGAACGTGCTCAGGAGGCGTGCCGGTGTAGTGCTTGAGCCGCGCTAGCGAAAAGTCGGTCCGCAGCCCATCGAACAACGCGAGCGGCCGCTCTCCGCCAAGGCCGGGCATGAACAGGCCATCGGCAATCTCATCTCCGATTTCAGCAAGTTCGGTCGCCGGGAAATGGCGGGCAAGCTCGGTGGGTGGAACGCCGTCCAGCGCACTCATGTCGAGGCCATCCAGAACGTAGGGGAAGGGGATCTCCTGTGCGCTACGCCCTACTTCGACGTCCACGCCATAGTCCGCCACGAGGAGGTCGATCTGCTCCGCGAGATAATCCGCAAACATCGCCGGCCGCGTGATGGTCGTGACGTAATCGCCGGGATGTGACAGGCGCGCGAACGACCGGCCGGGAGGCGGCGCATCGCCTTCACGGCGATAATGCACGCGCAGTTGCGGGTAGCAGAACTGACGCTCTACCTTCGCCTGCGGTCCGGGCGTGCTGCCGTCACGGGCGTAGTCCTGCATGGCGTCGCGCAGGGACTGGATCGATTGTTGGTAGATGTCGTCCAGTTGGGCGACAATGGCAGTGCCAATGCTGTGTGGGCCGATGATTCTGGTCATCGCTCCGTTTTAGGCTGGATCGGCATAGAACTAAACCGGCATCATCATCGCGGCGAGCGCCCCTGCCGACATGCAGCAGGGGCGCCTCCGTTTCAGAGTTGAGCTAGCATATATTCGGCGGTGGAGACCTTGAAGTCGCCGGGGGCCTCGACGTTCAACTCCTCGACGACCCCATCATTGACGATCATCGAAAATCGCTGGCCACGCGTGCCGAGGCCGAACTTGCTGCCGTCCATTTCAAGGCCCAGCGCCTTTACGAAGTCGCCATTTCCGTCCGCAAGCATCGTCACGGTCTGCTCTGCTCCGGCAGATTTGGCCCACGCGCCCATCACGAATGGGTCATTGACGGCGGTGCAGGCAATCTCATCGATGCCCTTCGCCTTCAGGTCTCCCGCCTTCTGGATGAAGCCGGGGAGATGCTTGGCGGAGCAAGTCGGGGTGAAAGCACCCGGCACGGAGAACAACGCAACCTTCTTGCCAGCGAAATAGTTTGCGCTGCTCACCGGCTCTGGTCCGTTCTCCGTCAGTGTGACGAATGTGGTTTCGGGCAGCTTTTCGCCTTTTGCGATCGTCATGAAATGAACCCTCCAGTTTGTGAGCCAGCCAGATGCAGCTGTTGTTGATCCGTGGCGGCGGCATAGTCGAGGCAGTGCATCAAGGAAATGCCTTAATATGTTGCAGCGGCACGACCGTTCCCATTGCAGCGCGCCGATGCACTCCTATAATCAGTCGATGGATCTGCCCCCCTTCTATGTCGGCAACCTGTTGCTTGCCATGCCGAGTCTCAGCGCATCGGAGTTCCATCATTCCGTAATCGCGCTCTGCGTTCACGACGAGGATGGTGCGATGGGCATCGATATCGGCTCGGAGATCGGCGGGCTGGGATTGCGCGAGTTGCTTTCCACGTTCGATCTGGACGGCAGCAATGTGCCCGACACCCCCGTCTTGCGAGGCGGTCCTGTTGAGCCGCAGCGCGGGTTCGTGCTTCATTCCCTAGATTGGGGTGGGCGTGATATGGTGCAGGTGGACCGGCAATGGGGACTTTCCGGATCGCTCGACATATTGAAGGCCATTGCGGAACAGCGCGGACCGAGCCGCTATCTCGTGGCCTTGGGATATGCGGGTTGGGGTGCAGGGCAGCTTGAAGATGAGATGACCGGCAATAGCTGGTTCCTTGCTCCGGCGGACGGCGGCATCCTGTTCGACACTCCGACCCGAAGTCGCTGGTCACGCGCTTTCGCCGCAAGTGGCATCGATACGTCGATGCTGACCGGCGCTGCAGGACAGGCGTGACCTAACGATATAAAGAAAACTTTATATTGCCTTGATCGCTGGGGCGTCGATTGGTAAGGAGCCGATATTCGTTGCCGCGCGTGCATAGTGCCGGGCGTGGCTGCGTCCATGATCAGGAGAATTTCCAGTGGCCACCGCCCCCGCCGTCGAGACGGCCGACTACGTCATCAAGGACCTTTCGCTCGCTGCTTTCGGCCGCAAGGAAATGGATATTGCTGAAACCGAAATGCCGGGCCTGATGGCTCTGCGTTCAGAGTTCGGCAAATCGCAGCCGCTGAAGGGCGCGCGGATCACCGGGTCGCTGCACATGACGATCCAGACCGCCGTGCTGATCGAAACGCTGACGGCGCTCGGCGCGCAGGTGCGCTGGGCCACCTGCAACATCTATTCGACGCAGGACCATGCCGCGGCCGCCATCGCCGCTTCGGGCGTGCCGGTGTTCGCGATCAAGGGCGAGACCCTTGAGGAATATTGGGATTATGTTGAGCGCATCTTCGATTGGGGCAATGGCGAAACCTGCAACCTGATCCTGGACGATGGTGGAGACGCCACCATGTTCGCGCTGTGGGGTGCGCGGGTCGAGGCAGGCGAGGAACTGTTTACGCCGTCCAACGAAGAAGAAGAGATTTTCGTGAAGACGCTGCGCCGCGTCCTTGCCGAGAAGCCCGGCTTCCTGACCAAGACCGTTCAGGCGATCCAGGGCGTTTCCGAAGAAACCACGACCGGCGTTCATCGCCTTTACGAACTATCGAAGAAGGGCAAGCTTCCTTTCCCGGCGATCAACGTCAACGACAGCGTGACCAAGAGCAAGTTCGACAATCTCTATGGGTGCAAGGAGTCGCTGGTGGACGCTATCCGCCGCGCAACCGACGTCATGCTGGCGGGCAAGGTCGCCTGCGTCGCGGGTTTCGGCGATGTCGGCAAGGGCTCGGCCCAGTCGCTCCGCAATGGCGGTGCGCGCGTGCTCGTCACCGAAGTCGACCCCATCTGCGCACTCCAGGCGGCGATGGAAGGCTTTGAAGTCGTCACCATGGAAGACGCTGTAAAGCGCGCGGACATCTTCTGCACAGCCACCGGTAACGCCGACGTCATCACGGTCGATCACATGCGCGAAATGAAGAACATGGCGATCGTCTGCAACATCGGCCACTTCGACAGCGAGATCCAGATTGGCGCTTTGTCGAACATGAAGTGGAACGAGATCAAGCCGCAGGTCGATGAAGTCGAGTTCCCCGATGGCAAGAAGCTGATCGTGCTGTCCAAGGGCCGCCTGGTGAACCTGGGCAACGCGACGGGTCATCCCAGCTTCGTGATGTCGACGAGCTTCACCAATCAGGTGCTGGCGCAGATCGAACTGTGGACCAATCGCTCCGCATACAAGAACGACGTCTACGTCCTGCCCAAGCATCTGGACGAGAAGGTCGCGGCGCTGCATCTTGAGAAGCTGGGCGTGAAGCTCACGAAGCTGACCAAGCAGCAGGCAGACTATATCGGCGTTTCGACCGAGGGGCCCTTCAAGCCGGATCACTATCGCTACTGATCCTTTGTGGATGGGCGTCGGGTAACCGGCGCCCTTTTGCTTAGCAACCGCTTCACCTTGCGCTCGCTTTGCGATAGGCGGGCAATATGAACAGCGTCGATAAGGCAGAGGCAAGAGAAGTAGGCGCATGATGTCGCTGTCTCCTGCAGCCATGGCGCTTATTGGCGTGGTGCTGGCTTTGTGGCTGGCGGCAGGTGTGTGGGCGGTGCGCACTGGCCTGACGATGCGTCGTGAGGGCGCTCACGCTCGGATGCAGGCCGACCGCCTGGGTAGTCTGCTGCAGTCAGCGCCCGCCCTGCCGGTCATGATCCGCACGGATGGCCGTATCGAAACGCCCGAGCGATTGAAGAACTGGCTCGGGCGAGATCGCGTTCCTGCCTTCGTCTCCGAACTTACCTCAGAAGACAGCGGCCTCCGCCCGGAAGATGGCGCGTTGCTGGCGACGGACATAGCGGCCGCTCAGCGGGCGGGGAAGAGCTTCTCTCGCGCGGTCAGCGCTGTCGGATCGGCTCGGTCGTTGCTGGTGCGCGGCGCTCCAGCGGGGCCGAGCATGGGGGCACCGGGGACCGTCATCCTCTGGATTTTCGATGCGACCGATGCGCAGTCGGAAATACATGCCTTGCAGGCTGAGCGTGAACAACTGCGCGCTGCGCTGGAATCGCTATCCGGCCTGATTGAAGCCGCGCCTTTGCCCATGTGGCATCGCACGCCGGACTTGCGTCTGGCTCTCGTGAACAGCGCCTATGTCACTGCCGTGGATGCGGAATCTGCCCAGCAAGTCATCAGTGAAGGCATCGAACTGGTGGAAGCGCTGGACGGAAAGAGCCCGATGGCGGCGGCGGCGCAGGCTCTGGAAAGTGCGGAGCCTTTGGCACGGCTGGTGCCCGCTACGATCGACGGCGCGCGTCGGGTGATGCGCGTGGTGGACGTGCCGCTTGGCGACGCGGGGATCGCCGGCTTCGCCATCGACATGCACGAACTGGAGCAGGCCCGCGCCGAACATCGCCGGTTCGAGAACGCTCAGCACGATCTGCTCGACCGGCTCTCCGCGGGCGTGGCGCAGTTCGCGGCGGATCGGTCGCTGCAATTCTGGAACCAGCCGTTCAGCAGCCTGTTCGCGCTCAAGCCCGAGCATCTGACCGACAGGCCTGAATTCGAGCGCGTGCTCGATCGGATGCGGGAAGCGGGCCGCATCCCTGAGCACCGCGACTTTCCCGCATGGCGCGCGGAACGCCGCGACTGGTTCCTTTCGGCAGAAGCGCAGGAAGAGAACTGGTTGCTGGCGGACGGAACGCATTTACGCGTGTTCGCGCAGCCGTTGCCGGACGGTGGGCTTCTGCTGATCTTTGAAGATCGGACAGAGCAGGTCCAGCTTTCCAGTGCCCGCGATACGCTGCTGCGGGTCCGGACCGCCACTTTCGACAACCTGTTCGAGGCGATCGGCGTTTTTGCTTCGGATGGCCGCCTTCATCTCTGGAATAGCCGGTTCAGGCAAATCTGGGGCGTCGAGGAAAAACTGCTGGGCTCTCATCCTCGCATCGACGAACTCATGCAAAAGGTGGCCAAATCACTCGCCAAGCCGCATCAAGCGAGCCTCGTCCGCGAACTCGTCCGGGCCGCTACGGTGGAACGCAAGCAGCGTGGCGGGCGCGTGGCCTTCGCCGATGGGCGTGTGTTCGATTTTGCGGCCATCCCCCTGCCAGACGGCAACGCGCTGTTTACGATGCTGGATGTGACCGACAGCCGCCGCATGGAGCAGGTCTTGCGCGACCGGAACGAAGCGCTGGTTGAAACCGACAAACTGAAAACGGCCTTCCTGTCCAATATGAGCTACGAATTACGTACGCCGCTGACGTCCATTTCCGGCTTTGCGGAGATGATGCAGGCCGGGTTTGCTGGAGAGTTGCCTGAGGCGGCCAGGGAATATGTGGACGCGATCATGCAGAGCACGGGGCGGCTCGCGGTGCTGATCGACAATGTCCTCGACCTTACTCAAGGGGAGGCGGGAACGCTGCCGCTGGAGAGCCGGTCCGTCGATCTTGCCACTGTTGCGAGAGAGAGTGCAAAGCGCGTAGCCGATGCGGCAAAGGGTAAAGGGCTGGATTTCGTCGTGGACCTAAAGCCATCTCTGGGTCGGGTTACTGGCGACGCACGTCGGCTGGGACAAGCACTGGATAGGCTGTTGGACAACGCGGTTCGCTACTGCCCGGCCGGGAGTCGGGTGTTGCTGTACGGCGATGGGCAGATGCGCACCGCCCGCCTCATCGTGTCCGACAATGGTTCTGGCATCGACGCCGTTGCACAGGCGCGTGCGTTCGATCGCTTCAACCGCGCTGATCAAGCGACGAGAGGCGAAGCACTTGGTCTCGGCCTGCCACTCGCGCGACAATTGGTGGATGCCCATGGAGGTACGCTGACGCTCGTTTCCGAACCGGGGCAGGGTACTCTGGTCACGATCGATCTTCCGCGTGAAAACGCCCTGAGTGGCTGATCGATGATCGTGGATGAAGTTGCCATGCGGGAGATTGGCGCGAGGCTGGCGTCCGTCAGTCAGGCCGGGGATGTCATTGCGCTTAAAGGCGGCCTGGGTGCCGGCAAGACCACGCTCGCGCGTGCCATCCTCTCGGCTCTCGGACTTGAAGAAGATGCGCCTAGCCCGAGTTTTGCGCTGGTTCAACCTTACGAACGGCCATTGCTGACGCTGCCCGTCGCGCATGTGGATCTTTACCGACTTGAAAATGGCGCGAGTGTCGAGGAATTAGGGCTGGACGACTACCTCGAGGACAGCTTGCTGATCGTCGAGTGGCCCGAGCGTCTCGGATCGCGTCTTTGGAACCATAGCCTGATATTGACGATCGATGTCGAGAGCGAAGGCACCCGACGCTTGACAGCGCAGGTGCCGGACGCTTGGAGAGACCGATGGCCTCTGAAATGACTCCGCCCGCTGCCGCTCCCGCTTTTCTCGCTCGTGCAGGTTGGGGCGATGCTCAGATTTTGCCGCTGGCGGGGGACGCGTCATTTCGCCGGTATTTCCGCATTCACGACACGGCACGCCAAGCGGTGCTGATGGACGCGCCGCCGCCCCATGAGGACCCGCGCCCCTTCCTCACGATTGCCGATCATCTCACCGGGCAGGGGTTCGCCGCTCCCGCCATTCTTGCGCATGATCTGGAGCATGGCCTCGTTCTGCTGGAGGATTTCGGGGACATCCGCGTGCGCGAGTATCTCGACGCGGCGCCGCATGAGGAGCATTCCGTCTACGAAAGGGCCGTATCGCTCCTGGCCGATCTGCACGCCCAGCCGCCCGCCAGTGTTCCATTGTATGATCGCGGAGTCTATCAGCGGGAGGCCGCACTGCTACCCGAATGGTATGCTCCAGCAGTGGGGCTCTCCGTGGACGATGCAGCTTATTCCAAGGCCTGGGATGCCGTTCTTGATGTGGTGGAGGAAGATGATGCCCCGCGCGTTACGGTCCTGCGCGATTATCACGCCGAGAACATAATGCTGATCCCAGGCCATGAGCAGTCGCGCGGACTTGGGTTGCTCGACTTTCAGGATGCGCTGATCGGTCATCCCGCATATGATCTGGTTTCCTTGCTTCAGGACGCCCGGCGCGACGTTCCGGAAGCCGTGGAGACGGCGATGATCGCGCATTACAAGGCGCTTGCTGCTCCTCGAGGCAATTTCGATGCGGCCTATGCCGTCTTGGGAGCCCAGCGGAATGCGAAGATCATCGGGATCTTTACGCGCCTGTGGAAACGTGATGGGAAGCTCCGCTATCTCGACTTCCTGCCCCGAATGTGGACGTTGCTCGAACGCGACCTGAGGCATCCCGCATTGGCCCCGGTGTCGCGTTGGTTCGCTACCAACATCCCGGCCGACAAGCGCCACCAAGCGTTTTCCGACCGATGAGTGCTCCCATAACCACTGCGATGTTGATGGCGGCTGGCTTGGGGAAGCGTATGCGCCCGCTGACTGCCACGCGCCCCAAACCTTTGGTAAAAGTTGCCGGTAAGGCATTGATGGATCACGCTCTTGATCGGCTGGAGGCGGGCGGTGTCACGAAGGTGGTGGTCAATGTCCATTATCTTGCAAGCACCGTCGAAGCACATTTGAAGTCGCGCAAAAGTGCCATGGAAATCCAGATTTCAAACGAACGGGAAAAATTGCTGGAGACGGGTGGCGGGCTGATGCGGGCCAAGCCTCTGCTCGGCGACGCGCCTTTTCTCTGTGCGAATAGCGACAATCTTTGGATCGATGGTCCGCGGAACAGCATAGCGTTGCTGGCGGATCATTGGGACGATTCACGGATGGACGCGCTCCTGCTGATGATCCCGCATGCGCGCGCCAATTGCCACAGCGGCCCGGGCGACTTTCACATGGATACGGTGGGGCGCTTGACGCGGCGCAAGTCTGGTCATGTCGCGCCGTTTGTCTTCACAGGCGTACAGATCATGTCGCCGCGGCTGCTGGTCGATCCGCCTGGCGACGTGTTCTCGACGAACGTGTTCTGGAACCGGGCCATGGAAGCCGGGCGCCTTTATGGCGTTTCCCATCAAGGCCTCTGGTTCGACGTTGGGACCCCGCAGGCTATTCCCGTCGTGGAATCCGTGATCGCGCAGGAGTAGCGGGTCGATGGGAGAGCGTACCAAGCCTGCCGTCTACACCATTCCGGCACATCGAGCCTTCTCCGACGCACTAGCGGCAGGAATTCTGGCCCAGCATGGACGCGATCCCATGGGGTTGGCCCGCGGCATAGTGCTAGTTCCGAACAACCGTGCTGCGCGTTCCATATCCGAAGCATTCGTCCGCCGCTCGGAAGGCGGCCTCCTGTTGCCCCGGCTTGTTCCGGTGGGCGACCCGGAACTCGATGAAACTCTCAGCAGCGCCCTAGATCCCATAGGAGCAGGCGCAGGCATTCCTCCGGCCATATCGCCCATGGAACGGCAGATGCTGCTGGCCAAGCTGGTGCAATATGCCCGCGCGCGGACGGGCCAAGCCGTGGATGCGGCAGAAGCGATTCGTCTGGCACAGGCGCTCGCCAGCACCCTGGATCAGTTGCTGATCGAGCAAGTCGACCCCCGGAAGATCCGCGATCTGGATATTGCCGGGGAGTTGTCATCTCATTGGCAAAAGTCCTTGCAACTTTTTGATATATTGCTGGATATTTGGCCGAAGATGTTGGCTGAACGTGGCATGATCGATATGGCTGATCGCCGGAACCGCCTGCTTGCTCACGTGACCAGTCGATGGTCTGAAAGCCCTCCGCCCGGCTTTATCGTTGCGGCCGGCATAGCGACCACGGCTCCGGCGATAGCAGCCCTGTTGCGTCAAGTTGCACGTATGGAACGGGGTCAGGTGGTCCTCGCTGACCTCGATCAGAACATGACGAAGGAGGAATGGGACGCCATCGGCCCGTTCCCTCCAGACCCGATCACCGGCCGCAGCCGCCGCCCGCATGAAACGCATCCGCAATTCGGATTGAAGCGCTTGCTCGATCTGATGGGCGTAGCCCGTGAAGAAGTCGCATTGTGGCGCTGGGGCGGGGGGCATGACGCACGCGCTGTTCGGAGCCGGAATATCTCCCATGCGATGCTGGTTCCTCATCTCACATCCAAGTGGCGTGATCTGGAGACTTCAGAGCGTTCGCTTGCCGGGGTAGAGGCCATGGAAGTCGCGACGCCCGCGAAGGAAGCGCAGGCGATCGCCATTGCTCTGCGCGAAGTGTTGGAGACGCCGGAACGCACTGCCGCGCTCGTCACCCCGGACCGCGCGCTTGCTACGCGGGTCGCAGCGCATCTTAAGCGCTGGGGCGTCGAGGCGGACGATTCTGCCGGGCAACCGCTTGCCCGGCTGCCGCCCGGCACGTTGCTGGTGGCTCTGGCGGAAGCGGCTGCGGAGAAGTTTGCGCCGGTTGCCTTGCTCAACCTCCTGAAGCATCCCCTGGTGATGCGGGGCGAGGCACGTCTCGATTGGCTGGAGAATGTCCGACGCCTCGATCTGCTGCTTCGCGGGCCGCGTCCGCCAGCAGGCCTTGCCGGCATCGATACGCTGATGGTCCCGCAGGACGATGATCGCCTCAAGCGCTTGCGGGCGGACGTGGCGTCATGGTGGCCAAGTGCCCGCACCTTGCTGGAGCCTATCGAAACTGTGTTCGAGTCCGGACGGGACCTTGCGTCGCTCCTGGCGGCGCTGCGGAGGACTGCTGGAGAACTCAGCGGCGATGCGGTGTGGGCTGGTCATCAGGGACATGCGGCCGCCGGTTTTTTTGCCGATATGGAAGCGGCTGCGCCATTGGGGCCGGACAATGCCGACGGAAAATCACTGCCTGCTCTGCTGGACAGGATGCTGGGGCAAATTGCGGTCCGGCCGCCTCAAGGCGGGCATCCACGGATCGCTATTCTGGGCCTCATAGAGGCGCAACTGCAGCAAGCCGATCTGATGATCCTGGGCGGGCTTAATGAAGGCACGTGGCCCGCTATCCCGGCTCCGGACCCCTGGCTTGCACCGCGCATCCGGCAGGAGCTCGGGCTGCCGGGGCTGGACAGGCGCATCGGGATATTTGCCCACGACTTTGCCAGCGGTCTCGGTGCGCCTCGCGTTCTCATCACCCGCTCGCGTCGGGATGCCAGCGCACCTGCCGTAGCCTCACGCTTCTGGTTGAGGCTGAAAGCGATGGCCGGCCCCCAATGGAAAGAGGCCGAACGATATGTGGCGCTGGGCCGCGAACTAGATAGCGCTGAGGAATATGCTCCGGCTTCTCAGCCCTCGCCAAGTCCGCCCCTGGCGCTTCGGCCCCGGAAGATCGCTGTTACCGACGTCGACAGGCTGAAGGCCGATCCCTACGCCTTCTACGCGCGCAAGATACTGGGCCTTTCCACTCTGGACCCCGTCGATGCCGACCCCAGCGCCGCCTGGCGAGGCACCGAGGTCCACCGCATCCTTCAGCATTGGGCAGAGCAGGACAAGTGTGATCCCGATCGCCTTGAGCAGCGCGCACGCGACATGCTGGCGCGTGCAGATGCGCACCCGCTGATGCGCGCATTCTGGCAACCGCGATTGCTCGCAGCAATTCACTGGATCGGTGCGCAAGTTATTGAGGATACTGCCCTTGGGCGTCGCATCGCTTTGGTTGAGGCAAGGGGGGAGGCGGCTCTCGCGGGTGTGACTATCCATGGGACTGCTGATCGGATTGATCGACTTCCTGACGGGAGTTGGGCCATCGTCGATTACAAGACCGGGAAGCCGCCGCGCGCTAAGCAGGTTCAGGCTGGCTTTGCCATGCAACTGGGGCTTCTGGGCCTCATTCTGGAGCACGGCGGCTTTGCCGACAGGAATGTCACGGGGGTCGCTGGCGAGTTCGAATATTGGTCGCTCGGGAAGAAGGGGGACAGCTTTGGCTATCGCGAGAGCCCCGCAGATCTAGCCGGAAAGCGCGGCAAGATCATAACCGCCGAGTTCACCGGAGAGGCGCTCGCCGAATTCAGCGAGGCTGCCTCCAAATGGCTGACGGGTATGGAGGCATACACGGCCAAACTTCATCCCGAAATTCCGACCTATGCCGATTACGATCAACTGATGCGGCTCGAAGAATGGTATGGGCGCGACAAGAATGTCTAGACCCGCTTCCGCTCTTCAGCCTCTGCATGGCGAGCAGGCGCTGGCCGCCGCGCCGGATAGTCACGTCTGGCTTTCTGCTTCAGCGGGAACCGGGAAAACACATGTACTTACGGCACGTGTCTACCGCCTTCTACTAAGTGGCGTCCGGCCAGAAAACATCCTCTGCCTGACCTTCACGAAAGCGGGGGCGGCGGAAATGGCGGAACGCATCCATAATCGGCTGGCGGCGTGGGTGCAGATGGACGGCCCATCGCTGGCCGCTGATCTGCGAGCCCTGGGCGAGGATTTCGCACCCGAGGCGCAGGACAATGCGCGCCGCTTGTTTGCCGAGGTGCTGGAAGCGACAGGGGGCGGGCTTCGCATTCAGACGATCCATGCTTTCTGCCAGCAACTTCTCTCCGCATTTCCGGTCGAAGCTGGGCTGATACCGGGCTTCCGTCCGCTCGAAGCGCGTGAACAATCGGAGTTGGCGCGGCTGGCGCTAGCGGAGATGGTGCTGGACGCCGAAGCGACGAACGATGCCGAACTGATGACTGGGTTGCAGGCATTGAGCCTCCGCCTGGGCGAAGGCGCCGCAGAGGCGTTCCTGACACGCTGCGCCCGCAATCACGGGGTCTTGGCAGCGTTACCCCAAGACCTTCGCGGATGGCTGTTCGAGGTGCTCGACTTGCCGACGGGTGATGTCGAGGCCGCCATTGCAGCGGGCTGCGGGGACGATGCTTTCGATATCGCCGCGCTCGCCAGGATCGCAGCTGCCAACGTCTCCTGGAACACAGCTACCGGGTTGGCCGACGCGGACAGGATCGCGCTATGGCTGGCTGCGACCACGGAAGACCGGGCGAAAAGCGTCACTGACTTGGTGAGCATATTCTGCACGGCCAAGCGTGAAGCCAAGAAGCACAAGCAGAAACTCCTCGACGCGGAATCCGATTATGCCGAACTGTGCTCGCGCCTGTCGGAGCAGTGTTATGCGCTGATCGACTTGCGTGATCGTGCGGCTTACGCCGACCTTCTCGCACGCGCACTCCATGCTGGCAGGGCCTATGCTTCGGCCTATACCGAGGCCAAGCGGCAAGCCGGGGCAGTCGACTTCGACGATCTGATAGCGCGGGCCGAGTTGCTTTTGAACGAGCCAGGAATGGGCGATTGGGTGCGCTACAAGCTCGACCAGCAGACCGATCACATCCTTGTTGATGAAGCGCAGGATACAAATTCTCAACAATGGGAGATAGTTACTGCCCTTACCGGTGAATTCTTCGCAGGGGAAGGCGCCAAGGGCAATCAGGTGCGTACCATCTTCACGGTGGGTGACTTCAAGCAGGCGATCTTCGGTTTTCAAGGAACCAGCCCGATCGCGTTCGAGCATGCCCGGCGTCGTTTTGCCGACTACGCCTTTGCGGCCCAGCACTCCTTCCATGATCTCTCACTGGATCGCAGCTTCCGTTCGACTCCAGCCGTTCTGGAAGCCGTGGATGCGACCATCGCGGCGCTTGACCGGGGCGCTCTCGGTTTCGCTTCCGACAGCGTCCGTCATGTCAGCGCAAACCGCTATCCCGGCGAAGTAATCCTGCTGAAGCCGGTTGCGGCAGGGATGACAGAGGAAGAAGATCCAGACTTCGAAGGCGAGGAAGATTGGCTCGCAGGGCAGGATCGAAAGCTGGCCGAGCGTATCGCCGAGCAGATCAGGCAGTGGCTTGCTAGACCGGTCATTCTGGAGAGCAAGGGCAGGGCGATGACGGCCGGCGACGTCATGATCCTCGTCCGCAAGCGCGGTGATCTCGCCCGATTGATCGTGGCGCGTTTGTACGAAGCGGGCGTGGCGGTCGCGGGGATCGATCGCCTGCGCCTCAATGCGCCACTCGCGGTGCGCGATCTGCTCGCTGCCCTGCGCTTTGCGGTGCAGCCGGAGGATGACCTCAATCTGGCAAACCTTCTGGTCTCACCGCTGCTCGGATGGACGCAGGAGGACCTGTTGGAGCACGCGCATTCGCGCAATGGTGCGGGCCTGTGGGCGCATTTGCGGGCGACGGTGTCCGAAGATCGGCTCGCGCCCCTTCGCGATCTGCTGGCTCGTGCGGACTTCACGACGCCCTATCGGTATCTGGAACATATTCTGTCCGGACCAATGCAGGGTCGCCACGCCCTTATTCGCCGCCTCGGCGTGGAAGCACGCGATCCCATCGAAGAACTACTGAACGCCGCGCTCGCCTTCGAGAGCGACAGTCAACCCTCGCTACAGCGCTTCGTAGATTGGTTCGACCGGGGCGACGTGGAGATCGTTCGGGATGCGGCGGCGCAGGGGAACGCCGTGCGTCTGCTGACGGTGCATGGCGCCAAGGGCTTGCAGGCGCCTGTCGTCATTCTCGCTGATGCGGCGCATGACCCGGATGCAGGCAACCGCACCGACGGCCTGGATTGGTCACTGGCCGAGGGTAAACTCCCGCTGATCGCACCGCGCAAGGCGGAACGCTTCGGCCCCATTGCGCAAGCCTTCGATGATCAGGCGGCTGCGGACCGGCAGGAGCATTGGCGGCTGCTCTATGTGGCGCTGACTCGTGCCGAAGAAAAGCTGGTGATCGCCGGATCGCTGTCCACTCGCGCAAAAGGTATCGTACCCGAGGCAAGCTGGCATTCGGCAGTCGAACGAGGAATGGCGACCCTCGGCACTGAATGGGAAGCGGATCCCCTCTGGAATGCGCGGCGGGTGTGGCGAGGAAAGGAGCAACTGTCTCCCGCCAAGCCGCAGAGAAGTGCTCCTGCGGGCCAAGCCGCGACCGCGGAGCCCGTTTGGCTGAGACAGCCAGCGCCAGTCGAAGCACGCCCTCCGCGACCGTTGGCTCCGTCGGCACCGGTTGAGGATGATACGCCTAACCCGCCGCCTACGGCCACCATGCGGAAGGCAGCGGAGCGAGGCAAATGGCTTCATGCTCTGTTCGAACGACTGCCTGCGCTGCCGGTTGGCGAGCGCCGTGCCGCTGCCGATACCTGGCTGGCAAACACGGCGCGGGTAAGCGATGCAGCCGAACGTGGAAGCATCATCGATCATGCGATTGACGTGATCGAAGGCTCCGCGTTTGCCGGGCTGTTTTCGCCCGATGCCTTGGCAGAAGCGCCTATCGCCGCTGTCGTCGGCGAAGCGGTCATCAGCGGCACTGTCGACCGGCTTTGTATCGGCAAGGACCTCATTCAGGTCGTAGACTTCAAGACCGGCAATATGGTTCCCGTCGATGCCGGGGCGGTTCCGGTCCCGCATCTGCGGCAGATGGCGGCCTATGTCGCCGCTCTCGCGGTCATTTTTCCGGACCGTCGGATCGAAGCCGGGCTACTTTATACGTCCGCGCCATGTCTGATCCTGTTGCCGGATGCTCTGCTTGCGCCTTACAAGCCCGGCTTCCAGGCTCAGCAGTACAAATTGGACATATAGCCGTTGAGGGTAGCACCTCGACACCCTAGATACGCAACAACCCACTCAAGGAGATTTCGCATGGCCACAAAGGCAGTATCCGATGCCAGCTTCCAGTCCGACGTGATCGAGAGCGGCAGACCCGTACTCGTGGACTTCTGGGCGGAATGGTGCGGCCCGTGCAAGATGATCGGCCCCGCTTTGGAGGAAATCTCTGAGGAGATGGCTGATCAACTCGACATCGTTAAGATTAACATCGACGAGAATCCTGATGCGCCGACGAAATACGGGGTGCGCGGTATTCCCACGATGATCCTGTTCAAGGGCGGCCAGATCGCCGCGACCAAGGTGGGAGCTGCGCCCAAGAGCCAGCTGAAGGGTTGGATCGAAGGCGAACTATAAGACTCGAGGGGCCTGTTTATGTCAGTGGGATCATGACCGTGCTGGCATAGGCAGGCCGCTCCACCAGCCGGTCATACCAAGCCCTGACATTAGGAACGTCAGGGCGCTTCAACTCCAATGTGAACCACGTATGGGCATATACGCCCATCGGAATGTCGCCGAGCCCGAAGTTCGCGCCGGAAAGCCAGGGACTTTCTCCTAAAGCTTGGTTCAGCCGCAGCATCATTTTCGCGGTTTCCTCTCCCGACTTCGCAATTTGGATCGCGTTGCGATCTGCCATCGGGCGGCGGATGAGATTGAGGAACGCGTCGCGTTGCGCTTCGGCAAAGGAGAACTGCCAGTCGATCCATTTGTCGCCGACTGCGCGCGCCGCGGGATCATTCGGCCAGAAGCGGTCCCGATCATAGCGCGCAGCCAGGTAGCGCAGGATGGCGTTCGATTCCCAGAGAGTTACGCCATCATCTTCAATCGTCGGAATAAGCGCGTTGGGATTGAGCGCCCGGTATTCCTCGGTCATGCCAAATTTCCCGCCAATGTCATGCCGGACGTAGGGCAGGCCGATTTCGTCAACCAGCCACACAACTTTCTTCACGTTATGCGAATTGAGGCGTCCCCAGATCGTCAGCATAATATCTTCGCCGCTAAGTCCCACATGCGCGGAGAGGCCGCGCCCAGAAGGCCACGTTTGTTGTCGCCGACGACATAAGGCGAGCCGTCACGGCGCGCGAGCTTTGCGCCCGACTCGTTCAAAAGCAACGCCCCTGCGGCATGATCCCATGGAAGCGAGCGTTCGAAGAGCGACACGTCGTTCTGACCTAGGATCAGCCGCGGATATTGCTCGGCAGCGCATCGCGGGATGTCCACCAATGTGAACTTTCCTGCGGCACGTCGGCCGATCTCAGCGCGTTGCTCGTCCGTCATGAAATAGACCGCAAGCGCGGCAATCGGCATGTCAGCGCCAGTCTCCCGGGCGCTGATTCGTTCCTCATCGATAAAAGCCCCGCCGCCAAGCGCCGCGTGACACATCCTGCCGCTTAGCGGATCGAGGATCCATCCAGCCTGGATCATGCCGTTGTCCACCAACCCGATCATGATGCCAAAAGGTGCGCGGCCAGCCGCGAAGTTCCCGGTACCGTCAATCGGGTCGATGATCCAGTTCAGTCCTTGGCCTGCCCTGTCCAGGACGGTCGGATCTGCCGCCGCCGCTTCCTCGCCAATCACACCGGCTTCAGGCAATATCCGCAAGAGGCCTTCGTGGAGGCGCAATTCGCTTTCCTTGTCCGCGATCGTCACATAATCGTCCGCCGCCTTCTCCTCGATTTCGTGGGCGGCGAGGTTCTGGTAGCGCGGGAGCACGACTTCGGCCGCCACTTCTTCCATCAGAGTGGCGACAGAACGATAGAGGGCATGCATAAGCTTCAGCTCCGGTAATCTGCGTTGATGGAAATGTAGCCGTGCGTGAGGTCGCACGTCCAAACCGTTGCCTGTCCCTCTCCTAGCCCCAGATCAACATCGATGTTGATTTCCAAACCCTTCAAATGGGCTGCGACGGGCTTTTCATCATATTCCTCCACGGCGAGGCCATCCTTGGCGACCTGAACGCCTCCGAAGCGGATAGAAAGCTTGTCCCGTTCGGCGGGTTCACCCGCTTTGCCTACAGCCATTACGACACGGCCCCAATTGGCATCTTCGCCAGCAATGGCCGTCTTGACCAGCGGCGAATTGGCGATCGAAAGCGCGATTCGATGAGCGCTGGCATCGCTGCTCGCGCCGGAGACATGCACGGCGATAAATTTCGAAGCGCCCTCGCCATCGCGCACCACGAGATGCGCAAGCTGGCGGCAGACGTCTGCCATTGCAGATGCAAAGGCATCCGCTCCGGCATCTTCAAAGCTCGTCAGCGGAGTGTTATCCGCGGTGCCGGTCGCGAACGCCAGCACCGTGTCGGATGTGGAGGTGTCGCTGTCCACGGTGATGCAGGAAAAGCTCGTCCGGTTGGCCGCCGACAAGATCGACTGAAGGAATGCGGCATCGATGGCGGCATCAGTGAACACATAGCCGAGCATTGTCGCCATATCGGGCGCGATCATGCCTGATCCCTTGACGATGCCTACAAGATTGACGGTCCGATCGCCGATCACGGCTTGCGCTACTGCAGCCTTGGCGAACGTGTCGGTCGTCATGATCGTCGCAGCGGCCTCCTGCCAGCCGCACGGTTCCGCCACGAAAGCCGCATCGAGGCCCGCCTCGGCCTTCTCCACCGGTAGGGGAACGCCGATGACGCCCGTCGAGGAAATGAATATATCGCTGGGGAGGCAACCCAGATGATTGGCGACCCGCGCCGCAATCGCCTCTACTGCGGTACGCCCCCGATGGCCTGTGAAGGCATTGCTGTTGCCGGCATTGACCACCAGCGCGCGGGCGTTGCCAAGCGGTATCGCATCGCGGCACCATTCGACTTCCGGCGAGGGGCACAGGCTCTGGGTGGTGACGCCAGCTACCGTCGTGCCCGGCGCCAGCTCCACATAGGTAAGGTCGCAGCGATCCCATGTCTTATATTGCGCCTGCGCGACGCGCAGCGTTACGCCGTCTATATCGGGCAGGTCAGGAAAAGATGCGGGAGCAAGGGGGGAGCGATCTGTCATCCCCGCGGAATAGCGCAATCGGATTACGGATCAACGTCTTTGCGTGTCTCAAATATCCTGAGCGATGCGTCCGTACAGTTCCGGCCGCCGATCGCGGAAGAAGCCCATGCCCGCCCGATGAGTACGCGCGGCATCCAGATCGACGGTCGCTACCACTGCGCCATATTCCTGGTCGCCCACATCCGCCAGATAATCGCCCCATTCATCGGTGATGAAGCTGTGCCCGTAAAAGCGCTGGCCTTCCTCGTCGCCGATCCGGTTCGCAGCGATCACCGGCATGCAGTTGCTCACGGCATGGCCCAGCATCGCCCGGCGCCACATGCGGCTCGTATCGAGGTCAGCATCATAGGGTTCTGAGCCGATCGCGGTGGGATAGAACAGCATCTCCGCACCCATGAGCGCCATTACGCGCGCGCTCTCGGGATACCATTGGTCCCAGCAGATGCCGACGCCGATCGTGCCGTACTTCGTTTCCCAAACCTTGAAGCCGGTGTTGCCGGGGCGGAAGTAATATTTCTCCTCATAGCCCGGTCCGTCCGGAATATGGCTCTTGCGATAGACGCCCATGATCTCGCCTGCGTCATCGATCATCGCGAGGCTGTTATAATAATGCTGCCCATCCCGCTCGAAAAAGCTAGTGGGAATGTAGATCTCCAGTTCCTTGGCCAACCGCCGCATCGCCAGCACCGCCGGGTGACTTTCCACCGGCTGAGCGTTCGAGAACAGCGCCTCATCCTCGACGCGGCAGAAATAAGGACCTTCAAAGAGTTCCGGAGGCAATATGATCTTCGCGCCCCGTGCCGCAGCTTTGCGCACATGCGTTTCCACGCGCGCGATATTCTCATGAATATCGTCGGTGAACGAAAGTTGCAGGGCTGCGACGGTCACTTTTGTCATCAACTGCTCCGGAGAGGTCAGGCGCTAGGCATTTGCTGGCTGGTGCAATGGAAGCTCCCGCCGCCCGCCAATATGGCGTCGCTCGGCAATCCGACAATCTCCCGGTCCGGGAAAAACTCGCCCAGCGCTTTCAATGCAGCCTGATCGTTCGGGCGGCCATAGATCGGCACGACGACCACTGCGTTGCCGATGTAGAAGTTCATGTAGCTGGCCGGTATGATGTCACCCTCGACCTTCACCAGTCCTGGGGAAGGGACGGGGACCACCTCCAGCCCATGCGCCTTCGCCCGCGCCCGTGCGTCGGCGTAGATTGCGGCGTTCGGATCGTCTGCATCCGTTGCCTCCGGCACTGCCAACAAGCCGGGCGTCACGAAACGCGCCAGATTGTCGACATGGCCGTCCGTATGGTCATTCAACAGCCCGTTGCCGAGCCAAAGCATATCGGAGAGGCCCAGGCTTCCCGCCAGCAGCGTCTCGATCTTGCCGCGATCCAGGTCGGGATTGCGATTGGGGTTGAGTAGGCACTGTTCGGTGGTCACGAACAACCCCGTGCCGTCCGTATCGACCGCGCCGCCTTCAAAAATCCACGGTGCCGTCGAGAGGGCGAGGTTCGTCTGAGCCGCGAGCCGCGCCCCTACGTCTTCGTCCCCCGCCATGACGTACTTGCCGCCCCAGCCATTGAAGCCGAAGTCCACTAATGCCCGTGTCGAGCCGTTGCTGACGCAAATCGGTCCGGTATCGCGCAGCCAGACGTCGCCGTGCTTCTCGACTTGCACGACCACATCTTCACTGACTAAGGATCGGGCGAGCGTTGCATTGAGCTCGTCGGCTGCCACCAGCCGCACCTGTTCGCCCTTGCCGCCGGCATGCACAGCGTCGGCGAAGGCCGCGATTTGCCGTTGCGCCTGTGGCAGGGTTACGGGCCATTCCGCGGCGTCGCCGGGAAAGCCGATCCAAACCCAGTCATGTGGGGCCCATTCAGCGGGCATATGAAACGTCATAAAACTAGGTCCGATGAAATGCGACAGGGCAACTTCATGCAAGGCAGGGCGCTTGCACATCAGGTCAGGAAGCTGATGCCAGCACCCAAGGCCAAGAGCAAGCAAGGTTCCACGCGTCATAAAGCTGCCGGCAAGTTTGAGCTAGTCGTTAACGTTGACCGCGATCGTTAGTCTCGATTTAGCCGCGGCCAAGCATGTGATCAACGAATTGCGCGAGGGTGCGGTAGCCGCTGACCGAGACCCCCTTGGCACCGTCCGCGACCGAGGCGGGCACCAATGCGCGCTCGAAACCGAGTTTTGCGGCTTCGCGCAGGCGCATCGGCGCGTGAGAGACCGGGCGAACCTCACCAGATAATGCGACTTCGCCGAACAACACGGCGTCCGAAGGAACGGGTTTTTCGGCAAGAGCGGAAATCAGCGCGCCCGCGACCGCCAGGTCCGCCGCCGGATCGGATACGCGATAGCCGCCGGCAATGTTGAGATAAACTTCGCAGGTGGAAAAGCTGAGGCCGCACCGTGCCTCCAGCACCGCAAGGATCATCGCGAGCCGTCCGCTGTCCCAGCCGACGACGGCGCGCCTCGGCGTGGCGCCGCTCGCCAGCCGCACTGTCAGCGCCTGTATCTCCACCAGCACCGGGCGCGTGCCCTCCAGCGCGGGGAACACCGTCGCGCCGGTCACCGACTCGTCGCGATGAGTCAGGAACAGCGCGGAAGGGTTGGTGACTTCCGCCAGGCCCTCTTCGGCCATCGAGAAGACGCCGATCTCGTCGGTGCCGCCGAAGCGGTTCTTGATGGCGCGCAGGATGCGATATTGATGGCTGCGTTCGCCCTCGAAGCTCAGCACCGTGTCGACCATATGTTCGAGGACGCGGGGGCCTGCGATGCTGCCGTCTTTCGTCACATGGCCGACTAGCACGACAGCGGTGCCGCGCTGCTTGGCGAAGCGGATCAACTCCTGCGCCGATGCGCGCACCTGACTGACCGTGCCGGGTGCACCTTCGATCAGGTCGCTGTGCATGGTCTGGATAGAGTCGATGACGAGTAGGGCGGGGGGTTCGCTCTCGCCAAGAGTGGTGAGAATGTCGCGGACCGATGTGGCGCTCGCCAATTGCACAGGTGCGCCGCCAAGGCCCAGCCGCTGTGCGCGCAGGCGGACCTGATCGGCGGCTTCCTCGCCACTGATATATGCGACGCTCAGCCCGCGTATCGCCATGCGGGCGGCGGCCTGCAGCAGCAGCGTGGATTTGCCGATGCCGGGATCACCGCCGATCAACGTGGCGGAGCCCGACACCAGCCCGCCGCCAAGAGCGCGGTCGAATTCCGCGATGCCGGTGCTGGCGCGCGGCGGCAGGGCGATGGCGCTGTCGAGGGCGACCATCTGCAACGCGCGGCCGCCGGTCTGGAGATCATGCTTCGCCGCGAAGACGGTATCGCCCGCCTCTTCATACAGGCTGTTCCATTCGCCGCAGTCGTCGCATTGCCCCTGCCAGCGCGGCGATATCGACCCGCATTGCTGACACACGAATTTGCGTTTTGCCTTGGCCACTTGTCTTTCCCGTCCGTCCATCCTCTTCATTACCAGAACATATGAGGAACGCTAGCCTCTTTGTCCGTGGCGCTGGAAACATTGACCACTCTGAGGCATTGCTGCTCCATGGGTCAGACTAAATTTCGCGTTGCCAGTTACAACATTCGCAAAGCCATAGGGACGGATCGCCGCCGAAGTCCGGAGCGGGTGCTGGAAGTGCTGTGCGAACTGGACGCTGACGTCGTCGCGCTGCAGGAAGCGGACAGGCGGTTCGGGCCGCGTCTTGCCGCCATTCCGCCGCGTCTGCTTGATAGCCACAGCCCCTATAAGGCGGTACCGCTGGATGTGCAGGTCGACAGCATGGGCTGGCATGGCAACGCCATATTGGCGCGCAAGGACGTGACGATCCCGGCGCATGACATCGTGCATCTTCCCTGCCTGGAGCCGCGGGGGGCTATCATGGCCGAGGTTGCCACCCCCGCCACTCCGGTGCGGCTGTTCGGGATGCATCTCGATCTTTCTGGGCTATGGCGGCGGCGGCAGGCAGCGGCGGTGATTCATGCGGCTGCGGCGCGAACAGCGATGCCGACTGTGCTGATGGGCGATCTTAACGAATGGAGCGCGGACCGGGGATGCCTTGCCGATTTCGCGCGGCATTACAGCTTTGCGCCGTGTGGACGCAGTTTCCATGCGCGACGGCCGGTCGCGCGTCTCGATCGCATCATGTACTGCGAGCGGCTTACGCTGATCGACTGCGGCGTGCATCTGAGCGCCGCCTCTCGCAAGGCGTCCGACCACTTGCCCATCTGGGCCGAATTCGCACTGGCCTAAGTGACAAGCCCGCCGCCTTGCGTCATGCAGGCCATATGAGGGAGAAAGAACTTCGGCTGGCGCTGGTTTGCTATGGCGGCATCAGCCTCGCCATCTACATGCACGGCATCACCAAGGAGATCTGGCATCTCGCCCGCGCTAGCCGCGATTATCATGATGGTGTCGATGAAGCGGAGGTTCCCGGCAGCTCGCGAGCCGTCTACTCGCAACTGATCGCCGCTATCGAAACGGCCACGGGTACGCGGCTGCGCATTCTGCCTGACATCATCGCGGGGGCGAGTGCAGGGGGCATTAATGGCATCTTTCTGGCGCAAGCCATTGAAACCGGGCAGTCCCTCGATCCGCTGACGGACCTGTGGATGGAATATGCCGACATCGACCGGCTGCTCGATCCGGATGCACGTCCCTCGGCCCGATTCAGCAAATTCTGGGCGTCGCCTCTGGTGTGGATGGCATCGCGGCGTCCGGCGGATGACGTGGATGAGACGGTCGCTCCGGAAACGCGCGAGGAAGTGCGGGCGAAGCTGTCGCGGTTCATCCGCTCGCGCTGGTTCGAGCCGCCATTCGGCGGCGCCGTGTTCAGCCACATGCTGCTGGATGCATTCGAGGCGATGGCGCGGGAGCCCGCCGGAATGCCCTTATTGCCTTCGGGGCATCCACTTGACCTGTTCGTGACGGTGACGGATTTCGACGGTTATGCGCAGAGCCTTGCGCTTAATAGCCCGGCGCAGGTCATCGAAACGGAGCATCGGCTTTCCCTCGGATTTTCGGCTCGGGGCCAGTCCCAAGCGGGAGCAGAACGAGCATTTGCGGATGCTGCCGAACTGGCTTTCGCGGCACGCGCGACGGCGAGCTTTCCCGGCGCGTTCCCGCCGTTCACGGTGCGAGAGTTGGATGCTGTGCTGGCGGAGCGGGATCGCGCTTGGCCGGACCGGGGGGCGTTCCTCAAGCGCGTGCTGCCGCGCCATCATGTGCTGGGGAAAGCGGAAGATGCAGTGTTGATCGACGGATCGGTGCTGGCGAACGCGCCCTTCGCGCAAGCCATTGGGGCATTGCGTGATCGGCCCTCCCGCCGCGAGGTAGACCGCCGGTTCGTCTATATCGATCCCAAACCACACAGCCGCAGCATTCGCCTGACGCGCAGCGGCGAGCCCAAGCCGCAGGCGGAGGGCGAGCCGCCGCCGCTGCCGGGTTTCTTCCGAACGATCTTCGGTGCGCTGAGCGATATTCCGCGCGAACAGCCGATCCGCGACAATCTGGAAGCCATCGAGCAACGCTCGCGGCGTATCCGGCGAATGCGCGAGATCATCGATGCTTTGCGGCCGCAGATCGAGCAGGATGTGGAAAGCAGCTTCGGCGGCACGCTGTTCCTGGACCGCCCGACGCCCGCGCGGCTTGCGGGATGGCGTGCGAAGGCACAGGCGCGGGCCGCGAACTCGGCGGGTTTTGCTTATCCTGCCTATGGTCATCTGAAGCTGTCGGGCATCGTGGATGAGATGGCCGATCTGCTGTTCCGGGTGCTGCCGGAGGAGAAGGCCCTGCAACGGGAAGCGGCGCGGCAGGCGATATGGGGACATATCCGCAGCAATGGGATCGATCAGCTTGGCGGCGATGGGCGTGCGGGCGCGGGTGAACAGGCGATCCTATTTTTTCGCGACCATGACCTGAGCTTCCGCATCCGTCGTCTCCGATTTCTGGCGAGGAGGCTGGCCGAGACGCTGGAAGTGGAGAGCGATGCCGCACCCGATGCGCTGACGGCTATTCATGACGCGATCTACGGTGGGTTGGCGATGTACCTGGAGCGGGAATCACCGGAATATTATCGCGCAGCGTTTGGCGAGCAGGAGCCGGGCGACGTGATGGCCGAACCGGACGTCGTGTTGGCGGCGCTGGCACGGGCGCGCGACCTGCGGGCCTGCGATTCAGCGGCGGAGGCGCTTTTGTCGGGGGCGTTGGGAGGGCTGCCCAAGGCGGAGCGGCGCTCTATGCTGCTCGCCTATTTGGGTTTTCCCTTCTACGACATCGCTACCTTGCCGTTGCTGCAAGGAGAGGGGCTGGACGAATATAACCCGATAAAGGTCGATCGGATTTCGCCGGAGGATTGCTCGGCCATTCGTCCCGCTGATGCTGCGGCGACCCTGCGAGGCATGGAGTTCAACAATTTCGGAGCGTTCTTCAGCCGGGCCTATCGCGAGAATGATTATCTCTGGGGAAGGCTGCATGGCGCCGAGCGACTGATCGACATCGTGCTTTCTACACTTCCGATCGGTACGCAGCTTTCGGAAGAAGAAGTGGCGCGTTACAGGAAGGCCGCATTCCACGCTATCCTGGACGAGGAAGCGCAGCGGCTGACGCTGGTGACGGATCTGATCGTCAGTCTGAGAAGGGAAATCGGGTGAGCCTGACTAGGGCGAGCGGGACCGTTATGCTTGTGCTGCTGACGGCGGCCTGTTCCCGCGCGCCCGCAGAAAACAAGGCGCAGATCGGAAATGTCGCTGCAGTTGAAGTGCCCGACGCGCCGGTGCGGAATGCTGCTGTCGTAGACAATGCGGTCACGCCGGAGGTTGCGGTCGTGACGGAAAATGCCGCCGTGCCCGACTTGCCTGCGGATGAAACAATTGCCGAAAACGCGCAGGGCGCGGTGCCGTTTCCCGACGAAGTTACCGACTTCATGGTGGCAAGGGACAGTTGCGACCATTTTCGCGGCGAGGAGCCATATGATAGCGAACGCCGGGCATATCTCGATGAGAACATACGAACCCTGTGTACGGGCACGGACGTAAAGCTGGCGGTCCTCCGTAAACGGTACGCCAAGGACGCCGACGTGATCTCGGCGCTGAAAGATTACGAAAAGACGATCGAGATGCCGCCGCAGGAGTGAGGCAGCGTCTCGGGAGGGCTTATCCCAACAGGTCCTTGAGCTTGCTGAAGAAGCCCGTCGATTGCGGGCACTCCTCGCCCGTTTCGGTTTCGCGGAAGGCTTCCAGCAGGTCCTTCTGCTTTGCGGTAAGCCGCGTCGGAGTTTCCACGTCGATCTGCACCACCATGTCGCCATGGCCGCGCCCATTCAGTACCGGCATGCCTGCTCCGCGCTGACGCAGTTGTTTGCCGGATTGGATGCCGGGTGGGATACGGATTTCGTGCCGCTCGCGGTCCAAGCCGGGCACTTCGATGGTGCCGCCCAAGGCTGCGGTCGTGAAGCTGACAGGCGCGCGGCAGAACAACGTCGTGCCTTCCCGCTCGAAAATGGCGTGCCGCTTCACATGCAGGAAAATGTAGAGATCGCCCGGAGGCGCACCACGTGCCCCGGCCTCGCCCTCACCGGTCATTCGGATACGGGTGCCTTCGTCCACGCCCGCTGGGATATTGACGGACAGCGTCTTCTGCTTGTCGACCCGGCCTTCGCCCCGGCATGAACTGCAGGGGCTTTCAATCACCTTCCCTGCGCCGTGGCAGGAAGGGCAGGTGCGTTCGACGACGAAGAAGCCCTGCTGCGCCCGAACCTGGCCGTGGCCGTTGCAAGTGCCGCAGGTCTTCGCGCCGGTGCCGGGTTTTGCGCCTGACCCGTCGCAGGTTTCGCAGGGCGCAGAGACTTCGACTGAAATATCTGTCGCCTTGCCATGATAGGCGTCTTCCAGCCCGATTTCGAGGTCGTAGCGCAGATCGGCGCCGCGCCGATTGGCCTGACGTCCGCCGCCGCCGAACCCGGATTGGCCGAAGATGGTTTCAAAAATGTCGCCAAGGTCGGAAAAGCCGCCGCCGCCGCCATTGAAACCGCCATTGCCGCCATTCTGAAAGGCCGCATGGCCGAAGCGGTCATAGGCGGCCCGCTTTTGCGGATCGTTGAGAACCGCATAGGCTTCGCTGACGGCCTTAAACTTGGTTTCGCTGTCGGTGCATCCCCCGTTCTTGTCCGGGTGATATTTCATCGCCAGCTTACGGTATGCGCTCTTGAGAGTTGCGGCGTCGGCAGTGCGATCGACTTCCAGCAATTCGTAATAGTCTGCTTCGGTGCTCATGATGCCCCCGGATGCGCTTCCCCGTCACTCCAGTTCATGCCGGAGTGACGGGTAAAGTGCACGGCTTACGCCTTGTTGTCTTCGTCTACTTCCGAGAATTCGGCGTCGACAACGCCGTCGTCGGCATTGCTGGCCGTTTCGGAACCCGGCGACGCCCCAGCCGCCTGCTCCTTCTCGTAGATCGCCTGGCCCAGCTTCATGGCCACCGTGGCGAGATCCTGTGCCTTCGTCTTCATCGTTTCGGGATCATTGCCTTCCACCGCAGTCTTGGCGGCGGCAATGGCCGTTTCTATTTCCGACTTCAGGCTCGGGTCGACCTTGTCGCCATGCTCTTCAAGCTGACGCTCGGTCGTGTGGATCAGGCTCTCGGCATTGTTCTTCGCTTCGGCTGCCTCGCGGCGCTTCTTGTCTTCCTCGGCGAACTGTTCGGCATCGCGGACCATCTGGTCGATGTCGGCATCGGACAGACCGCCCGAAGCCTGGATCTTGATCTGCTGCTCCTTGCCGGTGCCCTTGTCCTTGGCCGACACGTTGACGATGCCGTTGGCGTCGATGTCGAACGTGACTTCGATCTGCGGCACGCCGCGCGGAGCGGGCGGGATGCCGACGAGATCGAACTGGCCGAGCATCTTGTTGTCCGCCGCCATTTCACGCTCGCCCTGGAAGACGCGGATCGTAACGGCCTGCTGGTTGTCGTCCGCGGTCGAGTAGACCTGGCTCTTCTTGGCTGGGATCGTCGTGTTCCGGTCGATCATGCGCGTGAACACGCCACCCAGGGTCTCGATGCCAAGGCTAAGCGGCGTCACGTCGAGCAGCAACACGTCCTTGACGTCGCCCTGCAGCACGCCCGCCTGAATGGCCGCGCCCATGGCGACGACTTCATCAGGGTTGACGCCCGTGTGCGGGTCCTTGCCGAAGAATTCCTTCACGGCTTCGCGCACCTTGGGCATGCGAGTCATGCCGCCGACCAGCACCACTTCGCTGATGTCTGAAGCGGAGACGCCTGCGTCGGCCAGCGCCTTGCGGCACGGCTCCATCGTGCGACGGATGAGATCGGCCACGAGCTTTTCGAGGTCCGCCCGCGTGATGGTCTTCACCAGATGCTTGGGGCCGTTCTGGTCGGCAGTGATGAAGGGCAGGTTGACTTCGGTGGTCTGCGCCGAAGACAGTTCAATCTTTGCCTTTTCCGCAGCTTCCTTGAGGCGCTGCAGGGCAAGCTTGTCGCCGCGAAGGTCGATGCCTTCCTGCTTCTTGAACTCGTCCGCGAGATATTCGACGACCTTGGAGTCGAAGTCTTCGCCGCCAAGGAAGGTATCGCCGTTGGTCGACTTAACCTCGAACACGCCGTCTCCGATCTCCAGCACGGAGATGTCGAAGGTGCCGCCGCCAAGGTCATAGACCGCGATCGTCTTGCCGTCCTGCTTGTCGAGGCCATAGGCCAGCGCCGCCGCAGTCGGCTCATTGATGATGCGCAGCACTTCAAGGCCGGCGATGCGGCCTGCATCCTTGGTTGCCTGACGCTGGGCGTCATTGAAATAGGCAGGAACGGTGATGACCGCCTGTGTCACGGTTTCGCCAAGATAGCTCTCGGCGGTTTCCTTCATCTTCTGGAGAATGAAGGCGGAAACCTGAGAAGGCGAATAGTCTTCGCCACCGGCCTTGACCCATGCGTCGCCGTTCGATCCCTTTGTGATGGTGTAAGGCACCAGTTCGGTGTCCTTCTTCGTCACCGGATCGTCGAAACGACGGCCGATCAGGCGCTTGACGGCGAAAATGGTATTTTCTGGGTTGGTGACGGCCTGACGCTTTGCAGGCTGGCCGATCAGGCGCTCACCATCCTTGGTGAAGGCGACGATCGACGGCGTCGTGCGCGCGCCTTCCGAATTTTCGATCACTTTCGGCTTGCCGCCGTCCATCACAGCAACGCAGCTGTTGGTGGTGCCCAGATCGATCCCGATAACTTTAGCCATGTATGTCCTCTTTAACCCCAAGATGTTCAGCGGTTAGCGGCCTTGCCCTGCACATCATGCCAGCACAAGTACCGTCTCGAACGTCGATATAGGGGGGCTTTCGCTTGGCACAAGAAGCTAAGCGCATTAGGGGAAACGCAACAGGGAAACCGACCGGAAACGGGACAGCCAAGGGAACTGCAAGAATGTCGGCCATATCAAGGATGTTTGGCTCCCTCAGCGTGCTTGCCGCGCCGATGCTGCTGGCGGCGTGTGCCGATCCTGCGCCGCTCTACGTCGATCAGGCGTGGATCAGGATCAGTCCGAACAAGGACACGCCGTCCGCCGGATACTTTGTGGTGCATGGCGGCGAGGCTTCGGTGGAACTGCGCGATGTGATTACCGACCGCGCATTGCGGGTCGAAATGCACGAGAGCACGAGCAAGGACGGCAAGATGACGATGCAACCCATCGAAGCTGTGCCCGTGCCTGCCAAAACTCAGGTAGCCTTTGCGCCGGGCGGTAAGCATCTGATGCTTTGGGGCGTCAATCCCGAAGCAGTGCAGCAAGGCAAGGTGCCGCTGACCTTCCTGTTCTCCAATGGCGATCGGATCATCGTGGACGCGATCGTGCAGAAGACGGGCGCCGCAGCCCCGGCAGGCGCGGAACATAAGCAGCATTAGACTGACGGTCGCTCGCGTCGATGGCGGCGCGGGCCACTTCTGAAGCGCTGTTCCGGGTTCGGGCCTTCCTCGTCTGTCTTGCGGTCTTCTGCGCCTCACTCTAGGCAGCAGGCCAATGCCTTCAGCATCCCCTCTTTACGGCTTCACGGCCAGAGGCGCCCCTCTGCGACGGCGCATGGTGCCATTGGCGCTGACGGTTCTCATCCATCTCCTTATCTTGCTGTTACTGCTTCAACTGGCTCCGCCGCCATTCATCAAGAAGGTTCAGGACAGCCTTCCGGTAACGTTCGACATCACACCGGGGCCGCCAGCACCGACCAGAAATCCAAAGACTGCGGAAAAGGCCCGTCGCGCGCCGGAAGGCGCTTCGGCCCCCGCTGTGAGCCAGCCTGTGATGAAGCCTTCGGAAACCCCGCCAACTCCCGATTTCCCGTTCATCACGTTGACAAAGGACGAACTTGCGGCTGCCGACATCGGGAAGCTTCCGACGCGCAAGAGCGACCAAAGCGGGAGCGGTGCTGGCAATGTCGGTGCCGGGCAGGATCGGGGCGCGGTCTCCGGCCCCGGCGAAGGTCCGGGCGGCGAGCAACTCTACGATGCCGACTGGTATCGCCGCCCGACCAATGCTGAATTGGCCACTTATATGCCAGCCAACGCGCCGAGCACGGGTTACGGCCTTGTCGCATGCAAAACAGTCGAGAACTATCATGTCGAGAATTGCCAGTCCTTGGGAGAGTCCCCACTGGGGTCTGGCTTTGCCCGCGCAGTGCGACAAGCGGCATGGCAGTTCCTTGTAAAGCCGCCCCGGATCGGCGGGCGATCGATGGTTGGCACATGGGTGCGCATCCGGATCGATTATGTGGAGGGTGCCGTCAAATAACTGTTTCGCTGTCCGGAACCAAAGGGAACTAGCTTGGTTCTTTGACGTGCCGGAACGCTGCACTTCCCCCCGCTCGCAGGCGTCGGCGCAAAAATCGGCCTTTTTTATTGGTTCCTGCCGCGTAGCCAACGTGTCAGCGGACTTTTTCTTCTATCGTGCGTTAGATACGTATGTCAGGTGCACTTGAAGCGGGAATGTGGGGTCTGATCGGCGGCTCTGCGCTGTTGATCGGCGCTGCCATCGCTTATGTCACGCACCTTCCCCAGCGGCTGATTGCTGCAGTTATGGCAGCGGGGGCGGGCGTGCTGATCTCGGCAGTGGCGTTCGACCTGATGGACGAGGCTTTTCAAAAAGGAGGCTTCGACTCGACGGCGGGTGGCTTCCTGGGTGGAGCCCTGGCCTACACTGCCGCCAATATCGTCATATCCCGACGGGGCGCGAAGCACCGCAAGCGTTCAGGTTACAGTCCGCAAGCCAGCCAACCATCGGCCGAGAGCGATAGCGGTCTGGCCATCGCCGCGGGTGCGTTGCTCGACGGCATTCCGGAGTCCGTCGTGATTGGCGTCAGCCTGCTTCAGGGCGGCAGCGTGCAACTTGTCACCGTTGCGGCTGTGTTCCTGTCAAACGTGCCGGAAGGCCTATCGAGTGCTGCGGGCATGAAGAAGGCGGGACGGGGCGCAGGATATATTTTCGGCGTATGGGGCGTGATCGCGCTCGCATCCGGAGTTGCTGCGTTGCTCGGCAACGTCGCCTTGGCGGGAGCCTATCCGGATGTCATCGCGGCCACTACCGCTGTGGCCGCAGGGGCCATATTGGCCATGCTGGTCGACACGATGATCCCCGAAGCGACGGAAAGCACACATGAATATTCGGGACTGATCGCCGTGATCGGATTTCTGCTGGCGTTTGTACTTACGAAGTTGGAGGGATGATGCACGCGCTGGTCGACATCGATAAGGTGGAAGTGCGGAGCGGGACCGGTAAGCAGCGGGACGCGGCGCTGCTGGCTCTGCTCGATCATCTTACGACTAATGGATATGACTTCGTGACGCCGACACCGGCGACGCAGGCGCGGGTTCTGGAGCGCTGGAAGGGGCGCACCGGCCGCTCGGTCAGGGATGTGCTCGGTTGGAGCCTGCCATTCGTATCAGGAGCCGTGGACACGAATATCGAAGAGCTGTTGTGGCAGGCCGGCGTCCTTGTCGAAGAAGAAGGGAGGCTTCGTTCCCGGATCAGGGTGTCACGGCTCAAAAGGCAGCTATTCATCCACTCCGCTTATCCGACTTCCGCGGAGGATGCCGTGTTCTTCGGGCCGGACAGCTATCGCTTTTCAGACTTGATCGAGGGAGAGCTTCAGCGGCTTCCCTGTGCGCCAGGGAGCCGGATACTCGACATTGGCACGGGGTCGGGCGTGGGTGCGATCATAGCGAGCAGGCTGGCGACGGACGCTGAAGTTTTCGGGACCGACATCAACCGCCACGCGCTGAGCATCGCCAGGATCAATGCGCGCGCGGCAGGGGTCGATCTGCACTTAGTAGAGGGCAGCAATCTGGCGGATGTCCAAGGCGCGTTTGATCTCATATTGGCCAATCCACCGTATATCATCGATCCTTCGAAGCGGGCCTACCGCGATGGGGGCGGGATGCATGGCGGGGAGGTTGCAGTGGATATGGCGCGCGCCGCCTTGCCGCGATTGAGCGAGGCAGGGCGGTTCATTCTGTACACCGGGAGCGCCATCGCTGAAGGCCGCGATTCACTGCGAGCGGCTTTGCAGGACGCTGCCGGGGAATATGGGTGCGATCTTTCCTATCGCGAACTGGACCCCGACGTCTTCGGCGAAGAATTGGAACAGCCTGCCTATGCCGATGTCGAACGGATCGCCGTAGTTGCGGCGATCTTCAGCGACCGCGCTTCACACGCGTAGCGCTGTTTCCGCACGGCCCGAAGTCCCAAAGACGCGGAGATAACGTTCGATCTTCCGAGGATCGCCGGTCGCCTTTGCGGGATTGTCGGAGAGCTTTACCGCAGGGCGGCCATTGGCATGCGTCACCTTGCAAACCAGCGAAACCGGGTCGAGTCCTGCAGCCCCATCCGTGTCGCAATCTCGGAAATCATTGGTGAGGTTGGTGCCCCAGCCGAAGCTCATCCGCACGCGGCCATCGAAATGGCGATAGGTGCCTTCGATGGAGTCCACGTCCATTCCATCGGAGAAGATCAGCAGTTTGGTGCGTGGATCGCGGCCATGACGCTTCCACCACGCGATGATCCGCTCCCCTGCTTCGATCGGCGGCGCGCTGTCGGGGCGGAAGCCGGTCCAGTCCGCCAGCCAATCTGGCGCATCCTTCAGCAAGGCGTCAGTGCCGAACGCGTCGGGTAAGGCGATGAGCAGGTTGCCATTATAGTGCTGCGCCCATTGCTCCAGCACTTGATAAGGTGCGTAGGCGAGGGCGCTATCGTCCTCCGCCAGGGCGGCGGCCACCATCGGCAACTCATGGGCGTTGGTGCCGATGGCCTCCAAATCCGCGTCCATCGCCAGCAACACATTGGACGTGCCAATGAAGCGGTTACCCAGTCCCTCCTTCAATGCCTCCACGCACCAGCGCTGCCAGAGGAAACTGTGCCGCCGCCGCGTGCCGAAGTCGGAAATGGCGAGATCGGGCAAGGCCTGCAGCCGCTCCACTTTGCCCCACAGCTTAGCCTTGGCGCGCGCATAAAGTACGTCGAGCGCGAACCGCCCTTTGTCGCGGAGCGCGGCGCGGTACTTCAGTTCATTGATGATGGCGAGCGCCGGGATCTCCCACATTGTCGTGTGGATCCATGGCCCTTCGAAATGCAATTCGAACTGGCCGTCGCGCTTGCGTAGATCGTAGGGTGGGAGCCGGAAGTCGGCGAGCCAGGCCAGGAAGTCAGGCGAGAACATCTGCGCCTTGCCATAGAAGCTGTTGCCGGCGAGCCAGATCAGTTCCTTCTTTGCAAAACGCACTTGCCGCGCCTGATCGAGTTTTGCGCGCAATTCACCTTCGTCGATGATGTCGGCGAGGCGGATGTGCTTGCTACGGTTGATGACCGAGAAAGTCGCCTGCACGTCAGGGTGCAGATGCCGGATCATCTGCAGCATCAGCAGCTTGTAGAAATCCGTGTCGAGCAGGCTGCGGACGATGGGGTCGAGCCGGAAGTTGTGATTATAGACCCGCGTCGCGATGTCCGTGACGGCCATGGTCATCAGGTGCCGCAGAAGGTCGCCCGCACGCGCTCGTGCTCCTGCGGTGGGTCCATATAGTGCGCCCATTCAAGCTGATCGTCATAAGGCTTTGCAAGGACCGTCAGCAGTTCCTCGAAAGGGGCAAAGTCGCCTTCCTCGACGGCGGACTTGATCATCGCCTCGATCCGGTGATTGCGGGGAATGTAGGCGGGGTTGACGAGGCGCATCAGGTCGCGGCGGTTTTCTTCTCCGGCTTCCTGCGCAATCCGTTCCCGCCAGCGCGCCAGCAACGCGTCGCATACGGTGGGATCGACGAACAGCGCGCGGATCGGTTCATCAGGGCTGCCCGGCGCTTCTGCATCGGCAAGCCGCCGGAAGAACAGCGTGAAATCAACCTGGTTCTGCGTCATTGCAGAGAGCATGTCGCGTGCCAGCTCCATATCGCCATCCCGCGTGGTGAACAGGCCGAGTTTGCGCATAAGGCCGGAATGATAGGCTTGTTCGAATTGGGCGGCGAAGCTCGAGAGCGCCTCCTGCGCCAGCTCGATGGCGGCCTCTTCTTCGTCGGCGAGTAGCGGTAGCAGCGTTTCGGCGAGACGCGTCAGGTTCCACTGCATGATCTGCGGCTGATTGCCATAGGCATAGCGGCCGCCGCGGTCGATGGAACTGAAGACTGTCGCGGGATCATAAGCATCCATGAAGGCGCAGGGGCCATAGTCGATCGTCTCGCCAGCGACGGACGTGTTGTCGGTATTCATGACGCCATGAATGAAGCCGACGAGAAGCCAGCTTGCCACCAGCTTTGCCTGAGCGGTGATCACGGAATCGAGGAAGGCACGGGCGGGGTTCTCTTCCACTGCCGCGTCGGGATAATGGCGGTCGATGACATAGCGCGTTAGCGTTTGCAGGCCCTCGACGTCCTGCCGGGCCGCGAAATATTGGAACGTGCCGACGCGGATATGGCTGGAGGCTACGCGCGTCAGGACCGCGCCCGGAAGAACCGCGTCGCGCATCACCTTCTCGCCCGTGGTCACGGCGGCGAGGGCGCGAGTCGTCGCGATGCCGAGCGCTGCCATGGCTTCGCTCACCACATATTCGCGCAGAACAGGCCCCAGCACCGCACGCCCATCGCCGCCGCGTGAGAAGGGCGTCCGTCCGGCGCCTTTCAACTGGATGTCCTTTCGGTGGCCATGCGTGTCCACAACTTCGCCCAGCAGGATGGCGCGGCCGTCGCCAAGCTGCGGCACGAAATTGCCGAACTGATGCCCGGCATAGGCCATGGCGATGGGCTCCGCTCCTTCGGCGACGCGTTTGCCGGACAACACTTCAAGGCCTTCGGGGCTTTCCAGCCAGTCCGCGTCCAGCCCCAGTGCGGTCGCCAGACCCCGGTTTACGCGGATGAGCACAGGCGCGGGCGCGACGGCAGGAGCCACCCGCGCGAAGAACCGGTCGGGCAGGCGGGCATAGCTGTTGTCGAAGGGGAAGTGGAAGGTCACGATGGCTTTATTCCTGCGGACCGAAATCGTCCTCACTTGCTGATAACACGTTCAGCCTCGCGGAGTTTCACCTTTTACAAAGCCGTAAGCCTTTCTGGGTGCGGCGTAATTTCCCCCCGTTTCTCGTGCGGATGAAAAGTCCAGCTCGAAGCAATACTTGGTCGCCGATGGAAGACGCTATATGCACAGGTCGACTGAAGCTCTGACCTATTGAGACGCAATTCTGCCCGATACTACAGCGCGCGGAGCGATCACTGCTCCGCTGCCTATCTCGGACGCATCCAATATGACGGCCCCTGCACCTATTTCGACACGATCTCCAATCTTTATGGGACCTTTGGATACAAGGCCCTGCTCCCTGATAGGTATGTCTATGCGATCGTAACGATAATTGACGCCCATGATCGTTACTGCTGATCCAATAGTGCAGTGCTCGCCGATCATCACTCCATGGATGTGCCCTCCAATCACTGCCCCTTCACCTATCGTTGTCCCGGAGCCGATGGAGATCGGTCCCTCGCTAGCCTTGATCTTGGCCCTCGGTTTTACAACGACGCCTTTTCCCAACCACAGCAATGAACTAAGCTCGACTTCTGCTCTATGGCTCACCTTCGCGCCGAACTTCAAATAAGCTAATACTGTAATGACATAAGGAGGTAGTAAGAACCTGCGCAATAATACGATTGGTCGCATTCTTATAGCTCCAATGATTTTCCTAATGAAATCAATATCAAATCTTTAAGTATCAGGCACCTTCGTGTTTACTGAATATACATATGTTATGGATGCGATAAGTGAATCCCATTAGCATTTATACAAATGACGAGTTAGTGAAACTTCCTTGGGGCCTAATTCACCTAGGTTAATCGGGAGGTAATTCGCAGATCAGGTGGGGTATTATGAACAGTATACAGAACTGTCGTACCTCGTATGGCGGTACAAAGGGGGTGCATCACCTTCTTTTGGCTCTCCGCACCATGTTTCATCAGCAGTCGAGCATTAGTAGCTTTGGTTTGCATGATGGAACTGCGCTAGGTCCGGTGCCCGGTTATGACAGTATAAAGATCTGGCATTACGCCTTGGTCTTGCTCGGAGTGGTTGCGGCAACAACACTTCGTTTCCTGATGGAACCTTTGATTGGCTCGACAGGCCATTATTTCTTTTACGTCGCCGCGGTTGTTGCCAGTCTGGCGCATGGAGGATGGAGTTGCGGGTTAACAGCCGCCGCTTTGTCCGTGCTTGTCAACGCTGCCATGCTTACGGGACAGCAGGATCTCTTAACCGAGATCATTCCACTATCTGCTTTGCTGGCCTGTTGCGTAGGCCTTGCAGTGTTTGCTCATCGGGAGGCGTTGCAGCGCGTCCGTACAGAAGAACGGGTGGGAGCGCGCGCGCGCGCAATTAGCGACTTTCGGCGACTGGCCGATAGCGCCTCGGAGTTCGCGATTTGCATGCTTGATAAGGCGGGCATGGTCGTTCACTGGAGCAAAGGGGCCGAAAACCTCACTGGCCGCCCTGAGTGCGATGCCTTGGCCCAAGGTCTCGAGATTTTTTATGCGTCCCAGGATATAGCGACGGGCCGGCCGCAGGCAGATTTGGAAGCCGCAAGGCGGCTAGGGCGCTACTCTGATGAGCGCCTATGCGCTCGTGTCGATGGAGAAACGTTCCTGGGGACGATCAGCCTGACACGCATTTGCGATGATCAAGGTGATATGCTGGGCTTCGGGGTTTCGCTTCAAGACATCAGCTCCGAGCGTGCCTTGTACCGGCGCATCCATACGCAGGAGGCGCAATTGCGCTCCGTTCTTTCCGCAGTACCTGAGGCGATGGTCGCCGTGGACAAGCAGGGCGTGGTCCAGATGTTCAGCGCCCATGCGGAACAGATGTTTGGCTATGGTGAAGATGAAGTCGTGGGACAAGCGCCGGACGTCCTGTTCGCGCTTCCCTGGAGCAAGCGCGTCACGCATTATCTTCAGTCCCGGCAGAACGGCTCGGTTTGCAAGCCGATGCGACTTATCGCCGTGCACCGCAACGGCGCGCTTTTCCCGGTTGAAGCCACTTTCGGCATAGCCGACACCGCTTCCGGCCGTTGGATAACCGCATTTCTGCGCGACCTGACAGAGCAGGAGGAAACACGAGCCAAAATGGAAGCCTTGCAGATGGATCTGCTGCACGGCTCCCGGCTGGGCGCAATGGGCATCATGGCCTCGACGCTGGCGCATGAACTGAACCAGCCGATGACCGCGATGACCAACTATCTGGAGGGTTGCCGCGCCCAACTGAGCCGGATGCAGGGAGAACCCATCAAGAAACTCGACGAGATACTCGCTCGCGTGTCCTCCGAAGCTGTGCGAGCCGGACGCATCATCGGACATATTCGCGAGTTTGTGGCGCGTGGCGAAACGACTCTCTCCATCGAGAATGGCAATGAAATCGTCACCAGCGCAGGAACCCTCATTGCTGGCGCTGCGAAGCAGGAAAATGTCACGATCGACTATGTCCTGGACGATGTCGGATCGGTATTCGTCGATCGCGTTCAGGTTCATCAGGTGCTGGTCAACCTGATCAATAATGCCATCGATGCCATGCGCGAGGGAACCTGTGCGAGCAGGCGCATCACCGTTTCCACGCATGTGCAGGACGAGGAATTCGTGCGGGTTGCCGTTCAGGACCGGGCCGGTGGACTGCTGCCAGAGGTGAGGGACCGTCTCTTTCAGGCCTTCACGAGCGCCGGCAAGGAAACCGGGCTCGGCCTTGGCCTGTCGATCTGCAGGACAATCGTAGAGGCGCATGGGGGAAGGATCTGGGCTGAGAGCCTTGAGGATGGCGGCACGCGATTCAACTTCACCCTGTGCAGATTTGCAGGAGAGCTATCCCATGCCGCATAACCTTGTTCATCTGGTCGATGACGAAGAAGAAGTGAGAGCGGCGACCACTTTCCTGCTGGAATCCAACGGCTTCACGGTCAAGAGCTGGAAAAGCGGCAAGGCTTTCCTGAATGCGGCGCCGCGTGCACAGGCTGGATGCGTGTTGCTGGATATTCGGATGCCGGAAATGGACGGGCTGGAAGTGCAAAAGCGCATCCGGGAACTGGATCTCGATCTGCCGATCATCATGTTCACAGGGCATGGCGACGTGAGCAGTGCGGTGCTGGCAATGCGGGCTGGCGCCGTAACGTTCCTTGAAAAGCCACCCGAACGCGACGCACTGGTGCAGGCAGTCCGCGACGCCTTGAAGCGCCTAGATATTTCGGACGGCAAGGAAGCGGACGAACAACATGCCCGGCGGCTGGTCGCGAAACTCAGCGAACGCGAGCGTGATGTGCTCAACGCCCTCACTCGCGGGCTACCCAACAAGTTCATAGCCTATGATCTGGAGATCAGCCCCCGGACAGTGGAGATCCATCGCGCCAACCTGATGGCGAAGTTGGGGGTTCGCAGCCTGTCGGACGCATTGCGCATAGCATTTGCGGCGGGACTTGCCAGCGACAGCCTGCAGCATCTGAACGGCTCTCATCGCGTAAGTAGAGCACGCGAGTAAAAGCACGTATTGAGAAACAAAAACAACAAGCCCATCGTTTAAGAATAGGTGGGGAATTTCTGAGCCCTGTCGAAAAAGAAGTCGCAAATATTCAAGCGATAACCAGGGCTGGAACAGTATGCAGCACTTCAAAAAAGATGCAGCTCAAATATCTGGTGGTGGCTCTACTCCGGATCATCTGCACTTCCTAAAGCCTGACCAGTTCTTCCCGTCAGAGAAGCCTTTTGACGGTCAGATCGTGCCTCTGGAGAAGGCGCAAAGCTTCCCATTCGACAAGCAAACTACGCGGATACACCTCGCGCTCATGGCTGTGCTGCTGGATACCGTGGCAGTCTATGGAGGATTCTCTCTCGGCGACCTGGCCCACTGGGGAGCGCGGGCAGGCGCCAACACGAAGATGATCATGCTGTTGACGGCATTGTTCCTGATGATCAACTTCAGTGCCAAGGCGTTCAACTTTCATGGACTATGCTACCGGGTGTCGGGCGTACGTCGCTCGCTCGGGTCGTTGTGCGTCACCGTGCCCCTCGCTGTTACCATCGTGTCCTACATACGCCCGCAGCATGTGCCGGGACCGATGGCGCTCGTAGCAGGGACGGCGTGCTCTGCGGTCCTGCTGTGGCTCGGCCGGCATGCCGTGGACTGGACCATGCGATACGTCATGCCCGATGGTCCGACGAACAAGCTCGTTCTCTGCGATGGCGTGCATCGCGTCGCCAAGCGGGGCGAACTGGTGATCAACACCCAGGAACATGCGATCTACCCCATTTTCAATGACCCGGCGATGCTGGACCGCATCGGCCAACTGGCCCGCTTCGCCGATCGCATCATTGTCGCTTGCCCCCCTGAGCGCCGCCAACTCTGGGGCCTGGCACTGAAAGGCGTCGGCATAGATACCGAAGTGCTGTTGCCGGAGCTGGATGCTCTGGGACCTTTGGACCTGCAGAAGTTCGACGGCGCGACCACAGCAACCATCACGCGAGGGCCCATGCGGTTGCGCGACCGCGTGATGAAGCGGGCCTTCGATCTAGCGGTCGTGGCGGTCGCTATTCCATTGGTGCTGCCCCTGGCCCTGCTGACCGCCTTGGCCATCAAGCTCGATGACGGCGGCGCAATCCTTTTTGCCCAGCGAAGAGTGGGCCATGGCAACCGCCTCTTCAGGCTGTACAAGTTCCGGTCGATGCGCAGCGAACTGCTCGATCATGACGGCAAGCGATCTGCCAGCCGGATAGATGCGCGAGTGACGCGCGTGGGCAGGCTGCTTCGGGCTACGAGCATCGATGAGTTGCCGCAGCTTATCAATGTGTTGCTGGGCGACATGAGCATCGTCGGCCCACGTCCGCACGCCATCGCCTCCACGGCGGGCGAAGCCTTGTTCTGGGATGTGGATCAGCGATACTGGTTCCGGCATGCCGCGAAACCGGGCCTTACCGGCCTTGCACAGGTGCGCGGCTTCCGGGGCGCGACGGCGAGCCCCAACGACCTCATCAATCGCCTGCAGGCTGATCTGGAATATCTGTCGGGATGGTCCCTGCAGCGGGACCTGCGCATCGTCCTTGCAACGTTCCGGGTGCTGACTCACCGCAACGCGTTCTAGGCAGCGGGCAATTGCAGTCCCAGTTGGGGCTTGGCCGGAGCGGGGGCGAGCAGACGATAGGCTTCCTTGATCCGCCCTTCGAAAGCTTCGAGGCTGAACTCCGTCTTGGCCCGTACCGCAGCGGCCTGCCCCAGCATTGCCCGCAGAGCGCCATGCGTCCGCAGCGTTTCCAGTCCCTTGGCCATCGCTTCGGCCGTAGGCGTCACCAGCAAAGCCGTGTCGGCGTCCAGTACTTGCCTGTGGCTCTCAATATCGGTTGCGAGGATCGCTTTGCCTGACGCCATATAGGAATAGATTTTCATCGGCGTATTGACGCCATCCCGCCGCGGTGAACACAGGATATCCGCCTGCGCAAGATACTGCTGGAGCTGCTTTAGCGGCCGCGTCCCCAGAAAAACGATGTCACGGTCGATACCCGCGCTGGAAGCCTTTGCGCGATAGGCGGCTATCGAGGCATCCGTGCCGCCGATGACGATCAGGGTGCAGCGCTGTGACGAGTCGATATGCGCCTGCGCTTCCAACAGGAGGTCGAACCCTTGGTAGGATTCAAGATTGCCCACGTAGAGCGCCAAGGGTTGGTCCCTCCGCGCATACTGTCTCAAGTCCTCCGCGGGCGTTCCCCCTGCTTCGGGCGCAAAGGCTACATCCGGCAAAACGCGCACTTTGGTTTCCATGGTATGTTCTTCCGCATGGCGGGCGATGGCGGGACAGACGGCCAACACCATGTCGCTGCGCCGGAAGGCCCACGCTTCGGCAGCACGCGCCATGGCATTGACGGGTCGTGCTCTGGGCCACTTTTGCGCGATCTGGTCGCTCATGATGGAGTCGGCGTCATAAACGATCCGCGCCTTCGTAAACGGTCTCAGCAATAGCGCGATGAACACCGCTTCCTCTACTGCATGGATCACGTCATAGCGGTTCGCGCGGACCAGACGGAAAGCAGCGCGAGCCAACCAGAGATCGCAGATCAGCTTCTTCGCTGAAAAGCCGATGGGCACGGCGCGCGCACCGGGCGGGGCGGAAATCCGATAATGACGGAGGCCCGTGATGTCGACATCTGTCCCTTCATGATAAGTGAGCAGATCGACCTCGTGCCCAAAGCTGATGAGCGCTTCCACCGCCAGCTTCACGGCGATCGGTGTGCCACGCTCCGCGAAGAAGGGCTGCGGGGCGATGAACAATATCCTCATCTCAACCTCAAACGAATTTGATCGCGCCCGAAGCGCGCCACGGATGCTGTTTGGCCGAACGGGACGAGGGGCTGTGCCGGGTTGCGCAATGCCCGTTTCAAATCGCGCACCGGATGCTCGCGGGTCAGGCTTGCCGAGAGGATCGTGCCGAATGTGCCGATCCGCTGGGCGCTGCCGGGCAGGGGCAGGGGATCGGAACCGGACAGGATGCGTGCCGAGGGTGAGGCGTTCATTGGCCAGAACGATGGACGCCCCCCATTGTCGCCAAGGAAAAGCGTTCCCTTGGGATATGTCGCAATAAGATCGCGGACGAGCTGGCCACGCTTGCCGAGCCATTTTCCCACACCCCATGGCAGGACGACGATGGCATCTTGCGCGAGTAGTCTGGAGACCAGGGCTCGGGCGGGCAATCCGTCGTCCACCATGTCGATGCAAGCGAGGGCCAGGACTTCCAGTCCTTCCTCGCTGACGATCTGCCGTCCTGCAATGACCAGCGCAGGGTCGGCGCGATTGCCGATCCACAAGGCTTCCGGCTCCGCGCTGGGTTCCAGGTGTTCGCGTAACACGCCAAAGACATTGCGCCCTGCCTGCTCTGCCAGCATCAGTGCCACGGCTGATGTTCTGCCTAGCGTGTCGTACAACTGCGCGCAGGCGGCCTTCACTTGTGTGACGGCGTTGGCAGGATCATGCAGATGCACATGCGCATCGATGGCTATCTCAGGCATTCTGAAGGACGCCAGTTCGGCTCGTCTTCTGGACCTTCGCGGGCCACAGCCGCGCCGCGAGGCCTTCGCTGGCTAGAGGCGCAGTGGTGAGCTTGCTGCTCAGCAAGATGTGATAGCCGGGCCCCAATGGTTGGAGATGGCGGTCCGCCGACGTCATCTGCACGCCCGTTCCGTCCGTGTCGGGCAATAGTCCAGCCGTGACGGCGGAAACCATGCTTCGTTCGAAATCGAGGGCAGGGAGGCATTGCCGTAGTTCCGAAAGAGCCGTCTCCACGTCCTGCTCGCTGGTGCGCGGTTCGCGTGTTCCGGGAGCGGGCCGATAAAAGGTGCCGGCGAGGATCTGGCCCCGTTGCTCCCGAAGGAAATAGCTGCGGCCCGAGCCAGGCACGCACGACACCGCAAGGGCGTTGCCCGAAGGCGGCGGAGCCATGTCCAGCAGCAGGTTATAAGCCAAAGTGGCGCTTGTCGGCGCAGGGATGCCCTTCGTGGAGGAACCGGGCCAGTGTCCCGCATTTGCTCCGCGGCAATCGATGACGGTATCTGCGTGTATGCTGCGGTGGCTATCGGTGGTTCGATCACGCATTGTGAGGCCGCGCACCTTGCAGTCGCACAACAGCCCTTCGGCTTCCTGGTTCAGAAGTATCGTTGCTCCCCCGGTGCGCGCGCGCATCGCCATTTGCTCCAGCAATGCGTCCGCGTCACGCAGTTCGAGATCATGCCAGAAAGCCGCGCCGATCAAGCCACGCTCCGGCACGGGGAACAGTTCGAGCACTTCGTTCCGCGTCATCGTGCCAGCGGCAAGTGGAGCAGCGGGCGCGTGTAGCAGCGTCTCCATCGTGCGCTCCATGCCACGTGCAGCCGCGAAGGCTGCTGGCGAACGCGCTTTGCCCGCATAGAGCGGCATGACGCATTTTAGCGGGCGGACATGATCGGGAAACCGTTCCATGAACCAGCGCTGAGCCCGGCGCGACCGATGCCAGCGGGCGACGTTCAGCGTCTGCAGATAGCGCAGCCCGCCATGGACGATGCCGTAGCTGTTACCGCTTGCTCCCCCGCCAAGCCCGCCGCGCTCGATCACGATTGGCTTTATGCCGCGCTCGACCGCGGCCATCGCCATGCTGAGCCCCTGTATGCCTCCGCCCAGGATGACGACTTCAGCCAAGCGTCTTCTCTTCTTCGACGATGGTGTCGATGTGGTAATGGGTGCGGCCATCGTTGCGCGTGAACAGAACGATTTCCGCCACAAGACCAATGGCGGCAAGCTGGATGCCGACGATCACGAGAAGTGCGTCGAGGACCAGCAGCGGCCGGTCCGACATGGGCACGCCCGTCACCTGCCGCTCGTACAGCAGGTAGACCGCGAGCAAGGCGCTGAGGACGATCGATGTCGCCCCGACCGTGCCGAAAAACCGAAAGGGTTTCTGGATGAAGCGCAGCAGGAAAGCGACGGCAAAAAGGTCGAGAATGACGTCCAGATAGACGGCTGGTCGGTGCTGTGGTCGCCGGGCGTCGCTGCTCGCTTGTGGCACCGTGACCTGGCCGACCCGGAAGCCGTGAAGTTCCGCCATCAGCGGCAGGAAGCGATGCTGTTCGTCCTGGATCGGAACTTCGTCCAGCACACGGCGGCGGACGGCACGGACCACGCATCCCGGATCGGCGTACCGGGAGCCGGCGACCTTGGCCAGCATTTCGAAGCCCCAGCTGCGCAGCCTGTTCAGCGGACGGTCGTGCTTGCGGTCGCGGCTGGCTACCACGATGTCTTCGGTCTTCAACTGGTCGATCACCAGTCCGATCGCGCCGGGCTCGATCTGGGAATAAGCGGGCAGGAACAAAATCGACCCGCCGATGGCGCGCCGTGTGCCTTCACGCAGGCACGCCGCTTCGCCGAACTCACGGTTGAAACCTACGGCCCGGACCGGTGCGCCAGCCTCCGCAAGCCGATCGGCCATCGTCGAGATCTGGGGATAAGGTCCGTCGAGGACGTATATGATTTCATAACTGCGCCCTGTTTTTTTCAGAGCCTGAGCATAGCTGGCATAAAGCGTCTCGGGAGGATCGAACCTCCCCGTGACGGGGATGATCACGGACAGGTCGACGGGGGGCGTGAGCTTGAGCTTAGTTACCGTTGCCATGTTCATCTTCACCACTCCGCAGATGCGCCACGCGGGCCGACAAAGTCGCACCGAGCGTCGCATAGTTTGAGACACGCTGGTTCGAGGAGGCCAAGAGCTGGCCGACCATCCCCCAGCTTATGAGTATGGCTGCTAGCGACAGCCAGAGTACGCCCACGGTCAGGTAAGGCAGCGAGATGCGCGCATCGGCCGCAAACCCGGCGACCAGCGACAGGAAACCCAGGGCGAGAACCACGCTCGTCAGCGGCGAATGCCAGGCGGCCGGGCGGCGCGTGAAACTGAGCAGCATCCGCACCGAAAGAATGTCCAGCATCACCTTGTAGATCCGTGAGAAACCATATTTCGAGACACCGAAGCGCCGCGGATGATGATTGACTTCGATCTGCGCAAGGCGCGCGCCGGCCAGCCGTGACAGAGCAGGAATGAAGCGGTGCAACTCGCCATACATCGGCAGGTTCTTGATGAGCGATGCGCGGAAGGCTTTCAGCGAACAGCCGCTGTCGCGTACCGCGACACCCATGAGCTTCGCCATGATCCCGTTGGCGATCTTGGAGACGAAGACGCGGGCGGCGCCATCCTGCCGCTTGCGGCGCCAGCCGGTCGCAATGTCATATCCGCTGTCTATCAGTTCGACGAGGCGCAGGACGTCGGCCGGGTCATTCTGAAGGTCGCCATCCATCGTAACGATCACGTCGCCGCGTGCATGCTGTATCCCGGCGGACATCGCCGCGGTCTGGCCATAATTCCTACGGAATTTGATCACGCGTAAATGGGGGTCTTGCGCCGCCAGGCGTTCCGCGACCGCGAAAGTGGCATCGGTGCTGCCATCGTCCACTAATATAACTTCATAGTTACCAACATATGATAACAACGCTGCGGAAATTTGCTCTACCAGAAGTGGAAGATTCTCTTCTTCGTTGAAAGAGGGAACAACTACAGAAAGATAAACCCCCATAAATCCCCCGATTTAAACAACAATCTCGCGGTGATATGTCTTATACTGTAGATGGGTCGAGATAGAACTTATACTAAGTAAGGCACGTAGGTATTCATACCTAGTGCTTATCTACCAGTGATCTGCCACTCTTCTTTCCATAAGATTTACGCTGCGCCGCACAATGGCGATTCGATCGTATCGTGGGGAACTCCAGATGACTGTATCGACCAAGATGCCGATACCTTTCCCGAAGCGAGCGTTGGCGTTGAACATCGGTACATTTCAGGCCCCTCTGCTGTTTCTCGCAGTGGCCGCACTCTATGCCGCGACGATCAGTACGACGCCGGTGCGTGTCGATGAATATTACACGCTGTTCGCAGCCCGGAACTGGGCCGAGCATTCGAATTTCGCCATTCTGGACGGGGAATATACGCGGGCCCGTCTGTTCACGATAATGGTGGGGGCGACATTCGATTTGTTCGGCAGCGGAAGCCTGTTGATCGCACGGGTGCCTAGCGTGCTTCTCGCCGCTGGCGTTGTAACGCTGCTATATGTTTGGGTAGCACGTCATGCGGACAGGACGGCGGCGACGGTGGCGGCCCTGCTGCTGGCGCTTTCCGGGTATACGCTGGATGTGGCGCATTTCGCCCGCTTCTATGCGCCTCAAGCGTTGGTCGTGCTTGGAGCAGCCATCCTGGTTCATGCCGCTGCGGCCAAGGCCGGAAGCGCCATGGCGATACGGCTGGCGGGAGCGGTGGCGTTGCTGGCGCTCGGCTATCACCTGCAGCCGACCACGCTCATTGCTGCAGCCGCGCTGGCGGCGTGGTTTGGGATTGAACGGTTCGATGTGATCAAGGCGAGCGCCCTGCGCTGGCCGTGGGCGGCCGCTGCGGTAAGCGTTTTAATAGTCAGTTTCATGCTCCTGTTATTCCCGCACCTGATGCAGCGCTTTCAGTCTGCGTCGGTGTGGGCGCAGGACCATGCGTCCGATCGCCTGTTCTATCTGCGGGAGTTCTCCCGTCAGATCCCATTGATACTCATCCTGCTTCCGATCGCCGCCGTATTAGCCGTGATTCAGGATCGCCGCCTCGCGCTTCTCGGCATCCTCATGGTTGCTGTCACGCTGCTGGCGCATTCATTCGCCGCCATGAAGGCGGGCCGCTACGTCTATTACGCGATGCCGTTCGTGGCGCTGCTTTTCGGGCTGGCGCTGACGCGGCCAGTCCAGGCAGCGGTTACAGCCCTGAAGCGAGCCTTCAGGTCCCTTGGCGTCGGTCCGGAAACCAGTGCGGTCTTTGCCGTGGCTGTGCTCCTGGCAGTTGGCCTCGCCACATTGCTCCTCAATTCCAGCTATCGGCATACGGCCGCCGCACTGCGTGAGAGCATCACGGCGTTTCGTGGCTCTGGGTATCTCGCTCAGCCTGCAGACCCGATCTGGGATGAGCAGGCGCAAGCGCTACGGGCCGCCGTAAGGAGCGACGACTTTCTGGTCGCATCCGATGATTTGCGCACGATCGAGCACATCCGGCCGCATGACATGCTGATCAATGCGAGCCACTTGAGCGACCTGAATACGAGCAAGGATTTCACTAGGGATGTGCGCACGGGCCGCCCTATCCTTGGCAGTGTGGCGGGTCTGGACCGTCTGATCGATTGCCGGGCTGACGGGTTGATCGTAGTGGACGATGCACATTGGCGGACTGCCAAGGGTGTGCCGCCTGCGGTAGCCGACCGGATCGAGCAGCGCACGTCCCCGGTGCAATCCCCGGTAAATCACTTCCGCTTGTTCCGCTGGCATCACCGGCCCAGCACCTCCTGCCCATGGGCCAGCGTCGCGGGAGGCGCTGCATGATCGCGCTGGATTTTACCTGGCCAGATGTCGAGACATCGTCTGATGCCTACGCAGGTCGCTTTTCGGGGGACGCCGGGGCCTATCTCCTGAAAGTCCAGAATCAAGGTGTAGAAGCCTTGCTACAGAAGGGGCAGGGGACTGCTCCGCTCCGGTCGGCGCTCGATGTAGGCGGAGGACACGGCCAGCTCGTCGAAACGCTGCTTCGCAACGCAGGACGAGTGACGGTTCTTGGCAGCGATGATTGCTGCGCAAAGCGGATCGCTCATGGGCCGTTTGGCAACCAGGTCGAGTTCCGACAAGGCGAGCTGCTTGCCTCCCCATTCGATGATTGCAGCTTCGATCTGGTGACGAGCATCCGGCTGCTCGCGCACATGACACATTGGCATGTACTGATCGCCGAGCTGTGCAGGGTCGCGCGTCGCCATGTGATCGTGGACTATCCTACGCTGGCAGGGCTGAACGCACTGGCCTTGCCCGCTTATCCGCTGAAGCGTGCGATCGAGGGCGATACCCGGACCTATCGCAGCTTCTGGCCAATGCAAATCAATCGGGCATTCGCTCGTCATGGTTTTCGTCCAGCAGGAACGATCAAGCAGTTCAGCATTCCGATGGGCGTACATCGATTGGCAGGGAAACGCGTAGCCCCGGTAGAGGAAGCACTGCGAGTCACTGGTATCACTCACCTGATCGGCAATCCGGTTCTCGCCCGGTTCGACAGGGTGTCTGCATGAACGCCGAAGCGCTCCCCATAGTCGCTATCACCGGCGCGTCAGGCTTCACCGGCGGAGCACTGGCAAGCCGCCTGACCTCCGAGGGCTATCATGTTCGCGCCTTATCGCGCCGTGCGCCCGACGATGATGTGGCGACGCGCGCTACCGACTGGCTTATTGGCGGCCTCACCGATCCGGATTCGATAGCGCAGCTGGTGAAAGGCGCCGACACCTGTTTCCACATTGCCGCGATGTACCGGACGGAGGGCCCCGCGGAGGAATTCCTGCACATCAATCGCGACAGTACCGCGCTGCTGCTGAAGGCTGCGCGTGATGCAGGGGTGCGCAGGTTCGTCTATTGCTCGTCCATTGGCGTCCACGGCGATGTGCATAGTGGCGTAGCCGATGAAACAGCGCCTTTCTCGCCGCGCGATCCTTATCAGCAGAGCAAGCTGCTGGCCGAACAGCTTTGCCGCGAGCAGATGCGCGAGCCGGGCATGGAGATCGTCGTGGTCCGTCCCTGCGGCATCTACGGTCCGGGCGATACGCGAATGCTCAAGATGTTCAGCATGTTGCAGAAGGGCACCTTCGTTTACGTGGGGCAGGGCAAGTCGCACTTCCATCCAGTGTATATCGATGATCTGGTCGAGGGATTCATGCTGGCAATGCGGCAGCCCGCGGCCGCCGGTCAGACTTTCATCATTGGCGCGGCCGAGCATCTGCCACTGCGCGACTATGTGGCGACGGCGGCGCGCGCCCTGAACGTGCCTGCTCCCAAGCGTCACCTTCCTTATGGGCCCGTGAACGCGGCGGCCAGGGCCTGTGAGCTGCTCTGTGCGCCCTTGAACGTCGAGCCGCCTTTGCATCGGCGGCGGCTGACCTTCTTCAAGCATCACCGCGCCTTCACGATCAACCGGGCGCGGTCGCTGCTGGGCTATGCGCCGAAGGTCGGGCTGGCCGAGGGCTTCAGGCGCACCGTAGACTGGTATAGAAGCGAAGGCATGCTGCGATGAAAGCGTCGCCTTCCTCCCCATGCGCCAGATTGACGATCCTGGTAGCTCTGGCTCTGTGCACCGCCAACAGCGCGCCAAAGAAGCGCCCGATTGCCGGTGTCAATCTGGCAAGCGGCGAGTTCAACTCGAAACGCAAGCCGGGCACCTACGGGAAGGACTATGTCTATCCTGACGCCAAGGTTGCTGCGCCGTTCGTCGCTAGCGGGATGAAGATCGTGCGCGTGCCCATTCTATGGGAACGCGTGCAGCCGGTGGCGAGCCAACCCCTTGCCCGCGACGAGATGCGGCGGCTCGACAAAGCGCTTGCCGCAATGAACAACTTCGAGACGATCATCCTGGACGTCCATAATTACGGAAAGCTTGGCGGTCAGCGGCTGGATCATCTGCCGGACGGAAGCATGTTGCTGGCCAATCTGTGGCGTCAACTCGCCGAGCATTACAAAGGTAACGACAAGATCGCGTTTGGCCTGATGAACGAGCCTAACGGCATTCCTGCTCAAACATGGCGCGGGATGGTGGATGACACGGTTGCCGCCATTCGCCGCACGGGCGCCCGGAACCTGATTTTGGTGCCCGGAACGTCCTGGACTGGGGCGCACAGCTGGACGAGGGGTGGCCCGAACTCGAACGCGGCCGCCTTCACCGGCTTTCGCGATCCCGGCGGTAACTTCGCTTTCGAACTCCACCAATATCTTGATGCGGACAATAGCGGAACGACGGAACAGTGCGTCGAACCGGCCGTTGCCGCCTCCCGCCTCAAGCCCGCCACCGAATGGCTGCGCAAGAACAAATATCGCGGCTTTCTCGGGGAATTCGGCGCCGCATCCAATGCTCCCTGCCTCGAAGCACTCACGATGCTTCTGCGGCAAGTCGAGCAGGGATCGGATGTCTGGATGGGCTGGGCATATTGGGCGGGGGGGGCGTGGTGGAAAAGATATCCAATGAGTATTCAGCCGGAGGCCGGGCAGCAAAAGCCACAGATGGCCGTGCTGGCGCGGTTTATCGGGGCCGGAAGATGATGCGGCCCCGGTTCGTCGGTTTGATTGTTGTCTGCATTGGAGCAGCAAGCCACGGCACCGCATCTGCGCAAGTCGACATGCCGCCCGACACGCTGGTAATCCAGCCTACGGTCCGCGCCACGTATGACGACAACATGCTGAAGCTCAGTCGGCTACGCGCGCCGGATGAGCGCGACGATCTGCGGATCACGCCGTCGATAGACTTCACTCTCCGGCGCTTGCTGGGTGGGCGGCATCAGGTCACGCTGACGGGGCTTGCCGGCTATGACCTGCACCGTAATTTCAAGTTTCTCAATCGCGAGAGGATAGAAGCCACTGCCGAAGTGGACTTCGTTGTCGCGGGGTCATGTCGCGCTCGTCCGGCGGCCGCCGTGAACTGGGCTCAGGCCAACCTGTCCGATCAGGGCTTCGTCGTAGGCAACACGCTGCGGCAAACGGATCTGGAATTGACATTGTCCTGTCGTCGGGCCGCCGGGCTGTATCCCACCGTGACCGGGCGCATAAGCCGCGCGACCAACACTGCGGAATCGCGGGAAATCTTCAATCTGCATAACGAATATGTAAGAGCGGGGATCGGGTATCGCGTGCCCAGCATCGGCGACCTTGTGGCGTCTGTGGAATATGAACGCTTTGATCGTCCAAAGCTCAGGTCGAGGCTGGGCATCGACGATCGCACCGGAACCTGGCGATATGGGCTATTGTTCACTCGCAACGTCGCGCCGCGCATCAGCTTCAGGGCAGCCGCCAACCACTTCAGGGTTAAGCCCCGCGCTCCTGCCATCGCCGATTTTTCAGGTTTCGGGTTCGAGGGCGGGGTGGATGTCCGGCCATCGCCAGCTCTGGCCATTGCCTTCAGGGCAGGGCGGGCAGCATCCAGTCAGGGAAATACGGGCGCAACCTACATCATCCTGACCAACTGGCAGGTGTCTGCCTCCTACAAACCAGGCGCGCGCACGGAGTTCCAGCTCGGGGGAAGTCTGCGGCATCGCAACTTCAAGGATGAACTGTTTATCGACACGCCGTTCCCGAGGGACTTCGATCGCACCGCAACCGTCAGGCTCGGCGTGACACGTGCGCTGAACCAGAAGATCAGGGCCGGGCTGGCCGCCAGCTACGAACGGCGCTCAGCCAACATCGACTATTACGAGTATAAATCGGCGTCGGTCACTGCACAGATCGGCGTACGTTTATGATGGGAGATCGATCATGAAAATGCTTGTGCATGTGGCACTCCTGCTTGGCACTGTGGCTAGCCCGATAGCTGTGCACGCAGCGATAGAGGCGACATCTGCCAGCTATACGCTCGGCATCAACGACGAAGTCCAGGTTTCGGTCTTCGGCGGGCATCCCATCGACGTCAAAACCCGCGTCAAGGAGAATGGCGGCATCACCCTGCCCATGCTCGGAGAAGTGCAGGCGGCCGGGCAGACCGCAAATCAGCTGGCCAGCAACATCGCGCAGAAGCTGAAGGCTGGCAGTTATTATGTGAACCCCATCGTCAATGTGGAGATCACAAGCTTCGTCAGCAATTCCGTCACGGCGTTCGGTAGCCTTCAGCAACCGGGGCTCTATCCGATCGACAGGCCATTGACGGTCGCGATGGTGCTGGCAAGAGCGGGGGGAACGCGGAACGACGCCGCGGATTACGTGATCCTGCGCCGTAAGGGCCAACCCGACAGACGCGTGATCCTGGATGAATTGGCGAATGGCAGCGATGAACCTCTGATCGCGGGAGACTCCATCTTCGTTCCGGCCGCGCCATTGCTGTACGTCTACGGCCAGGTCAACAAGCCGGGGAAGATCGAGATACGCTCCGGAATGACACTGCGCCAGGCCATAGCGGAAGCAGGCGGTCCCACGCTGGCGGGTACGCAAAAGCGGATCACGCTGACCCGTGGCCCCACTACGCAAAAGAAGGTTCCTCTGGATACGCCGGTTCAGGCTGGCGATGTCTATTTCGTCAATGAGAAACTGTTCTGATGGCTGGGGCCGCTCCCGACACGCGGCGGACCGTTGCTGGACGTCGAAGATCATGGGGTACTCCCATGTCGTGGTTCAAGCGTCTGTTCGCGCCGACGCCTCCAGTGCGGCCGGTCCTCTCAGCACCTGCTCGACAACCCTTGGCTCAGGGAAGTGCACCCGGAGGGCAAGCTGGCAGGACCGCGGCGCCACCTCCCGCCTCACCCAAGATCCGGCAAGGCCATACCTTCGATGCGCTCACCGATCCGCGCCGGCGCAGGGTCAGCATCAACTTCAACAGCACACAACCGGTGCAAAACCGTCGCGACCTGTACGGGCGCGCTGAGAAGCTGGAGGCCCTGTTCGATGCAGTGGTCCTGCGCGAGCAGCACGCGTTGATCTACGGCGCGCGGGGATCAGGCAAGACTTCACTGGTCCGGGTCTTCGCGGACTATGCGGACCAACAGGGATTGGTCATCATCTATACCGCGTGCGAGCCGCAACAGAGCTTCGCCCAATTGCTGAAGCCCTATCTTCAGACGATCCCGCGATCGTGCATTACCGAGGGACGCGATGTCCTGTTTCGCGATGCGCTGCGGAACCTCTCGGACAACCTTACCCCCCGAAATGCAGTGGATTTCCTGGAGGAGTTCACGACGCGGCGGCTGATTTTCATCTTCGACGAATTCGACCGAATCCTGGGGCGTGAGGTTCGGCTGGAATTCGCAAGCTTCCTGAAGTTGCTGGCAGATGCGCTGCTGCCGGTGCAGGCCGTGCTCGTGGGGATAGGCGGAAATCTGGCTGATCTTATCACCGACCATCCTTCGCTAAGGCGCCATCTCACGGCCATTCCTATCGGCCGAATCAGCGCCAGTGCGGTGCAGGAAATGATCGACGTGGGGGCAGAGCAAGCCGGCCTCCCGTTCGATGCTGCGAGCAAGGAGCTGATCGCGAGCCTGGCCTGCGGGTCGCCTTATCATGTACGGCTCTTTTGCGCGCAGGCTGGGCTTCAAACGCTAAGGCGCGGCCGCGACACCGTGACATCTACCGATGCGTTGGCTGGCATCCTCGCTGCCACCGAAGATTGGGCGCTGATGAGTGACGAAGACGCGGCGATCTTCAGATATCTGGCGGAGAAGAATGCAGCGCTGCATCATGCGTTGGCGCATGTCGCGCGATCTGCGGCGATGCTGGACGCCGTCAGCATGCCTCATATCGTAAGGGAGTTGCCGGGAGGGCAGGCAGAGCAGGCGATCCAGGCATTCGGCCCAGCCCTCCAGCGACGCGACGACGGACAATATGTGTTTAGGGATTCTGGCGCGCCTCAGTTCTTCCTGGCGTTGCTGCTCACCCACACGCCCAGTCGGGCAGATACACCCGACAACGTCATTCCCTTATCCGAGACAACGCGTCTCGGGCATGTAGTTTGAAAGGCCGCTCATGCATTTGGCAGACTTGATCCGCGCGGTACTTGTCCGTTGGAGGCTTGAAGTAGCGATTTTCCTTGGAGTGCTGCTTCTCGCGGTAATCTGGATAGCCGTCACGCCGCGGACGTACATCGCCAGCGCCAGTATGCTGGTGGACTCTCGTGCGCCGGACCCTGTGTCAGCCGAGCCCTCGCAAAGCTCCAAGGCAACCTCCACTTTAGCCACCGAGGCAAAGATCATCCGCAGTGAGGCTATCGCCAGTCAGGTGGCGGACAAGCTTGGCATGAAGCAGCGCCCCGACCTCAAGGAGCGGTGGATGGAGGAGACGGGCCGCGCGCAGACCTACGATGGGTGGTTGGCACGGGGGTTGTTGTCCGGCCTTTCGGTCGCGACCAGCGAAACCGACAATGTGATGACCTTGTCGTATAAATCGTCGGATCCCCAGAAAGCGGCTCAAATGGCCAATGCCTTTGCCGACAGCTATGTGGATGTCCGCCTGCGGATGAGCACTGATCCGGCAAAAACTTACGCCGACTGGTTCGAGAAACGGATTGCGGAAGTGCGCGCCAAGTTGGTGTCTAGCCAACAGGCCTTGTCGGACTTTCAGCGGGCCCGGGGCATCATCTCCACTGGATCGATAGATGCCGAGAGCACGCGGCTGGGTGAACTGTCGTCCCAACTGTCGAATGCCGAAGCCCAGGCTGCGGATGCGCGGGCGCGCGCCAATGTGGGCGGATCGGCGATGCCCGAAGTGCAGACGAGTGGCGTGATCCAGGGGCTGCGCTCACAAATTGCATCGAAGTCCGCGGTGGTGCAGCAAATGCGCTCGGAGCTTGGTAGCGCACATCCTATGATGCAGGCTGCTCAGGCGGAGCTGTCCGAATTGCAGGCGCGGCTGGCAAGCGAAACGGGGAAGACGGCTGGGATGCTGGGTGCAGCAAGCGCCGCTTCCACTTCGAGAGAAGGCCAGATCAGAGGATTGCTCTCGGGCCAGCGCAACAGGATGCTGGCGCAGGCCGCTGACCGCAGCAAGCTGGAAGTGCTCGAAAGCGATACGGCTTCTGCACGCAGGGAATATGACTCGGTCACGCAGCAACTCGCGTCGATGCGGCTCCGCAGCACGGTTCCGGCGACTAACATCCGGCTTTTGGACAAGGCGGAGACGCCGATGCTGCCGACCAGTCCTGACGTCGTCATGCGACTGCTGATGGCGATGATGTTCGGGCTCATGTTGGCCGTGGGCGTAGCGGTTGCGCTGGAATGGCGGCGGCCGCGCATCCGGAACGTGGCCAGCCTGGTTCATCTTACGGGAGCGCCTGTCCTGGGCACTGTGCATGTGACACGGGCGCTGCCCCAGCCTAGCGGGGAGGCGACCACATGAGGCTCAAATCATCAGAAAGCACGGTTCGAATCCACGATGTTCCGCTGGCGCATGACGCCCGGTTCGATGAGGAGGAAGGTCGCGGGGAGGGGGCGAGCAGTTCGGAAGTCGACCTCCTGCTCGAGCTCGACCCTCATCTCGTGGCCGCGCTGTCACCCGATGACCCACTTGCTCAAGCGGCGCGGAATTTACGGGCGATGATCTCCGCGGCGCGACTGGAAAATGGCGAGCGCCCGAAGGTGGTGGTGCTTCTTGGCGCGGATGCAGATGCGGAGACGGCGCTGCTTAGCGCCAATGTCGCGATTGCCAGTGCCCAGTCGGGCTGGCGTACTTTGCTGGTCGACACGGATTCCGCCGATCCCGTTCAACATCGGCTGTTTGGGCTGCCATATTACACTGGCACCGGGCAGGACGATGGCGGCGAGCCGGAATTGATCGTGCGCGCAAGCTCCATTCCTCGTCTCGCGCTTGCGACCGCCAAGCATTCTACTTCCGCATCCGCCTCAGTGCAGATGCATTCTGCGCTCAGGCAGGTCACGGAAGATTTTGATCTCACGATTGTCGACGCAAGTCACAGAAGCAGATCGTCGGCACCTACATATGGAGCCGATGCAGCTGTAGTAGTATTACGTAGAGACTTTACCGCTGTGGCTGATACTCAGGAAATAGTACATAGTCTTCGAACTGCCGGTACCGCGGTATTAGGGACATTTATGTTCAAGTAGATGTCAGATTTCACGAACGAGTGAGATATTCATGCACATTTTGCACGTGACTCGCCAATATCTTCCTGGCGTCGGAGGAATGGAAGACTACGTGCGCTGCCTCTCTCGTGAACAGCTTGCACAGAATTCGGTCAGCGTATTGACGCTGAACAAGACTTTCGGGGAACCCGACCGTGTGCTTGCGGACCAGGAAAACATCGATGGTGTCGATGTTCAACGTATCTCCTTCTCAGGCAGCGAACGCTATCCATTCGCTCCTTCCGTCCTGCGCCACCTGAGCGCGGCAGACGTCGTGCACGTTCATGGGGTGGACTTCTTCGCCGATTTTCTCGCGGCGACGACGATGGTGCATCGGAAGCCTCTGGTGCTGAGTACGCACGGCGGGTTTTTCCACACCAGCTTTGCTGCGAAGATGAAGAGGCTCTACTTCAACCAGGTCACGCGGCACAGCCTTAAGGCCTATCGCGCGGTAATCGCCTGCAGCCAGTCGGACCACGACATGTTCGCGACGATCACCGACGATCGTTTGCTGACCATCGAGAATGGCGTCGATGTCCGAAAGTTCGCCGGGCTGGCAGCCCGCGACACAAAGACTATTTTGAGTTTTGGACGCCTGGCGCCTAACAAGGAGCCGGAAAAGCTGCTCCGCTGGTTCGCTGCTCTCCGTCGGCAGGACCCAGAATGGAAGCTCGTCATCGCGGGCAAGCCCATGGGCGTGGATGTTGCGGCCCTGACCGACCTTGCACGGCAGCTGGGCGTGACCGACGCCTTTGAAGTCGTGCCTTTCCCAAGCGACGCGGAACTTGCCGGCCTTATATCGAAGAGCAGCTTCTTTGCGTCCGCTGCCTCTCATGAAGGCTTTGGGATAGCTGCCGTGGAAGCTGCCTCGGCAGGACTTTTCCCCGTGCTGAGTGATATTCCTGCACATCAGTATACGCGCACCAGATTAGGGTATGGGCTGCTCGAAACGTTCGACGATCCTAAGTCGCCAGAGCGGTTCCTGGACCTGTATCGCGCGGGCGCCTTGCTTGTGCCTCCTAAGGAGGTGCTGGCTACTTCGCTTCAGTCCTTCGCGTGGAGCGGAGTGTCGCAACAGATCGAAACCTTGTACGACACCATTCTTGGGACAAGGCGGCGTTCTTTTGGTGGCATCGATGTTCCCGTGATGGATGCGGCTTCCGCGCTGGATCAGTTGGGAGGCATCGTCAGGGCGCGGCAGCCGCAGGTGGTTGCTTTTTGCAACGCTCACACGGTCAACGTAGCGCGCCGGGACCCGGCATTCAGCGAGGCAATGAGCGAGGCGCTCGTTCTGAACGATGGTGCCGGCATCGATATTGCAAGCAAGTTGCTCTACGGTCGAAAATTCCCTGCGAACCTTAACGGCACCGATCTTGTTCCCGCGTTCTTGAGGCAATTTCGTACGAAGTTGCGAGTGTACATCATCGGAAGCGCCCCCGGGATCGCGGCACGCGCAGGCAGGATGCTGCAACGGATCAATCCCAAGATTGAGGTTGTGGGAACGGACCATGGCTTTTTCGATCCGAAGGACGAGGCGTTGCTAGCGCAGCGCGTGCGCGCCGCAGACCCTGATCTGGTCCTCGTCGGGATGGGCCAGCCGCAGCAGGAACTGTGGGCCAGCCGAAATGTGAAGGCGATCGGACTGCCGATCATATGCGTGGGCGGGTTGATCGACTTCGTTGCCGAAGCCGCCGTTCGGGCGCCTGAATGGATGCGGGCTGCGCGTCTTGAATGGACATATCGCCTATATCTTGAGCCACGACGACTGGCTCGACGCTACCTCATTGGAAATGTAACATTTCTTGCGGCAATAGCGAATGAGGCGCGGCGGGGAGTGAGGTTCCGAACCAAAAGCGGCGGCACTCCTCAACGCCAAGCTGGTTTACACGCCTGATGAAGACCGCAGCAGCAAATGTGCGTTCGACATCCAGTTTAGGCGAAAGAGATACGCCAGCAGCAGGCGCGCTCCCTTCATCAGCATCGCCCGTGCGGGTCCTCATCTTGTCGCGTCATGATTATCGCACGAAGCGGAAGGCAAGTGCGCATTTTCTGGCCAAAGCTCTGGTGGAGCAGGGGCACGAAGTTCAGTTCTTCTCTATCGGCTATAGTTGGCTTTCCCGCCTTCGAAGCGACAGCCGGGCGTTCCTGGACGAAAGAGCCAATCATTGGGAAACCGTCGACGGCGTCCAGGCTTATCTATGGCGGGGGGTGTGGCACGCGACGCGGATGCCACTCATGGGCGAACGCTTCGGCTACCTGTACGATATGTGGGCACGCAGTCGCTGCGATGCGCTGGACGAAGCGGCGTCGCGAGCGGATGTCATTATCGTAGAGTCCGGCATCGCGCCGGTTCTCATCCCGCGGGTGAGAGCTGCGGCGCCTAATGCGCGTCTCATCTACCGCGCCGCCGACCTCCTATCAACGGCTGGAGTTCATCCGCGTGTGCAGGAGATTTTGGAACAGTCGCGGGAAGCCATCGATCTTGTAGTAGTGGTCGCTCAAGCGATGCTTCCCCACTTCGATGATTTTCGGGCGCCAAAGATAGTGCTTCGCCATGGCGTCGACCGCGATCAGATCTGTGCCCCGACAGAGAGTCCGTACCCCCGTGGCAAAAACATCGTGTCCGTGGGCGCCATGCTGTTCGACCCGAAGCCGGTATGCCTAGCTGCCGAGCACTTGTCGGACTGGACGTTCCATCTGATCGGTGTGCCCAGCAGCACTTTTCCGGATAACGTCGTGCAACATCCGGAGATGCCTTTCAGCAGTACATTACCTTACATCCGCCACGCAGACATCGGATTGGCCGCGTATCAGAAGGAAGCGCGATCCGAATATCTCGCGGAATCCAGCCTTAAACTGCTTCAGTTCGGTGCGATCGGCTTACCTGCAGTTTGTCCTCAGTTTGCAGTCGAGCAAGGTAGCTTGAGGTTCGGCTACGATCCCGAATACCCAGAAACCATCATTGGCGCATTGGAGCGTGCGGCGAATGCGCCCCGATCGATTTCGCATGTGCCATCCTGGTCGGAAGTAGCGGGCAACTTGATAGAGGCTGCCCGTGCTTGAGGCAAAGGCGCCGATGGGATCGACTTTTACCTGGGCACCGCCAGCACCTCCCGGTGGTGCTAAGGATGATTCCCGGCCGTTTGCTCTTTCTCAGCTGCAGATTGCCTGCGCCGCTGTGCTCGGCCTCACTGTTGCCTTCAATCCTCTCCTGGCATTGGTGAACGCGTCGGTCATGCCCGTCAGCGGGACAATGGTGGCAATCGTACAGGGTGCTTTGATCGGTTCGGCGCTTTTACTGGGGCTTTATGCTTGCGGCAGAGCAGCCAGCTTGTGGATAGCTCTGGTCTGGATGCTCGCGCTGGTGTCCCTCGCCACTGCGGCTGTTCGTGCGCAGTTCGATCCCAAGAGCCTGGGTGATGTTCTCCTGATCCCGGCCTTCGTTTTGATGGGGATGCAACTCACGCGAACGACTTTTATTCGAACCGTCGTGATGATGCAGGCCGCCATCCTCATCGTCGGCATCTGGGAGGTTCTATATCCCGTCAACTTCGGATCCGTGTTCAAAGTTGCCCAATATTACATCAACTCCCGCGGGTATGAAGCCAATGACTTCTGGGCGGGTGGCGACTTGTTCGTGAGCGCGACGCGGCCACATGGGCGTATGCTGCTGCCGAATTCAGGGCTTCACAGAGGATCGTCTCTCTTTCTTGAGCCGGTGTCGCTGGGCAACTGGACGATCATGATTACTCTCTTCACCGCCGGCCTCTGGCGTGACCTGAGCGTAAAATTGCGAGTGTTGCTGATCGCCTCGAATATGGCGCTGCTGGTGGTCTGTGATGGTCGCCTGGCGTTAGGGGTGAACCTGATGCTGATTGCCGTTCTGCCGGTCGTCCGCTTCATTCCCGGCTGGATTAGCATCGTCTACCTACCTTTCTCGCTGCTTCTACTGACAGTGGCGAAGATGCTGGGGTTGCTGGCCGAAGTCGGGGACACTTTCGCCGGCCGGTTGCGATATGGGATCGAGGCCTTGGGACGGCTCAATGTGCAACGCTTCTTCGCCATTGGCGAAAGCCGGACCGGCAACGAGGATGCGGGGCTGGTCTACTTCATTCAGAACCAGACGCTGCCGGTCGCGATCATCCTGTGGATCACCGTCACGCTCGCCAGTACTGGGGAGACAGGGGGCGGCAGGGCCTTCAAGCATGGCATGGCGATATTCCTGGTGGCGTGCCTGCCGATCAGCAACGCGTCTTTATCGATCAAGACCACGGCACTGATGTGGACGTGCTTCGGCTTTTTCTACGCGCGGGCGAAACTCGCTTCGTTTGTGGCCGAAGCGGACAGTGCAAAAGCTCCGACGGGACTGGCCCATGCCTAACGAAAATGCGCGCTCTCCGGGACTGGGCAATGCCGCTGCGCGTGGCGCTACATTACTCGGGCTGTCTCAGGCGGTGAAGGTCGTCACAATGTTCGCTTCCACGGTGATCGTGGTGCGATTATTGTCTCCCGCTGATTACGGCGTGATTGCGATGGTGGCGCCAATCGCAAGCTTCATACTGATCTTCCAGTCTTTGGGGCTAGGTCAGGCGGTTGTGCAGAGGCGCGACCTGACAGCGGACCAGATCAACGCTGTGTTCTGGTTCAACATCTTTGCGTCGCTGGCCATAGCCCTGTCGTTCGTAGCTTTAAGCCCGCTGGTAGCCATGTTTTACGGCGACCGGCGACCCGGCTACGTGATCGCGGCGAGCGGCCTCACGGTAGTGGCGACGGGCGTGTCGCTGTTGCACGTCGCCTTGTTGAACCGACAGATGCGGTTTGGCGCGCTCAGCGCCATCGACATGACTGTGGCGATCGTGAGTTTTGCCGCCACGGTCTTGAGCGCCCTGATTCTGCGGACCTACTGGGCGCTGGTAATAGGACCTTTGGTCGGAGCTATCGCCGGTTCACTGCTGGCGTGGTTCATGGACCCTTGGCGCCCTTCGATCCGCGTCCGGCTGCAAGGTGCGCGTTCGCTTCTGCGCTTTGGGGTTGATGTCACGGGCTTCAACCTGCTTAATCAACTCAGCCGGAACATCGATAACGTGCTGATTGCGAAGGTATGGGGTGCGGTACAGTTGGGCCTTTACGACCGCAGCTACCGTCTGATGATGTTTCCACTTCAGACGATCAATCAACCTTTGTCACGAGTGATGCTGCCCGCGCTTTCGTCCGTTCTCACAGATCCTGTACGGTATCGCCGGATGTTCCTGTTCGCAGTGCGTTCGCTCGTCTTCGTCACGGTGCCTGGCGCGCTGGTGGCCGCCGCATGTAGCGAACCCTTGGTAGTGCTGTTGCTCGGCGAACGATGGCTGGGAGCAGCGCCCATCTTCTTCTGGCTGGCGCTGGCCGCGAGCGTGCAGTCGGTCTCCAATGCCACTGGCTGGCTGTTCATCAGCTCGGGCCAAACACGGTCTATGATGAACTGGGGTGTTGCCTCAGCCATTTTCGCGATCGGGAGCATAGTGATCGGGCTGCCATGGGGAGCGACCGGCGTCGCAGCCGCATATGCGGCAAGCGAAGTTCTCCGCATTCCTATCCTGTACCGGTGGAGCACGCGGAACACCAGCGTGAACGCTTCCGACTTGTACGCGGTACTCTTGCCCTCGCTGGCTGCCGGGGCTGCCGGAGCGGCAGTAGTCTGGGTGCTGAAGGAACGCCTGGAAGCGCTTCCGTTGATCGCTTGTGGACTTGTGGCGGCCTATACAAGCAGTGTCGCATTCCATGCGCTATCCAACGAGGGTCGTGACATGATCGCTCGCTCCGCCCAGATGGTGCGGAGCATACTTAGCCGTGGCCGCTCATCGACTATGGTGGCGGCCTCCTGAGGTGGATCAGGTGGAGAGCGATTGCACCGCAGGGGGCGCACTTTTCACGGCTCCGCGTTGTGAAACGCTCGGCTGAAGCTGCGTGAGAATAGCTTCCAATTCGTGATCGAGATTTGCGTTGTTGAACTCGAGCCGAACCTTCGCCCGTGCCGCTTTACGCATCGCCGCTATATCCACGGAACCGCTAGCAAGGCGCTCCAAAGCCCGAGCGATAGGCGCGGCATTGCGTTCCGGCACCAGTAGTCCCTCACTGTTGTCTTCAATCAATTCCGGGATACCGCTATGATGAGTCGCTATGACAAGGACGCCCATAGCCATGGCTTCCATCAATGCCACTGGTATGCCTTCCATGTCCCCATCTGCAGCTACCACCGATGGCAGAAGGAATATATCGGCTGCGCGAAGTTCCGCGAACACCTCTGAGTGAGATTTGCGGCCAAGAAACTTCACCGTGTTGCCTTGGGACTGAGCCTTTTTCGCGAGAGTTTCTTCGAGAGGCCCGAAACCGATGATATGATATTCGATGGCCGAGCGAGCCTTTTTCACTCCCTCAATCGCATATTGAAGACCCTTTTTTTCTACGAACCGTGCCACGCTTAACACACGGACGGGCCTGGACAGCGGCCGGTCGTCCGGAAGCGGGTGTAACGCGTCGAAATCTACCCCCATGCGCAGTATCTGGATTTTGGTGGGCGGCGCTCCCCATGAGATGAGCTGATCTCGCCACAGCCGGCTAATCGGCAGTAGGCGTTCTGCCGACTGAAACAGTTGTCGATAGGAAGGCAGGTAGCGTTCCAAGGTCCAGTGATCGCTCATGTCCTTTCCATGAAAAACCACTGTCAGCGGTCCCTTTAGCAAGTCCGCCCGACGCAAGATGTCCGCGCGCACTCCCATGGGCCCGAAATGCGCGACGATGGCGTCGAAAGAACCCAGATGCCGCGGGCAGCTGAAGAGGTCGGCTGCGGGCATCAGTGAACCCATTTTCAGCCCTTGGATGACCCCTCGTAATCGGCGCCACCGGATTAGTGAGCGCAAGCCGCAGCTTAACCGTAGAGCCAGTACCCCAAGCCCAGTGCGTTGCTCCCGTATCAGTTGGACAGTCAGGCCTTCGCCTCGCATCTCCTCGAAGGGCGCTTTCAAATTCCCGGCAATGATCGTGACCTGATGCCCCAAGGCTTGCATCCCGACGATCTGGCGGGCGATGAATGTCTCTGAGGGGTTAGGATAATCGGCTACAAAGAACGCAATTTTCACACGAAGTTCCTCAACCGACACATTTCTCTAGGACGTAGCGGATAGCTTGGGCGCCTTTGCGAACCGCGCCAGTGCCGCTACCGGTCCATGCGCCAGTGCCAGGGCGATACTGAGTTCAAGATAATGGCGCGGCCGGACAGCGCATTTCCGCCTGATGCCAAGAGCGGTAGTTCGCAATTCCCTTCTCATAGCAGCCGGCAATTCATGGCCATATCGGGCTAGGAATTTATCGATCCCGTCAGCGCGCTTTGGACTGGGCGTGGCAATCCTGTCGCCCGAGTGATCCCGCCATACAACGAGGGGCTCACCAACGACGGAATATCTTGTCTGGTTTTGCAGGAGGCGCACTAGCAAATCCCAGTCATTGAAGACGGTCATGGCGGGATCGAACCCACGCACAGCGGCGAAGTGCGTCCCCCGAATCAGGAAGTTGCTCCCCGTCATCGCACTGCGAAATTGCAGAACGTTGGCTCCTGTCATGCCCTCGGGTGTAGACCGCATGATGTCCGATCGGCCTTGCTCCTGCCGATTGAGAGCGCTCATGACCAGATCGACGCCGTCCTGCTTGGCGCGCTCCGCTGTACGGACAAGAAACGGCGGCTGCCACACATCATCGTCGTCGAGGAAAGCAATCCATTCATGAGCGCTGACGAAGGCGCCGAGATTGCGAGAGCCACAAGCACCAGGCGCGATCATATTGGAAACGTATCGCGTGGGAACCTGCCACGTAAGCGCGAAGTTCATAACATTCTGTCGGGTAACTATATCGTCGGCGTCATCCACAACGATGAGTTCGTCCGGCAATAGACTTTGCTGGGCGACGCTCGACATCGCTTCCTTCAGCAGCTCAGGCCGTCGATGTGTAGGTATGACTACCGAAATCTTCATCCGCAGCTTGCCCAAGTTGACCGCCTTGAATGTACCCTTACCCTTTGTAACAGGTGAATCCATTACAGCAGCTTACATAGGTATTCACCCGTAGCTTCTCAGCCCTTCACAGATTCAGCATATTGTTCTTGCTGCTGCCTTGGAGGGTATTCAGATGCTGCAATGCCGCCCCGGTCGGCTTGGTTCGGAAACCTTGCCAGCGATGCTCAGCCTGACCAGGAAAATTCTTGGTAGATGGCGATGAACGAAGCAGCGGGCCAAGGCGCGGCATTCGGTAAGTTGGGGGCAACCGAGGCAGGCACAGTTTCGCTGCTGAACACGGCTTCCAAACTACTCAGGCATCCAAGCCTTGCGGCGTCTGCAGTCTTCTTCATGTCGGGTGGCGCCTTCGCGCTTGGTAACCTCCTTCTCGCACGCACTTTGTCAGTGACGGAGTTCGGTCAGTTTGCCTTGGCGCTGGCCCTGTTCAATATACTTATTCTGATTGCACCCTTGGGGCTGGACCAATTCATACTGCGTCACCAGCTAAATCCCGATACACGGTTGATTTCGTTGGTTGCAGCGTTCGCACTACTCATGGGCTCGGCAGTTTCGGCATTCATAGTGTCGCTGGACGCTCTGAGCCTGATGGAGGCATCTGCGCTGACCATTTCCATAGTGACAGGGGCAATCATTGTCACTGCGAACGCCGCGTTGCGGTCGCGAGCACGAACGCTCTGGGGCCTGGCCTTCACTACCGGGGCCAGTTGGATGTTGCTGGCCATCGGCGGAGCCGCATTGCTGTGGACACCAGTTACAGCTGCTGGTCCCCTGATTGTATTCGCCCTTGGTAACACGATAATGGCGCTGGTCGCCGTAGCCATGGCTCTGCGTCATCAGCTCAGTGGCGTGCCCGCTGTAAAGAAGATTGATTGGCGTGAGACCTCCAGTCTGCTCGGCATTGCTGCTGTTGGCACTATAGCCCTCCAGGTCGAGCGCCTGCTGGTGCCCGGTACGCTGGGCCTTGCAGACCTCGCCATCTTTGCCGTGCTTGCGTCGACAGCAATTTTTCCTTTTCGTTTGCTTGTTGCAGGGGTGGGGTTTTCTTTGGTGCCCCGATTGCGGCGCGCCACGGACTTGCGGGAGCGGCGGCGGATCGTGGGTCTGGAAATCCTGGCGGCGGGCGGTCTGGCTTTGGTCGCCACCATAGCGATCTTGACCCTCACACCCTTGCTGGTGCCCTGGCTGACCATGGGAGCTTATCACGTAGGTTATGGATTAACGGCAGCTGCCTGCCTAAACGGACTCTCGAAGCTCGCGCATGCCATGGCCACTGCAATCCTTACAGGCTGCGGCAATAGAACGACTGTTCATCACATGAACAAATTGAGCTTCGCATGGTTGGCTCTCGCTTGTGCTGGTGGGTGGGCAGGGTCCTCCCTCGGCCTGGCGGGCCTCCTGCTAGGTGTCAGCATCGGAGGGCTGGCTGTATCGGTCCCAACGGTAATCCTCGCTTACAGGTCTTTGGCAAGATGAGTGATCCCATTGCAGCAGATCGGACGATTGATCTTGTTCGTCGCGACATTCGCCTCAAGGAGCGTGAGGGTCCTCTTCGTGGCGCGGACTATCGTGCGTTTCACCGCCAACTGAGGGAGCTTGATGCCGGCGGCACTGTCCGGGTCACGTTGCTTGGTAACGTCACTTGCGAGTTGCTGGAGCCGTTCCTGGCGGTGTCAAGCGCCCGCGAGGGTTTCCAGCTATCTTGTCGCTATGGCGGTTTTGGCCAGTTCTTTCAGGATCTCACGACAGGCGTCTGTCAGCTGTTCGATCCGCATATTATCTTTCTGTTGCTGTCGCTTGAGCAACTCCGCCCCGATGCCATAACTGGGATAACTGCTCTTTCCCCTGGCGAGAGGCTCAAGCTGCGGGAGCAGATAACGAATGAGATACGCGACTGGGTAGTGGCCGCTGAGTCGGGAACAAATGCGACGCTGCTGGTAGCCAATTTTCCCATGCCCGCTTTCCCGGCCCTAGGAGTGGCGGATGCCGCCAATGATTTCGGCGAAATGGAGTTCTACTATGAGCTTAACCGGAGTATGCTGGAGATCGTGGCGGATCACCCGCGCGTTCAGCTATTTGATTTAGCTGGCGCTGCCGCTCGCGTCGGTAGCGATCAGGGCTTCGACCGGCGGATGTTCCATGTTGCGAAGGTCGGGTGGACCGAACGGCTGATGGCGGAAATGGGCAACTGCTTCGCGCGGCACCTGATTGCTGCAACTGGCACGGCCCGGAAATGCCTGGTTGTCGATGCTGACAATAGCTTGTGGGGCGGCGTGCTGGGTGAGGAGGGACCTTGGGGGATCAAGATCGATCCCGGCGATCCCACAGGAGAAGCGTTTCTCGCTTTCCAACGGCGAGTGAAAGCTCTCAAAGACCGCGGCGTTTTGCTGGCTCTGTGCAGCAAGAACAATCCTTCCGATATCGATGAGCTGTTCGATGTGCGAGTAGACATGCCTTTGAAACGGAGTGATTTTGCAGCGCTTGCGGTGGGCTGGAATTCAAAGAGTCAGGGTTTGATCAACATTGCACGCGACCTTAACATCGGGATCGAGGCGCTCGTGTTCCTCGACGATAATCCTGCAGAAGTCGAGCATGTCCGGGCCGCGTTGCCTGACATCGAAACGGTGCTGCTCCCAGCGGACATCGCGTCCTATGAAGGTTTGCTCGACCGCTTGCCGTGGTTCGAGAAATCCCGAATCACGGCCGAGGATGTGCGCAAGGCCGATCATTATGCGGAAGCTGCGGCAAGAGAAGCGGCTCTACAGGAATTACCCAAGGGACTTGGATATCTGGACGCTTTGGGTATCGAACTTGAGGTGCGCCAAGCCGAGCCTCGGGATCTCCATCGGCTTCATCAGCTTTTCACCAAGACCAACCAGTTCAACGTAACGACGATCCGGTACTCGCTGGGAGAGTTGCAGGAGATGATCCACACGGAGGATATCTGCCTGGAAGTGGCCTTCATGCGCGATCGCTTCGGTGACATGGGCATGATCGCGGCGATCGCTACGCGGACGAACGATCCGATGCGCTGGCAAATAGACAGTTTCGTGATGAGCTGCCGCGCAATGGGCAGGGGAGTTGAAACCGAAATACTGCATCGCGTGCAGGATCGTCTTGCAAGTACGAATTCCGATGCGACTCTCCTGGCCGCATACCGGCCCACTGCACGCAATGCGCCAGTAGCCGGCTTGTTCGAGGATCATGGATTTCACCCCTTGCATCAAGCGGAGGACGGCAGAGTCGATTATGCTTGGTACGCTGGCAATGCCGCCGCTGCCGCCTGCTCCTGGATTCAGATGCGTGAGGATCTGGCTGCATGAATGTGATCGATAGGATTCGCTTTTTGATGGCCGACGTACTTGAAGTTCCGGTGCATCGCCTATCCCCCGAGGTGGATCGGGAAGAGCTTCCGGAATGGGACTCGCTCGCTCATCTGCGCCTAATCACCGCTTTGGAAGAGGAGTTCGGCATCCGGCCTTCCATGTCCGAGATCGGCAATGTCCACAGTTTTGGCGACCTTGTTATGCTTGCGGAACAGCGCTGACATGGTCAGGCTGACCAGAGGGAACCAGTGGTGTTATTAAACCCTCTGATAGGCTTAATCCGCTTCAAGGCCGCCATCAGTCCCCGCGCGCAGGTGGAGTTTAAACCCTGGTTGTCCATCGGGGCGAACAGCCGGATCAGTTCTTTCGTAAGGATCAGCAGCAGCGGCGGCCCGATTTCCATCGGCTCTCACACCGATGTCGGAGTTGGCAGCTTCATAGGCGGCGGCGAGCAGGGGGTTAGTATCGGCCAAGACTGCCTTATCAGCCCAAACAGCTGGATCGCCGGATCAGATTATAAACGGCCGGGTGGCACATCCGCAACCGAAGTGGCGGGTAAGCCGGGGCGCATCACGATCGGCAATAATGTGTGGATAGGTGCAGGCGCATCTATCCAGGACTGCGTGACGATAGGCGACGGAGCTATAATCGCCCCGAACTCCGTAGTCGTTACGGACATTCCGGCCAACGCCATTGCTCAAGGCAACCCTGCAAAGCCCATCTTCATCCGCCGGTGAGCCTGTTCCCGGTCTTCTTTCGATTTTTTGTCATAAAATTGAAAAGGGGAGTTGACGGTTTATGGTGATGGGCATATATGCCGTTTCACCGGACGGGGCGCTGCTAGCAAGTAGTGCTTTTGACTGGTCGCCAACATGAACGGACAGTGAGTCCCCCGATAGCGATAGCGGGGAACGGTAACTGTCCGCCACTTTTGTCGGCTGGGTTCTTTGACATTGTAGGTTAGATGAAGGGACATGTGGGCGACGGCTCTGGTTTCACACGGTTTTATGGCGTGTGGGGTCAGTTAAATTTAGGCCGTTCCTAATGGGTTCCTGCTGGGCTTTGGTCTGGTGGGGAGTTCATATGTCTCAATTTTACATATCCACAGTGAATGTAATTTGTGCAGGAATGGCTCCATGAAATGGCGGCCTTTGACGTGGCTTATTCCGCCGCGCTGGAGGTCGAGCATCAAACTTGAGAGTTTGATCCTGGCTCAGAACGAACGCTGGCGGCATGCCTAACACATGCAAGTCGAACGAGACCTTCGGGTCTAGTGGCGCACGGGTGCGTAACGCGTGGGAATCTGCCCTTGGGTTCGGAATAACAGTTGGAAACGACTGCTAATACCGGATGATGACGTTAAGTCCAAAGATTTATCGCCCAGGGATGAGCCCGCGTAGGATTAGCTAGTTGGTGAGGTAAAG
>NZ_JARYGI010000059.1:0-13169 GCF_033795625.1 Sphingobium sp. | reverse complement strand
GCTTGATCATCTCGTCGGTCTCCTGTTGCGAGCTCTAATCGCTCAGGTGACCGGCGCAAAACCGTTACAAGTCCAATGTCTCAGCTGATCTCCGTGGAGCGCTTATAACGCCGAAGCCTCAGCACCGGGCAGCAATTTTGGAACCTGAGGCTCTTGGTGGTCTATTGCGCGCAGTTGACGCCCATGACGGACAGCCTGCCGTGCGACTCGCTCTAATGATGCTCCCGCACATGTTTCCTCGACCTGGAGAACTCCGCATGGCCGAGTGGAAGGAGTTCGATCTCGAAGCCGCTGTCTGGACCATTCCAGCGGAGAAGACCAAGATGCGGCGAGCCCATAAGGTGCCACTCACGGTGCAAGTGCTACAGATGCTGGCTGAACTGGAGCCGATCACTGGTGAGGGGAAATATCTCTTTCCCAGCATCCGCTCCTCCGAGCGTCCTATTACGGACAACAGTTTAAACGCTGCCCTTCGCCGCTTAGGATTCGGAAAGGACGAGGTCACAGCCCATGGATTTCGGGCGACCGCGAGTACGCTGTTAAACGAAATGGGGAAGTGGCATCCCGACGCCATCGAGCGCCAACTCGCTCATGTCGAATCCAATGATGTTCGACGTGCTTACGCTCGCGGCGCTCATTGGGATGAGCGAGTGAAGATGATGCGGCACTGGTCAAATTACCTCGACGGCTTGCAGACCGGCGCCAGGATTCTGAAGGGCACTTTCAGGCGCGGCTGACAGGATCATTTACGTAATTCACTGCGGCTCATTTGAATTTTCCTGAGCGTGGAAACGACCGCTTTAAGCTGCGATGCTGTCCGTCAATCGACCACTTCTGGGACAATGTTGCCGTTTTTTCCCGGATCTCTTCACGTCAGGTTCTGACAAAAGCCGACATTCACCGCTCCCCCCATCGACATCTCGGAGCGACAGAAACGTGGCCGGAAGCGAACCGGAAGCTTTCGCACCGGGCAAAGAGCGGATTGTTCATTATCTTCAGCGTTATCCACTCACGGTCATTGACGACGACGAGCGTAACCTCGAGGCCGCGTGGTGTATGAATTAGCTCGAGAACGCTCCAGGTAGCCACGTCATTGGAGGTTCACGGCCGACCAGCGATGCGTCCATGCTCGGCGGCGTTGTCGACGATATCTTTGAGCAGTGCCTGCATATCGTCGAGCCTGTACAGCTTTACGTGAGATGCATCGAACTGGTCGCGTACCGCGTGGTAGAATCCATTCGACTGCTGGCCGAAATCACCGACGACGATCAGTCGCTTGCCGTTCACCCGATCGGAAAAATGTTTCCAGATCAGCCCCCCTTCAAGCGCGCGTTTCCCCGCTTCACGTAAGCCTTCACTTACGCTGCCCGACAGGCGCATGCCGTCGATCAGATTATAGCGGCCGTTCTGATACCCGTAAGGAACGGAAATTTTCATCCCATATTCGGGCAGTTGGAGCTCATCAGGACGCTCGAGGAATTGCTCCACCTTGTGCGCGGCGAAAACCTTCTGAAGCTTTTGCTTCATCCGCGGCTCTCGGAGGGCTGGGCCGTCCTCGCCCACCAGCTGATCGAACAGATCGTCGAGTTCGGCATGCGGGTCTGACACCATCACGGGCAGCAGCTGCGAAATCCGGACGTCATTAGCACGCTTTCTGGCGAACTCGTCGAGGCTCGCGCCTGCCGCATCTCTTAACAGTTCAGCGCGCAGCCTGCTTTCGAACGCCTCCTTAATCGCGTCCAAATAGGATTTCTGCTGCCTGCCAAAAACGCGATCGAGCCGTGATTGGCCGCGTGCAAAACGAATGCCGACGAAGTCGAGTTGCGGGACCAGCAGCATGAGGCCGATATTCAGGAATTCCAAGCGCTCCGGCACTGGACAGAACTGAACAAGGGCATATTTTCCCTGATATCTCTCCATTGCGAGTTCCTACACTTTCATCTCAATTTGCGGCACCAACCGGTTAAATACGTAGTCTCCGACCCGCTGCTGTCGTCCCATAAGCTGCTCGATCCAGCGGTCGCGGACGGCCGTCGTCGGCCCCCATGGCTGCGGAACTGCCCGCACTATCTCTCGAATGACACTCCCGTCAATGCGGGCAAGATCTGCCAATGCATTGCGAAGCGCCCGGGCCGTCAGAAAATCCTTGAACTCCGGGAAGGCACCATAGACCCTGTCGTCCCCCACAAAATGTGCCCCGGCAAGACCGGATTCAAGGTCCTCCTCAACGAAACAGTGCGTGTGGTCGAATACGACCATTTCGAACTTTCGCCGCACAGGCGTAAAGAACAGGTTATCGCGATTGGGCCTGGGATCGAGATAATCCGCTGGCGGGCAGCGGTCGAGATTACGTACCCAGGTGTCGAATACGACGAGCCGAGCGATATCCTCGGGGTTGGTTAGCCGCCTAACGAAAGTGTCCTCTCCAGCGCTGGTGCTGCCGCGAAGCTCCCGGGAGATGAATGCCGGCCCGAACGCGATCGGACCCGCTGACTCCATCTGAATGTCGATGCCTTCGACATTGATGACGGCGAAAACCGGTACGCGCAGTCCCATTGCACAAGCGAGTTCGCTACCAACGAGTTCTTGTGCGAGGCTCTCATTGCCAGCGGGATTGCCCATCCCCTTGAGAAAGCCGACGCCCAGGTCGGTGGCCACCTTGACCACTTGGGTGCTGCTAAGAATTGGCTGGATGACGCGATTGATCGCCACCGGCTGCCAGAAGCGACCACAGTTCAGCATCGGTTTTTCAGCTTCGCATGCATCCTCTACATGGAAACCGCTACCAGCAGTAAGTCAATGATTGACCGTTGCCGAAACGTTCACAGAGATGACCACCGGCTAAGAGGCTGTATGGGAACGTTGCCGTAACGGTGGACAGCCGAGTCCCGATATGATTCCGAGGGATTGCGAAATAAGCCTTGGAAGCCATCATTTGGAAACCGGCAGCCCGTGCGCATCAAGGCCGCGCAAAGCTTCGCTATGGAAGCGATCTTAGCCAACACCGGCTTGGGCAGGTAATAAATGCTATTGCGGCTGATTCCTAGTTCCCGGGCCTGCCGTCCTAACGGCGAAGCGTGCGAACGGTCGATCATCGGTTTGCGCTCGACAACAGTCCCGTCCCCCCAGCGCCCCGGACAAAAAACCGTTCACCAGCGTCAGTTCGCCAATCTTGGCGTGGAGCGTCTTCACGTCAATCGTCAGCTCCGTCTCCTCGTTCCGCGTCTCACTGCCTGATACACGGCAGGTTGAAGAATTTGAACGAGCCTGGAAGAGCTCAAGGCCGAGATCCTCAAACGTGCCGACAAGGTTTACGCGATGCCCGACGAACGCAGCTGGGTACAAGCAACGGCGGCGGGTCTAGCCGAGCTGATCGTCCAGTTCCCCTTTGCTGCATGGTCTCAGCTGAACGGACCGTTCTGGAATCTCTGGAACCCGAAGCATCTTACCGTTGCGGTTTCCCCTGCCGACGCCAGGAAGATCCGGCATGTTATCGACGATGCGAGCCGAGTCGTAATCGTCTGAAGCCGTAGCCCATCAGTGATCGCGCGACCGGTCGAACGTCGTCTCGACCTCCCCATTGCGCATGCGGATGCCGATCGATTTGGACGCGGGCTTGCCGAAATTTTCCCTGATGAATTGAAGCGGCGGCTTTTGCCTCGAGAAGACAAACTGCTGCGCGTTCTGGAGCGCGATGCGGTTCATCCTCGCCGTGCCTCGGTTGTTCGCCCGCATGATGAGGCATCTCCCGGGATGGCTGTCGGGAACGGGCATCACCTCAATCGCCATTTTTGGTGTGAGCGGCGCATGGATGTCGAACGGCAGCGGACCGGGCCGCCAGGGCTCCTCGGCGCTGATGCCGGCATCGCTGAAAAGTAGCTCGTTGGTGCCCTCGATTAGCAGCAGCCCAAGATGTGCGCGCGCGATCTGCTCGCGATAGATCTCGAACGCCTGCAGCATGTTATCGAGCGCAACCGTCTTGATCGCGGCTTCACGCGGGAGCGCTTCCGGCAGCGGTGTGCTATCTCTGTCGTGGAACGCGACAAGCTTTGCTAGGTAGCGCGGACTGCGGACTAGAAGGGCAGCAAGATAGCGATCTATGGCGTCGCGGTGTTCGGCTGACAGGATCATCTCCTCAACCTTCGTCGGTACGACGAAGCCAAGCTCGCGCAACTCCTGTTCCTTGTCGGGCCTCTTCGCGGGAAGCGGTGAAATCTTGATCCCCTCCATCGTGGCGAGGCGTTCGAGCGCCTGCACGAACGGCGTCTCGATCTGCTGGCCGAACCAGTGCTCGATGGTGAGGTCCTTTTCTCTGGCGAGTTCGTAACGGGTGTAGAGCTCGCCTTCGACGCCGATCTTCGACGGCGGTGCCCGGAACGTGCTGCCGTCCGCCCGCGTAACGTTGATGAACCCGTCGACATCGGTCCAATGCCCCGATTGAAGCTGGGGCCACCAATGATGGCGCTTGGGTTTCGTCATAAGCAACTCCCGTTCGATCAATAGTCGATTGCAGGCGAGGATGGCCGTGCGATGAATTGCACGCTCGCGTGTCAGTGGCCTTGCGTCACGGCTTCGAGCAGCGGGATCAGCATGGCCGCGCTTGCTCCGATGATTTCCTTGCCCTGCCAGAGGGTAGGAATCCCGACCAACTTTGCCTGCGCCCACGGCTGCACCGCATTGAGGCCGAGGAGAGGCATCCCAAAGATCGCCCCGCCACTCTTCCCCTTGGGGTCACGCACATAAACGTGACCATCCGCGGCCCAAGCGCCCAGCTTCTTGTCGAATTGAACTGACAGGACTCCACCGACGGTCTCCCGCGCCGCAGCCGAATAAATCTCCATCCGTGTGTCCAGGGTATGACGATCCATGAGCTTGGACGCCGTGTGCGGGTATCTGCCGAATTCGGCGCTGGCGAAGAGCCCGGGCGAGGTCTCGCCCGTGTGGGTCACGAAGTTGATCGCCCCGCCCAGCGACAGCGCGCCATAGGAAAAGGCGTTCGACCCGTTGAGTATCTGCGTGTGATTGACCCCCGCGATGTTGAGCAGGTCTTCTTGGGTTCCGCCCGGACCCGTGATCGGCAGCCCGTCATAGAGGTAGCGGATGCCCAGCGAATAGCCCTGATAAAAGGTGTTGAGGCCCGAACCGCGGATCGAGATCTTGTTGGCGCTGTTGCCGCTGGTCGCCTGGGCATAGACGCCGGGCACGAAGGCCAGCACGTCTTCGGCATTGCTCGCACGGCCACGCTCGACCTGGGCATTGAGCACGACGCTGGCGCTGCCGGGAATCTTGTCGACCTCGGCCTTGAGCCGATCATACTGCGAATTGGCGGTGACGACGATCTCTCGCGCCCGGTCCGCTGCAGCGCCGTCGGCCTCGGCGGCCGCATCTTCGGCAGCATGGGCGAGGCCAGGCAAGAGCGCCAGAGCGGCGATGGCGGACAGCAGTTGGCTGCGCCGGGAAGGCGCAATAAATCGATAAGACATGAAATCTCCCGTCAGGATTGGCGATCATCCGCCGGGCGGCGGACATTCGGGTTCAGGGTGCTTCGGTTGCTCCGGTCGCGACCTGTACGGTCGGCTGGATAGGCACGAGCCGTCGCCGACGACCGCCGGTGCCAGACTGATCTAATAGTCTAGTAATTTAGTCGAGAAAGAAGTGCGCAAGGGGGCGATAGTTTTGCTTGCCCCATCAAGGGCCTATTGCTTCGTGAAGCAGTCGGGCAAACATATCCAGATTACTTCTGCACCGGGCAGCGTTACGACCGTTACATTGTTTCTTCAGTGCTACCTCGGTTATAGCGCAGACCTCGTTTCTTATGCTGCACCAAACGGTGAACAGCAGGGAAGTACTGAATCTATCCCGATGGTGGAAGATGATGACGATGTTCGGGCCTATACTGCCGGGATATTATGAAAGTTGGGCTACCGAGTCGTAGAGGCTCATGACGGGTCTACTGCACTCAAGCTGCTCGAACGTCCTGATCCTGCAATTGTGCTGCTGCTGACAGACGTTGTGATGCCGACGATGTGGGAATGCAGTTAGCCGAGACAGCCAAGGCACGACTGCCCGCTCTGAGGGCACTTTATACATCCGGATATACTCGCGATGCGATCACGCCAGACGGCCGGCTGGAAGTCGGCGTTGATTTGCTGAGGAAACCTTTCACCTACGCCACGCTGGCATCGAAGGTCCGTGACACCGTGCTCAACTACCATAAGCAACCGGCCTAGGGCTGGCATTTGGCTGGGCTGCATTGTATTCCGCTGTGGAATGCGATGAGGGCAATGAGACTGTGAAGGGTGTCTTCGAGATCAGCGGGGCGTCGCGCTATGACGATCTCATTGCTGAGCGTTATCACTTCCCACGCATTTACCTGCGGGCCGCGCAAGCCTGTATCGGCGACTGGATCATTTACCGCGAGACGGGATCAGGTGGCGGTCGCAAAGCCTATGTAGCAGCCGGTCATGCCGAATATGGACGCGGTTCCGGCGACGCCTGGCCTTTATTATGCGCGGATCAGCCAGTTTGTCGAATTTGACCGCCCGGTTGCCTATCGCGATGCGACAGGTCGGTTCGCTGAACAGATGCTGCGGAATCTCCCGAACCCGGCGGAGGCAGGGCAGGGCGTCCGGCAAGCTCGGTTGCAATGGCGCCTTGCCCACGGCAAGTTTCGCCCAATAGCCACGCTCGGGCCGCGGGACATTGAGCATAGTACAGATGCGGGCCAGGTAACTGCCGGACACTCCGAAGCGGGCAGCAATTTTCGTCATCGGCTCCGACCAGACCAGCTGGTAGAGTTCCTCGCGCGACACCATCGGCCGTGCTCCTGCGAGAGTTGAGGTTGAGAGGATCGGTTACACGGTCCAACCAAGCGTGATCGATGAGACAACGCCATTTTCATCATCGACCAGTGGCGCCACGAACCTGGCAAGTTCTGCGATCCGGATGCAGCCGCGATCAAGATAGAAGCGCTCACCTGCCGTGTTGGCAAAGTCGACAGGGATTGCGCTAGTGCCAATAACCTCGGCGATCCGCACAAGATTACGATAAAACACGCCTTGTCGTGGCGTCAAGCGCGCTGCCGCGTCTGTAAAGCGGGCAGCAGGGATGCGCGAATATCCGCGTCCCGCCATTCGGATGAAGGGACTGGGCCGCCAAATTTCGAGTTCGAGGTCGATCAGCATCGCACCTTTATCTCCTTTGCCAGCAAATTAGTGGCGCGCCTTTGGTGGACAATAGCGCACGCAGCCTTAATCTTGCTGCATGCATATCTTCATCAGTTCGCTGATTACTGGCTTCGAGACCCAACGTGCCGCCGCGCGGCGGGCGGTTACGACGCTTCGCCACGAGCCGGTCATGGCTGAGGATTTCGGCGCCCAGCCGAGTTCGCCGCAAATCGCGTGCCTGCAGGGACTTAGACGTTCGGACATGATGGTGCTGATCCTGGCGACCACTATGGCTTCGTGCCTCCAGGCTCCACCCTTTCCGCGACGCATCAGGAATATCGGGAGGCGCGAGAAACCAAGCCGATTCTCGCATTTGTCCAAGAGGGCATCACGCCCAGTCGTGAACAGGCTGCTTTCATTGCAGAGGTCCAAGCCTGGGAGGGAGGATTGTTCCGCGGCGGATTCATCGCCGCCAATGATCTTCATGACGGCGTAATCCGTGCTCTTCACGACGTGACGCTAGCGAACGCTACCGCCCCTGTTGACGAGCAGGAGATGATTGGTCGCGCGTTGGCGATGCTGCCGCCCGAGAGTCGCAACAACGTCTCGAGTGCGATGCTCGAGCTCGCGGTGGTGGGCGGGCCCAGGCAGCGCATACTGCGACCAGCGGAGTTAGAAGCGCAGAGCCTCGCTGAGCAGTTTGAACAATCCGCGCTCTATGGCGACAGTCGTCTGTTTGACCGGTCCCTCGGCGCATGGAGCGGGTTGGAAGGCCATGATCTTGTTCTTCGCCAGGATCGGGGCGCCAGCATTAGGCTGACCGAGGAGGGGTCGGTTGTGCTTCGTGTGCCCCTGGACGACCCGCGCCCGCGCGGGCAGGGATTTGACGCGATGAGCCACATGGTCGTCGTTGAAGAGGTGGTTCAGCAAAGATTAGGTACGGTGATCGGCTATGCCGCCAGCATGCTGGAGCAGGTGGACCTACCCAGCGACTTACGAATCTGGCGGTGGCGGCGCGACTGACGGGTGTCGAGCATCGCGGCTGGCGGACACAGGCACAACATGCATCCAACCCAAGTTCTGTCCAAATAGGCTTTGGCGGCTCGCATGAGCGGCCACCTGTCATGCTATCGATTCGACGAGCGGCCCTCGGACTGGATCGCGCGGCGCTAATTGAGGACATCCTCATCCCCTTGCGTCGTCAATTTCCATCGGCAGCTTGAGATCGAAAAGGCGTGAACGGGACATTGCCATGACCAAACCGACCGAACGTCAATTCCATGCGGTTAGGACGTTATCCGGGGGTCTGGTTGAACGCCGTGGCGACCTCTGCCCCGCCGATCGCATCCATGCTGCAGGCAGGTTGGATCGCAGAGGTCTCCGAAGGGGCTGTTGGTCACCAGCGCGGTTACGGCATCACGGAAGCCGGAGAGGTGGCCTTTCCGACGCATTCGTTCATCGTGGTCCCAACCGATCGTGTCCAACTTTGCCGGTTCGTTGATTTCTATGCGAAGGCTAGGAGATGAAAGACGCGCTCGGCTGCTTCTGCTGGAAAGATAGTTCATGACCGAAGCAGACTACGGTGACAACCCGATCAGTAAGCCCGAGCAGGATATGTTCGGGATCGACGGGTTTGTGCAGTCGCTGGCTCGCAGCGTCAGGACCATGCGATCGCCCAACGGGGTAGTGATCGCTCTCAATGGGCCATGGGGATCGGGCAAGAGCAGCGCGATCAATCTCCTGAAGCACCATCTGTCCGACGCCACAACTGATGGAGAGATCGAGGTCGTGGACTTCAACCCTTGGTGGTTCCGAGGCGAGGAGGCGCTGGTGCTCGCCTTCTTCCGCGAACTCTATTCCGCAACGAAGCCCAGCCTCGGGAACAAGGCGAAGAAAATCCTCCCCAAGCTGGGCGCGCGGCTGCTCAACGCCGGCGGGGCCGTGGCACCGACCGCGGACGCTGCCGGAGCGGCCGGTGCCGGCGCCATCGCCTCGGGCGTCATGGGATGGCTCGGTGGCATGATCGAGGACAGCGAGAGTGTCGAGAAGCTGCATGCCGCGCTGGGGGCGGCGCTGGCCAAGCAGCGCAAGCGGTTCGTCGTGATGATCGACGACATCGACCGCTTGGCGCCCGACGAGGCGCTGGCAATGTTCCGGATGGTGAAGTCCGTCGGACGCCTGCCAAACGTGATTTACGTTCTGTCGTTCGATCGGGAACTTGCGGAGAGGGTCGTGGCGGAGCGCTTTCCGTCGGAGGGGCCGCACTACTCGAAAAGATCGTGCAGGTCGCGTTCGAACTGCCCACCCCGATCTCAACTGACGTCCATCGCATCCTGGTGGCGAACATAGACGCGATCGTAGGCGGCATCGGCGACAAGCGGCTGGTGCATGTTATGAACATGTTCCACGCGGCGGTTGCGCCGGAGATCAGAACGCCTCGGGACGCCACCCGATACACCAACGCCCTGAGCATCACCTGGCCCGCCGTCGAAGGGGAAGTCGATCTGGGCGACTTCATCGCCATAGAGGCGATGCGCCTGTTTCAACCTTCGATCTACCGGGCGATCCGAGACAATCAGTCGCTGGTCTGCGAAGCAACGCGAGACCACTTCAAGAAGGACGAGGGCGCGGCGCGCCTCGATTCCATCCTTCTCCCGAAGATCGAGAACCGGAAGCACTATCGCGACGCGCTTGTCCGCCTATTCCCCCGGCTCGACGCGATCTGGGGGAGCACGGTCCATGGTGGTAGCGGCCGGTACGACAAGGACCGCAGGCTCGCATCGAGCCGACATTTCCAGACATACTTCCGCATGTCTATCGATCCGGACGCCATCTCCAGGTCAGAGCTGGCAGAGGTGCTGAAACATGTGTCTAACGAGGAGCGGATTGCGGCCTTGCTCAGGACTGCGGTAACGCAGGTTCGCCGCGATGGAACGACTCGGGCGATGGCATGGCTCGATGCGCTCATTTCCCACGGCAACGAAATCCCAATCGATGCGGCCGAGCCCTTCCTGCGGGGCGCATTCGCAGCGGCGGGCGAGGTAAACGTCGATGCCGACCAAGCTAAGGGCTGGTCTTTCGGCAACAACCTGCTGCGCATCCGCTGGCTGCTTAACAGCGTGTTGATGGAGCGGACTTCGCTTGAGGAGCGGTCACGCATACTCCTCGCCGCCGTTCGGGATGCGCCGCTTGTCTGGCTAGGCAACCTGACCGCGTCGGCGTGGGAGCAGCGTCATCCTGCCGATCAAGACAAGCGCCCGAAGGCGGAAGACGACTGCCTGCTGACCGATGCCGACACCGACGCGCTCCGGGACATCTTCCTCGAGCGCATCACCACAGCTGCGGCGGAGGGCTCGCTGATCAATATGCCCGATCTGATGCGGCCCCTGTATCTCTGGGGGCATTTTCTGGCCGATGATACTCCGCTCAGGGATTGGATGGCCGATCGGATCGAGGAGGACGCGTCGCTGGTCGTGCTGGCGAACGAGTTCACGTCCCACTCGTGGGGCCAGAGCTCGGACGATCTGGTGTCGGTACGTTCCGACCGTGCCGCCGTGTCGGGGCTTGATGGATTGATGGATCCGGAGAGGTTCCGCGCGAACCTAGTCGCGCTCCAAGCGCGGCTGGAGGAGGGGTCGGACGCCGCCGACGCTGTCGGGCGGTTCCTGAAAGCATGGGAGTACCGGGACGAGCACGGCGACTGGTAACAACCAGTTCTGGACGATGCCGAGCACATCGCCAAACGGCTGTTATCGGCGGAAGCTGTCATTCGCTGCCTTGTGAGGTAGTTCAGGCTCGTATTTGAGTACTAAAAGGATGAAGGCAGTCACGAGCAGGCGTTGGGCAGCCCCGTTGACGGGGTTACGTGCGGCCGTACTCGACATCATTGTATCAGTTTTACCCGCTCCCATTCCCGCTTCAACACGACATGAGACAACCGCAGGATGTAGGAGACAAGCGCCGCACGATCGGTGGCGTTGAGAATCGCGTTCCATTCTTGAAGTCGCTCGGTGGTCGGCGTTTCGTCGGCGATGATGTCTTTGAGGATTTTCGCATCCTGGGGAATTACTGGGGGTTCTCTCCAAGCCGAAAAGTGTTGGATCAGGTACATCAGCAGGCGGTGGTCCTTCTCCGACGGATTCAGCATCAATTCAAGTTCGAGCCGCTTCGGATTCAATGTATTCCATAGCTCTGTGGCATTATCGGAATCGTTCGCTGCGATCCGTTCCTTATGCGCGTCGATTGAGGCGACGACATCGCCAAGCAACTCGCGAGCTTTCAGAATCCAAGCTTGGCGGCTGTCGGCGCGCACCTTGGCGCGAATTTGCCGGAAGGTGAAGAAAATCGTCGCTAGTCCGACGATCAGTGCGAGGTAGGCTGTCGGATTGCCGATCAGTGCCGCGACCGGCTTCGCCAGTGGAGTGTCCCCCATGAAGGACGAGCCCTCGAGCAGGAATGGGCGTGGCTTGGGATTCTGAAGCAGATCAAAGATGCTCAATGCCAAACTGCAAATGGCCAAATAGATGGGCACTTGCATCCGCAGTGATCGGATCCACCATTTCCATCGTACCCGTTTGGAAACGCGTAGAGGGTCGAGTTTCTCGTCAAAAGCCACGAGCCCATACACTTCGTCCCAACTGAGATCCGAAAGGTCTGTTCCGCCATGTGGCTGCCACCAAGATGTGATTGCCCGTTTCTGAAAGATCAAACCGACGGTATAAATTGCCCAGAGGGTGACGACACCTAACACGGGCACCGCGCTGAAGCGCATCAGCGGGAACGCCGTTTTGTCCAGTGCCAATTGGAAAGCGTTAAGCCGGTGCGCCAGATAGATTTCGGCCATCAGGCACAACCAGATCACGCCGTGTTTCGCCGCCTTCAGGCGTTGTGTATCGGATATTCTCCCCATACATCGACGCCTACAACTCGAGCTGTCGCGAGGAAAGCCGTGGCATTTATTTTGCAACGTCAGGATCGGCGGCTATTTTCAAAAACCGACCTTCGAAGTGGGAACTTCGAATGGCAAGTTCGTCCCAAAGTTTGTCATACGTCGTGTTAAGCCGACGTGCGTGATCCGCCTGAGAGCACCATCGGCCACTTATGACATCAGTGCAATTTGTCATGAGTGGCAGGGCTGATGGCCCCGCCAGAAGCACTTGTGACGTTTGCGCGCTCAAGCCGGATTGCTGTCCGGGGCAGCCTGTCCGCAAGATCCTGCGATCAGTCTATGGAGGCGCCCGTGATCTCGCGCTGACTGACGCATATGTCAACTCACGCCGGGAAAGAAAGTCGAGATGCTTTTCGCGCATCTCAAACGCATACTGAAGCTGGATCCGTTGCGCCTACGTGGACCAAATGGGGCAAAAGACGAGTTCCGTCATCGACGAGGCTCTGATGTCCGCCAACTCGCCACATTCGGCCCAGCCGCTAGAATCTGATCTTAACGCGCTTGACCTCTGGTGTTCGCGTCGCGCTTCCAGCACCGCCGGAGACTGTGGCCGACTAGCTCTGGGGGGGCGGGGGGGGCAAGCCCGCCTCGCTTGGCCGCTATAAGGCGTCGATGGCCAAGATCCATTTATACCAACCTCCCATGATGCTGACTCACGTAGGGGATTGCCAAAGGGGCGAAACTCTGACTCTATGGCTTCCGGTTGGAGGGCACGGTCATGGGTGCAGCGATTGGATTACGGGACGACTTTGACGCGGCGAGGTTGAGGCGACTGGCGCGCGCGACGAGGAGCGCGAACCAGGGGCGCCGGCTGCTTGCATTGGCGGAAATTATGATGGCGGGAGCCGCAGCGATGCGGCGCGTATCGGTGGGGTGACGCTGCAGATCGTGCGGGACTGGGTCGTGCGGTTCAATGCCCGAGGACCAGACGGGCTCCTCGATGACAAGGCGCCGGGCAAGCCATCCTTATTGAATGATGCCCAGCGCCAAGTTCTGGCGGAGATTGTTGAAAGCGGCCCGATCCCGGCGATCCATGGAGTTGTCCGCTGGCGGCT
>NZ_JARYGI010000058.1:0-13289 GCF_033795625.1 Sphingobium sp. | reverse complement strand
CTCTTGCCCATTTCCAAACTCCTTCATAATCCAAAATAACAGAGATTCTGGACCACTCAGAAGGGGGCAGATCAGGTATTCGGCTGCATCCGACGGCCCATCCTCGTGCTGTGGAAGTTCGGACCGCATGGCCGCCAGCGTCGATCCGCGCGCACCCGCTCCTGTCCCGCGCAGGGTATTGAAGGGCGGGTCGCATCTGTGCGCCGCAAATTATTGCAGCCGCTACCGACCTGCCGCGCGCTGGCCGCAACCGATCGACACCTCGACATCGCACATCGGATTTCGCTGCATCATTCGACGATGAGTCAGCTGTTTGAATTTACCGGCAAGGGATTTCCGATCGAGATTGCCGTTGGTCTTCGTTGCCCGGTTTCCTGAAAGCTTACATGTTGCTGGCGGGTAGCGGGAGGAGTGGGCCGCGCATGTTTTGAGATCAAGAAGACGGTTCACCGGGAGCACAGACCCTGAACACCGATCCACATGAGATCAGGGTAAATGCACATAGACTTCACCTTAGCCGTTTCGGCTTGCTATCTTCAATGCACGATAGCTATCTCGTTCGTCCAGCCAAGCTGTCCAGGCGGTTACTTCGGGTGTCTGCAAGCCGGATTACTCGAGAAGGTCAGAAGCGGGCCAGCGTCTGCTGAATGCGTTGACCCGATTATAGTTCACCCGATTATACCAGCGGCCGAGAAACTCGTTGAACCCATGCCTTCCCCATATAGGAAGGCCAACGCCGCCCTGTACACGCGTAGACCTGCTTTGCCGGCGCTCTGAGGCCGCCGAACGCCAGATCCATCGCCGCGCAGGCGTCCTGGACGATCGTGATGGTGTAGCCATTGTAGCGACGCGCCTCGTTGCGCCGATGCACCTGACTCATCGCGCCAAGGACCACCTCATCGATACCACGCCCGTCCAGGCCCTGCTTCAGTTAAGTGTCGCGGAAGGAGTTCGGATGGTTCCTCAAGGGCAATTGCGTGCCGCAAGGGCCAATCCGTAAAAATCACTAGTGCACTTTCCGGAATAGACGGCAAGAAAGGGCTATGGGACCACCTGACGTTATCCGGGGTTGGGGATATTGAATGCTAGGTCCTCCACTCGATGTTTCATTTGTAATTCCGACGCATAACCGTTCTGACCTCCTGGGCGAAACGGTCAAGTCCGTTTTACGTCAGACGGTTTCCCCCCGAGAGATCATCGTCGTCGACAACGGAACTCAGGGTCGAGCGGCAGCAGCGCTCGAACCCTTCGGGTCCAAAGTCCGGCTGGTCAAATCCACGCCCAACGTCAAGCAGAGAGCGCGGAATGTCGGCATTGAGCTAGCCTCTAGCGAGTGGATCGCAACGCTCGACGACGATGACCTGCTTGCCCCTGACTACCTGGCCGAAATGGCCAAGCCGATGATCGACGGACGGGCGGATATCATATCCTCCGACCACCGCAAATTTCGTGGAAGTGAGCATGACGCTGAAACCAACTTCGAAATGGCGCCGCCGGGATACTGGGACGGCATTCCTATTCCGTCGGGTGAAGAGCCATGGTCCTATGTCGGGAAATTTCCGATCGACCGGCTGTTGAAGCGAGTGCCGATCTATCCTTCGACGATGATTATCCGGCGGAAGTTCGCCTTAGAGATCGGCGGCTATGATTGCCAGATGCTTGGTATCAAAGCCGAAGATCTGGAGTTCCTGATCCGCGCCTTGACCCACGGCCATCTGGCGCTGGTCTGGAAGCCGCTCGTCCAGTACCGATTGCACGAGGGAAACGATACGGCGAGCCTGGATGGACAGGCTGTCGGACGATGGCAAATCTTCGAGTTCGCCAGGCAGAACCACGCCGACCTGCCCGACTATTTCTTGGCAGCGCTCGCCAGCGATTTACCGACAAGGAGGCGGAATATCTACGCTGTCGCGCATCGGCTAGGCGACCACGAGACGCTCCGTCGGCTTCGAGAGTTGCTGGCCCCCGCTGATCTGATAGATATTTACAAACGGGCTTTTCGGAACTGCGATAGCGCCCTCATGCAGAATGTCGTTTCCCTGATCCCAGGGAGCGCGTGGACGATAGACATGAAAGCACGACAGATGATTGCTTTCATGCCGCAGCCATTGTTGCGCTCGTTCAAGAGGTCCATTTCCGCGCTCAGGTTTCGTTGAACAGTTCTAGCACTAGCCGCAGACTGGCTTTCGCTGACTCTCGCCTTCGATCAACTGCGAATATCTTCCACGCTGGACGACCCTGCCGCCTTCTATGTGATAGATTATGTCGCAGTTGCGTAGCGTCGTGAGGCGGTGGGCGATCATGATAATTGTGAGGTCGTTTCCCAACCCCTCGACCGCCTCGATCACCGACGCTTCCGTCTCGTCATCCAAAGCGCTGGTGGCTTCGTCCAGAACAAGGACGCTGGCCTGCTTGTACAGGGCGCGGGCGATGCCGATGCGTTGCCTTTGGCCGCCGGATAGCCTGACGCCGCGCTCGCCGACCAAAGTGTCATAGCCCTTTGTTTGACCTCCGATATAATTATGGATGTCCGCCTTACGGGCCGCTTCATATACCTGCTTCATGTCGATCTTCGCGCGATCCACACCGAAGGCGATGTTCTCCACGATGGGGCCGTCAGAGAGGTAAATCGCCTGCGGCACATGGGCGACCCGGTTTTGCCAGGCAGCGACATTGCATTTCGTTAGTTGCTCGCCATCGATGCGGATTGCGCCCGCGCTCGGTTCAAGCAGGCCCATGATGAGGTCCAGCATGGTGCTTTTCCCGCTGCCGGTCTTGCCCATGAAGCCGACCCGCGCGCCCTTCGGGATGTGAAGGTCCACATGATCCACGGCATAGGGACTGCTGGCAGCATATCGGAAGCACACCTGCTCGAATCTTATATCGCGATTGAAGGGAATTACGTGGCCCAGAGGGGCGGAAGGCAGCAGGTGAATGCTCTGCGGACCTTTCGCGCCCGGCTGATCGAGAAGGGCCAGCACGTCGAAGAAGGTGGACCTGTTGTTCATGATCTGCGCCCAGCCATTATAGGTCTGCTGAAGCAGCGGAAGCAGACGCTGTGCCCCAAGGGCCAGCGCGCCGAGTACCGGGAGAGCGGCCGTCAGACCGCCTTCGCCTTTGACGAGGAACAGCGACAATACGGCGATCAGCACCATGCCGATGCTTTCGATCACGAAGCGAGGGGCGACGCTGATAAGCGCATTGGTCGCCTGAGCGTCCCGCAGCCTTTCGTCAATACGCGAGAACTTCTTTATGTACACCGCCTGCGAACGATCAATCAGGACGTCCCGGATACCGCCGAGCCCTTCCTGAACCGTCTTCATCTTAAGGGTGCCTGACTGGGCAATGATCTGGCTGTTCGCCCGCAGGCGTCTCCGCGTTGCGAGCGAAACCGCGAAATAGATCAGGCCGAAGCTGGCGGTAGAGAGCAAGGCGACGCGCGCGTCGACGAGCAGCAACCCGGCAAGGATGAAAATGGCGATGATGAGCGACGTCAGCCCCTGCATCAGCGGCAACATCATGCCATTGAGCACCTGCTGAACCTTGTTGATGCCCGCGAGGATCTGACTGCTATTATGTGCGACGTGAAAGCTGTAGGGCTGGAACAGGACACTTGAGTATAGGGCGACACCAAGGTCGAAGCCCACGCGAAATATGAACTTCTGACTCGCCCAGGCGAGCAATATGCGGATAGCTCCTGCAGCAAGGGCAATGAGGCAGAAGATCACGGCAAAGGCCGTCACCGCGCTCTCGTGATTACGAAGATCAAGTATGACCAGCATCTTGCGGACGGCGGCATACTGGCTGGCCGCTTCCGGGTCGGTGATGAAGGCCAAGAACGGCAGCACGGACCCTATCGTCATCAATTCCGCGACGGCCCCTACCACCATCAGGGCGAGGACCAGGAGACCCTGCCATCGGCGGCGAGAGGAGACATAGTGGAAAAGTTGCAGGAGGCCGCGCCAGATACTCGTAGTCGGTTGTGTCATTGCGCCGTCCGTGTGCGCGCGGCCGATATATCAAAGCAGCGCTTGTTGCTCAAACCTCCGCAACGCTCGGGCTGCTTACGCCCTAGTCTATCCTGTGCGAGTGGCGCTTACACTCGGTACTATCCCTTAGTAGTGGCCGTTGCAGACGGATCAGCGCCTTGCGACCTTCCCGAGTGCTGACGCTATAGAGCGCAGGACAAGTCGGCGTGCCGACCGTGGATCAGGACGATCACATCGGCAGTCACATCGTGCCTGCCTTGCATCAATTTCAGCACCGTTCCGTCCCGCAGGGTGATGACGGGGCCGCGTCCGTCGTTTCCTTCGCTCTTGATGAAGGCGGGATCGACGTGAACATAATAGCCGTCGCGATGATTCAACTGGGACAATATCCTGGCCATATTACGAGCCTCGATGTTGAGTTTCAGCAATGCTGCAGCGTTTAGTATCGGCATCATATTTCATTGATATGACAGAAAGAGCGATGGGGAGAACCATGGCTCTGAAGTCCAAACGTTCAGAGGCAAGGACGAACGGGAGTTGCGTGTGGGAACTACGTATATCGCCGGAGGCGCGTTTGCCATAGTCGAGGACAGGACCATTCTTTAGAGTGACTTATGTCGAGATCCATCGCTATCATTCTGGCTAGCGGCACAGGCGCACGCTCCGGCCTTGGCCGTCCTAAACAGTTGGTGAAACTGGCAGGGCGGCCGGTCATTGCCCATGCGATGAAGCGTTTTCAGGACCACAAGGGCATCGATGAAATCGCGATCGTAACCAGTCAAGCCTGTCTTGGCGACATCAAATCCCTCGTCCTTCAAGAGAGCTTCTCGAAGGTGAGGCGGATCCTTCTGGGGGGCAACGAGCGCTATGAATCATCGCTGGCAGCCATCAGGGCTTATGCCGACGAGCACGACTCCGATGACCTCAACCTGATCTTTCATGATGCCGTTCGTCCACTAGTGAGCGAGCGGATCATCAGCGAAGTGCTCGACGCGCTTCAGCATTATTCGGCGGTAGATGTCGCGATCCCCTCCGCCGACACGGTCGTATTCGTCGACGGCGATACCAACACCATCAGGGAAATTCCCGATCGAAGCAAGGTACGGCTGGGCCAAACGCCACAGGCATTCAAGTTATCGGTTATCAAAGCGGCCTATGACCGCGCACTGTTGGACCCGGATTTCCGCACCACGGACGATTGCGGCGTAGTCGTCCGATACTCACCGGAAGTGCCCGTCTATGTAGCGAACGGTGCGCCTAGCAACGTGAAGCTCACATATCCCGATGACCTGATGCTTATCGACAAGTTGATGCAGACCAATGCGGGCCGCCGCCTCGATGCTGTGCCGGAGACAACACTGCTCGCCCGCCTTCATGGGAAGACAATTGCGATCTTCGGCGGCACCAGCGGCATCGGCGCATCGATGGCCCGCATGGCAAGCGCCTATGGAGCGAGCGTGCATGTCGCCAGCAAGTCCACGGGCGTGGATATCGCGAACGCGGCGTCCATCGACACATTCCTGAGCGAGGTCGCCGCATCGGATGGTCGGATCGACGCAGTGGTCAATGCTGCGGCCGTCCTCAATCGGCAACCTTTGATGAACATGAGCGAAACTCAGGTGGCGGAGGACGTGAACACGAATATCCTTGGCGCCATCCTGCTGGCGCGGTTAAGCTATTGCCATCTGATACCGCATCGCGGGCACCTGCTGTTCTTCGCCTCCAGTTCGTACACCTATGGCCGGGCATTTTACTCGACATACAGTGCCTCAAAAGCGGCCGTCGTTAACCTGACACAGGCTCTTGCAGACGAATGGGCCGACGGTCGGGTACACGTCAACTGCGTGAACCCGGAACGCACCCAAACACCGATGCGCGTGAAGGCCTTCGGTCATGAGCCTCCCGAGACTCTCCTGAACCCGGATGACGTCGCAAGAAAGGCTCTGGGAATCCTGGTGAGCGATACGACTGGATTTATATATGACATTGTTCGGCAGGATGAGAGCACGCGGCCTGCGACTATTGATGGGGGTATTGAATCTCACCGTCTACCCGCTTTCGTCGCTGGTGCCGCGAGATGAGCGACGGTGGGCCTTCGGGCATCAGGGAGGCCAGTTCGCAGGCAATGCCAAATATCTGTACTTGTGGCTATCCATCTACAGGCCGGACATCAAAGCTTCCTGGATTACCTCCAACAAATCCCTGGCACGCTTCCTGAGAAGCGAAGGGTATCGCTCGCATAGCAAATGGTCCTTCAGCGGCATGATGCATGCCCTTCGATCCAGCGCCCATCTGTTCGATCACAGCGTCAGCGACGTGAATCTACTGGTAAGCTGCGGAGCCAAGCTGATAAATCTGTGGCACGGCGTGGGCCTCAAGGCCACGCAGTTTGGTGACAGCGGCGGGGTCGTCAGCAGGCACAAGAAATATGAACGCAACTGGTTCATGAGAGCCCTGTTCCTCGATTATCTGAAACGTCCCAGTATAGTTGTGACCACATCGTTTTTCATGCAGGAACATTTTTCGAGGCAATTTGATCTACCTCGGGAGCGCTGCCCGAAATTGGGTTATCCTCGACTGGACCCGGCTAGCGATGCGCCCCTCAAAGCCATTGCGCTCGATCTGGACCGCAAGCGAAACCGGCACAGTATCGATGACAGCTTTTCGGAACAATATGTCTATTTGCCGACATATCGCGATACCGAACGGAGTTTCCTGGAGGAGGCGCTGCCGGATTTCGACAGACTTTCGGAAGCATTGTCAGCAAGAAATGCCGTGCTTTATGTGAAGCTCCATCCACGCACGGCGGGCACGATCCCGGAAAAACATTCGAACATCCGGTCATGGCCACCGGGCGTGGATTTCTATGCGCATATGCATGAATTCGACATCCTCATCACGGATTATTCCTCCGTGCTCTACGACTATCTATTCGTGAGGCGTCACGGGGCGATTCTCTATACCTTCGATTTGGCAAGGTATCTCCAAGAAGACCGACTGCTGCTCTATCCCTATGAGGAAAATGTGGCAGGCGTTCGCACCTCCTCCTTCGAGGACCTGTGCGCAATCCTGGAAAGCGGTCGGGCGCTACACCCGTCCTGCGACGAGCAGGTCCAATGCATCAGGGATAGGTTCTGGTCCGGCTCCGCGGCACCGGCGTCGCCGGGAATAGTGCGCTATGTCGAGGCGCTCGTAAGGGGCGATGGTGTGATAGCGGACCCCGTTGATACAGTTTCAGCACCGCTGGCCAGCGAGGCCAAGGAACTAGCGTGGCGGATGCGAAAGGCTTCATGAGCCTTGTTCGCTCATGACGAATGCGAGGGGGCGCGCTTCTTCACCTTCCTTCTGGGCGTCAGTCTCTATCCTCTGTCCGGCTTTTTCGCGCACATGCCGCAGCAACGCCCTCAAGAGCCTGAACAACATCAGTACTACGATAGCTCTGTCGAACGTCGAGCGCCGGCGAAAGTCGGCTGAAGTGTCGACAATCTACAGAATGCGGATCTCGCGGCCGTCGAGCAATATATTGCCGGAGGTGTTCAAAGGCGGCCAAGTACTCAAAGATAAAGCTACCGATCCATACGATTACGTGGGTCGAACGTGGCACAAAGGTCGTTTAAGAGCAAACCGGCAGGAACCTTCCACGCTTTCTCGCGGGAAAAAGTACTTCGTGCAGCTAGTTGAAGGAAAGCTCCCATTCTGGATATGAGAGGAGCCGAGGAATAAATAGTCTCCCGTAAATTAGATAATTTAGAAAATGACTTGAACCGATTTATATTGGAAATTGGAAGATTTTTTACTCTAGAACGAATTTCCTCCAATAGGAGGGAACGGTTCTCCAAAGCGCTCGTGGCAAGTGCTGTACGTTCGTATTCCTTAATTCTGTGAGGCACTTGATCCTGGGAATCTTTTTTCTTTTTTTTCAATCCGCCGAACACGTTATTCTCATGCTGTCTATACAGTACAAGTTGGTCATCCAAGATCACCACTTTCCCTAAATTTGCTGCAACAAAGGCAACCCAGCGGTCGTGGCCCATCTGTTCGCCTGGAGCAAAATGACTGACCGAATGTTCCCACAGGTCATGAAATTGAAGGATAGTAGCGCGAAACACTTGGGAGAACCCATAGATCAGCGGCCAAGGTCCTGACGATAAGATGTCCAGTGGATCCAGGCCTTTTGCGGGATCGAAATCTCCAATTTGTGTTCCGTGTGTGTCAATCAAGCGAGCTTTGTGTGCTACCAGTATGACCCCGGGATCGTCGAAGTGCCCCACTACGGTAGCAAGCTTATCCCGCAACCAAATATCATCTTGGTCGCAGAAGGCTATCAAGTCCCCACGACAGAGCGATGCTGCTTTCATAAAATTTCTGCGATAACCAAGTCTTTCTTCGTTGCGTGTCAGGCGGACTGGGAAGGGGGCATTCCGTGAGAAGCGCTGAAGTATTTCAAATGTGTCATCGTTGGACTCATCGTCGCATACCACAAGTTCCAATGGCAGAGTGCTTTGAGCCGCAAGAGATTCCAACTGGTCGTCTAAAAACTCACGTCCGTTATAGGTCGCTAAAGCTATGGAAATAGAAGGCGAAGCGACCGTGCGCATGATCCAATCGCTCCAATCGACCTAAGGACGGTCATGGTGCGTCATCGTGGAGAAGATCGCAACCCTTTGCTCCGGACCTCCCGCGCCGTGCCGCAATGAAATGATTGATCCAGTTATAGGGAATGCTTGAAATTAGGCGCGAGGGGGCTTTTCTGGGCGGGTTATGTTAAAGCGTCGGACGGGGAAAGGGAAGAGTCGCAGCGGAATGACTCGCACCACGGAAGAGCCTTCGGGATGCCATTCGGCCGCGGTGCCCCCCCCGGCAGACGATTGCCCTGTTCTGCTTCGGCGAGATCGGTCAGTGTGCGCCACGCGGCACCAGCTAGGACTGCCCCTCGGCCGTTAGGGACAAGGCACGCCTGTTCCGTAGCAGGAGGTGAATGCCGGAACGTCGTTCGATCCGGTCTACCGCGCGGCTGACAGTCGAGGGCACCATCACTTGGCCGATGTCCGAGCCGGATCGATAGCGTTCTTCGCAAGCTTCTTCTTAAGCGACCTGGTATCCTTGGCACGCCCGGTGATCGTATGCGGCGGAAGGCATGGGCATCCACGAGCGCGATCAGAATGTGCTTACCGCATCAGCTAACGCTGCGTAGGCCGCATGACCCTGAAACTGAATTCTTCGAAGTTCCTTGCCCACGATCGACGTCGAGTGCTAACCAGAAGCCAAAGGTCGACTGAGACGGTACGGACCGCTATTCGCCAAACGGATAGGTCTCCGGCACACCCTGATGGTCCTCCGGTCCGAGCGGCGTCACCGCTCGGGTCTCGTCAAACCAGACGAAGGCGTCGAACTGTTCGGGAAGCACGGCCTGGCTGTAATGGCTCCAGAGTTCGGTATCAGGCCGATAAATGACGCCGATGAACCGTTCAAGCCGTGGCTCGCTCAGCCGCCGGCGCAGCGCCTCATGTGCGCCCGGTGACATGTCGAGCAGGAAGCGGGCCTTGCCGCTGTCGTGGAACTGACGTTCGTAGCTGTCGGACCGGGACGGGTTGACCCGCTTCACTTCCATGTCGCCATCCCAGTTGGTCGCGGCCGCAACAGTGCCGGTGTGCGTGCCGAAGCCGATGAGCGCTGCATCCCGGCCATAGGCCTCGCGACAGAGCTGGCCGATATTGAGCTCGTCGCGAGAAACGCCCATGTCGGTATGGCGTGCATCGCCGACATGGCTGTTGTGCGCCCAGACGATTGCCTTGGCGTCCGGCCCCTTGGCGTCCAGCAGGTTCTGGAGTGTTTCGAACATGTGCGTGTCGCGCAGGTTCCAGCTCTCCGCCCCGCCATAATACATGATCCGGTAGTAGCGCTCGGCGGAGGCGATCAGCCGCGCGTTCTGGGCAGCGTCGAGGAAAGCGTCGCCGTCGTCTTTCGCGTAGTCGAGACGTTTCTGCAGAAGATCCCGGCACTGGTCGATCACGGCCCTCTCGCATTCGGCATAACCCCGCGACAAGGCAGCACGCCCGTAGGTCGCCGGATCGCTTTGCCAGGGCGTCAGGCAGCCATAGCGCTCACGCGCGACCGCCGCCGCGTCGGGATCGACCTCGTCGAGATAGCCTAGCACCGCGCCGATCGATCCGGACATGTTGTAGATGTCGAGGCCGTAGAAGCCTGCGCGCGAATCCATGTCGGCGATCGTTTGATTGTGATCACGCACCCAATGGATCAGCGCCTGGATATCGGTGTTGCGCCACATCCAGGTCGGGAAGCGCTGGAACGGTTTCTCGGCACTGGTGCGATGCGGGCGATGGCGCACATAGCTATCGACAGTTGCGGCGTCGGGCCAGTCGGCCTCGACCGCGACGATGGTGTAGCCATGATTGGCGATGAGATGGCGGGTGATCGCTGCCCGCGCCTGGTAGAATTCGCTGGTACCGTGGCTCGCTTCGCCAAGCAGGACGACCCGCCGGTCCGCAAAGCGATCGAACAGCCTGCCGAAGGCAGGATCGTCGAACGCCGGAAGGTCTTCGGCCGCCTCGGCGATCATTCCGGCAAGCGACTGGCTGCGAGAGATGCCGGGCACATGATTGCTGGCCGCGCGCCTGCCATCCTCCTTCCAGCCTTGCTCGCCGATCAGCGGAACGAATCTCACCGCCCCCAGATCTTCCTCTTCGAACCGGCTTTCGCTGACGCGCGTCACCTTGCACAGCTTTTGCTCGTCGGCATCGCCGACGGGGATGACGAGCCGACCGCCGAGCGCGAGCTGCTGCTTGAGCGCATCGGGCACGTCAGGCCCGCCTGCCGCGACAAGGATCGCATCGAATGGCGCTTCCTCGGCCAGGCCGCGGGTGCCGTCACCGATGCGGATATCGACATTGTCATAGCCAAGCGCGGCAACGCGCTCTCGGGCGAGTTCGCCCAAGGCTGCATGGCGCTCGATCGCGAATACCTCGCCGGCGATCTGGCCGAGGACGGCGGCGGCATAACCCGATCCGGCGCCCACTTCGAGAACGCGATCATTTTGCTGGATCTCGGCCGCTTCGGCCATGGCCGCCACGATATAGGGCTGCGAGATCGTCTGCTCTTCCTCGATCGGGAGCGCGGAATCCTCATAGGCGAATTCCTCCAGCCCCTCGCGCACGAACCGCTCACGCGGCACGGCGCGCATGGCCCTGAGCACGCGCTTGTCTCGGATGCCACGCCGCGCGAGGTGGGTATCAACCATGCGGTCACGAAGCTTCGCATAATCAGGCATGGCCAGTTCCCGTTCGTAGCGATTCAGATGAGCTGGCCGGCGCTGGATCGCGGACCGGCACCCCAAGCTCGGCAAGCCTGGCTATCGTGTTTCCCGCATCCTGGTGATGGACGAAGATGCCGCCCGCTTCTTCCCAGAGATGAGCATGCTTGAGCTGATCATCGACAAGGATGTCGCCTTCCTGCGCATGATTGCGCTTGTCGACCGCCATCACCGTCAGAATCCTGGTTCCGGGGAAATGCTCCGCAGCCCAGCGCACTTTCTGCGGCGCTGCCCACTTGCCGCGTGGCAACCCGGTGAGAATGACTGGATCGAGATGCCTAACCGCCTCGAACAGGCGCATCGCATCGGGCATCAGGGGAAGCGTGCCGTAAAAGTCGGGATGCCGGGCACGCTCGCGCCAGGACGCGCCGATGCCGCGGCGTTTCTCGAACACGCGTGGCGGCATTCCCAAGAGTTCTGTGGCGGCCCGGTCGAAGTCGGCAAGCACGCCGTCGCAGTCTAGGTAGAGCTGCATCGCTAAAACCGCGCCGGTCTGATTTTGATGGGCACCGGATCGTCGAGCGGGCGCCAGCCGCGCTCGGCGATGACGTCGTTGCTCTCCACGGGTTTGCGGCCGCGTGTGCGGTCGAGCGACCAGGTGATGTGGTAGGTGCTGCCATCGGGGCGATCGGTCGAGCCATCGATCGCGACCACCATCGCCTGCAGGCCCTCGCCATCATTGATGCCACCCACAATCTCGGCCCCCTCCGCCTCGGGCAACGGGTCGTTCTCGGCGGCCCGCGCATCGAGCGTGATATGATCGGCAATCACGTCGGGCCATTCGGGCGGAAACCGCTCCAGGAGTTCCTCGCGCTGCTTCCTATCGAGCATCCAGCCGGTGACAGGCATCGTACATTCCTATGTCACAGGATCGTCGGGATCGCCGCGCGGCAATCGGCTGCGCATTCCCGGCACATCTCGGCGCAGAGCTTGCAGTGCTCATGATCGTGCCGGGAGCATTCCTCGGCGCAGAGATCGCAGATGCGCGCGCAGGTCTCGAGCATCATTTGCAGCGCGTCGACGTTCTGGCCGGTCCGGCGCACGGCGAGCCGCGCGGTCGCAGTACAGACATCGGCGCAGTCGAGGCACGAACGAATACATTGTCGCATGTCCATCGCCTCGGCCACGCAGGCGTCGGCGCAGGAGGTGCACATCTCGGCACAGAACATGGCGTGGCGCGCGGCAGTCGCCAATATCTCATTGAAATCATCCACGTCAGGGTGGAGCGCGATCATCTTATGGATCGACATGGCTCATCCATTCTCTCGGCAGCAGCGTGCGGGCATGACCTTTCTCCTCGGGTCGCCCCCATGTGCAACTCGCGACAAGCCGATTGGTTCTGAGCGTGGCGATCGGATTGCGCTGTTTCGCTGGATCGCTTGGATATTACGACGAATGGTATGAGAAATTCCGCTGGTAGTGTCCAAGGTCGGCGCGGCCCACTATCATTGAGCCTGACTATGGCAGGTGAGATGAATGCGATCAGCGAATAGGTTCGGCAGATTGTCTTCATTTTGGAGGAAGAAGGCTTCGGCGCGCCCGCGGGCGAACTTCTCACAGAGATCAGTCTCGGCACCGAGATCGCCCCGCCCGCCTCGGGACGGAAACTCCCCCGCAGCAGCCCGTAACTGTGCAGGCGTTGAGAAAACACCATGTTGACCCACCCATGACATCCGAAACATAATCGCAAGGTGGGTCACTTCTCAGCAGCAATCAACAGGACTTAGGCCGTCAGGTCGGTCCCGATGATATGAACAACATGCTCGGCGACAAAGGTAAAACCACGAACTCCCTCAATGTCCGATAGACACGTGGTGTTCGCTGTTTCAGTGAGCACCAGGCGCAAGCGGCCAGCCGCCCATGTTGCGCCGCCAATGGCGCCGGGGCCTCCCAGTGACCGGCCCCCACTGAGTGGTCCGTGCTGATTGTTAGTGCATTATCGCCTCCGTTGCCATTGCCGCCTGGAGGTG
>NZ_JARYGI010000057.1:0-13744 GCF_033795625.1 Sphingobium sp. | reverse complement strand
GATGCAGGACTATCTGAGAACCATCCTCACCGCCGAGCCCAAAGCCGCATGAACCCAAATTACGATGCGATCCTGTCCGCGGATCAGGATACCCGCGCGGGTCTCTTTACCGCGACCGCGCAGCGCCTCGGCACAACGCCGCAGAATCCCGAGAAGGATTTCTGGGTCTGCTGGACGCTCGATGCGCTTTTCAACGGACTCCCCGAAGGCCCGAGGCTGCTCTTCAAGGGCGGCACTTCGCTGTCGAAGGGGTTTGGCCTCATCCGCCGGTTCTCCGAGGACATCGACGTCACGGTCTTCCGCGACGACCTCGGAGAAGCCGCGAGCGTCGAGGAGCTGCAAGCACTGAGCCGCAAGAAGCGCGATGCCGCGCTCGATGCGATCAAGGCGGCCTGCGAAGCCTATATCAACGGGCCGCTTCTGGAGCAGTTGTCCTCGATCGCCGCAGCGACCGCCGAGCGTATGGGACTGCCCGTCGACTGGCTCCGCGTCACACCGCATGATGGAGACAGCCAGACGCTGCTAATCCTCTATCCGACCGCAACACCTGCCGATGGCTATATCGACAAGGCGGTGAAGATTGAGTCGGGTGCTAAATCCGCGCTCGATCCCAACGCGCTCCATTCCATACGTCCCTATGTCCACGACGATGCCCCCGACTTCGATCTGACCGTGCCGAACGTCACCATAGTCGATGCCGAGCGAACCTTCTGGGACAAGGCCGTGATACTGCACGGGCTGCGTCGCTGGTTCGACATCCGCGGCGAGCTGCGCGGCGGCGGCCACCGCGTGTCGCGCCATTATTACGACATCCACATACTCCTGGCATCGGACATAGGCCAGAAGGCGCTGGCAAACCCTGCCCTCGGCGCCGATTGCGTTGCGCACGCGCGCATGTTCTTCAACCGGCCGGACTTCGACCTGGCATCTGCGGTAGCTCCGAGCTTCACGTTGTGCCCCGAAGGGGCGATGGTTGATGCCCTGCGGCGCGATTATGCAGCGATGAGCACCATGATCTTTGGCGCAGCACCCGACTTCGACGCCGTGATCCAAAGTGTCGCAGCACTGCAATCAAAGCTGAATGAGGCGTCTTCCCAAGACTGAAGAAATCACCGGAGGGTGGGGAAGGACCTGCGACATCTCCGGACGTCTGTGGACTCAGAAGAGCTTTCGGCCGGGCGACCTAAGCGATTGATTTCGCAGTCGAAACATAGACTTACGAACTCGCCAAGGGCATTAATAGCACGATCTGGATTCGTGGAAAAGGCTGGATGTGGATGGACGCTCTGCTCGAGCCCGGCTCGGGTCGAGCGCTGGCCAATTCGAGACCATGGGCGCGAGGAACTTCCATGCGTCAAGTAATGGCCTCAATTCTTACGACCGAGATAAGCGCATGGTATACCCATGGCATAAAATCCAATGTCATTTGAACGCCGGACGTAATCGAGGGGCGGAGCGTAACCTTTTGAGCGCTGGGCCGGATTGTCCGAAATATGGCTACAAATTTCGGACAAGTGAGGGATCACCGCATCCGCTAACAGGATAACCTAAAAATCGCGCAGCAGAAAAACCTAATGGCTGCGCATGACAAAGTGAACGTGGAGACCACTCTCAAAGGAGGTTCGCTGACGCGCTCTTTGCGCCTCGCACATTCCGTAGAGCCGCCGCGCGATGTGGGCGATATCGACCAGAGCAATGTCGCGTGATGATCATGCGGCCGGTTCGTTCAACGAGCGCTGGAGCGTTTCGACGGTTGCGAGGACGGCATCGAAGTCGGGCACATCGCCGAAGATCATCCCGGCCATGGCACCATAGTCGCGGCGGAGGTCAGCGATCATCGCATCGGTCGGTATCAGGGAGAAGCTGCCGGGCTCAGCATGAGCGAGATCGAGGTCGCGGCTGTTGAAGAACATCCGGGCGTGTGCGACGCAATCCCTGCCGAGCGCGGGGTCAGCCATCGCTGAAGCGCCCGTTCCGGCGATCATCAGTTGGTGCACGTCGTAATAATGGCGTGAGACGCGCTGGCCACCCGCACGCAGAACCTGCCGGGCGTCGAACCAGCGGCGCAGGCCATGGAGTATGACGACCTTGTCCCAGAAGGTGCGTTCCGCATCGACAATGGTCACGTTGGCAACCGTCAGATCGAAGGCGGGCAGATCGTCAGCGAGATAGGGAACGACGCTGTGGCGGGCATGAGGGTCGAGAGCGGATTTGGCCCCGGATTCTATTTTGACGGCTTTGCGGATGTAGCCGTCGGACTCGGCGGTCACGCTTGGATACCAAAGGAGAAGGCTCTGCGCGCTTTCATCGTCCGGATCGAGTTCGACCTTCGCGCCTGCCATGCCCCCGCCCACTGCACGGGCCAGTGTCTCCGAAAGCTGAGCGAACAGGTCTCCGCCTATGAAGGCTTGGCATGCCGCCTTGATGGCATCGAGCTTGGCCTGTCGCTTCTTGCCGGACATCCCCTCTAGCGCCTCGACGCTTGCATCTTGGCCGATGTCTTCGCGAAACACCGTGATGTCGATGTCCTCGGAGAAACGCTGAATCAGGCCGAAGCCTTTCGACAGCGACGTACCCCCTTTGAACAGGAAGCGCGGACCGTGGGACGCCGGACCGTTGAACAGTGCATCGAGGGTCCAGCAGACCCAGAAATCCTTCTCGATATTCTGGGGCGCTGTGCCGAGCCGCTGGCCGGCGCCGATGAACACATCCCGTCGATCCGTGGGATCGGCCGCCAGAAACTGGGCGTAAGCGGAATTCATTGTCATGCTCGCTTGGTCTTCAGGCGGTCAGCTGACGAGGTAGCCGGCATCGCATCGCGCAGGATATTCTGCATCCAGAGCGGGAGCGTCAACATATCGGCTTGAAGGTCGTTGACGATGTCGGCGCCGTGATCAGGGTGGGCGAAAATGGTGCGCAGACGCTTGGCAACATCCGGATCGGTATCGCCACCGGCGTCATGCAACCAATGCAAGGCCTGAACGACACGCATCGCTGGCCGCCCAGCCCAGTGAAGCCGACTTGGCGCAGTGGTTTTGAAATCGATCTTGAGGTTGCCGAGCGTGATGGGCTTCAATCTTGCATCGGTATGGACGACGATGCGAGCAGGGACGGCATCGGAGAGTCCTAGATCGTTAGCCGCGGTTACGCCATCGACGAGGATACGGGCTTGGTCCCGCCGAGCCAGTGCATCGACGACGGCGCGCGGATCGGGGTGCGTGGGCTTGCCCGTGAGGTGGTTGAGTTTCGGCTTGTCATAGAGGCCGCGGGCAATCCTGCGAACGTCGCCATTGCGGGTCAGTCGATGGAGCACCTGATCGACGGCGTCGCGAGAGCCAAGGTCGAGAAAGTCCTGCGGCGTCCAGACTGAAGGCACGCCTCCGGAGACCATTCGGTCCAATATGGCACTTTTGAGATCGAGACCCGGGCCACGCATGGAAGTTCCTTTGTCAGAAGCGCGTATACGCATTTCTGACAAATTGCAAAGCGCATTTGTCAGATTCATGATGTATCCTTCTGACAAACTATGAGGGGACAGGAGGAGGTGGCAGGATTCTGGAGACGGGGTTCCACTTGCCCCATCAACGAGTAGCCGACGACTACAGTTTGACGCCAGCCATCGTCGCGATGTCCTCGAGCGCGCGCGATAAGTTGCGCAGCAGGATAGTCTTCTGCGGGTCGCCAGCCTGAAGGTCGCGCACCTCGCCCATTGGCGCGTTTTTCAGCGCCTCGGTAGCGCGCTTGATGTTTGCGAACAAATCGCTGCCGATCGATGGATCCTTCGAGGACAGCACGCCCTCCGCTGCGGCGAAGCACGTGGTGTTCAGCGCCGCCTCTGCATCGCCGTCTATCAGGATGGCCTCAAGGCGACGCACGTGCCCCGGCTCGTGGAGTCTTCCATTGGCAATCCACTCAAAGAACTTTGCGCGGAAGCCGTCAATGTCCTCATCGAAGCGCTGTTTCAGGCCTTTCTTCCGGACCATCTCGTGGAACAAGGAAAATCTAGTGATGAACTTTGGGTCACTATGTCGATGGAGGAATCCATCCGAGAAAACCGATATTTGCCAGCCCCCGTGCCCTCACCGCGCTTGGCGGCAGGCGCTCGGTAAGGCGAAGATCGTTCAACTCTGTATTGGCGAGCGGCCATTTATAACGATCCAGTAGCGGCGCAAGCTGATGCACGATTTGATCTGATGGTGGGCACCGGCGAGCACCTGAGATTCGCCAATGCCATGCAAAGTAGCTGACTACATAGTTATTCACCGGACTCTGGCCGGTCGGATCGGAAGCGACTACGGACCGGCCAACCTCAAGCATTTTGTTATCGAGCTCAGCCGCGTCGTCGCTTGTTTTCGGGCATTCCTGCGTATCCCGAAGAAATGCCGGGCGGATGGGTGGACTTCCATCCAACCTTCCCTTGTCCGCTTCCTTGCGCGAGTGCTTACCTATAAGGAGAGGGGCTGTGGCTCCGAGACCGATACCGACAAGCAGAATAATTAGAGACAGACATCCTAATCTAAATCCTGATCTCACGGCCATATAGCGTTCTCTTCGAGCACAGCATTTCGAGTTAATTATCCTGCTACAGCGAATGAACGCACAATCGGTTAAGGGTCTGGGTAGCGGGCGGACGACACCCGGAAGCTCAACGAGAGACGGCGGCTATCGCCTGTTTGCCGGTCATACGCAAACAGGCTGGGCCTGAAGGTCTTAGTTGGTAACGGCTAGCGCCGAGACAGCCTTTGATACGTCAAAACAACCTGTCGCTGACGAAATCCACAAAGGCGCGCAGCTTGGGCGACAGATGCTTGCTGGATGGCCAGAGAATGGAAAACTGGCCTGGAGTGATCGTCCTGCCCTTAAGCAACGCGACCAGAGCGCCGCTGGCCAACTCATCGCGGGCGAGGAAATCGGGCATGAAGGCGATCCCCAAACCGGCGACCGCAGCGGCTCTCACGGCCTCCATGTTACTACAGGTGATTACGGTTGGCGGCACGGCGATCGCTTCGCCACCCTGCGCCCACTCCTGCAATTTTCCCGTAGTGGGGAACCGGTAGCGAATGGCGCCGTGCCTGGCCAGATCGCCCGTTTGCTGCGGGGTCCCCCGACGCGCCAGATAGTCGGGCGATGCGCACAGGACGAAGGCAAAGCCGCCAAGCCTGCGCGACATCAGGCTGGAATCGGAAAGAGCGCCGCTTCGGATCACCGCGTCGAGGTTTTCCTCGATTACATCGACCAGCCTGTCATTGAAATCGAGATCGAGCTGTATCTCGGGATAGCGCCGATGAAACTCGGACAGCACCGGCAGCAGGAAGCGATAGCCGATGGTCGGCAATCCGACCCTCAGGGTTCCGCGCGGCGTTTCCGCCACCTGCTGCATCATCGCCTGCGCATCCTGCAGGTCGTCCAGGATGCGCCGACACCGCTGATGGAATTGCCCCCCCTCGTCCGTCAGTACGACGCGCCGTGTGGTGCGCTGGAACAGGCGTACACCCAGCGAGGCTTCGAGCCTGGCGATATTCTTCCCCACCGCCGAGGGTGAGATGCCGAGCGATCGCCCGGCAGCCGCGAAATTGAGATGCTCGGCCGCGCGAACAAAGCTGTTGATGCCGATCAAACTGTCCATGCCGCAAGATTATAGATATTTTCGCTCCATTGTCAGGATCTTCCGCTCGATTATCGAGGATTGATTACCGGCTATCACACCACTCCCCACCAAGAAGGAGTGCGCCATGTCACAATCCCTACCCTCACCTCCAGCGCGGCAGGGGCTCGCCGTGCTGGCAGCCGTATGTCTTGCAGCGTTGATGCTGCCGCTCAGCTTCTCGACAGGCGCGATGGCGACTCCTGCGATTGGCCGTAGCCTGGGCGGTAGCGCCACCATGCTCACCTGGATCACCAATGCCTTCATGTTGTCGTTCGGCGGCCTGCTGATGTTGGCTGGGGCAATGTCCGACCAGATGGGGCGCAAGCGCATGTTCCTGATCGGCGTGGGCATCTTCGTCGGCGCCTCGCTCGGATTGGCAATCGCCCCGTCGCTTCTGTTCGTGGACGTCCTGCGCGCGGTTCAAGGGGTAGGCGCGGCAGCAGCTCTATCGGGAGGCTCCGCCGCATTGGCCCAGGAGTTCGATGGCCAGGCGCGTACCCGTGCGTTCAGTCTGCTGGGCACGACGTTCGGCGTGGGACTGGCATTCGGCCCGATCGTGGGCGGCATGATAATCGAGCTGATTGGCTGGCGTTCGATTTTCCTCGCCACGTCATTGATCGCGACCGTCGCCTTCATCTTGGGAAGTGCGTGGATGCGCGAATCCAGGGCAAGCAGCGTGTCCGCGCTAGACTGGCCCGGAGCGATGTCATTCACCGCAACCCTGACGCTGTTCACTTTCGCGGTGATCCAGGCTCCGGCCAGTGGATGGGGTAGCGCCGTCGTCATACTCTGTCTCGGTGCATCCCTGTCGGCACTCATCTCGTTCTGCTGGATAGAGACACGCAGCGCGCACCCGATGCTCGACCTCTCGCTGTTCCGCTATCCGCGCTTCGTGGGCGTCCAGTTGCTGCCCATCGCGACCTGCTATGGCTTCGTCGTACTGTTGGTGCTCCTGCCGTTCCGTTTCATGGGTATCGAGGGTCGCAGCGAAACCGCAACGGGGCTGCTGATGCTGGCGATCTCCGGCCCGATGGTGGTCGTTCCCTCGATCGCCGCGACGTTGACGCGCTGGCTGTCTCCAGGCGCCATTTCCTGCTTTGGCCTGAGCGTGGCGGCAGTGGGCCTGCTATGGTTGGGACAAGTGCCTCCGGGAGGCGATCCAGTTGCCGCATTGCTCCTGATCGGCATCGGAACAGGATTGCCATGGGGTCTGATGGACGGCCTTTCGATCAGCGTGGTTCCGGCCGACCGCGCAGGAATGGCGGCGGGCATCTTCGGTACGACTCGCGTGGCGGGGGAAGGCCTTGCACTGGCGTTGGTGACTGCGGCAATGGCGCTACTGGTCAGTCGCGAACTGGAACGCGATCTTCCCTCGACGTCCTCCACGGCGCTCTCTGGAGTGGCTCAACGCCTGGCGGCAGGCGATCTGAACCAAGCCGCAGCGATCGTACCTGGCATCGATAGTACCGCGCTCGTTCAAATCTACGCCGATGCATTTACCACCCTGACTCAGGGGCTGGCCGCGGTCACGCTGCTGTCTGCCGCTCTATGTTTCGCCTTGCTAAGAGCGCCTTCCCGGAGGCCGGGGGCCGGTGAATGGGCAGTTCAAGAATAAGCGAGTCTCCTTGTAGCCATCCGCCGCGCCTTACCCGGCGGAAAACACATGGCGGGCGGCGGCTATGGCCTGATTTCCGGTCAACTCCCACATGGAGAGCGGTGGCAATGGCTTGGTTTCCGCCTCAGCAGCACCGTGTGGTATTATGGATTTGAGTTAGCCGGTGGGGAAGCTGGCGGGTCCGGTTCGATACGCCAGTTCAAAACGCCGGTGGCGGTGCCAGCAAGTGGCACGCCAAAAACATCAACCGCTGGCTCATATTGGCCAAGCGTCATCATGACCTGACAGGTTGCCGTATCAAGTGACGTGAACCCGGCGGAGCGCCTGATCCTACATGCGGCGGGACGCCCCTCAGCAGACACGTCGATATCGGCGATAGCCCTTCCCTGCTCGCCGCGCTGCTTTGCCTCGACAGGATAAGCAAATTCACCGCTAAAGGGAGGGGATGCCAAACGAGCGGGATGCCCTGGCCGCGCCGGAATCACCCGTGAATTAGACACTCCCCAGATAAATTTCAGCGGCATGGAGGGCGCGCCATAGACGCTTTTCTGGAATCTCGCGGTTTGCGCCGCTCGGCAACTGGCGGCAGCGAGTTCTGGATCGACAACCAAGGTTTTCACCTCGCAGCCGACGATGCTACCGTTCGGATCGACCCGCAAATCGAGTTCGACAGCGCCATGAAGTTCGCGCTGACGCATTGCCGATGTATAAAACTTGGCGAGCTTCGGCTCGCTTTCCAAGCGCAGGGCTACCGGCAATTGCCAAGGTTGAGTGCGCTCGGGTGGTGGAGGCGCAACTTGCGAAAGTGCAATCGCAGGGATGGTCGAGAGTGCCAGAGCTGCGAACCAATTGATCTTCATTGAGAGTTCCGACGTTCCCCTGTTACCCGCTTATGATTGAGAGCGCGCGGCTCGTCCAGCGCCCCTCCAGCTTAGGTACTGAAAAGACCTGATTTTCGGCAAATCGCCCGTTTCATAAGAAAGTCCGGCTATCCCGTCGCTACATTGGTTGGCAGGCGGAACGGGATGAAAGATCAGGACGGCGACAAAATAGCACGTCGGGCACTGCTGGCGTTGTTTGCTACGGGCGCTGGGATGTTGATTGCCGGGTGCGGACTGGTGAAAAGTTATGCGCCGTTTCGTTACCGCCTGACGGTGGAGATCGCTACGCCGCAGGGCCTGCGAACGGGATCGTGCGTCATCGAGGTCACGGCGGGCGAGGTTGGCACGACGCTCGGTGGGGCGAGCGCAGAGGCACGAGGCGAAGCTGTTGCCGTCGATATTGCTCCCGGTCAGACGCTATTCGTGCTGCTGCGAAGTGATGCTTCATATGGGTGGGCAGCAGGCATCATGTCAGGCGTCACACCAAAGGCGAACGATCTCTCAATCCCGAGGGAAGAGCGCTTCCGCGCACGGATCGACGCGGTGCGGGCCAACCACAAGCTGAATGTTGTCCCGCGCTGGTTTGCGCCTCGTAACGACGTTGATGCGCCGGTGACGGGTTATCCGATCATGGTGAGGTTTCGCGATACCCGCGATCCTAAAACGGTGGAACTGGTTGACCCCGACAATCTGGCCATCTCATTCGGGCCAGGCGTGACACTGCGCCGGATCACCGTGCAACTTACCGACGATCCGGTAACAACCGGGATTGATAAGAGGTTGGGATGGCTACCACATCATAGAGGTCAGTTGGTCTCTGCAACCAAGGATGATCCAGAGAATGTACGCAAATTATCCAACGTCACGGAGGGCGATTTCAGTATGGGCATTTTCCAATGAAGCCGGAAACCGCATGATGGCGGCGGCTTCACCTGATTGTCGGGCACTGCCCACTGCCAGACGCCTTCCAGCGTCCAAAGCTCTAAATGATAGCGTCTGCCAGGTTTTGGTTTCGAACGTGTATTTGGTGATCGCTTCGCAATGCTTTATGCAGATAGCTCAAGCCTGAAAAATTGATTGTGTGGGCTTGGAAGATAGTCCGCGAATGCATCGCACGACACAAAGCCGGCACTGCGATAGAGTGAGATCGCTGGAGCATGGAGCGTCGCTGTGCCGGTTTCCAAGCTAAGACGCTCATAGCTTCGCTGGCGGGCCTCCGCGACAATATGTTCGAGTATGGCGCGACCGACGCCCTTGCCACGCGCTGCAGGAGACGCTCGCATCGACTTCACTTCGCCATGAGCCGCATCGAGCTGCTTTAAGGCTCCAAAGCCGACGAGTGTTTCCCCGTCCCACATGGTCCAGAACGTGACGTTCGATGCCGACAGGCCCCGTGCGTCGAGCGCAAAAGTGTGCTCCGCCATCACGTCTTGAAGTTCTTGAAGGTGATAGTCCAGCAGGTCGGCGACGTACGGTGCGGTCGCGTCATCTTCTCTTATTTCCATCTCACCCTCTTTTCCCGGTACGTGGCTACTATCGTAACAAGATAATCTGACAAGGCGGCGCGACGAATTGCCAATGACGGCTTTTCTCCTGCCTTGCCGGAAATGACACTGCGGGCGGCGGTTATCGCCTGATTGTCGTACAGATCAGTTGTATCAAGCGGCATCCGCCGCAGCAAAGTGGGCCATCTGGTCGTCGTATGCTTTGAGGAAGGCCGGTCTCGCCGTTGCGCGCGCAACATAGGCGTTGCACGCAGCGTAGTCTGCAAGCCCATCGAACCGGTTCACCTGCCGCAACACGTCCGCCATCAGCAGGTCGGCGACGGTAAAGCGGTCGGCGACGAGCCACTCGCGGTCGGCCAGCACCGCTTCCATCCGATCGAGCCTGGCCTTCAGGAAGTCCTCCACGAACTTGGCTTCGGGTGATTCACCGGGATAGCCCATGAAACGGAACAGCGCCCAAGGCTGGCTCGGCAAGTCGACCGAGTTGAGTGCGGCAATGACCCACTCCACCACTTCGGCCCGGCCGTGCCGATCGATGGGCATGAGCGTCGGGCTCTTCTCGCCGAGGTGCAACAGGATTGCGCCGCTCTCGAAGATGGTGAGATCTCCATCCGTCAGCCACGGAACCTGGCCAAAGGGCTGCGCCGCGAAGTGGTCGGGGCCGCGATCGCGAAACGGCGTGCTCTCGACGCGATAGGCGAGCCCGGCCTCTTCCAGAGCCCATCGCACCCGCAGGTCACGCACGAGGCCGCGCGGCATCTCGGGAACCCAGTCGTAGGTCGTGAGGGTCAGCTCGCTCATTCGTAATCTCCAAGGAACATGGCCTATAAGCTGCCAAGCCGATCAACCTCGTTGTCGGGCCAACCAAATGGTCCGATGGCCGCAGGCCGGATCTTGAACGACGTGCGCGACGATGGCAAAGCCAGTCGCGTCGAGCAAACTCCGGTACTCCTCAGGATCAAGGCTGCCATGGTAGAGCGCGTCTCCCTCTAACTCGCCGATCGCTTCCCCCTCCGCATCCCCACCGGTGAACATAAGTGCCGCACCGGGCGCGGAATGCGCCTGGAAGCGCGGGAACATGCTGCGCTGATCATCGGGTGAAAGATGAAATAAACTGTCCCAAGCGATCAGCCCTGAGAAGAGCCGGTTAAGGGCAAGCTGGCGCATGTCCATAAGGAGAGCGGGAGTGCCCGGCAGGTTGCGCTGGAACAGTGCGAGCATTGTCGGAGTGCCGTCCACGCCAGTGATGTCAAAACCGCGGCGGATCAGCTCGCGTCCGATCGGTAGGCCAGAGCCGCAGCCAATGTCGAGAACAGCCGCCCCAACCGGCAGCAACTCGGAAAAGTGGTTGAGCCATAGACCTTCGACCAGCTCGTCGCTTCACAGCTTCGCCCACGCCTCGCCGTGGCGCTGATAAACATCGGTGATCGAAGGAATTGCGCTGCCGGTCATGTTGATCCCCGGCGCTTACGTACACTGGCGCCCGCATGACCGCTATGGAGCTTTTCATACTTACGGCGGAGGACCGGCAGCTTTGCCGCATCGGGAGGCGATCTTGGCAGACAGGCCGCCTCCCAACAGTGTTTCCGTCGCAAACCGCCTGTTTGTCGACACCCAAATCACCGTTGCATTATTGCGGTTAATTTAACGGATAAAAAATTCTACGGGAACACCAGTTCCAGCGTGTCGCCCGGTTTGTCCACGGGCGGTTTCGGGAAAGGGGATGCTCTTCTGGGCAGCGCTACGGCTTCTCGATCGAGTTCAGGGAAGCCCGAAGAGCGTTCCAGCCTGGACGACAGCACCCTCCCTTCGCGATCCATCACGAAGCGGATGTAGGGCACGCCCTGTTGCCGCCGCACCATCGCTGCGCGTGGATAGCGTCGATACTTGTTGAGTTGCGCCAGGACCTTGCCTTCCCAAGTATCTGCCATATCGCTGGAGGCCGTTTGCGCTAGCGGCGCGGTCACGGTTTTCGGCGCGGCGGTCTCCGGTTCCACCGGACCTGGATTGGCGGGATTGGACAGTATGACAGGCACCGGCGCGGCAATCGGCGTGATCGGAACGACCGTGCGCTCGATCGGCGGGACCTTTGACGGTTCAGGCTGCTCCTTCTGTTCCTCGACGGGCCTTGGCGCTTCCTTTTGCTCGGGCGGCGCTTCCGGCGGGGAGGCAAGCGGCAGCAGCTCGACCACCAAAGGGGCGGACGGCGCATGAACCGGCGTCGCGCGATTGAAGGTGATGAGGAAGCCCCCCAGCACGACCGCGTAAATCGCACCGGTGCCGATCAGCGCCTTGATGCGACTTCCTGCCGGGGCCGCGTAGCCGTAGCGTTCGGCCGCCAGCGAGGCTGGTCGCTCCATCGGAGGGTGCGCAACCGACGAATGGAAGTCTGTCACTTCGTGTCGAAGCATGATCATCGGCTTCATCTCACAGATTCGGACAGGATCAGACAAATGACGGGTGCCAGCATTGCCCCGAGACCGATTTGCAAGGTCAGTCGAGGCCGCCATGCGAGCAGGCCCACCAGCAGCAGGGCCGCTGCCGACAGCAAGCCCAGCCACAAGATCAGGCCTACCGATGTGCCGAAAGCGGTCAGGCAAGGCCAAAGGGCAAGGCCAAGCAACGCATAGCCGACCCCGCGCAGAGCGGTAGTCGTGGCCTGCGCTGGCGTGCCGCCGATCATATCGCGGTGATGTCGCGGCACCGAGAGGCTAAGGACGGTGAATCCGCTAAATGCCATGGCCAGGGATAGGGTGAGCATCGCTTACTCTCCGGCGCTCGCATTGCGCGATGCCTCATGCGGGCGGCATCGAGCCTGACTCACTCTCCGACGGACAAGACAGGTCGTCCATGCAGCGCCCAGACCAAATATAATTGCCACCAATTCCACACCCGCGCTTTCCCGATCGCCGCGGGCGATTTCGGCAAAAAGGTGATCGCCTGTTGTCAGCAGATTGATCACCGGCAGGAAAAGACAGAGGATCGCGAGGGTGCCGAGCTGCTCGATCCACGCGCGCATGGGTGTCCGCACAAAAGCATGGACCAGTGCTGTCAGCCAGATCGCGAAGAACGTGCGCACTTCCCAATCGGCGCGGTGCACGAGATCGACCGGGATCAGCCGGTTGGCCCAGAAATAGCCAATGCAGGCGACTGCCCCTCCGGCAACGCAGCCCACGTTCAACCCCTCGATCACACGATAGACCTGCGCCGTCCGTGCCTCAAACTCGTCCAGCGCCTTCTGGCGGCGCTTGATCATGAACAGGATCGCGCCCGATCCCATCATCGCCGTTCCGGCAAGCCCGCACAGGAAGTAGAGCGACCTCACTGCAGTGCCGCCAAACTCCGCCATGTGCAGGCCGCTCAGGACCTGCTCGGTGCGTGAGGCTGGAACGTTGCTTTCGCCCGGCTTGCGTAGCTGAAGCACGCGGCCATCCATCGCGAACTGCACCATGCCCTATGTCTGGCTGATCCGACGCTGCTGCTCTGCGTCTTCATTCCAGCCATAGATGCCGATCCGCATCGCTGCGTCGCCCGGATTGTCGATGACCACCGCGCGCACTTCCTGGGCCATCAGGGTCTCCGCCCGACGGGCAAGCGGTTCGAGAGCGGGCAGAGCATGACGCACGCCGCTACTGACGGGCTTGCCAGGATCCGAGATCGCGGCGGCGTATCGGTTCTGGCCTTCCGATCCAGCTCCAAAGTTCGCGACGACGGCTGCCGGGAGATAACTGGTCGCGTAGAAGGCGATACCGGTGATGGCGATCATGAACTGGAACGGCAGCGTCAGCACGGCGACCGCATTATGCCCGTCGAGCCAGGATCGCTGCCCTTTGCCAGGGCGGAATGTGAAGAAATCCTTGAAGATACGCTTGTGGATGATGATACCCGACATGAGCGCCACCAACATCGCCATCGTCGCGATGGCGACGATCCATAGACCCAGCTTGCCGGCATGTAGCTCGTAATGAAAGTCGACGAAATGGTGCCCGCCCAGCGTCTCGCGGGTGGGTGCGTGCTCTTTGGACTTGTAACGGTTTTGCGCCGGTCACCTGAGCGATTAGAGCTCGCAACAGGAGACCGACGAGATGATCAAGCA
>NZ_JARYGI010000056.1:0-14741 GCF_033795625.1 Sphingobium sp. | reverse complement strand
GCTTGATCATCTCGTCGGTCTCCTGTTGCGAGCTCTAATCGCTCAGGTGACCGGCGCAAAACCGTTACAAGTCCACACCGGCATCCCGCCGATGCCGGGACGCGATCCCGACCTCATTCCGGGCCTCCCGGAAAAGAACCTGGGGCTGGACCTATGAACCGTGACGATCTTCCGATCAATATCTTCAACTGCGACATTCATGACGATGAGGATCTCGATACCCTCGAACACCTCATCAGGCAGGCGCGCGAGGGGCATATTCGCCTCGTCGTAGTCGACGAGGACATCGGCCTTGCGCATCGCTACGCCGACCCCGAGCGTGACCAGCACATCGATGCCGATCGCGGCAACTGGGACGTCTTCGCCGACAATTTCCTGCCCGACCATCACGTAGCCTTCAGTCGCGATGTGATCGGCGACTTCGTACCCGAGCCGGCGCGATCCGACGCGGTGGCGATCCTTGCAGCGATCATGGTGGCCGCATCGGGCGAACCGGGCGGGGACCTGTCCACCATAGCCGCCATGGCGCGCCAGGCCGACGTCGGTGCGATCCGCGCCATCCTCGAAGACCGGGGCGCAGTGCGCGATCAGCATGCCATGGTGGTGCAGGCCGTGCTGAACGGGGTCACACGCCGTTTCGTGAAGCGCGATCCCGATATGCCGCGCGTGTCGCTTGAGCGCTGGGCCGACGCCGATCCCGGCCCGATCCTGTTCATCACCGCCCATGCCCCCATCGACGAAGCATGCCCCTCGGTGCGTGCCATGATCAGCTCGGGGATGATGTGATGCCCAGGCCCGCTGCGACCCCCGGCGATTGCCCCGCCGCCGATTACTGGTTGGAAAGGATCATCTGATGTCCCTGATACTTATTGCCGCCGCCGCCGCGCTGGCGGGCTGCACCGTGACGGATGGCGACACGATCAGGTGCAATGGCGAGCGCATCCGCCTGCTGGGCGTTGATGCTCCCGACGATCCCGGAAACAGCCGGTGCAGGCCGGTGCCCAAGCCCGGCGCGATCTGCGACCGGCAGCGGGCTGCCGCGAGCAAGGCTTCGCTGCAACGGATCATGGCAGGACCTCTAGCCATCGAGCGCGTGGGCACAGATCGTTACGGGCGCACGCTGGCGATCGTCTACGCGCAGGGCCGAAGCCTTTCGTGCCACCAGATCGCGGGCGGGCAAGTCACCTATGTGGCCCGCTGGGACCAGAGCGCACGGGTGGCGCGTGAGTGCCCGCGCGCGGCGGCGGGGGCGGCGCGATGACCGGCGGCGGCGCGCAGATCACGGCGCTGCCGCGCTTTTCCGCCCCTGTTCCCATTACCGATCGTGACAGGAGGATGCCATGCGCGAGCACATAACCCCCACGCCCCGCACCCCTCGCGAAATCGTCTTCGAACATGCGCTCATCCTGCGTCGCCTCTCCGGGCAGACGCGCAGCGTGCTGCTCGAGCCGGAGACGATACCCATGCCCGCCAGCCTGCGACGCTCGCTCACGGCCAGCGCGAGGGCATTCGAAGAGTGTGCCGATGACCTCGAGGCGCTCGCCGCCACCGCCGCCCATACCCTCGTTCGCGTGCCGACCTGGCGCGATGGCGCGAAGGTCGCGCTCGGTTTCCTCGTGCCCTGCGCCGCCTTTCTCGCAATCCTGGCGCTTGTGGTGTCCAGCGTGCCGCAAGGCCCGACTGATCCCAAAGAGATCCAGCGCTACCTCGACGATGCAAAATGGATGCAGATGTACGAGGACCGCCTGGAAGCCACTTCGCGGGGCGAACATGGGCCTCGATGACCGCGACTACATGCGCGCTCGCTACCGTGAGCGGCGTGGGCTCGGCGCGACGCGCTGGAACGATCGCAAATCCCGCGTCGAGCACGATGGCGCATGGTTTGCCGCGAAGAACCGGGGCTTCGAGTACCAGAAGAACCGTTGGCGACCCAGGAAGCCTGATCGCTGGGGCAGGATCGGTTGGGCGCTGGCGGGTCTCGCGGTGCTTGTCGGGATCGCGATCCCGGCCTGGCGCGACATCAAGCTGGCGGGATGGCTCCCCGATACCGAAACGGAAATCCCCTTCCCCGCCTCGGGCAGCGTCACCGTCAACCGCAGCGTCGATCCCAAATCGGCCATCTCGCACCTTCGCATCATCGCCGCGCGCGGCAATGCCCTCGTCCAGCTCTACGATCCCGGCACCGCCGCGCATGTGATCTCGGTCTACGCGCGCCGTAATGCCGACGTCGCCGTGCCCGTCCCTCCCGGCACGTACCGGGTCAGGATCGTCGAGGGCGACAAATGGCATGGCGGCCAGCGCTACTTCGGCATCTCGACGGTCTCGCAGACCGTCAGCGCGCCCGTGCGCATCGATCCGCACTGGACCCGCGTGATCGACCTTCACCGCAGCCGCTGGGGTAATCTTCGCGGCAGCGCGGATATCCGCTCACCCAAACCGCTCGATTGAACAGGAAGACCGCACGACGATGATCCTCAAGCCCTCCACCAAGTCCGATGAACTCGCGCAAATGACCGAATTCCTCGATGATCCCGGCTTTGCCCTTTTGCCCGCGTCCGTGCGCAAGGCAGCGAATGCGCGGCGGCGGGGCATCGATGGCGAGAAATACACCGCGCACATCCTCGACCGCAAATTCCATATGCTACCCGACCATGCGCTGATCCATGACCTGCGTATCCCCGACGGTATCGGCGGCTACGCGCAGTTCGACCACATCGTGCTCTCGCGCCTGTCGCGCACCGCCGCGATCTTCGAGGTGAAGAATTACGGCGGTCGCCTCTCACGCAATGCCCATGACGAATGGATGGTGTGGTACGAGGGGCGCAGGCGGCCTGTGTCTATCGCGAATCCCCAGGCCCAGGTCCGCCGACAGCGCGAGGTCCTGCGCGAGTGGCTGTGCGCCAACCAGCATGACAAGGCATTCGAGCAGATCGGCGTCTTCGTCATCATGCCGCCGGGATGCGACATCGATCGCAAGGCGGTGACCTCGGACTTCAGCGTCTACAAGGCGGACAACGTCATCGCCGAATGGAACCAGTTCGGCGGTATATCCCCGCTCGGCAAGCTGTTCTCCACCGGGGTTTCGCACGGATCGCTGCGTGCGATCGGCGCCCAGCTCGCAAGTGCGCACGTTCCTGACGGCAAGACCCTCCATGAGCGGCTGCGGATCGCGCCGCCCGCTCCGCAGGACGCGCCGGAAGAGAATACCGCCGATGCGGCGGCAGTTGGCCCGGAAGTGGTGGTACTGCCCAAGGCGGCTCCCGCGCCGCAACCTGTTGGCGGCCCGGAACCTGTCGTGATCGCCGCGGCGCCCGACCTCGATCCATCAGCTACCGTGATCGAGACGCCTGCCGCTGAAGTTGCCACCCCACCCACGCGCCGCCGCAAGGTAAGCGAGCCGGAGGAACTCGTACCCGGAATCACGGAGAAAATCCTGCGCGATGGCCGCGTTGCCTTCCTTGCCGATCCCGGCAACGATGAAGCCGCGGCACGGCTTGCCGCCGCCTGCGAGGGGCATGCGAAATGGAACCGCCAATACCGCAACTGGCTCTGCGAAGCCGATGCGGCCGAACGGGTGCGCGCCGGCCTCCTCATCGATCCGTCAGCCGGAACCGAGGACATGGCTTCAGGCCTTCAGCCGGCCAGCCATCTCCCAGCCAATCTTCACGTTGAACAGGGGTAATCTTCAATGCGACACATACTCACCACTGCCCATATTCTAGGGATCACCGCACTCGCGATCTCGACACCTGCCACTGCCCAAAAAATGGGTAAGGGCGGCATCGGCATCGACGAAACCTCCGAGGTTCCGCGCTGCGATGTGCCGCTGGGCACCATCGCGCTCGTCGAGGACCGCACCGCCGCGCCAAGCGAGGACGACATCCCCGCTGGGCTTCGCGCCATGATCCGCATGGCCGAGGCGCAGAACGGCGGGGGATCGCAGAAGATCGATCCGCTGCCGCTGCTCAAGCTGCTGACCTCGCAGTCCAACTGCTTCCAGGTGCTCGATCGCGGCGAAGGCTTCGATGCCCTCCAGCGCGAGCGGGCGCTTGCCGCGGGCGGCACCGTGGCGAACGGCAATACCCAGGCGACGTTGCTGGCGGCCGATTACCTGCTGACCGCGCGCGTGCTTTATTCCGATGGCGATGCCGGTGGCAGCGGCGGCGGTCTCGGCACCATGTTCCCCGGCGCGATCGGCTTCAAGTCGAAGAAGCTGGAGAGCCAGACGATGCTCACCCTCGTCGAGGTGAAGACCGGCCTGCAGAAGGCCGTCGCCACCGGGACCGCTCGCAAGAAGGATATCTCCATCATCGGCGGGGCGCTGACCGGCTCGGGGATCGGCGCGCTGGGCGGGGGGTACACCAGCACCGATATCGGCAAGATCACTTCGTTTGCCCTCCTCGATGCCTTCCGCAAGCTCACCCGGGACGCACAGGGGCGGATGGCGCCTTCTGTTCCGGCGGCAGCGGCTCCGGCTCCTCTTGCTCCTCCGGCGGCCTCCTCCGGTACGGCACCGGCGACAGGAGCATCGACGCAGTAGGAGGCGAGAGGGATGGAAGGGAGAGCATGGCGGGAGAATGAGCCCCCTGCCCTTCCTTCCCCCAGCATGGAGCCATGGGTCATGAACGCGCAGACGGATCTGTTCGGCGAGGAGCCGCAAGACGCCGCGATCGAAGATGCCATCGAGGGCGCCGGCATCACGCTGGGAGAACCGCTGGCGATGCCCTGCGGCTATCTCGATCGCACCAACACCCGGTGTAAACGGCTTGCATGGCGGCCCGTCATGATGAACGGGAAGCAGATGCATAGCCACGGCCGACCCATGCTCCACTGCGAGATGGCGTGCTTCACTGCTTTCCATGGCAAGCCGGGCGATCCATTGGAGAACCGAGGCGATGAGTGAAACCATAGGACTGACCGGCACGATCGAGACCTCGCCGCGCGGTCCCATGCTGAAGGACACGGACGGCATGTGGTGGCGGTTGATCGGCCAGATCGATACGACCGCCACCGAGGATGACCTGGTGCGCGTCGTCGGTCGCAAGCGCGGTGCTGCCGCCATCGAGATCGACTACCTCGGGCCCGTGGCAAGCTGATGCACGGTCCCCGCCGCTTTCCCAGGTGCCCGTGCTGCGGTGCTCCGGTCTGCGAATGGCGGCGCGGCTCCTCGATCGAGGGGTGCCGGCAGTGTCGCCGCCCCATGGTGCTCATGCGCTATCCGCTGCCCTGGAAGAGCCCCTTGCGCCTTCTCGGTCTGTTCGATCTGGCCTTCAGCCTTCAGGCCTACGCGACCATCGCAATCGGCGCATTGTTCGCCTTGGGCACGCTGTCCCTTCCCGGCCTGGTCAAGGCCATCGCCATCCTGCTCTACGTGATGGGCTCGATCCTGCTCGCTGACGGCGTGCTGGGCCTCGTTTCCGGGATCGACCGGACGTGGGGCCGTCTTCACCACGGCGGGCGCGCCATGGCCTTTGCCTCGGGCAAGCTGGTGGCCGGATCGCTCGCGCTCATGCTCACCATCATCGGCCTGCTCATATGACCCGTTCGGCCGACCTTCTCGACAGCGATCTTGTCGCAGGGCTGGCCGAGGCGATTGGCGAGGCAAGCCCCTCCCCGCATGAGGATCTCGAACGACGCCAGCTCGTGACCACGTTGCTGCGGACCTTATCCCCGCGCCTAGAGCGTTTAATCCGTCTCTATTACGGGATAGGTGTCCCGCAAGCCGGTGCTGGCGAAATCGCCGAGAGCTTCGGCATCACCCGCGCGCGCATCGATATGCTGCGCAAGGAAGCGCTGCGCAGAATGCGGATAGCGGCAAGGCACATCGATGCTGCCGAACCTGAGCTGATCGCCGACCCAGCCTATCCGCTGCCGCGAGGCTGGACCATGCCGGATATAGTGAACCAGAATGCCCGGTTCGTCATGAGGCTCAATGAGGCTCGCGGCGTGCCAGTGGTGCCGGGCCAGGAACGCCCGGTCGTTAATAAGCGGAAGCCGCGTGTGCGTAAGCCCCCTGCGCCGGTTCGGACGTGGACGCCCTCCCCGACCCGGCAAACACACGATCACGCTATCGTTCATCGATCTGCGCTGGTCGACGGGCTTATCGGCGCGGGGAAGGTTTTCGTCCTGCCTGCCGGCGCTGGGGCTATCATCGCTAGCGCTGAATATGGCGGAATCGTTGGGCTGCTTGCTGGTGTGATTGCCTTGCCCGTCATGGCGTTTGCCTATGAACGTTGGGCGGACGGGCGATAAGCAGTATAAGCTCAAGCGTCGCGGAAAAGTTGTGACCGATCATAACCCTTCCGTGCTCATGATATGAGCCCTGCCTTGAGATCAACCAAGGGTTTACATTTAACGGATCAGCTCCCCTCGTGCGATTTTTTCCATCAGCGCTTGCAAGGCCATTTCAATCACCTCAGCGATTGCTCCACATTCGAGTTGATCCGCGAGTTCATAAATCTGATTGTTTGTATCGCGGCGCAATTTGACGGTGAAAGGCACATCCCGACCCGTCGTGCGCTTTCGGCCGCGGCGCTTTACTTCACTGCCCCCACCCTGCTCTGCGCTTACGTGCGGAGATGCTGGCTTAGTCTTGGCGATCGCATGGCGCCCAGTAAATCCCGCGTTATCGGAGGCTTCCTTGATCTGAGCCTTGGACTCTGCGTCGATCTTGACGGGCTGAGGCTTGAATTCGTCAAGGTCCAGGCTGATCTTTCCCGAAGTCATTTGCGCGCTTCCCTCAATACCTCAATGATTTCCTGAACAAACGCAGCAGCATTGACACGAGCCTTATTTAACCCCGGGACCTGGGATTCTGAAAGGTCTGCAAGCGTGGCGCCAAAATTGACAACTCCTTTGAATGCCTCCCGCTCGACAATCCGGGTGTTGAGAAACGATATTCCCGCTTCCTCAAATTGCGCACCCATATCTCGGCCGCTGCGTGTCTGATATGCTGCTGGTGCCCTACTCCATAGCACTCTAGCTGGAATGTTCTTGTTCGTAGTTTTCGACTGCCTCAGAATGAATTTCAGCGTTTTAGCTGCTTCGTTCGCATCCAATTTGGATGCCTGTAGCGGTATCAAAATAAGGTCGCTGCTACTGATGGCGTATCCACTTGAAAGATTCGCAGAACCTTCAAGATCGACTATGACAAAACTAACCTTTGCGGACTGCTCCTCGATCGTCTCAATGATGTTTTCCTCGGTCACGTTCCCGACTACCGAGAGATTAGACGGGAGGTTCGCTTCCTCGGCCCATCGGACCAAGGGTTGATTTGGATCGGCATCGATCAGGCAAACATTTGCGCCTTGCTCGGCTAACCCAGTTCCCAAGAGAAGCGTAGCCGTGGTTTTTCCAGCGCCGCCTTTGGTCGTCATAATTGAAATGACCGGCATACATAGCACCTACATTTTGCTTGGATATCGATGCGTATTGCACTGACGATCCAGTTCCATATCATGCGTATACCGAGCGGCGGCCCAATGTCAATAGAATGGCATCAACGGTCAATGCGATGATATGGGTTTCCCAAAGGTATACCTTAATAAAATGTAATGCATTAGTATGCCTATGAGTACCAAAAACCCTACGAAAACGAGTGGTAGTATTGGGGTAGTGGCATAATAGGAAATGCCGTTAATAATTAAATTGTCATAGTATATATGAAATGCCCAGACAATCGGAGGCGGGCAGGGGAGGGGGGATGGCGACGAAGTGGATTGAAGCTATGTGTTGTGCTGGGCCTACCGGATCTTCGGCAGTGGCTACCTCCCAGGATTATCATGGAATGGACTCTACGGTGCACTCTAGGCAGACTCTAAGTTGCGTAGTAAATCACAACGTGATTGGAAGGCAGGATCAGCGTGGAGTCCCCTATTCCGTAACGATCGCCCCGGAGACCACGCTTCAGGACCTTGTCCGGCTCATGACCACGCGTCAGATAAGCGGGTCCCGGTCGTCGCCGCGGAGGAGCTCTACCGGGCCACGCAGCCTTCCTGAAGGCTTTGCAGCCCTGTGGCGACGTGTCACGCTGATGACGCCAGGTCCGGCGCGAACTTCCGGTCGCGGTGTTCTGCGCCGATGAGTATATGCTGCCCATGATCTTGCGCGCGTCATCGCTATTTACCGCCGTCCTGCTGCTATCGACTGTAGCTGCCGCACCCGGAAACGCGCCTCCGCCGCCCGCGGCGAGGGCTGATGAAACGACGCGGGAGATGCGGGGCCTCTCGTTTGCGCAGACCCATTGTGCCGGGTGCCATGCTGTCGAGACGGGGACGTCGCCGAACCCGGAGGCGCCACCGTTTGAAGCGGTCATCAACAAGCCTGGCCTCAACATGGACACGCTCAAGCCGTGGCTGAGCAATTCCCACGACTTCCCCGCAGTAATGGATTTTAACATAGATTCGGAGCAGGTAGACGATCTTGCGGCCTACATGCTGACCCTGAAGAGCGTGAGCTACAGACCGGACATATGATCCAGGGCCCTCGCGACCCTTTTATTTCTGCCGTGTCTTGGGGAATGCGGCGATGAAGTTGTCGATGGCCTCGGTTGCCGGCTTTGCCTGCGTGGCGGGATAGGCGGCGGTAAGGCGACCGGCCCATTCGCCAAGTTCGACAGTTGTGAGACTGAACTCCCATGGCATGCCCTTGCGCTCGCCGCGGAAGGTTCCGCGAAATGCCGCTTTGCCCACTCGCGGGTTCTTCACCGGACCTTCGGATTCAAGCTCGATCGCGGAAAAGAAGCGCTGTGCCTGCGGCTTTATGGCGGCGTAATGCTCATGCGCGCTCATTTCGCCAATGTGGACGACGGCGAGATAGGCAACAACCGGCTCACCTCGGCTTGAGGATTGGTCATAGCGGATTGCGATATACTCGCCGGTGGGGTCGCGAGACCATTCGTCGGTTCGGATGAAATCACCAACATGGCTTGGGAATGTGTAACCGCTGCCTTCGTGGATCAGCGTGTCGCCATCGCCAGCAAGATGAAAGCCGGTAGGGATTTCCTGTGCGTCGGCGGGGATGGGACATGACATGAGCATGAATAATGGAGCGAGAACCTTGCCGAACCGAGACACCATATTACCCTCCATAGGGACGTCGTGGTAGGGGAGGACGCCCAGTTTTACATGACCTGCCGTACCGCTTAATGCGGGCGCGGCAAGGGCGCAAAGCCTCTTGATTAGCGAAAAATGAGGTGTCGCCATGGCTTGGCTGGCGAGATTGTTTCTGATGGTGCCGGCGATCGTGGCTGGTTGGTTCGTGTCGCGCGAAGATCCCAGGTTCTGGGTCGTGGCGGTGGTCGTCGCCCTGGTGTTCCTTGCGCTGTCATGTGTGGCGGCGATCTATTTCCCGAAGCTGTCGATTCTCTCGCGGCGAGGGCCGGGCTCGTGATCATCGCCTTTGCACGCCGATCGCGATGACGGCGGGATCGTCTTCCCAGCCCTCACCGGGAAGGCTGTGGTAGAGGTTCCATAGCCATGCGAAGGCGGCCTGCGGGTTGCGGAAAACGCCGGGGATCGGCCGTGGCCAGCGCCACCACAGTCCGCCCATGAGCGGTGTGATACCTTCTGCGCGAAGCTCAGCCCGCGTGATCTGCCGCAGGTGGCTGGCGCGCGTCCATTCAACATGCAGAAATGTTCGAGCGGCCCAACGCGGCATCCGCATCGCAGGGATCCAGAGGTGGTCGTATCGGGGGCGCGGGCCGCTCTCACTGTTCCCATCGCGATACTGGCGCCATCCGTCAGCGAAAATAACGAATTCGGCCTGCTGGAGCGAAGTCGAATGGATCAGTCCGCCCTTGCGCCGGGCGGGGATGCAAGCCTCCTGGACCCTGATAGGTGTCCCGGGAGCGATCCTGGCCAATGGACTGGACAACGTGACGCGCATTTGAGTGCGGCGACCGGAGACCAGGGCGGAGGCGATACCAGGGTCAGCAAGAGTGAAGATGGGCATGTGCGCAAGAATGCTCCGTTGTCATGTCGGTGATCGCGCCTGCAAGCCTACCTGCAGGGCCTATCGCCAGCACAGGCGAGTAATTTAGGTGCCTAGGTCCGCTCCGCCGGCTGTCGGCTAAACCTCCTTGCGATCATCCGGTTGATGATAGCCGGAAGGTGGGCAGGCGGCCATAGGATGAGATCGGCTGCTCCCCTGGGATTCCTGATGATGCCCGCGCGCAGCACTGGGGAACCATGGAAATTTTTTCAGCTATCCTTATATGTACCGTTGATCGCCCGGTTTCACGTACAAGCGGCCTGCTGAAAGAGAATGCATGAGCGCTGCTGCTCACTACAATCACAATGCGGCTACTGCCCGCCTCGCAGCCGAAAACGAGACCCTTCCGCAACGCCGCCGGCAGCATGAGCGTTCAGCCGAACGCTGGGAGGAGATGGCGCGTGCGGCCGAAGAGACAGAACGCCGTGCCGCTGCCAATGAAGCGGACAAGCGGGCGAGGGCGGCTGAGTAGGCGCCAGGATCAACCACCTGCAAATATTGGTGCTCGGAGCTTTTCTCCTTGCTTTGGATTTACGCAGCGTCGAGTGCGACGGGTCTGTTGCCGGACCGGAACGTGGAGTGATGTCTGAATATGCCTGAAGTCGAAGCCAAGCAAGCCGGCGTTGCCGCGCTGACCGTCGAACTGCTGAGCGCATACCTTGCGAACAATTCTGTTCCCTCCGAAGAACTCGCAAACCTCATCCTTTCTACCCGCTCGGCACTGACCGAAGAACTGGCGCCGGCGGCTGTCGAGAATCCCGCGACGACGTTCACGCCCGCTGTGTCCGCCCGCAAGAGCATCGCCTCACCCGATCATATTCTCAGCCTCATCGACGGAAAGCCTTATCAAACCCTCAAGCGGCATCTCGCGCGCCACGGGCTCACGCCGGATAGTTATCGAGAGCGGTTCAACCTTCCCAGCAGCTATCCGATGGTGGCACCGAGCTTCGCGGCGAAACGTCGGGCTATTGCCGAGAAGATCGGCCTGGGCCGGAAGAAGAAAGACGAGGTGCCTTCTGAAGAGAGCAAACCGCTGACAGCCGGTGATGTGCCGATGAGCGGCGCGGACGAAATCGCCTCTGAAGCTCTCGCGAAAGCGGTAACGGCATTTGTGCCTGCCTCCAATGCGAGCAAAAGGGGCCGTGCTGCGAAGCCTCCAAAGGCTGACGCTGCAGAAGTGGAGGGTGCTGCCGCAAAGCGTCCCGTGGAAAGCGAGGGCGTTGTCCCGGCTGATGCTGAGCAGGACCAAGCGCGACCTGAAGAGGCCTCATCGAGCGAAACGGCCGCCAAGCGCCCGTCGGAATCCGCTCCGGCAAAGGCTCCCAAAGCGGCCCGTGCGAAAAAGGTGCAAGGCTCGACAGCAGAGTCCACGCCACTCCCCGCCGAGACCCCCAACGCGGCGGCAGAAGAGGTGGCGCCTGCTGAGGTGAAGCCCGATCGCAAGGCGCGCGTTCGTCGCGGGAAGCTGGGCCTGTTCGGCAACGTTGCAACTGAGGCCACTTCTGTGCCTTCACCGTCCGAGACGGCCGATGCTGGCGTTTCGGGCGAGGCAGCAGCGCCGGCTTCCATCAAGCAGTCCAAGCCCAAGTCCAGGCGAATGGCGAGGGCCGCAAAGTCTTCGTGAGGCCGAACCGGATTGGGCGGGCGGTGAAAACAGGCTGGCGCGGTAATTTCCGCGTCTCGGAAGAGGCATGACGACGGCAGGCATAATCGACGTTCGCATGAAATGAAGGAGGACCATTTATGAACAACAATGATCTCGCCGATGTGATCGCTCAAGCTGAAGGCGTCACCAAGACCGATGCCCGCAAGCTGGTCGACGCGGTGTTCGCCGCGATCAGCGAAGCCGCCGCCAAGGGAGAAGAAATCTCGCTTAACGGCTTCGGAAAGTTCAAGGTGAAGGACAGTCCCGAGCGCGAAGGCCGCAACCCGGCCACGGGTGAAGCGATGACTTTCAAGGCTTCGAGGAAGCTGACCTTTGCACCGGCAAAGGCCGTGAAGGACAAGTTGAACGGCTGAGGGAAGGAGAGGGCGCTGTTGGACGACGGTGCCCTCTCAGTCGTATAACACCTGCCAACGTACCGAGAGGCACGCTGCCTTGATGGGTGTTCGCCGGTGCAAGCGCGAACGGTTGATCAGCGGCGGGTCGCCGCCGCCCGTTGGCTCATGCCATCCGCGCAAGCCAAACGGACCTGAAGATAAAGTTCCACGCTGTAGATCCCAACACCTCCCTGACTTGGCAGAAAGGCTTCAAGGTGGACGACTTTTACGCCGCCCGTAGCGGGACTATCTCGCCGCTAGCGTGGCCGAATATTGCTCCGCCGTTCTCAGACCCCAGGATACGATGAGCGAGGAAGAGTTAGCGGCCGAGCTGGCGACGCTGCACCGCGAACGGGGCATTCGCGTCGAGAATGGCGAGCGCCAAGGGGTTTCCGGACAGTTGGATAATATTGAGCGGGTGGCCGAGATCGCGCCGAAACCGCAGCGCTCAAACCGTTTTCCAACACGCTAGTTGTTGGCGCTCCGGGCCTCTCGCTTAGATAGACGGCGGCCGTGTATGTGCAGGGGCCGCGCAATGTCATTGGTCCAGGCAAGAGATGGAAGGCGGCACCCTATCTGCATCAGTTGTCGGCCGCACATCGTCAATGCGGTTCGTAACTCGGCCGCTAAATCGTCTTCTATCGTCAGCCCGAGCATCGAATACTTCGGCGTCATCGTCTCACGCTGGGCATAGGCAACCCACGCCAGAACACGCAGTTCGTCGGATGAAAGCCAGGCGCTGCCCGGTTGACGTATATCTATCCTTGCGCGGGCCAGCAGCGCGCAGAGACGAGCAATGTCGGCTTGGCACATGTCGTCACCGCCGACGGCGGCGATCTCGGCCATCGCCTCGGCGTGGGCGATGATATCGCCCAAACAGCCACGAATGACCCGTATCACCCTCTGCTCACGCTGCGATCGTCGGCGCAGGACGAATGAGGCGAAGCCCGTCATCGCAGATTGAATTCCACCGGGATGGTCAGTTCGACGACATCGGGCCTGTCCTTGGGAATGGCGGGTAAGGGCTGGGCACGCTGCAGCGTGTCGAGTGCGGCCTGATCGAGGTCGAAAGAGCCGGATTTCTTAACGATCGCCGACGACAGGACGATGCCGGCCCGGTTCATCGTGAAACGGACATAGGCAGTGCCTTGCTGACGGGCCGCGCGGGCGCGGGCCGGATAGCGACGGAAGCGCTCAAGGTGGGCGAGGATCAACCCTTCCCAATTTGGTCGGGCATCGTTGGATAGCCGGCTCGCCGTCGGCGCGGCGATGCTCTTGGGCGCGGTGGTCTCCGGTACGGGCGGGCCGGGATCGACAACCTCGACCGGATCGACCTTTTTCTGCGCTGCCTGACTGGCACTCGGGAGCTGGATCATCGGCACCGGAACCACTACGTCCGGTTCTGGCTCGGGCCTAGCCTCCTGCTTCTCGAACTGTTCGGGACCGGGGGCGACCTGCTTCACGGGCTCGGGCGGAGCGGCGAGCGGTGCAAGGTCTACCACCGTTAGCGGCTGCGATGTGGAACGGACCGGCTGATAGACGACCTTCCACGTGAACAGGGCGGCGGCCAGCACCAGCCCGGCAATCGACGCGGACCCCGCAAATCCGAACAGGCGGGTAGACCAGCTCGTTGGTTGATCGCAGTAACGACTGTAGCCGCGCGTGGTCTCGGCGGGGCACGGACCCGGCGCAGGCCGGCTCGTCTCCCAATGCGGGGGACGATCAGCATGATAGGTTCGGAAAACAACATAGCCCGCGAAGAGGCTGGCTTCATCATTCGCAGCGGCGAGCTGCCCCCCGCGATAGCGCCATGGCGTCATCGTGATACTCCTGGTTCGGGCCGCCGAACGATCCAGACCGCCCAGAACAGCATGAATGCAGCCACCGTTATCGACACCAGCAGGCCGGGTCTGATGTGAAGCCAGAACATTCCGAACCCAACAGCCATGCCGACACAGGCCGCAATCTTGGCATGGCGCGGCACCGCCCGCTCCGTTCGCCATGCGCGCAAGCTCGGGCCATAGCGGGGATGGTTCAGCAACCAGGCCTCAAGCCGGGGCGAGGACCGTGCGAAGCAGGGCAGCGCCAGCAGGAGAAAATCGGTAGTTGGCAACAGCGGCACGAAAATGCCGACAAAGCCGATTGCCGCCAAGGCCACCCCCAGCACCAGCCATCCGGCACGGGCTGCACGCCCGAGCCGGACGAGATCATTGCTCGATGCCTCAACCAAGACGGGCATCGACATGGGCCTGGACCCGCGCAAAGGCTTCCAGCGCGCCCTCCTTGGCGCGCTTTTCCTCATCATCGGTCAAATCGACCGCATCGAGCGCGGCAACAAATGCACGCCAGTGCGGTGCAGGGCCTTCCTCTGCCGGAGCAAGGTGGCGCGCACCGACATCATCGGTCAGCCCAAGCTTTTGCGCATCCTTGCGTAGGAGCGCGGCGCCCATGTTGGATCCTTCCGTTACATAGAGCCAGCCAAGGGCGGTGCCCATGTCCAGCGGCTCACCCGCGACGAATGCAGGCAATCCGCCCTCCGGCGCGGTCACGCCGAGATCCTGCATGTCAGCGATAACTAGCGGCAACCGGCATCGCTGCGTCAGATCCGGGAGGGCGGCCTGCAGGCGCTTATCGGGGCTCTGTTGCAAAGATTGGCGGCAGTCAGAGGTAGGCTGTCGCTCTGCGCCGATCAGGCGGCTGCTGCGAAATGG
>NZ_JARYGI010000055.1:0-16239 GCF_033795625.1 Sphingobium sp. | reverse complement strand
CCTCTTGCCCATTTCCAAACTCCTTCATAATCCAAAATAACAGAGATTCTGGACCACTCAGAAGGGGGCAGATCAATTGGCTTCGAGCAGCGCCTGCGCTTCGTCGAATGTGGCCTGGGCTACCATCGCCTGATGCTCGCCGGGATAATAGTCACCCTTATGATGGACCAGCCCGACATAGGTGCGATTCTGGAGCAGGTGTGCGAGAGCGCCGGCCGAGAAGGCTTTGCCACCGACTGGCCTGCCGCTGCGTGCAAGCCATGCTTTGCTGTGGATCTGCTGCCCTTTAAGCTCCTCCTGAAGGGCTGCGATGGTGCCAAGCGCGATGTAGCGGGCGAAGATATGCCGCACCTGGTCAGCCTCCGCGTCGTTGACGACCAGCTTGCGCTCCACAACATCATAGCCGAGTGGCACATTACCACCCATCCACATGCCCTTCTTCTTCGACGCGGCGACCTTGTCGCGGATGCGCTCGCCGGTGACCTCCCGTTCGAATTGGGCAAAGGACAGCAGTACATTGAGCGTAAGCCGACCCATGGAACTGGTGGTGTTAAACGCCTGGGTAACCGAGACGAAGCTGGCGCCGGCGTGGTCAAGCACCTCGACAATCCGTGCAAAGTCGGAGAGGCTGCGCGTCAGGCGATCGACCTTATAGACGACAATGACATCGACGCGCCCCGCTTCTACTTCGCCAAGCAGCTGCTTCAACCCCGGCCGCTCCATGCTGCCGCCCGAGAAACCGCCATCGTCATAGCAGCCCGGCAGCAGTGTCCAGCCTTCGTGCCGCTGGCTCAATATATAGGCGGCGCACGCCTCGCGCTGCGCGTCGAGGCTGTTGAACTCCTGCTCGAGCCCGTCCTCAGTCGATTTGCGGGTGTAGATGGCGCAGCGGAATTGGGTGCGTACCACCGGCGCATGCCGGGACGTCCGCGCCCTAGCCACAGACCAGCTCCACCGGTGGAGCGGTCAGGTCCTTAGGCCGCTTGGTGAGCCCGAAGAAGCGCGGGCCAGACCATTTGGTGCCTGTGATGAGATAGGCAATCTGCGACAGGGAGGTATAGCGCTCGCCTTCATACACATAGCCATCATCCTGCACCATAACGTGATGGGTCCGGCCACCCCATTCCCGCACCAGTCGCGTGCCGGTCTTGGCCGTGCGCTCGAAGCTGATGTCGCCGCCGCGCGCGACCTGCCGGGCGAGACGATCCAGCTCGCGTTTCACCGGCTTTGCCATTCCGCCATAGACCGACGCCTGCAGCTTCCATGCGACGCCACGGCGGAGCAGGTCATGGCCAAGCGGAGGCGAAGGTTCCTTCCACACGCGTCGCCACTCCTGGCGGAGCTGGGCAGAGTTCATGGTGACCAGCGCCTCCATTTGGCTGGCAAGCAACGTCATGCATCAGGCCCATCAACAACGCGATAGCGACCGACGCCGTCGACCCGTTCATTATAGATGTCATGGCCGCGCTTGCGCAGCGCCGTGACTGCGGCCCGTATGGTGTGCGGTAGCCAACCTGTGGCTTCGATGATTTCGGGGGCAGTTGCGCCGTTCTGGCGTTGAATGAGCGTAAGCAGCTGTACCTGCTTTGTCGCCTTCTCTACCGGGGTAGCAGGTCCGGCGGGGTCTTTGGCCCTTGTCATGGTGGTCGTCCTGATTGTGGGCGCGCTTGATTGCTGGCCCACCGACCACAGCCCCGAAGTGGGGCGGCGCTACGAGTGCCAAGGACCCGTTCGCTGTGACGCTGTTCGCTCGGGTGGGCGCACAAGTCGAGCGGAACTTGCAGCCCTATATCGCTAGCGGGCTGAGGGGATGGAAATGGCGCTACGCTTTTGCAGATGTCCTGTTGTGATGGTTGCTGTGCGCCGCGCCGCATGCGCAGGTTTTAGGCTCCCGTATCTTCTGAAGGGCCTTTGCTTTTCGACGCGCATGACGGTTCCCGGCGGGAACCAGCTCCATGGCGCCTTGAGATTTGTCTAATTCCATTGTCACGTCTCTCCGCTGTTTTGCCGAGGATAACCAAAGGTCGATGCTTGCCCGAGACCTAAGCCAACCGCATCACGACAGATCAGTTCCAAGGCACCGACCTTCATACTGCCTGCTCCTCACCGCTGCACGACACAACATTCTGAAGATGCTAGGGTATGTCTGATCGGAGGGCAGCGTGATGCGCGATGGCGGAGAGTATTGTGATCTTGTGATGAAGGGCGGCATCGCTAGCGGCATCGTCTATCCCAATGCCGTACTTGCCTTGGCAAAGCGTTACCGCTTCAAGAGCATCGGCGGCACCTCGGCAGGCGCCATTGCTGCTGCTGCTGCGGCAGCAGCGGCGCTTGGCGAGCGCCGAAAAGAGCTCGATCCAAGCTTCGACAAAGCCAGTGCAGAAAACGCCGGCTTTGTTGGGCTGCAGCGTGTCGCCGAGCAGCTCACCCGCAAAGGGTTTATATACAGCCTCTTCCAACCCGCGTCAGGCGGCCGTGCAGCGTTTCGGCTACTGGTAAGCTTGACGTCGCGCTCAGGTCCTGCCGCCGTCTCAGTAGCAGCAGCGCGTGCGATCGTCACCGTCGCACCCCTTGAGTTCATCGTCACTCTGTCTGCATTGCTTGGCGTTGGCTGGGCATTTGCCGCCATGGACGGGATATGGGCCGCTCTGCTCCCGGCTTTAGCCTGTGCCCTTGCTGTGGCGATCGTGGCAGGCGTGCTGCGCGTTGCACGGGCCGTCCGACAAAATCGCCTCGGCTTGTGCTCAGGAATGCGCGGGGGTGATAGGCAAACAGGCCGACCCGCGCTCACCGAATGGTTGCATGACGTCCTGCAGCGGCTTGCCGGGGAACGAGAACGGCCGTTGCTATTCGCCGATCTTTGGACTGCACCTCGATATACCCGGGAGCCAGTGACCGAGAAGGTGCTTTTGCTTGCCGTCATAACGACAAGTGTCTCCCATCATGAACCGCGAAGCTTGCCCTTTGAAAGTTCTCGTTTTTGGTTCTTGCGAGAGGATTTTGACGCACTGTTCCCAAAGTCAGTAGTCGACTGGATGGCTGATCAGGATCCGTCGCTGCTGGAAGTTGAAGGCAGGACCTACTACCGCCTGCCCGAAGGAGGGCAGCTGCCGATTATCGTTGCCGCGCGAATGAGTCTTAGCTTTCCGATCCTGATCAGCGCAGTTCCTTTGTATGAAGCGAGCGGATGGGCGCGAATAGCGTCACCTCATGCAGCTGCTGCTGCGGTATCGGAGGCTGACCAGGAGAACCGGCTGCTGGAAAGCGCGGAAGCGCTTGCGACGGGAGGCGCGGAACCAAGTCGAGCGCCTCAATCTTTACGGATATGCTGGTTCTCCGATGGCGGGATCAGCAGCAACTTTCCGATACATCTGTTCGATGCGGCGCTTCCGCGTTGGCCGACCTTCGCCATTGATCTGACCTACCCCAAAAGCAACGCAGACGATGATATGCCCGAGATCTTCTTGCCTACGGAAAACAACCAGGGATGGCAGCGGCGTTACGAAGCGATCGCGGCCCCTGGAGCGTTCGCTGAAGTTACAGGCTTCCTGTTCGGGGTCATCGCAACAATGCAAAACTGGCGGGACCTTCTGCAGTCGCGGGCACCAGGACATAGGGATCGCATCGTGCATATCGCTCTCAAGGAAGACGAGGGCGGCATGAACCTGGACATGGATCAGAAGGTTCTCAGTCGCATTGCTGCAAAGGGTGGCGCGGCTGGCGACACGCTGGTCAGGGAATTCGACTTCAACAATCACTGGTGGGTGCGCTGGCGCAATGTCGCCTCAGGTACTGAGCGGTTCACGATCGAACTGGCCAAGGGAGCCGGGCCCGCGATCAGCACGTCCTATGTGGCGGCGCGGGCATCGGCGATCAGTGGTGAGCCGCCAGCGCCCTCATACCCTTTTACCAGTGAGCAGCAGCGCGATGCGCAGCGGCGGCTGGCGGTAATGATCGAGCAGGGCGAACTCTGGGCTGACACCGAACCTCGTCTGACGTACCGGGCGCCACGACCTCTGCCACAGCTGCGGATCACGCCTACATTTTAAGGCGGCTTACATTTGTCTCCGCTCGCGACTGACGGCCGTCCATCTTGCGCTTGCGAGCATTGCCGGTACAGATCGCCAGTTATGCTGATGCCGGTTTTGCTCATGTCTGCTCCGCTCTGCCATGCGACCGATGGTGACAGCATCCGTTGCGGCAAAGAGCGGATCAGACTTCTCGGCATCGATGCACCGGAGACGGCTGGGCATTGCCGCAGGGGCAGAGTCTGCGCACCGGGAAACGCCGATGCGAGCACGCAAAGCTTGAAGCATGCAATAGCAGGGAGAGATATCAAGGTTCAGCGCCTCACTAAGGACCGCTATGGCCGCACTTTGGCCGTGGTCTATGCAGGCTCGCGCAATCTGTCTTGCTCTCAGCTGCGAAGCGGCAACGCGATCTACAAACCCAAGTGGGATAATGGCGGACGGATTGCGGCGGCGTGCCCGGAAGCTACGCAACGCTGATGCCGAGGTTCAAGCATTATGAGCTGACCGGCGTGCTGCTCGTAGAGGGGCGTCAGTTTGTGCTGTCGATGCCGGGCGGTGGAACATGGCGGCTTGAGGTGACGCGCTCGCCCGCAAAACTTCTGGGACAGCGGGTGACGGTTATGGGCACCCGCGACGGCTTTGATCTCATCGCGGTGACGAGCATTGCCGCAGCTTGAAGAATGGGAGATTTGGGCGGTCGCCTCCAAAGTGTTGGAGATGCACGGCGAGCAAGTGGGTGAATATCTGCTCGAACGCGTTCAGGCCATGATGGATAGCGCAGATGAGGACGGGCTGACGCACTGGATGGCAATCGCAGCGTGTGTGAAGCGGCTACAGGAGCCTGGCGATCACAGCCGCATGCACTGATCATAGCAGCCGTTCGACTCTGATCCCGGTTCAGCATATTATTCAGCGATCCGGGGGGAATTACATTGAAGATCATTTTGCCAAGCCTGCTGCTCGTCATAGCGTCTCCAGCTATTGCCCATCCGGGTGGGCTGAACGCGCAAGGCTGCCACAACAACAGGAAAACTGGTGACTATCACTGCCACCGTGCGCCCGTGGCATCAAGAGACGCGCCCGTGCAAAGGGCGATGGGCGGTGGAGGCGGGGCATCTGCGAACTGCTCTGCTGCGCGAACAGCTGGCGCTGCTCCTGTCCGTTCTGGTGATCCTGGATATGGACGGCATCTGGATCGCGATGGCGACGGGATCGGTTGCGAATAGTCTCACACAGTCAGTAGATCATCAACCGGTTTCTACGCATCCTGCCACCGCAATTGCCTCGGTTAAAGGCATACTCCGTTAAGCAACCTAAGGGCCTTACGGTTGATGTTGAACTACATTCTGCGATTGGTGGTCACCAATGGTTCATTCTGATCGCGGCACGCTTGTGCGCTTAGATCGAGGCGCTGGGCTATGTGGCTGTAAGAGCAGTGCAAGCGACGCATACCTTAAAAGCTGATGGAAATGGGGGAGAGGGCGCACAGCCGCTCGATCCCCCACTACAGCCTCGCCGTGCCGGTCTTACCGGCGGCACCTCTCGTTTATAATTATGAGGCGCGGCAGTAGCGTCGGTGTGGTTACTCCAAAGCTATGCCAAAAAAAAGGCCAGTCCGAAGACCAGCCTGAAAGTTTTAGGAGAGGATGCCTGAAAGGCGAGTTCCTTCTCTATTAACTAATGTTTTTGTGCAAGTGCGAAGAACACTTCTCCAGTTGCAAAATTTGCAAGCGCCATCCAGCATTTGCGAGGGATCCGGGTCACAACCGCGTGCGCGCCGACCGAGCAGTTTCTCCACTTAGCGTCTCTCATTGGCCAGGAAGAATCGAGGCGGTCCCCAACATAGATTAGGACACTGAAGAAGCACTGGCTCAGGTTGGCGTTCGAACTTGTGGAAGTAAATCAACACAGGGCGCACAATAAGAAAAAGAACGTCGTGCAGGAGATGGAGATGCCCTACTCACCGCGTGCCATACTGTCGAGATATCTAAAAAAGATCGGAAGCCGGCGACCTATTTTCGCTGCTGCGCAACATGAATTTTTGCAGCTGCGAACCGTGGCCTCTTCCTACGCCAAATCAAAAGACATTCTTCTTGATGGCGACGTTTCGGATGTGAGCTTTATAGTCGCTTCGGGCATGGTAAGCAGAAGCAAGACCAGTCGGGAGGGCAAGCGGCAGATCCTGGCACTGCATGTACCAGGAGACATGATCTACCTTCAGTCTGCCATGCCATTTCCGCTGGATCACGACATACGAGCGCATCCCAACACGCGTCTTCTGGCAGTCTATGGATCAGACCTTGCCGCCCTTGCGGCAACGCACCAGGACTTTGGCCAAGCGCTTTGGCTTGATGCAGCCATCGAAATCGCGATCCTGCGGGAGTGGGCTGTCAGCCTTGGGAGGCGAGATGCGACCCAGCGCCTTTCCCACTTGATACTTGAACTCGCTGAAAGGTACCGCGCTGTCGAGTTGCTTACCAATGAGGGTTTTCCCATGCCGCTCAATCAACAGGACTTGTCCGAGGCACTTGGGATGACGATCATCCATCTTAATCGCGTGGCGCAGGCACTGCGGCGACAAGGATTGATCGAGTGGCGCGGCCACAGGGTGAAAATCATCAACTGGAAATCCCTGCGCGCAGGTGCTGACTTTGATTCAGGGTATCTTCGGCTGCCGCGCCCAGAGACCGATAATGGCGAAGCAAGGCGCGATTCGTCTCCGTCGATACCCTTTGCACCGGCTACTGGGCTTCCGGCCTGATGGTACCCAAGAGACCAAGATAGACTGCATCCTGTATCATACTGGATCCTGCGGCTGGCTGGGCCAGCGCTACGTGCGTCGTATCTCCGCCGGACAGAAGACGCCTCCCAGGGGCCTCGCTACTGAGCACTTAGCTGGGCCGGGCCCACGCCCAGGGCAGCTAGCGCTGCCCGCATTATGTTCTGGCGAACCGTTGAATAGCTTGGAACATCCTTCCATTGCGCGCCAGCCAGCCGTGAAAAGGCGTCGCTCCAGATCTTCTCGGCGATCTGTTCCACTTCCAGTTGCGTGGGAACGCGCGCTTCGGACATGCAATCGCGAATCGCGCGGTGGAATATGTTGCCTGCAGTCGGCTTGTTCATAGTGGCTCCTCTCCTTGGTCGCGTTTCTACGCTTGCCTTGGTCGTTGTCTCATCAACTATGAGAGACCATTCGCTGCAGGTAACACATAGGTTAAAACGCTGATCAGCCGCCGCAGCTTTGGAACGACGAATGCGGTTGTCGATCCAGTCCGAAGGACGAGCTCCTTGCCGGCCTGATCTCTCGTCGACGCTTCACATAGAATACCATGCCCTTTCATGGTCAGACACAACGAGCGAAGGAGCCGCTGACACGATCTACTGCCTTCTGCGTTATCATCTCGATGGCCGAGCCTACATGGATGAAAAAAGCTGAGCGAGCCGCCCGCTCTCTGAACGCCACGACGAAACGGCAAGCAGGAGCCGCGCACTCGGTGTACGTTGTCCTGCTGCACAATCCGTCAAGGCGTGAGCCCTGGGGCATATATGTCGGGCAGACATCCCGCGATCCCGATTGGCGCTTCGATCAACATAAAGCCGGCTATAAAGCCAGCCGGGCCGTAACCCGCTTCGGCCTCCGGCTGCTTCCGGAACTCGTCGACCATCTGAACCCAATGCGGCAGTGGGAGTCGCTCGACCTTGAAGCAGCATTGGCGGACGCGTTTCGCGCTGCAGGCATTTCGTGGGTCGAAGGTGGCCACTGATGTCGCTGCAAAGCTATCAAAGGATCATGATCTCTCATCGAAAGTCCCGGGGTTTGATCTTGATGCCTTCCGTGGGCTGCCCCGGTATGATGCCAGACCCCAGTCGCAGGTCCGGGATGAAGATGTCGCGCGGCTCGCGCCCGAGCGGTGAAGCGCCCCGCATGTCCGGGCTGCCGCCATGCCGCGCTTCGTCGCCCCGCCCGGTGCGATAGACGCTCGAGACATCATCGCGTGCGCCGACGCTTGCCAAAAGGCCTGAGAGGTCCTCCAGCCGCTGCGCAACGACATGGATGACCTCGCCTTCGCGTTGCACCTGGCCACGTACACCCATCATCGAAGCGCCAAGCACGACGCGGCGGTGGTTCTCGAACAGATCGGGCCAGATGACGAGATTGGCGACATCGCTTTCGTCTTCCAGGGTAATGAACATGACGCCCTTTGCCGAGCCAGGCTTCTGCCGGACGAGCACCAGGCCCGCCAAAGTGACCCAGCGTCCGTCTTTCATCGCGCGCAGGTCCGCGCAGGCAATCATCTTGCGCGTCCGCAGCTCGTCACGCAGGAAGGCAAGCGGATGCGCGCGCAGCGAGAGGCTGACCGAGCGATAGTCTTCCACCACTTCCTGGCCCTGCCCCATCGCCGCAAGCGCGACGTCCGGCTCGATGGCTTCGGCCCGCACCTGGTTCTCGCGGGCGTCCGCCGCGGCAAAGAGCGGCAGCGGGCTGTCCCGCAAACCCTTGACGTCCCACAGGCTCCCGCGGCGACTGAGCGCAAGCGAGCCAAAGCCATCCGCCTCGCCGATGCGGTCGAGTGCGCCGCGTCCGACGCCGGCACGCCGCTGAACGTCCTCGATGCTGGTGTAAGGCGCGGCACCCCTCGCGCTCACAATTGCGGCGGCATCCCTGTTGCAAAGGTCGCGCACCATCCGCAGCCCCAGGCGCACAGCGAAGTAGCGGCCCTGGGTCTGCTCGAGCGTGCAATCCCAGCGGCTGTGGTTGACGTCAATGGCACGCACTTCGACGCCATGCTGCCGCGCGTCACGTACGATCTGGGCCGGTGCATAGAAGCCCATGGGCTGGGCGTTCAGCAAGGCTGCGCAAAAGGCGTCGGGATGATGGCACTTCATCCAGCTGCTGGCATAGGCAATGAGCGCGAAGCTCGCGGCATGGCTCTCCGGGAAGCCATAGGAGCCAAAGCCCTCGATCTGCTTGAACGTGCGTTCGGCAAAATCCTGCTCATATCCGCGCGCCACCATGCCATCGATCAGCTTGTCCCGAAAATGGCTGACGCCGCCGGTGAGCTTGAACGTTGCCATCGCCCGGCGCAGGAGATCGGCCTCGCTTGCCGTAAAGCCGGCGCATTCGATGGCGACCCGCATCGCCTGCTCCTGGAACAGCGGCACGCCCAGTGTCTTCTCCAGTACCCGCCGCAACTCTTCCGTCGGGTACGTCACTTCCTCTTCGCCATTGCGGCGACGGCGATAGGGATGGACCATCTCGCCCTGTATGGGGCCGGGCCGCACGATCGCCACCTGGATGACCAGGTCATAGAAGGTGCGCGGAGCCATCAGGGGTATGGACGCCATCTGCGCCCGGCTCTCGATCTGGAAGACGCCCAGCGTGTCGGCCTTGCGGATCATGGCATAAGTGGCCGGATCCTCGGCCGGTATGGTGGCAAGGTCATGGACGATCCCCTTATGCTCTTCGATGAAAGCAAAAGCGCGACGCATGCAGCTGAGCATACCGAGCGCCAGCACGTCGACCTTCATGAAGCCCAAAGCATCGATGTCGTCCTTGTCCCATTCGATCACTTGCCGGTCTTCCATGGCGGCAGGCTCGATCGGCACCAGTTCGTCGAGGCGGTCATTCGTTAGTACAAAACCGCCGGGATGCTGCGAGAGATGGCGCGGCGTATTGAGAAGCTGCCGCGCAAGGTCCAGCGTCAGCGCCAGGCGGCGATCGGTGAGGTCGAGGTTGAGTTCACTTGCATGGCGATCTTCTACGCCCTCGCGGCTCCAGCCCCAGACTTGGCTGGCAAGCCCGGCGGTCACATCTTCAGAGAGGCCGAGTGCCTTGCCTACTTCGCGCACAGCGCCGCGCGAGCGAAAACGCGAGACCACCGCCGTCAGCGCGGCATGGTTTCGGCCATAGGTCTTGTAGATCCATTGTATCAATTCCTCACGCCGCTCATGCTCGAAGTCGACGTCGATGTCGGGCGGTTCGCGCCGTTCGGCCGAGACGAAGCGCTCGAACAACAGCTCGGAGCGCACCGGATCGATCGAGGTGACGCCGAGCACATAGCAGACGACGCTGTTCGCCGCCGAGCCGCGGCCTTGGCACAATATGCCCTGGCTTCGGGCAAAAGCGACGATCGAATGGACCGTCAGGAAATAGGGCGCATAGTCGAGCGCGCCGATCAGCTTGAGCTCGTGGATCAACTGATCGCGGACCTTGCCCTCTATGCCTTCAGGGTAGCGGTCTGGCGCCTTCTCCCAGACTAGCCGTTCGAGTTCCTGCTGCGGCGTCTTGCCTGATGCCGCTGTTTCGTCGGGATATTGATATTGCAGATCGCCAAGCGAAAAGCGGCAGCGGTCGCCAAGCTCCACGCTACGCGCAACCGGCGCTGTGTCGCCCAGATATCGCTGGAAGAGCCGCTCCATTTCGCGCGCGCTTTTCAAGTGCCGGTCGGCATAGGCCTCGCGCCGTTCGCCCAAGTCATCGATCGTGCATTTCTCACGAATGCAGGTGACGACGTCCTGCAACATTCGGCGATCGGGACTGTGGTACAGGACGTCCCCGGTTGCGATTGTCGGCACTCTTGCCAAGCGCGCAATCGTCGCCAGATCGCGCAGCCGGATCGCGTCGCGCGGGCGGCGGCGCAGGGTAAGCGCCAGATAGGCGCGATCGCCGAAGATCCCGCGCGTGCGATCAAGCGCGGCCTCTGCAAGCGCATCGGCGCGGTCGGGCACTAGCATGGCAATGATGCCCTGCTGCCATTGCTCGATATCATCCCAGCTAAGCTGGCAGGCGCCTTTGCCGGCACGCGCTTTGCCCGCGCTGAGCAAGCGGCACAGGCGCCCATAAGCGGCGCGGTCGGTAGGGTAGAGCAGCAGCGCTGTACCATCGTCCAGATCTATGCGGGTGCCGGCAATCGAACGCACACCTGTGACCTTTTCCGCTTCCCAGGCGCGCACAATCCCCGCAAGCGAATGGCGGTCGGCGATCCCCAGTGCCTGGTGCCCCAGCAACGCGGCCGCCGAGAACAGCTCCTCAGGCGAGGACGCACCGCGCAGGAAGCTGAAATGGCTCGTCACCTGCAGCTCGACATAACCAGGCGTGTTGGCGCTCATGCGAACGCGCCATGCAAATACCAGTGCATCGGCCCGGTCGAGGCATTCTCGCCATCGCCCAGCCGGAACAGCCAATAGCGCCCGCCACTTGTCGTCTCGACCTGGAAATAGTCCCGTACACTCAAAGGTGTCTCGGTCTCAGCCCCTCGCTCGCGCCACCATTCGCCATGCAGCCGCTCGGGCCCATCGGCCTGCGCCACGCGATGGCGCTTGCCGCGCCAGACAAATTGGGCGGGCGGGCTGTCGGGCAGCATCGCAATCACGTCGATACGCTCAGGGGGGTGCAACATTCGGCTCGGGCGCGGCAGATCCTGGTCCCATTGCTTGTCTGCAGGCTTGGCCAGCGGCGGCGTCAAGGCAACGGTCCGCTCGGGCATGACGCTCGGGCTCGGTGTCGTTCTGTAGAGGCGGCGCTGGCCAAAGCGATTGGCGAGTGCGTCGATGAGCGCTGCGACGTCGGGGCCGCTCTTGTCTGGTTGTTCGAGGCACGCGGTCTGCCGCGCGGCCATGGCCTCGACGAGCGGCGCGACGAGCGTCATGGCTTCGATGCCCAAGCCGGGATCGACGGTCTCGACTTTCGCTGTGAGAAGTTTGGCAAGATGCGCTGCCTCGCGCGAGGGTGCCGCGGTGCCGACCCTGATTGCCTGGCAGTGCCCATCGACACGATGAAAATAGCAGTCCAGCCGCCGAGCGCCAGCGCCTGAACGTAGGAGCTGTCCGACTACATCGTTGGTAAGATCACGGATCACCAGCTCCATGGCGCCCGCTGTTACGATCGGTTCGAGCAAATCACGCTTTGCGTGTGGCACTTCGTCAGGAAAGACCGGCACAAGGGCCTCGCGAACATGGCCCAGCGCCTGATCGAGCCGTTGATAGAGCATGCGCCCGAAGCGCTTTGCCATCGGCCCGCGCGGCGCAGCCATCAACTGCTCGACACGCTCAAAGCCAAGCTTGCGCAATGCTTCGACGGTTTGTGGCGGAAGGCGCAGGCACGACACCGGCAGCAGCGCAATCGCCTTGCGGTGCTCACCCGGCGGGATCGTGACTGGCCGCCCTGCCGGCACCTGCCGGGCGACGGCGTGCGCCGCGCCCGCCGTGTCGGCAACGGCGATCTGGACGTGGAGGCCTGAGGCCATGAGGCGCCGGTGCAGATCCTTCAGCAGGGCACGCTCGCTCCCGAACAAGGCTGAGCAGCCTGTAATGTCGAGCCACAGCCCATCGGGCGGATCGGGCGCCACCACGGGACTGTAGCGCCGACCCGCCCAAAGCGCGAGGCGATGCAGGGCAGCGAGATCATTCTCCAGGTCCGCTGGCGCCACTTGCAGGTCGGGTGCGAAGGCGCGGGCCCGGGTGATCGTCATGCCGGCATGGATGCCGATCGCGCGCGCTTGGCGATCGAGGGCGGCAACGACGCGGCGGCCATGCGCGGCAACAGCGGTCACCAGCGGAGCAGGGGCGCCGTGCCCGTCAGGCAGAGAGGCGCTCTTCCGCCGCAGCCGGTCGGTCGACCAGTGCGGCAGGAAGAGCGAGACGACCCGTCGCATCGCACGCCTCCACTATCCAGGACTTGGGTTCGCCGCCGCACACACGCTCGAGCGCAACGTGCCAGCGGGCTCGCGCCAGCGCAGCTATGCCGAGTTGCTCGCTCGGGGCAGCGGTGATCCGCCATCGCGTTACTGCGGCCGTGCCTTGGCTCTGATGTCCACACGCTGCGCCGCGGCGGAAGACCAGGGCCGTAACGCCCGACGTCTCGGCTGCCAGCTGCAACCGTTTGGATGCAGTCGTCGAAAGCCTGGCGACCTCGCCAATGACAGCAGCAACGCCCGAAACGCGCAGGCACTCCTCCATTGCGGTAAGCGACGCTATATCGCTGCCGGTCTCGACGATCGTCAGCCGATCCGGGTGCAGTCCGGCATGACTGAGCGCTGGGGTAAAGAGGTCCCGCCAGCGCAGGCACCAGAATATGGGCCCCGGCAGCCTTGCGGCTATGCCAGCCAGAAAGATCGTGGCGCTGGCGTCGTCGGCAAGATCGGGGCTGCCGCTGATCTCGTGCAGCGCGCCGGTTGCAAGACCGCCGCTTGGCAAATGCTGGTCGATTGCCGCAAGCCCGAAGGGAAGGACGCCATGCCGCGCCGCTGCGCCTTCGATGCGCGCAAGCCTGGCGCGAAGGTCGGCAATGACGGAAGACGCTGGCATGGACTTGGAGCAGACTCGGGCAACGGGTTGATTCGTTCGCTATTTGTTCTAACACTCTGCTCCGCGTCAATCCGGTCCCACTGGCGGTCGGGCAAGCGCAGCCGTAATGATCGGCCTTTGTCGCCGATTCTTGAACGGCAGATTTTTTTCAAAGCTGGAGATGCGTGTGTCCCTGTCCCTCTATGACGTCAGCGTACCGGTGTTCATCCGGGGTCTGCGCAATCTCTCGGCAATATTGGAGAAGGGCAGGGCCTGGGCCAATGACAAGGAGATGCCCCACACCAGCCTGTTGGACGCACGCCTGTTCGAAGACATGGTGCCGCTTATCGCGCAGATCCAGCGGGCAAGCGATACCGCCAAATTTGCTGTTGTGCGGGTAGGGCAGGTCGAGAATGTCGCAATGGCCGACGACGAGCAGAGCTTCGATGACCTTCAGAACCGTATCACGCGTACGATCACATTCCTTGAGACTGTTGCGGCGACATCCATGGATGGCCGTGACGAGGCCGAGGTCGTGCTTCCGACCCCGCATGGCGCAATATCATTTACCGGCCGCAGCTATGTGCTGGCTTTTGCGCTTCCCAACTTCTTTTTCCATGTGACGACGGCCTACGCTATTTTGCGCCACAAGGGCGTGCCGTTGGGCAAGCTTGACTATATCGGCGCCGCGTGAACCGATGAGCGACCAGTTCAATCTTCAGCGCTTCATCGACGCGCAGCAAGGCAGCTACGAGGCAGCCCTCGCGGAGATCCGCAACGCGCAAAAGCGCAGCCACTGGATGTGGTTCATCTTTCCGCAGATATCCGGGCTTGGCCGAAGCGACATGGCGCGGTGCTATGCGATCACCTCGCTTGATGAGGCACGCACCTATCTCGATCATCCGGTGCTGGGGCAGAGACTGCGCAGCTGCGTTGCAGCCCTCCAGGATCTGGAGCCAACCACGGCCGAGGCGGTGTTCGGGCCTGTCGATGCCGTCAAGCTGCGTTCGTCTTTGACCTTGTTCGCGCAGGCCGGCCAGGAGCCCTTGTTTACAGCGGCGCTCGATCGGTGGTTCAGAGGCGAGCAGGACAAAGCGACGCTGGAGTTGCTGGAGCAGGCGCGGTCCTCATGAGCAGCGGCGATGCCCAGCACGTCTCGCATTGCGCATGGGCCGGAACCGATTCCCTCAATTGCGACTATCACGATCTGGAGTGGGGCGTACCCACGCTCGGTGATCTGAGACACCGCATCACGCTTGAACTCATCGCTGAAATTGGGCTTCCCCATCATCGCCTCCTATCCTCAAATTTAGGATCGAAGGCGTCCAGAAAACTAGGGGCTATTCAAGCTGATTGCCGGATGTTCCGAACAGGCGTCTGACCTTTAGTGGTGGAAGCGGCACGCTGCGGTGATCGGCCTCAAAGAAATTCACGACCTTAGCAAAGGAGCCGATGATCCGGTTTCAGATCATCGGCTAGTTGAAGGGCCAAAGCCCTCGGGTCGCCTTCTGTTCGTACGTATCCTTCTGGATTCCCGCATCACCCAAACGGGTGACAGCCATAGAAAACTAGATTATTTACCCCACTGCAGCGGGGGCAGCATCATTCATGGATGAAGACCGGTTACTGGATGGCATATACGAGGCCGGTGTCTTTCAAGAACGATGGCCCGAAGTGTTGCATGACATTGCGAAGCACGTCGATGCGCGAGGTGGTAATCTCATTCGGAGCAACGCCTCTGGCGTGACTTTGACTTCCTCGCCGGCGGTCGCGGACCTGACGCAGGAGTTCATTTCAGCTGGGTGGAATGAGAAGAACAGCCGAGTAAGTCGGCTTTTAAGTCTTTCGCCGCATCCTGGTTTCCTTACCGATGCGGATGTCCATACAGCGGCGGAATTGTCATCTTTGCCGATTTACACGGAGTTCCTGACGCCGAGGAAGGCCGACGCTGGAGCGGCGACTTTGATCCAGGGTGCGAGTCATGATGCAGTTGTTCTGGCCATCGAATGTTTTCCCGATCATGCGTCGGCAGCTGGCGCGGTTGCAAAGCTGAATTACTTGCGCCCCCATATCGCACGCGCTTTAGTGCTGGGGAACAACGTCCAGAAGTTGCAGAACGCAAAGGTCATTCAATCCTTTGAGGCGATGCAGCTGTCCGTGGCGTTACTCAGCAGGACCGGGAAAATCCTCGCCGCGACCACCTTGTTTTCCACTTTTCTCGGAGAGCTAATGCGCGATGGTCGATCTCGACTCATGATCATCGACGCCGAGGGAGATCGTCACTTCGAAACGGCGCTTCGAAAACTGGAGCATTCCAACACAGGCGCTTCTTTAGCGATCCGGGACAAAAACCGTGTTGGTCAAGCCGCGCTGCACCTGGTTCCAGCGAGACGGGACGCCCGTGACATCTTTTCCGACGTCTTCAGTTTCGCCGTTCTTTCCCATCCAGACAACGCGTCAGTACCTGGAGCAGATTTGATTTCAGCCCTATTTGACCTGACTCCCGCCGAAGCACGGGTGGCACGCGCGATCGCCGCGGGACAATCGCTGAAAGCCCTGTCCTCAGAACTCAGGACTTCCGAGGAGACACTGCGAACCCAGCTTAAAAAGGTATTCATGAAAACCTGCACACGCCGACAAGGTGACTTGTCTTTGCTCTTGTCCAAGCTGGCAATTTAGCATGCGTCAGAACGGCAGAAGGCGGCGGGCAGATACCTGACCACTGGGGTTGGGTTGTGGCCGATAGGCGACAGTCCGGTTTGGAGCAGCGATGGCAAAGAAGCTGCCGATCGCATGGTATCTCACGCCGCTTCTGCGCAACTTTAGAAGGTCGCCTCACGCAGAACTGAACCGCGCCGGGTCTGCCGGAGGCGTTTGGTTGTGAGTCACGCTGCCATATCGATGTTGTCCGCGGCAGCATAAT
>NZ_JARYGI010000054.1:0-16342 GCF_033795625.1 Sphingobium sp. | reverse complement strand
CTTCAAATGACCGACGTCAAACTGTCGAAGTCCTCAGATCGATCCCCGAACGACCCTATTTCCGCACCCTGTTAAGTTGAAGAAGGGAGGAGTGCCTTGCGGAGAATCCGTTGAAAAGATGCGCCACCGGGATCGGCAGTGATGTTCCTTCTCATTCATGCCGCGCGGGACTGTCCTACGACTGGCGTGTCATCAAAGGCGCGGCTTGCCGCCGACCAGCAGCGAACATCAACGCACCCCGGCTGCGACGTGACGATCCCGCTCTTGCAAAAGTGAGGGCTTTTGGTTTGTCCGTCGACAACCGGAGGACATGTAGGTAGCAGTCGCTGGCAGGTCGAATCCTCAAGCAGTGAGGCGATCCGGAGATGATCGCCGCCCTTTGGGCAAGTTTGCGGATCCTTCTTGAGGAGTAGGTGGCATTCCAGACGATCACATGAGCGCCGGCGTGGGGACGCAAGAAGGCAATGAACGCAGCGTCGCGGACACGATTGTAAGAGATGTGGTCCGCGGATTATATGAAGAGCGCTACCGTCCGGGACAGCGGTTATTCGAAGCGCGTCTGACCGAGACTTACGGCGTCAGCCGAGGACCTGTCCGGGAAGCCCTCAACAAGCTGGCGGCGATCGGCGTCGTCGATCTCACGATGCAGCGTGGCGCTCGCGTCAAGATGCTTAACGTCAATGAGGCGCTGGATACTCTCGTCGTGGCACAAGCGCTGGTTGCGCTCGCGGCGCGCCTGGCGGCGCAGAATATTGACGCACCGGGTGCCCGGGTGATGATGGAAGCCGCGGCGGACAAGCTCGCAAGCTTTGACCCGGCGAGCACCGGCCCGGATTTCGCACTGGCGCGCAGCGGCTTTTACCGCACGCTCGCCATTATCGCGAACAATGACCAGCTCAAGCTGGTCTTACCGAGCGTGCGGATTCACATAATTCGCGTTCAGTTCAGGTCGTTTCTACAGGAGATCGACGCGCGTCGGCACATCGACTATCGGCAAATTGCGAAGGCGGTTCTAGCGGGCCAGGACGGGGCGGCCGAACATGCGGTACGCACACACTTCGCCCGAGCCATCAATGCACTAGGCGCATTTCGGGGAAGAGCGTCGAGTTAGTCCGCGCGGCTATGCTGGCCGATCGAGGATCTGACGCAAGGCCGCTTCGAGATCGACTTCTGGGGTGCTGGAGGCTGCGAGTGCGCGCCATGCCACGAACCGGTCCGGACGAACCAAGATCGCCCCATGGTCGCCGATTTCACGCGCTCGCTTCCAGTCTCCATTCACGTCGTCATAGGCGCAACGCAGCCCGACTTCGCGGACAGGAAGTTCGATGCCGAGACGCGTCGCGACTTGCTCAGCCGCCTGCTTCCACGGCGTTCCACCGACGCCGACCAACAAAGAGAAGTTGCCGTGCCCGGTAATGTCTAGCGTTGAGAGTTGCTTGCCATCATGCTCGACCCATGCGTGCGGCAACGGGGCGCCGCTGTGGCTGGTCGGCCGATAGTGCAGTTCAGGGTCGCCCAAAGGCTCAGGGAACGGTCCTGACTCGGCGATGACGGCACCGGAGGCATAACGCTGGCCAAGATCGACACCCAGCGCATTAGACCTGTAGTCTTGCAGCTTGACCGCTTTTTCCAACACATCCCGACGCTCGGACGCGCCAGGTTCGTCCGAATAGAGCGACCTGATAGCCTCCCAGCCATCAGCTTCTGATTGGCCTTCCGTGAATCCAAGCGCACTGACGAGGGCGGCCGTGTTCTCGAAGCTTACGTTTGCGCGGCTCACCACATGCGCTCCGACCGGCTGCCGCTCTGCCGAGTAACTGTCGAGCAGACCGGGGCCTGCCTTGCCTCGCAGGACATAGGCCAATTTCCAAGCGAGATTGAACGCGTCCTGTACCGACGTATTGGTACCAAGACCACCCGCCGGCGGATGCCGATGCGCCGCATCGCCGGAGATGAACACGCTGCCATTTCGGTAGTTGGTCGCCACGACATTATTGACCTGCCATGAGCCGATCGACTTCACCTTGATCGGAACGTCGCCATCGTCGATTGTCAGGCGTGCCCTATCAATGACTTCCGCTTCGGAAGGCAGCACATCTGGATCACTCCACGGTTGTACCATCAGCCACTCTGTAAAAGGCTTGACGCAGGCCCAACTCGCTGTGCCGAACCACTGCTCATGTCCCGGTCGACCAATCCAATATAGAACGCCAGGTCGGTGCTCAACGTAGCGCGTGAGATCGACTTCGAGCCAACTGGTGACCATGTTGCGAAGCCCCGGTTCACCGACAAAGCTGAAGCCGAGCTTTTCCGCTACGGTCGAACGTCCTCCATCGGCGCCGATAGCGTAGCGCGCGCGAACGATGAGTTCTTCGCCTGTATCACGCTCGACGATGCGTGCGGTGACCAAATCGGCCGTCTGACTGATCTCGACCAGTTCATAGCCGTATCGAACATCGGCGCCCTGCTCGATCACTGCGTCGCGAAGAATGGGTTCCATTACGTGCTGCTGGCAGTTTATCGGAGGGCATGGGCTCGCCAAGGCATATTCCGAAAGACGGTCAGGTCCAGTCCCATAGCTGCGGTACCGCGCAATCTCCAGTCCAGCGAGTGACGTCGCGAGCACGTTGTGGCTTAAATAGGAAAGCGGCCAGCCAGCAGAGCGTATCCGCTCCTCGATCCCGAGATCTTTGAACACCTCCAGCGTCCGCTGATTGGTAATGTGCGCCCGCGGCGTGTTAGCCGGACCGCGATACTTGGAAATCGCCATAACCTTCACGCCGTGCCGGGCCAGTGCAAGTGCAGCAGTCAGTCCGGATGGGCCAGCTCCGACCACCAGAACCTCAACTTCAATTTCAGTCATAATCTCTCCGCGGCAGCTTCGTTCGATTGTCGCACTATATGGTCCTACAATATATCCTAACGCAAGTTCGTTGACTAGTGATATTTAGGCGGACCGCGCAACGGGGCTGGACGGACCCGTCGGACGCGGACAAAATTTAGCAATTGCGCGGGCGGTCGTTCCAGTGTCAGTGACCACGGGATTTCAGGCCCGTAGCTCGCCAGCATTGGGCGCCAGTGACGAAAAGGGTGACGAATTGATCAGAGTAGGAGCATCGGGGTATGAGCCGCCCGTGCAAGCCGAACCATCAACTGATGGGCAGGATGCGGGCATTACCGAAAAAACAGGTTCGGTTAATATGATTGTTTCCGAAATACTTCGGGGATTATATGATGGCAGGTACGTCCCCGGGCAGAAACTTGTGGAGAGCGACCTGACAAAGCGGTTCGGTGTCGGTCGGGGCACGGTTCGCGAGGCTCTTCAGCGACTTGAGGCTGAAGGATTGACCACAGCAAGCTTGCATCGTGGCGCGCGCATTCGCAGCTTTACGCGTGATGGCGTACGCGATCTATTGGAAATCACCGAGGCTATTGCCGGCCTCACCGGTCGGCTAGCTGCAGAACGCTCAAGGTCGACCGAGGATCTGACTGAATTGCGAGGATCGATAGAGGAGCTGTCCCGCCTGATCGAAGCCGGGGAAACGTTCGCGTCGGCGCAACTCCGCTTTTCAATACTTCACGCAATTGCCGCGCTCGCGTGCAACCAGGAGTTATTTCGATTGATGCCGCGCTATGATGCTTCGGTCGTCCGCGCACAATTCCGGGTCGTCTTCGACGCCAAGGGAGCACGGGCAGAACTCGAACAGTTCCGCAAGGTGCTTGACTATATTCTCGCGCGTGACGGGGATGGCGCTGAACTGACTATGAGAAAATTCGTCCGCAGGACGGCCGTAGCAATCCAGCACCTGCCAGACGAGTATTTCGATCATTAAATGATACAAATTTGTCCGATGTTTTAGCGGGCGGCGGCACTCAACAATGCTCTTCGAGCCATAAGGTTGCCGAACCCTGCAGAGCATTGGCGTGGAGTGACATACGTTCGGCGACAGCCTCAGCTAGAACGTTACACCGCTTGAGCGCACGTTTTCAATAAGTTACTTTCAAGGGCCGCATCAAAGTCAGTCTCAGTTGCCAAGTGCATCCTGTTTTGTTATTGTCCTACAAGTTTGTTAGACATAGGAGAACGTATGCCGACGCCTGATCCTGTCTCTAATGCACGCGTGGATTCATTGCTCGGGGCGGATCGCCCGCCCATCGAAGCTGTGGTGTGTGGATTATCTGATCTCAACTCGTTGCGAGCAGCTTGGAGCAAGGCGGAGGCGGTCCCAGTCATCGTGCCGAGCACCGGAGACATTGCCTCGACGGGCTGGGCCGGTTTCGATATCCACACACTTCTTCGGAGCGAACAGGCAGCCGGACGCTTCACCGCGCATCGTTTTACCTTGGCGCCCGGCACTGGGATCGCCCCGCACTACCACGCCGATGCTCACACCTATATCGTTCTGACAGGAGGCGAGGCGGAGCTGCAGATTGGCAGGCTTGTTGAGAACGTCGGCCCCTACACGCTGGGGTATGCCCCTCCCCTTACTCGACATGGGTTCCGCAATCGATCCAATCGCCCGTCCGACCTTATCTTGGTGCATGCACCAGCGGGCGCGGACCTTGCCTTCAAGGCGGCCGCCGAACATTGGCGCGAAACTGGCGACGCTGGCGAAAAGGTCTACCAAGAAATTCTGGGTAGGTTTGGATTTAACTTCGACGATGTCGTGCTGGCAAATGATGCGCTCACCAATCAGCTATTGCCGCCATTTGAGTTTGAATTTTCAGGCGAGGGCGACCTCGATCGCGTTCGCGAGATGTTCGAACGTCGGCCCGGTATTCCGCGGTTAGTAACGATCACGACCGAACAGATGAGCGACAAACCGACAGGGACGACCTACCGCAACGAAGTGATCCGTGGCGACGATACTGCTGGCCACGGCATGATCAACTTCCTTGCAGGCGGGCCCGGAATGAATGCACCGCCGCATTATCAGCCCACGGAAGACGAATTTTTCTTTATCCTCGACGGATCGCTTCAGATGACGTGCGCAGGCGCGACGATTGACCTGGAGCCCGGCGCAATGGTGTTTTGCCCGCGCAACTGCACCCACGGGTTTGTAAACGTTAACGAATCAACGGACTCCCGTTTTTTCACGCTCAATGCGCCCGCCGGACATGAGCGCGCGATGGAAGCGGTTCGCAAACTTCTTAAGAATGGTGGCAAACCGGAAGAGATCGATCGTCTGTCGCAGGCTGGCGGGTTCATATTCAAGCGTCTCCCGAAAAACGGCAAAAGCTAACCCCACCGTCCTACCCCCTATTTGTCTGCAGCTGCTTGGGTTGCCCTCACGGAGATATCCTGATGAAATTAGCGATTTTCGGAAGCGAAGCTCGTCTCGGGGCCATCGTCGGCGATCAGATTCTGGACCTGGAGCGCGCAGCTGGAATCGATAAGCTGGCCCCGGAAAAAGGGCAAATTTTCCGCGCTTTGATCGATTTGATCGAATCCGGGAATGAAGGCCTAGACCTTGCAGACCTACTTATCGAGAAGTTCGGACGGTCCGATCGGGTTGGCCTTCTCACACCGCTTGCCACAGCCACGCTTCACGCACCTTTTCCAGGGCGCAGATTGGCCATGGCAGGCAACAACTTTGCCCACCATGTCGCAGACGCCTTCACCAACTTCGGGAAGCCTATAACCGCGAGCGAAGTCTACGAGAAATCACGTCAGGGTGAGGCAGGCGGTTTCTGGGTCGTCTCACCACCGGTTGGACCCGGTTCTGCTGTCCCTATTCCCAATGGAGCAGACGGGGTAAACGGCCTCTTCGATTTCGAAGGCGAACTCGCCGTGATCCTGGGCAAGGGAGGCAAGGGCCTCGACGCCGACCAGTGGTCCGACAGAATATGGGGTTCCACACTGGTAATCGACTGGAGCCTTCGCCGCCATGATATTTTTGCCAACCAACGAGCGTTTTACGGCCACAAAGTCTTCGACGGGGGAAAGTCGATCGGGCCCTGGATCAACGTTGGAGAGGTAGACCCCACCGACTGTGACATAGAGACGTGGGTAAACGGCGTGTTGCGCCAGCGGTTCAACACCGCCGACATGATCTTCGGCTTCGGTGAGATATTTGCCCAGATTTCCACCGATTTCACCCTCTTGCCCGGTGACATGCTCGGCAGCGGAACTGGCCCGGGTACGGCAGCGGACAAGTCGGTGCCTGGTGCCGATGGATTGCTGCCGTTGGACCTGTTCCTCACGCCTGGAGACGTAGTGGAGGTCAAGGCGAATGGCTTGGGCACGCTTAGGGGTAGAGTCGCGCCGCCCTCGGGCAAATGAGGGAGGCAGATCGATTTCACGATTGTATCGTGTCCTACAATATCGTACAACAATAGAAAATAAGGTGTGTGGATGATGGATGTAGGCACGGTTATCTTGGATCTTGATGGTCCAGTGGCGCAGATCACTATATCGAACGAAGCCCGCCGCAACGCCATGTCACTCGCGATGTGGCAGCAGCTTGGCGAGCAGCTATCACAGCTTGGTGACGACGTGCGCTGCCTCGTCCTACAAGGCGCCGGCGACAAGGCGTTCGTTGCTGGGGCCGACATTTCGGAATTCCGCGGAAGCCGGCGCTCTCCTGTCGACGTTGAGCATTATGACGGATGCGCGGAAGCCGCCATGAATGCCCTTCATGATTTATCCATTCCGACAATTGCCAAGATTTCCGGTTTTTGCATCGGCGGCGGCATGGCGCTTGCACTTTGCTGCGATGTACGGCTCGCCGAAATAGGCAGCCAGTTTGCGATACCCGCAGCGCGTCTCGGCCTGGGTTATGGAGCGACAAACATCAAGCACCTCCTTGACGCAGTGAGCGTGCCGGTCGCGACCGACATGTTGGTCAGCGCCCGGCGTTTTTCGGCAGAAGAGGCGCTTCAAATGGGTTTGGTCAATCGGATTTATCCGCCGGACCAGTTTGCGGCCCAGGTCGGCCGCTACGTCGCCGATATTGCGCGAAATGCACCGCTGACCGTTCAGGCCGCAAAGCGCACCATTCGCGAACTCACAAAAATCCGGCCCGACGCCGATCTTGCGCTGTGCAAGGATCTGATCGCCGCTTGTTTCGCGAGCGAAGACTATCTCGAGGGAATGACCGCTTTCGCCGAGAAGCGCGAGCCACAGTTCAAAGGCCGTTGATGATGTCAAATCTGCCGTTCTCCCACCTTCGAATTCTCGACCTGTCACGCGTTCGTGCAGGACCGACCTGCGTGAAGTTCTTCGGAGATTTCGGCGCGGACGTGATCAAGGTCGAACGAACCGATGGCGGAGGGGATCCGATGGGCGATAACCGTCATTCGTCCGACTATGTCAACGCACAACGAAACAAGCGCGGGATTACGGTCAACCTAAAGTCGCCTGAAGGCATTGCGGTGATCAAGAAGCTCGCTGAGACCGCGGATGTTGTTGTCGAGAACTTTCGCCCCGACGTCAAATTTCGGCTTGGCATCGATTACGAGAGCCTGGCGGCGATCAACCCCAGGATCATCTACACGTCGATTTCCGCCTTTGGCGAAACCGGCCCCTATCGAAAGCGGCCCGGCTTCGACCTGATCGCCCAAGGGATGGGCGGCCTGATGTGGCTTACGGGCGAGGCCGGACAAGGCCCGATGCGCATCGGCATGTCGCCGGCCGACATGTCCGCAGGCGTGTTCGCGGCGTTAGGAACGGTGATCGCGCTGATTGAGCGCGAACAGTCGGGAAAAGGTCAATGGGTACAGACCAACCTGCTGTCGTCACAGATCATGATGCTCGACTATCAGGCCATGTCCTGGCTAATGGACAAGCGTGTGCCGCAGCAGCGGGGCAATGATCATCCCCAAATTGTGCCGACCGGCGTGTACAAATCAAGCGACGGCTATTTCACGCTCTCAACGGTCGGTAATGAGAGTTATCACCGACTTTGTCATGCAATAGGGGCACCTGAACTGACTAATGACGAGCGATTTCTGACAGCAACGCTGCGCGAGCAGAACCGTGATGCGATGAATGCGCTGATCGAGCATTATGAGAATGTCGGCGGGCTGGATGCCACCGAGGCCCAGCGCTTCGTCACCGCTGCCGTGGAGACGTTCAGATGGCAGAATGACGCGCTGGTTGACGCAGAAACCTATTCGAAGCTCCAGAATGTGCATCGCCTCGTGGCGGATATTGTCTGTTTCAAGGGCCCGCATATCAACCATCTGACACCACGGACGCTGGACATCGACGCCGCGCAATCGGAGATGGAACGGCGCGGCATAGGAGCAAAGTCGGTCATCGAAGGTCCGCCGCGGCGACGCGTGCCAATCTTGCTGCGGCAAACCAGCTTCAAGGCGCTAGAGGAAAGCATCTCCTTCCAAGGAACTGATGGCCGGGAAGTGGGCAGCCACACGGCGAGGTTCGGCGAGATCGAACAGCGCGGCGCGGCACTGACGCCGCGTGGGCGAGCCCTTTATGACGAGTTATTAGAAAAAGCGCGCACCGGGCCAACGGAGACTGGTGAGACTCATGATCGAAAAATGGCTGCGGCGTTCGCCGGTTTTCCGGATGATGAGGTGTCGTTGCGGGAGATGGACCTGGCATATTTTCGTTACAAGCTCGTCGACGGCGCGCGCGCTTCCGCCGGAACTTTCGACCTGCCGGCGCTGATTGCCGCAGGCGCAGTTGAGGCGCATCCTATTACCTATGAGGATTTCCTTCCGGTCAGCGCTGCAGGGATATTCCAGTCGAATCTCGGCGGCGAGGAGCAGCCCGCCTATTCAGCGGCCGCTGCGCAGGCATCGTTTGAGGCAGCGCTGGGCGCTACAGTCTCCGATCCGTTTGAGCTGTACGCGAGCATGCAGGATCAATCACTCGCAGAGCTCAGGAACGAATTGGCGTCTTACACAGTGAACAGTCCCGAAGTCTGATGACAGCAGCGGTTCTTCATGACGCCGTAATCGACGAGTTCAGAGCACGGCTGCAAGCGGCCGGGTTCGAAGGGGATATGGAATTCAGTCTTGGCGCACGCGAAGTCGCCTCGACCGACAATTCCATCTATCAGGTAAGGCCGCGGGCGATCGTATACCCGCGCACGGGCTCAGACGTGAACCGGATCGTCAGGGCAGCCGCCGACGTAGAAGGCGCGGTGATCGAACTGTGCCCGCGTGGCGGCAACACCGGGACGAACGGCCAGTCGCTGAGCGAAGGCGTGATAGTCGATTTCGCGAGATACATGACACGCGTTTTAGCTTTGGACGTCGATGCAGCCGGTGGCACGGTCCTCGTCGAGCCTGGCGTGGTGCTCGACCAGCTCAATGCGTTGCTGGCTAACCACGGGCTGTTCTTTCCCCCCATGGTCTCTACCGCAAGCCGCGCGACCATCGGAGGTATGATTGCAACCGATGCGTCGGGTAAGGGCTCGCGTCGCTACGGCAAAACGTCGGATTATGTTGAGGAACTCGAGGTCGTCCTGGCCAACGGGGACGACTGGACCGCCGCAGCGATGCCCATCGGCGAAGCGCGGACATTAGGCGCTCGCGCAGATGTGATCGGCGACATTCACCGTGAGGCGATGCGCATCGTAACCGACCATCGGGAAGAGATTGGTCGCGTCTTTCCCAAAATGAACCGCGGCCTCACCGGCTACAATCTCGAAAAGACGATCGACATCAATGCCGATCGGTTCTCGCTCACACCTATTCTGTCGGGTTCGGAAGGCACGCTCGCCATCACCAAGGCTGCGCGCCTGCGTGTGATCCCCATCCCCAGTACCAAGGCACTCGCAGTGTTGCGATACGCCAGCTTCGACGGGGGCCTGCGCGATGTCGAGCGGCTACTGGCTACCGATCCGGTCGCTGTCGAAATTCTTGACGACAATGTTGTCAAGGTGGCGCGAACCGATATCATCTGGAACGGCATTAGCGAGGTACTGGGTGAAAATCGGGACGTCCCGGTTCGCGCTATCAGCTTTGTCGAATATTCCGGCAGTCCCGACGAGGTGGCAAACGGCCTTGGAAGGCTGGAGGAGGCGGCATCGCAATCCGCGCCTTCGCTCATTGATTCCAAGATTGTGCGAGATCCCGGTTTGATCCGGCGGCTCTGGACGCTCCGCGAAAAGGCTGTCGGGCTGCTCGCCCGGCTGGGTGGCGGACGGCAGGGCATCCCATTCGTTGAGGATACGGCGGTCCCACCGGATCGGCTTGCCGACTATGTTTCGGATTTTCGCGCCTTGCTCGACGCACATGGCATGACGTACGGCATGTTCGGGCATGCGGATGTCGGTTGCCTTCATGTGCGCCCGTTCCTCGACCTCAAAGACCCCCAACAGGCATCGGTGATCCGGCCTGTCTCCGATGGCGTGGCGAAGCTGACCAAATCCTACGGCGGATTGTTATGGGGGGAGCACGGCCGGGGCTTCCGCGGCGAATATTCCCCCTTCTTCTTTGGCGAAACGCTCTACCCCGAGTTGGTTGCGCTGAAACGCGCATTCGATCCGCTCAACATGCTCAACCCCGGCAAGCTCGCCTCTTCCGATCCTCGACGACAGGTTGATCGCATTGACCAGATCCCGTTGCGCGGAGAACACGACCGGCTGATCGGCGAGCGGGAAATGCAGGCATTCGATCGTGCGGTCGCCTGCAACGGCAATGGCGCGTGCTTCTCGTGGGATCAGCTTGATCTAATGTGTCCATCCTACAAGGCGACACGCGATCGGGCACAGTCTCCCAAGGGGCGTGCAGCGCTGCTGCGCGGGTGGGCCCGGGCCACCGCAGAAGGCAAGGATGAAGAGGCGGCGCAGCTTGAAGCGGCGGCGGCGGCATCGCTTTCCACTTGCCTGTCGTGCAAAGCCTGTACAACGCTTTGTCCGGTCAACGTCGATGTCCCGACCATGAAGTCGCGCTTTCTCGAGCGCTACTATTCACGCCGTCGCAGACCGATCCGGCATTTGCTGCTTGCGCAGCTTGAGCCGCTGCTTACGTTCGGAAGAAGAGTGCCGCGGCTCAGCAATCTGGTCGCGCACAATCCACTGAGCGAAAAGGTAGAGCGACTACTCGGCTTCGTCGATCTACCACGTTTCGCTCCTTCGCCCCGCGGCGCCACTGACCGTATCCGCGTCACGCATGAAGGGAACGCAGCCGATGCCAGCGCACCATTGTGCGATGTGCTGCTGGTCGAAGATAGCTTCACGTCGACGTTTGAGGGCTCGCTCGTCGAAGCCGCCCATACGCTGTTGACCGCGCTCGGCTATCGCGTTCGGCGCCTCCCCGCCAGAGCCAATGGCAAAGCGTTGTATGTGCTCGGCCTGCGCAATCGCTTTGCTAAAATTGCACGCGATCAGGCGGACAGCCTAAAACATTTTTCCGATCGTGGCTGGAGGCTGGTGGGCCTGGATGCGGCGACCAGCCTGATGTTCGAGCAAGAATATCGCGAATTTGCACCCCATGCTCCCATCGTATCCGGCATCGAGCAACTCCTGATAGAAGATATCGCAGCCGGGCGTCTCAAGGGAGGAATCGCCTCTTCTCCAGCGGCCTTCCGGCTGTTCGGCCATTGCTCCGAGCAAGCACTTCGTCCGCAGGCATTGGACAATTGGCGTACGATCTTCGCGCATTTCGGCTTGGAATGCGAGGCCGTTCGGACAGGGTGCTGCGGCATGGCCGGCATGTTCGGCCATGAAGTAGAGCATCAATCAATTTCCAAGCGACTGTACGATCTCAGCTGGCGCGAGCGGATCGAACACGCTCCCACCATCGCACTGGCTACCGGCTTCTCCTGCCGCTGCCAGGTCAAGCGGCTTTCGGGAGACATTATTCTGCATCCGCTCGGGGCGCTGCTCGGTGCCGTGCAGGCAGCTTATAACACTGGCGATAATACGCCCGAGGGAAAGGACTGCCACCTTGACTGACACTGATACGATGACGCAGGAGTATCCGGTCTACGAGCATGACCTCTTCGCCGAAGACGCGCTCCTCAATCCGTTTCCGCACTATGCGGCGCTTCGCGAGCTTGGCCCGGTCGTCCGGCTCCGCGAACCCGACGTACTGGCGCTCAGCCGCTTTCAGGATGTCACCAACGCCCTTCAGTCACCCGATATACTGATTTCCGGTGAAGGAACCGGGTTTAACCGCTTCATCAATCAAAAAGTGCCCGAACCTGGCGTTCTTAATTCTGATGGCGAACGCCACCGCCGTATGCGCTTGCCGCTGATGAAGCACCTCTCGCCGGTCGCGTTGAAGCCGATGCGCGAGCGGCTGCGGACCTTGATCGACGAACAGATCGACACGTTGGTGGGCGCGCCCACGTTTGATGCGATCACGAATATCGCCTATCATCTGCCGGTCGAAGTCGTCTCTGAACTGGTCGGCCTGCCGGCAGAGGACCGGATGAAGATGATCCGCTGGGCGACAGCCAGCTTCAACGTCCTGGGCGTGATCGAAAAGGACGGCGAAATGATCCCGGAACTTAAGGAGGATCTCGAGTCCGCCATGGAAGTCATCGGCTATCTGCGCGATCTGGACCCCGACACGCTGAGGCCCGGTTCGTGGTCGGCCGAATTATTCCAGCAGGTGCGAGAAAAGGGGATGTCTCTGGCCGATGCGCGCGTGAGCCTGCGTGCGTTCGTGCTGCCAAGCCTTGATACCACGATCAATGCGATGGGAAATCTGCTCGACAATCTGGCGCGGCATCCTGATCAATATGAGCTGCTACGCAACGACCCGTCGCTCATCCCAAGCGCAGTTTTTGAAGGTATGCGTCATACCTCGATCCTGCGGTGGTTCTCGCGCTTTGCGGCCGCTGATTATGTATCAGGCGACGTGTTTATCCCAAAGGGAGAACGCGTAATGATCCTCTTCGGAGCCGCAAACCGCGACGCGCGAAAATACCCGGACCCCGATCTTTTCGACGTCACACGCAACCCGGCCGATCAGCTGAGCTGGAGCGCCGGACCTCATTTATGCGCAGGCAAGCATCTCGCGCGGATGGAGATGGAGGTCATGCTCGAAGCACTGGTGAACAAGGTCGCACGGATCGAGGCCGACGAGCCGGTCCGGTTGCGGAACCGTGGGGTGTACGGGATCAAAGAGCTACCGATGCGTCTCTTTGCCGCCTGACAGACGTGGCCATCAATCAAAGCGTCGTGCTTCACTCGCAAAACGCGCTGACCGCAGACCACGAATGTTCGAGATTCGCGCGTGAGCTAAGGCATCGCCATCGGCGCGACAAGGCGCCACTAACGGCAATAGACCGACCTATTGCGTAAGACCTACAGCCCAGCCCAGGTTACGTTCCGCAAGTGTTGACGATCGCGCATCGCGATGACGTCCTCATACATGGCTATGATCGGACGTGATCAATATTTGGCATCCCTGATCTAAAAGGCCTTCCACGGCTGCGGCCCTCATCCTTCTAGTTCGTCGGTAGATCGGACCAGCAAGGCAGCAAACAGCACCGGCCACTAGATGATTTCAAACAGCGCTGCTGCGCCCATGCCGCCGCCAACGCACATGGTTACGACCACATACCGCTCATTGCGCCGCCTGCCCTCGATCAGCGCGTGCCCGACCGCGCGTGATCCCGTCATGCCGTAGGGATGGCCAATGGAGATGCCGCCGCCGTCGACATTGTAACGGGCCGGATCGATGCCCAGCTTGTCGCGACAATAGATCGCCTGACACGCGAACGCCTCGTTCAAATCCCAGATGCCAATGTCATCGATGCGCAGGCCATGCTGCTTCAGCAATTTGGGGATAGCAAAGACCGGACCGATGCCCATTTCTTCAGGAGCGCAGCCTGCTACCGCAAGTCCGCGATACAGCCCCAAAGGCGCTAATCCGCTACGCTCTGCGAGCGCGCGCTCCATCAGGACGCACGCCGAAGCGCCGTCTGACAATTGACTGGCATTGCCTGCGGTTACCGTGCCGCCTTCCAGCACCGGCTTCAATGCAGCGAGACTCTCGATCGTCGTCTCAGGGCGGTTCCCCTCGTCCTGCTCGAGCAATACGTCGTGATAGCTGGTCTCCCGCGTCGCCCTGTCGGTGACTGCCTTGACTGATCGCAAAGGCACAATTTCCGCGTAAAACCGGCCTGCCGCTTGGGCAGCAGCAGTCCGCCGCTGGGATTCGAACGCATATTCGTCCTGTGCTTCGCGCGTGATACCATATTTGCGCGCAACGAACTCGGCCGTCTCCAGCATTGGCATATACGCATGTGCGACACGTGAGACGACCTCAGGATCCTGCTCGCGAGATGCCCATTCGAAATAGGGAGTCTGAATTGCAGAGATGTTCTCCTGGCCTCCGCCGACAACCACGTCCATCCCATCGACGATAATCTGCTTGGCGGCCGCGGCAATCGCTACCAATCCCGACGAGCATTGGCGGTCGACTGTCTGAGCGGGTACACCGATGCCGAGTCCGGCGGCCAGCGCGCCGCTTCGGGCGACGTTCATGCCCGCAGTCCCGGCTGCAAGGACTGTACCGATCACCACGTCTTCAACGCGTTGCGGATCGATGCCGGCGCGCTCAACGGCATGGGCGATGGCATGACCCACCAGTGATGGCGACTTGATGTTATTGAACGCGCCGCGATAGGCCTTGCCGATCGGCGTGCGCGCGGTCGATACGATGACGGCTTCGCGCATCATGAATCCTGACTTGTTAAGGGTTGTGATGCAGGGAGATGTTCCGCGAGCGACGTGGCGCTCGCAGCGGCCTTCTCGAGCAGGGGAGATACCGTCCAATAGCCATAGTCGTTGCCGCGCACCTCCGAATAATGACGCATTCTCTCCACGATACGCGACAGGCCCATGGTCTCAGCCCAGAACATCGGCCCGCCAGTGTGCTTGGGAAAGCCATAGCCAAAGGTCCACACGACATCGATGTCACCTGGTCGGTACGCAATTCCCTCTTCGAGAATCTTGCAGCCCTCATTGACGAGCGGGTAAAGCAAGCGCTCGACGATTTCGCTCGCTTCTATATTGCTGCGCTGCTCAATCCCCGACCGTTCCGCGAGGAGTCGTACTAACCGCTCAACCTTCGGGTCCGGTATCGGAGTGCGGCCATCGTACTCGTAATATCCGGCCCCGGCCTTCTGTCCATGGCGTCCCACCTTGTACAACTCGTCGACGATCGCTCGGTAAGTCGGATCGCGGGGTCCCTGCCCCGACTTTTTCCATTCGATGACCGTTTTCGCACCGACATCGACGCCAGCCATATCGAGCATGCGACAAGGCCCCATTGCCATACCCATGGCTTCGATGGCGCCGTCGATCTGCGCGGGTGTTGCGCCCTCCAGCAGCAGGAACTCGGCTTCCCGCATGTACACTTCGGCCATGCGGTTTCCGATAAATCCGTAGCAGACTCCCGACACCACCGGCACCTTGCCGATACGGCCAGCGAGGTCGAGCACGGACGCCAGCACGGCGGAATCGGTTTTGGCGCCACGAACGACCTCAAGCAGTTTCATGACGTTTGCAGGGCTAAAGAAATGCATGCCGACCATTGCCGACGGCTTACCGCTGGCCTGGGCCAGGACATCCACGTCCAGCGTAGAGGTATTGGTTGCGATTACCGCCCCCTCGCGCGCAAGGCTGCCCAACTTTGCGCACACCTGTTTCTTAAGTTCGAGATCCTCGAACACCGCTTCGATCAACAGGTCGCAATCAGCCAGCACATCATAGGTCAGAGCTCCGGAAAGCATCGCCATGCGATCGTAACCGTGTCCTGAAGGCCGCCTTGCGGGAAGCTGCTGGGGGATGCTGATAGCGGCTCTTTGCGAGGAGCGGTGATGAGCGAGGATTTCGGAGCGTCGGGAGCGAGTGCTCTTACGACCGGTCATATGAGTGATCGTATGAGCAGTCGGATCGAGGTCGTGGGTGGCCGCCGTCGCTGGTCGGTGGATCAGAAGCTGTCGATCCTGCGCGAGGCGTTCGGCCCTGACGGCTCGGTCTCGGCAACGTGCCAGCGACACGCGGTCGGCAGTGGGATGCTCTATACGTGGCGCCGGCAGGCACTGGCGGGCGACCTGACGGGAGCGAAGCGCACGCCGACGCCGTCGTTCGCCGAGGTCGAGGTATCTGTGCCTAGCGCGGCGTTGGCAGGCAGCGGCCAGATCGGGATCGAGCTGCCGTCGGGCGTGCGGCTCACCGTCGACGCGGCGGTCGACGCCGATGCGCTGGCACGGGTGATGTCCGTCCTTGCCCGATGATCCCGTTACCACCGACGACACGCATCTATCTGGCCTGCGGCGCCACCGATATGCGCAAGGGGTTCGATGGGCTCGCGGTGCTGGTGCAGCAGGTGCTGGAGAAGAGTCCGCACTCGGGCGCGCTGTTCGCGTTCCGCGGCAAGCGCGGCGATCTGGTCAAGCTGCTCTGGT
>NZ_JARYGI010000053.1:0-16772 GCF_033795625.1 Sphingobium sp. | reverse complement strand
CGCTTCAAATGACCGACGTCAAACTGTCGAAGTCCTCAGATCGATCCCCGAACGACCCTATTTCCGCACCCTGCTAAGCGGCGAGGCAGGCGCTCAACGCCCCACGCTCGACACCCGGCTGCGCGAAGCAGAGATATGTCTCAAATCGATCCCGGGCTGCGTCGATTGGCTCCCAGGGGCGACGCGCAGGACTGCATGGCGCTCGCTCTGCTCGTGGCGGTTGGCATTGCGCTAGACCGACATGGGCGGAGACAGTGTTCCCAGCCATGCGACGAGCCCGAGAATGACGACCGCCAGGCAGCCCTCGACGAGCAGGCTCTTGCGCAACAGGACCATCGCCGCGGCCGCGTCCTGTTGCGCAATGGCGATACCCAGCGCGGGCGTGAGGCGGAAGCGGTTGAGTCCGGCAAGGCCGACCATCGCGGCAAAAAGCAGGAGCTTGGCGATCAGCAGCAGCCCATAGGTCGATTGCGCCAGCGTCAGCACATGGTCAGGGCCGACCAAAAAGGCGCCGTTAACGGCGCCGGTGAGAATGAGCAGGCCAACGATCAGCGTGCCGACGCTTGCGAAGCCGCGCAGCGCGCGCTCGGCCAGCATTGCCCGCTCCATGTCGTCCGTCGCGATCTTCGGCAGTGTCAGGAGGAGAAAGGCGACAATCGCCCCGACCCATGCCCCGGCGGCGAAGAGATGGAGTAGATCGGACCCAAGCTGCAACCAACCCGCAGCGCCTTCCCCAGCCGCGCCATGACCCGACCAGGCAAGCGTCGCCAGCGCGACTGCGCCTGCGACCGTCGCACCCAGTGTGGCGCCGCGCGGCGATCGGTTCAGCAGCGCAGCGCCGGAGAGCACGGAAAAAAGCGCCAGCATTCGTATCTTGAGCGCGAAGCCCAGCGCGGTTTCGTCGAGGAGGTCGCTCAGGATCGACATGTCCGGCTGGGTGAACGGCACGCCGGCCATGGCCGCTCCCTGAAGCAGGAAACCCAGCGAAGAGAGGAGAAGGCCAAGCGCCGCGAGGCTGATGAGCGGAACGACCAACGGCAGGTGCCGCCGTGCGGTCTGCCCGCCGCCGAGCGCATAGAGTGCAAACAGCGGCAGACCGAACAGCAGGCCGAGGTCGACGTAGAGCGCCCAGCGGATCGCGACGAGAGCCACGTCACTCACCGGGTCACGTCACGGTGAAGGCGAGGTTGCCCTCAATCCGGTGCGTATCGGTCGAGACGACATGCCAGGCTACCTGATAGCTTCCGGCCGAGAGCGGTCGCGCAAGCGTCAAGACAAGCGTCTTGCCGTCAGCGGCGGTCGTGGTCTTGAAGCCCGTGACCGCCATGCGATGGTTGGGCATCCCCGGCATGCCCGTCATGACGATCTCGGCGCCGGACAGCCTGGGCATTAAGCCTTCGCTGAAAGTGAGCGTGATCTTCGACGGGGCCGCGACGCTCGCATTGGCGACAGGCGTCGAGGACAGGAGCTTGGGATGGGCAAAGGCCGGGGATGCGACGAGCACACTGGCGGCGAGCGCGGCCAGGGCAAAGCGATGCGGTGCAGGCATGAAAGCAACTCCTTCTCGAAGAATGGTATTGCTGAATACGCAGCGCCGCGGCTTACCCCTCAGAATATTCACGCACGCCTCGCATGAGGGGCATGATGGGTTATTGCGTATTCTAAGCTTGAAGGAGAATGCAGATGACGGATCTCGACACACTTCTCGGACGCTTGCGCGACGCGCCGCTCGATCCGCGGCTACACGGTCTCGACGACCGGGTGATGGCGGAGATCGCCCGCATCCAGGCAAGTCCGAGCGTCGGCAACACCACGTTCGGCATTGCGGCGCTCGCTGCGCTTCTCATCGGGATTGCCGGCTCTGGGCTGCCCACCGCATCCGCCGATGCGAGCACCATCACGCCGTTCGACGCCCGGCTGGCGTTGGCGCCCTCGTCGCTGCTTGGATCGCGGTGATGCGCGATCCTCGGCGGCTGGTTCTTCTGGCGCTGCTGACATTTGCCGCGGCGGTCGCCGGCGTGGTGATCGGGCGCGTCTATGTCGTGCCCGATCGACCAGTCGAAAACGAGCTTCATGAGCTGCTTCACCGCGATCTCAAGCTCGATGCAGGGCAGCACGCACGCCTCGAGAAGATCGAGAAGAGCTACGCCATTCGCCGCGAGGCGCTCGAAGCCGAGCTGCGCGCCGACAATGCACGCCTTGCCGAGGCGATCGAGGCCGAACATGGCTATGGCCCAAGAGTCTCGGCCGCTGTCGACCGCTCGCATCAGGCAATGGGCGAACTACAGAAGGAGACGCTGGAGCATATATTCGCGATGCGCGCAGTGCTCCGTCCCGACCAGGCGGCGAAGTTCGACGAAGCCGTGGTGAAAGCACTCACGGCCCAGAAAAAATGACGCTCCACCTCCCCGACTGCTCGGACGGGGAGCTTGCGGGTCTGGCCCTGGCAGGCCGACAAGCAGCGTTCGGCGAACTGGTGCGACGCCACCAGGGCTGGGTGTACCGGCTCGTGCGCAGTCACGTCGGCGATAGCGAGGAAGCTATCGATGTAACCCAGACCTGCTTCGTCTCGGCGTTCAGCGCGCTAGGCCGCTATGACGGCAAACGATCGTTCCGCGCCTGGCTCTCCCGTATCGCGCTCAACAAATGCAGAGACTGGCGCCGCCGCCGCGCCGTTCGCAGGCTGCTCGCCTTCGCCTTGCCGCTGGGCGAAGCACGCGACTTGGCGGACGAAACGCCTGGCGCGGACAGAACGCTGGCCGGCGAAACCGAGCTGGAGCGCACGATGACGGCGATCGCGGCTCTGCCAGTCGCGCTCAAGCAAGTGCTGATACTGCGGACAGTTGAAGGCTCCTCCGAAGCCGAGACCGCCGAGATCCTCGGTATCAGCCAGAAGGCGGTCGAAACCCGACTTTATCGCGCCCGGACGCGGCTTTCGGAAATATTGCAAAATTCTTGAGGGGTAAGCGCTCGCGCTGCGTATTCCCAATAACCCCTCCTGGATGTGAGCGAAGACAGCGCGTTATGAATTCAGTGTTCGACCGCCGCCAGTTCCTGCGCGGCGCCGCGCTCGCAAGCGGCGCCGCCGCGCTGTCGGCCTGGCTGCCTGCCTGGGCGCAAACCGTGTCGGCGGGCTTGCGGCCTACCCTTCCTACCGTCTCCGGCGAGGACATCACCCTCACCATCGCCCGCCAGTCGATGACGATCGACGGGCATCGCTTTCGCGCCATCGGCATCAACGGCACGGTCCCCGCGCCGCTGGTCCGCTTGCGCGAGGGGCAAAGGGTGCGGCTCAACGTCGTCAACCAGCTCGAAGAGGACAGCTCTATCCACTGGCACGGGCTTCTGGTCCCGGCGAAGCATGACGGCGTGCCGGGCGTGTCGTTCCCCGGCATCAAGCCGGGTTCGAGCTATCTCTACGACTTCCCGGTCATCCAGAGCGGCACCTATTGGTATCACAGCCATTCGGGCCTTCAGGAACAGGAAGGTCATTACGGGCCGATCATCATCGACCCGGCGGGCGACGATCCCGTTGCCTATGACCGTGAGCATGTGATCGTTCTGGCCGACCACAGCCCGCTGTCGCCAGAGGCGATCTTCCGTCGCCTCAAGGTCAATCCGGGTCATTTCAACTTCCAGCGCCAGACGCTCGCCGGGCTGCTCTCGGGGCGCGACCAGCCGCTCAAGGACCGGCTCGACTGGGGCCAGATGCGGATGGACCCGACCGACATCTCGGACGTCACCGGCTCGACCTATACCTATCTCGTCAACGGCCATGGCCCGTTCGACAACTGGACCGCGCTGTTCACGCCCGGCGAGCGGGTGCGGCTGCGCGTTATCAACGCCTCGGCCATGACCACCTTCAATGTCCGTATTCCGGGACTGCCGCTCACCATCGTCCAGGCCGACGGGCAGAATGTGGTGCCGGTGACGGTCGACGAGTTCCAGATCGGCGTCGCCGAGACCTACGACCTCATCGTCACGCCCGGCGAGGACAAGGCTTTCACGCTCGTCGGCGAGGCGATCGACCGCTCGGGCATGGCCCGCGCCACGCTCGCGCCGCGCGCCGGCATGACCGCCGAGGTGCCGCCCCTGCGCAAGCGACCGCTCGCCGACATGAAGGACATGGGGATGGACATGTCCTCGACGCCCGGCATGGAAGGAATGGATATGTCAGGCGCCGCCCCACGGGGCGTCGATCCCAGTGCCGAGAAGAACGCCTCCGCGCGTCTCGGCGGCGCGGCAGCGGCGGTGCCGGGCGGCATGGACCATGGCGCGATGCCGGGCATGGACCACTCCGGCATGGCCGGGATGGACCATTCGGCAATGGCGGCCGAGGCCGGCGATCAGATGACCGGCATGGATCATGGCGGGCACGAGATGGCCTCGATGAAGATGCGCGACTTTGCGAATGCACCGCAGGTCAAGCGCGACCCCAGCGTTCAGACCATCTCACCGATGCCGGTCGATCGCACCGGCGAGCCGGGCCAGGGTCTGACGGACGTCGGCCACAAGGTGCTCGTCTACAAGGATCTGATGGCGCTGGAGCGCAATCCCGACGTGCGGGCGCCCGGCCGCAGCATCGACATCCACCTCACCGGCAACATGGAGCGGTTCATGTGGTCGTTCGACGGCGAGAAGATGTCGGACCATCACGAGCCGATCCCCTTCACCGAGGGAGAGCGCGTGCGGATCAACCTCATCAACGACACGATGATGGGGCATCCGATCCATATCCACGGCCATTTCTTCGAGCTGGTGACGGGACACGGCGATCATGCGCCCCGCAAGCACACCGTCATCGTCCAGCCGGGCGGCAAGGTGAGCTGGGACTTCACCGCCGATGCCGTCGGCGACTGGGCATTCCACTGCCATCTTCTCTATCACATGCATGCCGGGATGATGCGGGTCGTGAGCGTGCGTCCCAAGGGAGATGCGGCATGACCCGGCTCGCGACGATGCTCGCGGCGGTGTCGGCGCTGGCGCTGGGAGTGCCGGCGTTCGCCCAGGACCATTCAACGCACGACATGCCCGGCACGACGCCGCCGGGCGGGGCGCAGCCGGCGCAGGACAAGCAGAAGCACAAGGACGCCGCGCCGCGCCCCAACCCACCTGCGCAGTTGCAGGATCCGGCCGCATCGCCGGACAGCATGCCGGGAATGGACCATTCCCGGCATCAGGATAGCGCGATGCCCGACATGCCTGACATGGACCACGCGCAGCACGGCCAGGGCGCGATGCCGGGCATGGAGATGACCGGGACGGCGCTTCCCGCCGGTGACGCACCGCCGCCGCCTGTTCCGCACGACCATTATGCCGATCGCGATTTTCCCGGCGGCGAGATGGCGCGGGCGCGAATGGCCATGATGAAGGAGAACGGCGGCAGTAATTTCGGCCAGCTTCTGCTCAACGTCTTCGAGTATCAGGCCCATAGCGGCCGCGACGGCTATCGCTGGGACGGCGAAGGCTTCTACGGCGGCGACATCAACAGGCTCTGGCTCAAGAGCGAGGGCGAAGGCGAGTTCGGGCGCGGCATCGATACCGCCGAAGTGCAGGTGCTCTACAGCCGCGCCATCGACCCCTATTTCAACGTCCAGGCCGGTATCCGGCAGGATTTTGGGCGCGGCCCCGACCGCACCTATGCGACGGTCGGTTTTGAGGGCCTGGCGCCGGGCTTCTTCGAAGTGGAAGGCGCGCTGTTCCTCTCTACCAAAGGCGACCTGCTCGGCCGGGTCGAGGGTTATTACGACCAGCGCATCACCCAGCGCCTCATCCTCCAGCCGCGCCTCGAGGTGAATTTCAGTGCGCAGGATGTGCCCGAGAACGACATCGGCTCAGGTCTCGTCAACGTCGAGCCCGGCCTGCGGCTGCGGTACGAAATCAGCCGCCAGTTCGCGCCCTATGTCGGCGTGTCCTATCTGCGCAAGACGGGAGATACGGCACGGCTCTCCCGCCTTGCCGGGGAGGATGTCCATGCCACGAGCTTCGTCGTTGGCGTCCGCTTCTGGTTCTAGTGCGGGAGTGGCGAAGGGCGATGCGGCAGATGGGCGAGAGGGTGTGCGGCAATCCCGCTGTATCCGGTTCACGCCGAACCAAGGAGAGGACCTATGGACCACCCATCCGGCTACGGCAGCCCGCAAAAGGGAGCCTATTGGAGCCTCGCGCTCCAGACCCTCGTCAGCGGCGTCATCATGTATCTGGTGATGTTCGTCATGATCGACGGTCTCGACAGCTTCTACAACAACCTGAACATGCTCTACATGACGATGATGATGGTGGCGCCGATGGTGGTGCTGATGATCCTCGCCATGCGGCATATGTTTCCGTCGAAGGCCGCCAATATCGCGCTGATCGCGGTCTCGCTGATCGCTTTCTTCGGCAGCTTCGCCCTGATCCGCACCCAAACGACGATCGGCGACACAGCCTTCCTGCGCTCGATGATCCCGCACCATTCGGGCGCGATCCTGATGTGCCGCGAAGCGCGGCTGAGCGACCCGGAGGTCGTCCGTCTGTGCACCTCGATCGAGCAGTCGCAGCGCCAGGAAATCGACGAGATGAAGGCCATCCTCGCGCGTCGCTGAGCATCTCCTTCGAACCTCGATCCCTCAAACGCCTTCGGTTACTGGGCTGAGCGGGCGTCATGGACAAGAAAGATCCCGACGCCAGGAATGCCACTGCCGAGATCGAGCGGCTTGCCGCGCTGTTTCTGCGTCAGGCCGGCCGCTATGTCCTTTCGCTGCTTGATGTCTCCGGGCGGGTGCTGAGCTACAATGAGGAAGGCGAGCGGATCGAATGCTGGCCGCTCGACCATGTTCTGGGAAAGCCGCATGATCTTTTCTATCCGCCCGACGAGATCACTGCCGGCAGACCACGGGCCGATCTGGCAGCGGCGCTAGACGAAGGAACATTCGAGCGCGAAGCCTGGAGAGTTTGCGAGAACGGCTCCGAGTATCTGGCGCGCCTGACCATTACGGCGCTGTTCGACGGTGACCTTCATTGCGGGTTCGCATGCATCACCCGCGACGTCACCGACGAGGCCGCCGTTCGCGCCTCGATCGAGACGCGCGAACAGCATTTGCAATCCATCCTTGCGACCGTCCCCGACGCGATGATCATCATCGACGAGGGGGGCAGCATCACCTCGTTCAGCGCAGCCGCCGAGCGCCTGTTCGGCTACCGGGAAGCCGAACTGATCGGGCACAACGTCTCGTGCCTGATGCCGCAACCGGACCGCGGCCGTCACGACGAGTATATCGCCCACTACCTCCGGACCGGCGAGCGCCGCATCATCGGGCTCGGCCGCGTGGTCGTCGGGCAGCGCCGCGACGGTTCGACCTTTCCGATGGAGCTATCCGTCGGCGAGGCAGGCGAGGACGGCCAGCGCATGTTCACCGGCTTCGTCCGCGATCTCACCGCAAAGGAACAGGACGAGCTGAAGCTGAAGGAGCTTCAGGCCGAACTCGTGCACGTCTCCCGCCTCAGCGCCATGGGCACGATGGCCTCTACCCTTGCGCACGAACTCAACCAGCCTCTCGCGGCGGTAGCACTCTACCTGGAAACGATCAGGGATCTGCTCGAGGCAGAGGAGGGCGAGCGTTTCGCGTCGCTGCGTTCGGTGATGGACGACGCGGCCCAGGAAACCTTGCGTGCCGGCCATATCGTCCGCCGCCTGCGCGATTTCGTGGCGCGCGGAGAGGTCGAGAAGAGCGTTCATGACTTGCCGCATGTCATCGCCGAGGCAAGCCAGCTGGCGTTGGTCGGCGCGCGCGAACGCGGCGTTCGCACTTTTTTCGCGCTCGACCCGGCCGCGACGCCGGTTCTCGTCGACCGCGTGCAGGTCCAGCAGGTGCTCGTCAATCTGATGCGCAACGCGATCGAGGCGATGGCGGAAGTGCCGATCCGCGATCTCCGGCTCGCGAGCATGCTGCGCCCCGATGGCCTGATCGAAGTAACCGTCGAGGATACGGGACCGGGCATCGCCGAGGAAATTCGGCAGCAGCTCTTCACCGCGTTCGTGTCGACCAAGTCCGATGGCATGGGCCTGGGCCTTTCGATCTGCCGGACCATCATCGAGGCGCACGGTGGAAGGATCTGGGTCGAGCACCCCCCGCGTGGCGGCACGCGATTTCATTTCACGCTGATCCACGCGAAGGCGGAGGAGGATTATGGAGGATAGGCGGATCATTCACCTCGTCGACGACGAGGAAGCAATTCGGCGCGCGGCCGGCTTTGCGCTGAAGACGGCAGGCTATGTTGTCGAAACCTATGCGTCAGGGGTGGAATTTCTCAAGGTGGCCAGGTCCGCGACAATTGGCTGCGTTATCCTCGACGTGCGCATGCCGGAAATGGATGGCCTGGCGGTTCAGGCCGCCATGGCCGAGCGCGGGATCAACATGCCGGTCGTCGTTCTCACAGGGCATGGTGATGTCTCGGTTGCAGTCCAGGCGATGAAGGCCGGGGCGATCGACTTTCTGGAAAAGCCCTTCGAGAAGGCTGCCTTGCTTCAAGCGGTCACACGCGCATTCGGACGCATAGACGATGCCGACGTCCGCGCGATCGAGGCGTCCGACGCGCAGGTGCGTATCGCCGCCCTGACGCCCAGGGAGCGGGAGGTGCTCGAGGGCTTGGCGAACGGCTATCCCAACAAGACGATTGCCTACGATCTGGGATGCTCCTCGCGAACGGTGGAAGTCCACCGCGCCAGCCTCATGGCCAAGCTCGAGGCGCGTAATCTATCTGAGGCGCTGAGGATCGCTTTCGCGGCGGGCCTCGGACAAAAGCCCAAATGATTGCGGCCTCTACGTAGCGACGGGGACGGTCGCCTGTGCGAGCGATGAAGCGAGTTCAATGAGGTTGTCTTGTCGCCCGAGATGTCATCGATTGGTTCCACACCGCATGATCGACGCTACACCATCCTCGTCTCGGACGACGATCCCGGGGTGCGGCGCGGGCTACAGTTGCTGTTGCGGTCGCGCGGCTACACGGTCTCCGGCTATACGTCCGGAAGCGCGCTGCTTGCGGATCCGCGCGCGAAAAACGCCGACTGCGTCATCCTCGACTATCGCATGCCCGACATCGACGGTTTCGCCATCCTGCGGCATCTCCGGCAGTCCGGCTGGTCGGGGCGCGCGATCATGATCTCGGGCTTTCATGACCTCGTGCTGGCACGTCGTGCCGCCGAAGCCGGGTTCGATCACGTCATTTCCAAGCCGGTGATCGGGCGGGCGATCCTCGATGCGGTCGGGCAACACAGCGCGCAAAGTCGCAGGAAACATTAAAGGGCTTTCCCGATCCGCGTGGAGTTACATGAAACTCGACGGCGGCAGCCCGATGCGCGCGGCATCGCGCCGCGCATCGCATGACGATCCAATCACTAGCGTCTATGCAATTCAATGCCGTGCGAATAGCCTTGGCGCTGCGGCACCGAAGGCGATGACATCATAGCGTTGGGACTTGACGCCCGCCACTTCCATCCCCTCCGATCCGAGCGGCATGCCCGCAACCGCCAGGCCTTTGACACCGGCAGGCCGTGTCGCCAGCAGGCGCTTCATGTCGGCGATCGGGACATGGCCTTCAAACAAATAGCCGTCGATGACCGCGCTATGGCAGGAAACGAGCGCCTGGGGCATGCCAGCGTTGCGCTGCAAGGCGCTCCGCGTCGCATCATCCCGCATGACGACCTTTCGGCCAAGCTTGGCCTGGACAGCCCGCGCCCATTTCTCGCAGCACCCGCATCCAGGATCCCGATGTACGACGACATCACTGGCCGCAAGAGCGACTCCCGGCATAGCGAGGCACAGCAAGGCGGCGGACAGACGGCTCTTCATGGACTGATTCCTGGACAGTGACGAACACGGTGTGGGCACTTGCCCCCATTGTTCAATACGCAGCAATGCCCTCCCCCCCTTATCAATCGGAGGCTTTTGTCGAACCCGGCCTGCGTCGCCATACTAACGGAAGCGCGACGAGGAGAAGGACCGATACACAGCCGATGCCTATCAGGATCAGCGGCTGTTTCCCCGGATCGGCCAGGGCAATTGCCAGTGGCGCAAGGGCCTGGCCGATACTGGCCGCGGCATGCTGCAGCCCGAGCTTCCAGCCTGACGGAAGCGTGGGGCCGCTGATCCAGAAGCTCGTCACGAGACGAAGGCTCGCGGAACTCCAGCCGGCCGCGACAATGAGGCCGGCGATCACGATCATCGACGACGCATAGGGAAAGACGAACAAGGCGGCGGCGAGAAGCCCAAGCGTAAGGCACGCGAGCAATCTGGGGGCTGTCACCAGCCACGGGACCCTGGTGTGGAACAGCTGCGCCGCCAACATCGCCAGTCCGCAAAGGCTGAGCATCCATGCAATCGCCTCGCGGTTGAGACTGGCTTCAACGCGGGTCACCAACAAGCTGACATGCATGGCGGCAAGGCCCCCACCGCCGACGACCGTGACAAGGAGCAGGATCGAAGTGGTCGGAAGCGACTGTGCTTCGCCATCACCACCGCTCCCGGGCCGCGCGGCGCCGCGCACCGGCAGGGGCGCAACCAACATGAGCACGGCGATCATGGCGACGGCGACCGACAGCATCAGGAGCGGCGCTCGAGGAAATACCGCCCCGGAGACCTCCGCGAGCAGCGGAGCGGACAGATCGCCCAGGAAAACGAAGGCGGTGAGCCAGGTGAAGTGCATCGCCCGCTCGGCCCGTCCACCTCCGGCAAAGCTCCTGGAGAGCAATGCGAGCGGTATGATCGCGGCCGCGGACATGCCCGCGAGAGCGCGCAGGAGATAGAGTGTCGGAAGCGCCACGACCCCGACCGGCGCCAAGGCAAAAGCGAGAAGGATGAGCGCGGCGCGCAGCAGGACCCGATAGTCCATGCGGTCCGCGAGCCAGCCCCAGAGCGGCGCAAAGAGCAATGCCGCAAGGGGATGCGCCGCACTCAGGCTCGCTACGTGGAAGTCATGGGCGCGCAGCGACAGTGGGACCGGTCCCTCGTCGACGAGCGACGGCAGGAACGCAAGGATAGCGGTCTGGCCCGCCGCCGCAGCGGCGACGGCGAACTGCAGCAAGATCGGCGAGCGGAAGGCTGTCTCCTTCTCGCCGTCCCCTTCGTCGCGACGCCCGGGTTCGTTCAATGATCCTGCCGGCGCCGCATTGCGGGTCACCACCACACGCGCAAGCCGACCACGACGCGATGCTCGGTCACAAGCTCGCGATCCGCGCGCCGGAAATCGGCGGTGCCGCCCAGCGCGCGTTCCCAGACGAAGCCGACATAGGGCGCGAACTTGCGCGAGATTTCATAGCGCAGCCGGCCGCTCAGTTCGACATTGCTGAAGCCGCTGCCGAGCTCGCGGTCGGTGGAGCGCTTGGAATAGACGTTGGTCTCGACCTGCGGCGTCAGGATGAGCCGATTGGTGAAGAGCACTTCATAGGAAGCCTTGGCACGGGCCGCCACACGGCCGTCGTCACCTACATAGCCGGTCAGCTGGACGTCGAACCAGTAGGGCGCCAGACCCTCGACGCCGGCGGCGAGCCAGGTCGTGGCACCCTTGCCGAGATCTTGGCGAACGCCCAACAGCGTGCCCCAGAACGGGTTCTTGCTGTGCCACCAGAGCGCCTCGACGCTGCTCTCGGGATCGAGGCGATCGCCGGAGTTCTTCAGTCCCTGGCTGCGCAGCCAGAGCTTGTCGTTGTCCTGTCCCCTGGTGACCAGCACCGTCCAACCGAAACCTTGCCCTTCGTTGCCGGTGGCAAACTCCAGTTCGTCGACGAGGATCTTGGGGATCGAGAGCTTGTCGGCCATCTCATAACCCGGCAGGCTGGAATTACGGTAGCCGTCGGCATAGTCGTTGGAGTCGCGCGCGTCCGGCGGGGCCTTGCCGCCCTGCATCCGGCCCATGTCCATCTTCGTGCTGCCGCCCGACACGTCGACCCCGGACATATCCATGCCGGCATGGTCCTCGGCCCGGGGCGGTTCTTCCGGTTGAACCTGCTGCGCGATCGGCGGCGCGGCCGGGACGTGTTGGTGAGGCGCGACCTGAGCATGGGCGGGCGCGACCGCCACAGCCAAGAGCGCAATGACAAAGGCGAACGGAGCACCTTGTGGGCGAGCAAGGCCGGTCATGCGACCACCACCTCCCGGAACATGCCGGCGGCCATATGGTAGAGCAGATGGCAGTGGAACGCCCAACGGCCCATCGCATCCGCCGTGACCCGGAAGCTCACCCGCTGGGCCGGCTGGACCACCACGGTATGCTTGCGGACCTGGAAAGTGCCGTCCGGCGCTTCGACGTCGCTCCACATGCCGTGGAGGTGCATCGGATGGGCCATCATCGTATCGTTGACCAGGGTGATGCGCAGCCGCTCGTTCGGCTTGAAGTGAAGCGGCCGCGAGTCGTTGAGCTTGATCCCGTCGAGCGCCCAGATGAACCGCTCCATATTGCCGTTGAGGTGGAGCTCGATCTCGCGTTCCGGCTCGCGCGGATCGGGATCTCCGGTCGGTGTCCTCAAGTCTGCCAGCGTCAGGACGCGCCATGATCGACCGCGCAAGCCCGCCCCCGGGTCGTCGAGATTGGCGCGAGGATAGTCGACGCGCATGTCGGTGTTCGCGCCATATTCGGTGCGGGCATGCCGGGCCTTGGGCGGCATCTCCGTCACGCCGTGCCCCGCATGTTCGCCGCCCATTGCGGTCATGGCGCCCATCATGTCGACGGGGTCGAGCCAGGGCCGCGCATCGAGCGCCGGCACGGGCGCGACCATGCCGGGCGCGGGCGCGATCGTGCCGCGGGCGAACCCCGTGCGGTCGATCGACTGGGCGAAGATCGTGCGGGCATCACCGTCCGGCATGGTGAACTCGACATCATAGGTCTCGCCGGGCCCGATCCGGAACTCCTCGACCGTCACCGGCACCACCGCCTGCCCGTCGGTCGAGACGATCGTGAGCGCGACACCGGGGATACGCACGTCGAAGAAGGTCGCCGTCCCGGCGCCGACGAAGCGGAGGCGAACATGCTCGCCCGGCGCGGCGATGGCGGTCCAGTTGCCCGCGGGCGTCGTCCCGTTCATGAGATAGGTGTAGGTCGCGGCGGAAATATCGCTGTAATCGGTCGGATTCATGCGCGACGTGTTCCACATTCGCCGGCGCTCGAGGGCCTTGCCAAGCCCCATCGAGCCGACGTCCTTGAGGAAGTCGCCTGCGGTCGGCTGCGCGAAATTGTAATAGCTGCTCAGCTTCTTGAGGTTCGTGAAGATCTGGAGCGGCGGCTCGTCCGACCAGTCGCTCAGCATGATCGTATAATCGCGGTCGGGAACAGAACCCGTCGGCACCTTGGGATCGATGACGATCGCACCGTAAAGCCCGGTCTGCTCGGCGAGCGTGTGGGCATGATACCAGTAGGTCCCCGTCTGGCAAACCTCGAACCGGTAGGTAAAGGTCTCGCCCGGCGCGATGCCCGCGAAGCTGATGCCCGGGACGCCGTCCATTTCGGCGGGCAGGATGATCCCGTGCCAGTGGATGCTCGACATTTCCTTGAGGCTGTTGCGAACCCGCAGCGTGACGGTGTCGCCCTCGCGCAGGCGCAAGACGGGTGCCGGGACCGCCCCGTTCACCGCCGTCGCGACCCGGCGCTTGCCGGTATAGTTGACCGGCAGCTCGGCGATCTCGAGGTCGAACTCGGTTCCGCGCAGTTCGCCGGCCGACGCGGAAAGGGATTTCGCCAGCAGCGCCGGAGCGAATCCGGCAACGCCTGCGCCGACCGCCAGCCCCTGGACGAAGCGGCGCCGCGCGATCGGGAAACTATGAAACGAGGGCATGACCGTCGCTTTCGTCAAATATGGTCAGGCCAGATCGAGGACGATCCGCCCCTCGATGTCGCCATGGTGCATGCGCGCGAAAACATCGTTGATATTCTCGAGCTTCTCGGCGTGCACGGTTGCGTGGACCTTGCCTTCGCCGGCGAAGGCCAGGGCTTCGATGAGGTCGAGCCGGGTGCCGACGATCGATCCGCGTACCGTGATGCCGTTGAGCACGGTGTCGAAGATCGACAGCGGAAAATCGCCGGGCGGAAGGCCGTTGAGCGCCACCGTGCCGCCGCGCCGGACCATGCCCAGCGCCTGCTGGAAGGCCTTGGGCGATACCGCGGTGACGAGGACGCCCTGCGCACCGCCGATCGCCTTCTTGATGGCGACCGAAGGATCCTCGCCGCGTGCGTTGACGGTCAGCGCGGCCCCAAGGCGGGTTGCGAGCTCAAGCTTGCTATCGTCTATGTCGACCGCGGCCACGTTCATGCCCATGGCGCGGGCATATTGCACCGCCATATGACCGAGACCGCCGATCCCGGAAACGACGACCCAATCGCCGGGCTTTGCCTCGGTAGCCTTCAGGCCCTTATAGACCGTGACGCCCGCGCAGAGGATCGGCGCGATGTCGATGAAGTCGACATTGTCGGGAAGATGCCCAACATAGTTGGGATCGGCGAGGACATATTCCGCGAAGCTGCCGTTGACCGAATAGCCGGTATTCTGCTGGAGTTCGCACAGCGTCTCCCAGCCGCCCAGGCAATGCACGCAATGGCCGCAGGCGGTGTAGAGCCAGGGAACGCCGACCCGGTCGCCTTCCTTGACGTGGGTGACGCCCGATCCGACGGCGGCGACATGACCGACGCCCTCGTGCCCGGGAATGAACGGCGGATTGGGCTTCACCGGCCAGTCGCCCTCGGCCGCGTGCAGATCGGTATGGCACACGCCGGTTGCTGCGATCTTGACGAGGATCTGGCCGGGGCCGACTTCGGGGATCGGCGCCTCTTCGATCACGAGCGGCTTGCCGAATTCGCGGACGACGGCCGCCTTCATGGTTTTCGCCATGGCTGCTTCTCCTACTGAGAGGGTGTCAGAACAGGCCGAGCGCCTGCTCGTCATACGAGACGAGCAGGTTCTTGGTCTGCTGGTAATGGTCGAGCATCATCTTGTGGTTTTCGCGCCCGAACCCCGATGCCTTGTAGCCGCCGAAAGCGGCGTGCGCGGGATATTGATGATAGCAGTTGGTCCAGACCCGGCCGGCCTGGATCGCGCGGCCGAGCCGGTAGGCGGCGTTGCCCTTGCGGGTCCAGACGCCCGCCCCGAGACCATAGGCCGTGTCGTTCGCGATGCTGATCGCCTCCTCGACGGTCTTGAACCGCGTCACCGACAGGACCGGCCCGAAAATCTCCTCCTGGAAGATCCGCATGCGGTTCTCGCCGACGAACACGGTCGGCTGCACGAAATAGCCCTGGTCGAGCTCGCCGCCGGGAAGCGCCCTGGCGCCGCCGGTCAGGCATTGCGCGCCTTCGGCCTTGCCGATCTCGATGTAGTTCAGGATCTTGTGAAGCTGGTCTTCGGACGCCTGGGCACCCACCTGAACCGAAGGATCGAGCGGGTCGCCCTGGCGGATCGCCGCGACGCGCGCCACGGCGCGTTCCATGAAGCGGTCGAAGATCGATTCATGGATCAGCGCGCGCGAGGGACAGGTGCAGACCTCGCCCTTATTGAAGGCGAACAGCGTGAAGCCCTCGAGCGCCTTGTCGAAGAAGGCGTCGTCCTCATCGAGCACGTCCGCCATGAAGATGTTGGGCGACTTGCCGCCCAGCTCCATCGTCTGCGGGATGAGATGATCGGCGGCGGCGTGCATGATCTGCTTGCCGGTGACGGTCTCGCCGGTGAAGGAGACCTTGGCGATGCGCGGGTTTGCGGCAATCGCCTGGCCGACGGTCCGCCCGGGACCAGTCACGACGTTGAGCACGCCCGGCGGCAGGATGTCGGCGGTGAGCTCGGCGAGCATCATCAGCGTGAGGGGTGTCTGCGACGCGGGCTTGATGACCGTGCAGTTGCCCGCCGCAAGCGCCGGCGCGATCTTCCAGGCCGCCATCAGCAGCGGGAAATTCCACGGGATGATCTGGCCGACCACGCCCAGCGGCTCGCGGAAATGATAGGCGATGGTATTGGTATCGATCGTCGAGATCCCGCCCTCCTCCGCCCGAATGCAGCCGGCGAAGTAGCGGAAATGGTCGATCGCGAGCGGGACGTCGGCGGCGCGCGTCTCGCGGATCGGCTTGCCGTTGTCGATCGTCTCGGCGAGCGCGAGCAGCTCCAGATTGTCTTCGAGCCGGTCCGCGATGCGGTTGAGGAGCCTGGCGCGTTCCGCCGGCGAGAGCCGCGCCCATTGATCCTTGGCACCATGCGCCGCATCGAGCGCGCGTTCGACATCGTCCGGGGTGGAAAGTGCGAACTCCGCGATCAGGGCGCCGTTGATCGGGCTCGTGTCCGCGAAATATTCGCCCGTGGCGGGAGCGCTCCAGCGGCCGCCGATGAAATTGTCATATCGGTTTCGGAACGAGGATGCGGCATTGATTGTCCCGATCGCTTTCTCGTACATCGTCTGTCTCCATCTCCACTGGTGCTAAACGAGGTAAACCCTGTGCCATGGAGGCCTATAAGTAACATCCGCAGGGGCCGCTCACTCAGTCGAACAGACGAATCCACAAGATGAGCCATCGGTTGAACTAAAGAGTCTGTGGATATTTATTGGCGAACGGCGAAGCTATTCGAGCGCGCATACGAACGACTTGCTGCCGCTCTTGCGCTGCGGTGCAGACTATTGTCGTTGCAAGGCGGCGCCCATGGCGGTCGTCCTGCGGGTTATGAGCGGTGCCGCTTCAGCCTGACCCAATCACCTGGGCACCTCTATCAACCTCGCGTTCTGACGCCTGTTTGGCAGCGGAGGGCTGATGAAGCGCTGCCTTTGCCAGTT
>NZ_JARYGI010000052.1:0-17456 GCF_033795625.1 Sphingobium sp. | reverse complement strand
ATGAAGCGACCCATTTGACCCTCCAGACTGTCGCCTCATCATAGCATATTTAACGCGTTTCCACACAGTCTGGACCATAAGATGCCAGTAAGCGCGCCGCTTGCGCAGCTGCTTGAGCACCGTGCCAAAACTGGGCGCCTGCTCGCCATCAGCCTGCCCTCCTCCGTGTCTGGGATCGCGCAACAGCAGCGCGATGACCGCGGCGAGCAGACAGCCGGGAAGACCCACGATCACGAAGGCGGTTTTCCAGCCCAAGGTCTGCGCCAGCCAGCCTCCCAATGCGAGGCCCGCAAACGAACCAAGCGGCAGCCCGAGATTATAGACTGCGAGAGCGCTCGCCCGACGGCTCGGGGAAATAGTGTCGGAGATGAGCGAATGTGCCGGTGGCGTGCATCCAGCCTCTCCGATGCCCACACCGACGCGCGCTGCGAAGAGCGTCCAGAAACTGCTCGCTGCGCCGCAGAGCGACGTCATTGCACTCCAGACAGCGATGGACCCCGCCAGCACCCACACCCGGTTGGTACGATCGGCAAGCCATGCGAGGGGAATACCACAGATGGCGTAGAAGAGAGCGAAGGCCAGGCCTGACATCATGCCGATCTGGACGTTGGTCAGTCCCAAGTCATGGCTGATAGGAATGGCCAGCACTGTCAGAATCTGGCGATCAACATAGCCGAAGGCATTAGCGAGCATGAGAAGAACCAGGAGGACGGCCTTGCCGGACTTCGACTGACTCGATGCAAAGCCCATCTGGGCGGCGCCTGCTGGCGGCGAGTTGTCCATCCTGGCTCCGCTCCATACTTTGCTATTTCGAAGAGAATGGCCGTTCTGCGGACGCGCATGCGGCACAGAGTCCTTCTCACAATTGTAGACATTCCTATGCGCGCGGAGTCTAAAACCTGAAGTCCCCGCGGCAAGGGACTCGGAAGGAGGGAGGCAGCAGCTCCGCGGTCACTTCAGCGGTGGAGCACCTGCGATCGACCAGTGGGTACGTGGAACGAGATCGTGGCCAAGTCCTGTCCTACGACAGAGCCGAAGGTCGGGGCGTGCCAAGTCGACGATCCGGAACGCGGGTGGTCGGGCACCGCCACGTTCATGAACGCCCTTTTCCGATAAGATCGGCGTTCACCATGCAGTCGCCGCTTTGCAGGTCCTTTTCCATTCCTGTTCTGCGCTGGCGCCAATAGCATAAAGGACGAGCGCCTAGAATGGGCGCCGCCGCTACGGCAATTGCGGGCGGCCCTTCTCGGATCTTTAGCGTGTCAGCTCAAGCGGGATGTCGGGCGAGACATAGTTTCTACGTGCTTCGAACCGTGAGATATCGTCGAAAAGCGGCTCGCTCTCGGAAATGTCGTCGAGGCCCAGAAGCAGAGTGCGCTTGCGGTCGGCAGGGATAGCGAACGCCATGGTGCCGATCGCTCCTGTCAATGTCTGATTTGGCAGGTCGACCTTGAGCGTCGCGGTAGCGGCGATTTTGGCCGCCTGCATCCAGGCCTCCACGGCCTGCGGCTCTAAAATGATTGGCAGAAGGCCATTCTTGAAACAATTATTATAGAAGATGTCGGCGAAACTAGGCGCGATGATGACCCTAATACCGAAATCGACCAGCGACCAGGGCGCATGTTCCCGGCTGGAACCGCAGCCGAAATTCTCTAACGCAATCAAGGTCGAGGCCCTGCGCCAAGGCTCCTGGTTCAAGACGAAATCGGAACGTTCTTGACCTTCTTCGTCATAGCGCATCGCGTGGAACAGCGCAGACCCAAGCCCGTGGCGCGTAATCGTTTTCAGGAAGGCGGCCGGCAGAATCTTGTCCGTGTCGATATTAGCCAGCGGCAGCGATGCGGCGATGCCGCCCTGATAGGTAAAGGCCGGCATCATCCAAGTTCCCGTACATCGACGAGTCGTCCATTGACCGCTGCGGCTGCCGCCATGGCCGGCGACATCAGATGAGTTCTGCCACCCGGACCCTGCCTGCCTTCGAAATTGCGGTTGGACGTCGATGCGCAACGCTGCCCAGGCTGCAATCGATCGGGGTTCATTCCGAGGCACATAGAGCAACCCGCCTCGCGCCATTCGAAGCCGGCGTCGATGAACGTCCTGTCGAGCCCTTCAGCCTCGGCCTGCGCCTTGATGGCGCCGGAGCCCGGAACGACCAGCGCCCGGACGCCGCTGGCCACCCGTCTGCCGCTGGCGATGCGCGCAGCGGCGCGAAGGTCTTCGATCCGGCTATTGGTACAGCTGCCGATAAAGACCACATCGACGGCTAGATCCCGCAACGGCTGCCCCGGCCGCAGGCCCATATAGCCCAGCATTTGCTCCACCTGGGCACGGCGCGCCGGCTCGTCGATCGCCGCAGGATCAGGAACATGCCCGGCGATCGTGGTTACGGCTTCGGGATTCGTGCCCCAGGTCACCATGGGTGCGATCGTGCCGGCGTTGATCGTGATCGTCCGATCGTAAACCGCACCGGGATCGGACCGCAGCGCCAGCCAACGGGGAATCGCGGCGTCGAAGGCGGCGCCTTGGGGGCAGAGCGCGCGCCCGCGCAGATAGGCAAAGCAGGTCTCGTCCGGCGCGATCATACCGGCGCGGGCACCAGCTTCGATCGACATGTTACACACGGTCATGCGACCTGCCATGTCGAGATCGGTGATTGCCTGACCGGCATATTCGATGACATGTCCGGTTGCGCCAGCGGTGCCCAGGGTGCCAATGATCGCCAGGACCAGATCCTTGGCGGTGACGCCGGTCCCCAGTGCACCCTCCACATTTACCAGCAGATTCTTAGCCGGCTTCTGCACCAGAGCCTGCGTCGCCAGCACATGCTCGACTTCGGATGTGCCGATGCCGAAAGCCAGTGCGCCGAAGGCACCATGAGTCGAGGTGTGGCTGTCCCCGCATACGATAGTTAAGCCCGGCAGCGTCAGGCCCAGATCCGGGCCAATGACATGAACGATGCCCTGAGCGGCGCTGCGCAGCGGGACATAGGGCACGCGGAATTCGGCGACATTGCGCTCCAGCGTCTCTACCTGGATGCGGCTGTCATGCTCGGCAATCGGCCGGTCGCGATGTTCGGTCGGCACGTTATGATCGGCCACCGCTATCGTGCCCTCCGGCCGGCGAACCGTTCTACCCGCAAGGCGCAGACTTTCGAAAGCCTGCGGGCTGGTAACTTCGTTTACCAGATGCCGGTCGATATAGATCAGCCAGCTACCGTCATTGGTCGGGGCGATGACATGCGCGTCCCAGATTTTCTGGAACATCGTGCGCGGCTGGTCGCCCATCGTCATGCCCCAGCTTCAAGCGTGCGGCGCGCCGCCAGGGCGGTTCGAACGCGGCCTCCGGGAAGTCCGCCAGGCAGCGCCGCGCCCTGCTGAGCGACGGCCAACAGGGCGGCGAGGTCGATACCGGTATCGATGCCCATGGACTGGAATGTCCATACCAGATCTTCGGTCGCGACATTGCCCGTTGCCCCCGGCGCGAACGGACAGCCGCCCAGTCCCGCGAAGGAGGAATCGAAGACCCGCACCCCTACGCCATGGGCTGCCAGCGCGTTGGCGACGCCCAGCCCGTAAGTGTCGTGCCCGTGATAGGCCCAGCGATTCAGTTCGGGGAAGCGCTCCTGCGCATCTTCCATCAGCCTCGCGACGCGATCTGGCGTGACCCGGCCGGTCGTATCGCACAGGCAAAATTCGGCCTCCGGCGCCATCGGTGCCAGAACCGCGAGCAAATCCAAGGTCGCCTCGGGCGCTACATTTCCATTGAACGGACAGTCGAAGCTGGTAGCGAGATTCACTCGAATTTTGACGCCAGCAGGCACGATGTCCATGATTCGGGCGAATTCCGCGGCCGATTCCAGTGGCGAGCGCCGCACATGTTCCTGTTGTGTTTCTCGGACACGGATAGAACAAAAGCGACATGACGGGCACCCGCCTCGATCGCGCGCTGGGCGTGACGCAAATTGGGAACCAGCACCTGCACGTCCAGGTCTGCCAAGGCGTTGGCCATCTGCAACACGTCCGCCGCGTCCGCAAGTTGCGGCACGGCCGCGTCTGACACAAAGGCAGTAGCCTCCATGCGGCGAAGTCCGGCACGATAGAGTTGTGCGATCATGTGAAGTTTGTCGGATGTCGGCACCAGCGGGCCGATCGGCTGGAAGCCATCCCGCGGCCCCACCTCCACAAGCGTGACGGTATCCGCGCTCATCGAATAATGCCTTGTTCCCGGAGAGCAGCGATCTCGGCGTGCTTCATCGCCGCCAGTTCCATCAGCACCTCGTCCGTATGGGTGCCGATGTCGGGTCCGGGCCATCGGATCGTCCCAGGACTTTGCGGAACATGAGGCACAATGCCGCTGTGCAGGACGGTTCCAAAGGCCGTATCGTCGATCTCCCGCACCATGCCACGATCGAGATACTGCGGATCGGTGGCGCAATCATGCGCCGTGTAAACCTTGCTGTTGGGGATGTCGGCGCCGTTCAAGAGGAGCAGCAATTCGCTAGAGACGTGACGTCCGGTCCACTCGCCGATAATCGCATCCAGCCGGGCGGCGTTGCGAACGCGCGCCGCGTTGCCGACATAGTCGGGATCGTCGATCATTTGCGGCCGACCGATCAGGACAGCCAGTTTTGCGAAAAGTGGTTCCGAATTGGCAGCGATGAGGACCCAGCTGCCATCCTTCGTCGGATAAGCGTTGGACGGGGCCGCAGTTGCGATGCCGCCGCCGGTCGGTTGCTTGATGATCCCAAGCTTCCCATATTCGGGCAGCATCGCTTCCATCATGCTGAAGACGCTTTCGGTCAGGGCGACGTCCAGGCTGCGCGCGGCAGCATCGCCGCCTTCGCGATCCCGTTGCCAAAGCGCGGCCATGATGCCGAAGGCGGCATACAGACCGGCGATCGAGTCGCCGATGCTCACGCCGACCCGGACCGGCGGCAAATCATTCTGCCCCGGGGCATGGTTGGTGAGATAACGCAATCCCCCAATCGCTTCTCCGATGACTCCGAAGGCCGCACGGTCGCGATAGGGGCCGGTCTGACCATAGCCCGAAATATGTGCGATGATGAGATCCGGTCGGACGGCGCGCAACGCGTCTGGGCCCAAGCTCATGCGAGCCAGTTGACCCGGGCGAAAATTTTCGACGACGACATCGCACTGTGCGACCAGAGCGAGAATGATGTCGCGCGCATCCGGCTTCTTGAGGTCGAGTGCGATGCTGCGCTTGTTGCGGCCGTGGATCGACCACCAGAGCGATCGTCCATCTACCTGCGCCCCCCACTGGCGGACGGGATCCCCTTGAAGGGGCTCGACCTTGATGACATCGGCGCCGAGGTCGCCCAGGAGGCGCGTGCAGAAAGGCGCAGCTACGAAGTGTCCGAGTTCGAGCACGCGAAGCCCCGATAATGTCGCGCCAAGTTCGGCCGGACCTGCACTGTCCATCATATCTGCGTGCGTCATCTCACTCTCCGGTCGGCGGCGCGTGCCACACTCTGTCCTTGCGAGAGTTAGAGCAGTCCATATGGGAGGGTCTGTCCCCGAGCTTGGGGACATGCCGAGCGCTTATTCGCCAGCCTATGTTTGCCCGTGATTTAAAGTAGGTAGCGCAAAGGCGGTCGGCTCCAGCACATAAATGTCTGAACGGCCCAAAAGGGCGCGGCCGAACGAACGACGCGCCGCCGCGATCGCGCCATTGAGTACATCGTCCTTCTGAATTCTTAGCCAGCCTTCTCGGCGTGCGGCAGCGTCCGACCAGTGCAGCATGAGCGCCACTCGCGGCAAAGATGCGCCCGTCAAAAGATCGGCTACAAGGAAGAGTGAGCCACCCGCGCGTTGCACGGCTGGCAAATAACTGTCTGCCAGAAACGCGTTTACCGCCCCGCCCCGTCCCAGCGCGGACTCGCTAAGGACAAGATCGAAAACTCCGGCGAGCGGTTCTTCCTCCCTCGCAGCCATGCCTGGCCATACCGGATTGCTCGCCATGAAGAAGATCTCAAACCTCTCGGTAGCTTCTTCATCGCCCTGCGTCTGCAATCGGATCTGCGGCCAGCGCGGATCACTGTAAAAAAGTGCCCATTGAGTCTCTCGATCTGCGAGAGTCGCATAGGCCATCATATAGACGAACATCGGTCCGGACGGTCCGGCCGTCACGATCCACCGCCCGACGTTGTTGATGCCATGGTCAGCGAAAAGCGCAGGCAGATGATGCTCGAAGCGTTCAAGCGCGACATCCAGCCGCCCGGGGACAATGGTATATAGCCGTACTTCGTAAATCATGTGCGCTCGCTGTATCCGTCTGATGGCTTGATCCGGTACCAACATGATAGATAGCGCGTCCGGTAGCTGCACGACAGAACGAGTTCGTCAGTCGTAACGCGCGCGCAATTGCTGGATCAGTTCGACCAGGGCTTCGGGAACATCCCTGCCTTCCGCCTGCGCCTTCTTCTTGGCATCGCACCAGAGTTTGAGATCGGCAAAGCCCTGCTCGGTATGCCGGTTCCATTCGGTATCCAGCGGTGTCGTGATCTCCAGGCGCAAACCATTAGGGTCATGAAAATAGATGGAGTAGATCAATCCTTTGTGGTCCGTCGGTCCGACGACATCGATGTCGTTCGCTCTCAGCCAGTCGTACCAACGATCGACTTCTTCTTTGTCGGTGGCTTGTAGCGCGATGTGATCAAAAATGTCGTAGGCAGGATGCGCCACCGCAGGGCGGTCAGGAAGGCCAGGCGCTTCAAAGAAAGCGATGGTGGAACCGTCCTGCATACGAAAGAAAATATGGAAATAAGGGAAGGCATCTCCGGTCGAAGGGACCTTGTCATCGTACACAGTGCTGGCGAGTTCCATGCCCATCACACGGGTGTAGAATTCTGCCGTTGCCTCCACATCGTGTGTCACCCAGGCGGCGTGATTGAGCATGAGCGGCGTCAAGCCGGGGTTCAGCGCGCGCTGGGGTGCGAGAACAGCATTCACAACTTCCATATCAAGTTCCTCGACCATGTCGCCGCTTCCGCGACTTGTCTTTCCTGCCTAGCCAGAAAGGATATCGTGACTGTCCCCATCATGTGGGACTTGGCTTCCGAAAATCGACCGACATCAGCCTCTTCAGTCGGCGGCCGGCGTGACTATAAACGGAGGCTTCGACGCACAATGTCCCCTTCTCAGGGGATTGCCGTGGAAAATTTCGGACAGAAGCCGGGAAGTCCCTAGCTAAGGGGACAACTTTACGGCCTGCGTTGCGCGATAACTCGTGATGGGAGTCTGCCGATCAGGGGCGGATGACCCCTGGGAGGAGCGCTTGGTGGAAAGTGGACGTGATATCGAGTTCGAGTGGGTCCACGTCGCTTACGACGAGCGATCGGCTTTTACGGAGACATACGGTTTTGCGGGCAATCAGGGGGCCGTCAATCTTGAGGGCATCCTCATCCGTCCCAAAGACATTTCATCAGATACTCTAATGGTTCTGATGCATCCAGCGTCGACGCTGCAATTGCTGCCGGTCCCGCGCGAGGCCGCCCGCCAAGGCATGCATATTTTGTGTGCGGGCAGCCGCTATGCAAAAAACGACACCGCGGCGATCCTCGAAAAAGTGCTGTTGGATCTGGGCGCTTATATCCGGCACGCCAAGAATGTTCTTGGGTATCGGAAGATCATCCTGCTTGGTTGGAGCGGCGGCGGATCCCTCGCGCTTTTCTATCAGTCGCAGGCAGAGAACCCCAGCGTCACCCACTCGCCTGCAGGCGATCCGGTGAACGTGGTTGCAACCGGCCTCATACCGGCAGACGCCGTAATCTTCCAGGCGGCCCATATATCTCGAGCGCGTCTGCTGCTCGACATCATCGACCCATCGGTGCGCGATGAAAATAATCCTGACGATCGCGATCCTATGCTCGATCTCTATGATCCGGCCAATCCCAACCAGCCGCCCTATACGCCAGCATTCATTGCCGAATATCGCGCGGCGCAGTTGGCCCGGATGCGCCGTATCACACATTGGGTCAAAGCGACGCTCGCCCGACTTCAGTCGAACGGTGGCGCGGAAGTGGAACGCGGGTTTGTCGTGCATCGGACGCTGGCCGACCCTCGCTTTCTTGATGCCTCCTTGGACCCGAACGACCGCAGGACGGGATGGTGCTATCTGGGCAATCCGGAGACCGTTAATAGCGGCCCGGTCGGTCTGGCCCGTTTCTCGACGCTGCGGGCTTGGCTTTCTCAATGGTCCATAGACGACAGCAATGCCGACGGCTTGCTGTGTGCCAGCAACTTCCGCGCGCCGCTGCTGGTGATCGAGAACAGCGCGGACGACGCCGTGCCTCAACCCCATGCCCGCTCGATCTTCGAGGCGGCCGCAAGCCCTGACAAGAGCTTCGCGGTGATCCGAGGGGGCACTCATTATTATGCCGGCCAACCTCGGCAGTTGCAGGAAGTGACGGCCCTCGTACGCAATTGGCTGTCACAGCGCGGATTGGTGAACATCTGACATGAACATATTCCAGCTATTAGATAACGCTGCGACACGTTTTCCCGATCGGCCCGCGCTGTGCCTTGGCACCGAGGTGATCGCGAGTTGGGCGGAGTTGCGCCGCCGTACCTTGGGGCTGGCAGGGACATTGGCGCACTATCCGACCGGGTCACGGATCGTGATCGCCAGCAAGAACTGCCCTGACTATGTGACTATCCTGTTTGCGACGTGGGCAGCCGGCCATGTCGTGGTGCCGATCAATTTCAAGCTTCACGCGCGAGAGATGAAACAGATCATCGCGGACTCCGGCGGAGTGCTCGTCTTTGCATCGGCAGCGTTGACCGAGGCGATACAAGCCCTTGATAGCTGCGACACGGACATGGTCACCATTGGCTCGCCCGGCTTCGAAGGACGGTGCAACGAACCGCCTAAGCAACCCGCCGACCCCTCGCCTGACGACCTCGCCTGGCTATTCTTTACGAGTGGAACCACCGGACGCTCGAAGGGGGCGATGCTCACGTATCGAAACCTCCTTGCGATGTCCGTCGCACATTTGGCGGACTTCGAAGATATCGGGGAGGATATGGGGATAGTGCATGCAGCGCCGATGTCCCACGGCTCTGGTCTCTACATTCTGCCGTATGTCGCGAGAGCAGCGCGGCAGATCATCCCGCGCTCCGGCGGCTTTGACACAGCCGAATTTCTCGCGCTGTGCGCCCATCATGGCGGTGTGGGGGCTTTCCTGGCGCCGACAATGCTGCAACGGCTGCGAATGGCCGTTGCCGGTGGCGAAGGTGAGGCAGCGCCAGGGTTGCGCAACGTCATATATGGCGGCGGACCTATGTATCTGGCGGAAATAAAGAAGGCGCTGGCGGTCTTCGGACCTCGTTTCTGTCAGCTCTATGGTCAGGGCGAAAGCCCGATGACGATCACCGGATTGCGCCGCCGGGATTTCGAAACGCCGGACGACGATGTTCTCGCCTCAGTCGGCTGGCCACGCAGCGGCATGGAGGTGCAGGTCGTCGACCCGGAAGGAACGGTCATGCCGCTAGGGAGCGTCGGCGAAATTCGGCGTCGTGGCGATATCGTCATGGCGGGATATTGGAACAATCCCACGGCTACGGATGCAACCCTCAACAACGGCTGGCTGATGACGGGAGATACCGGCGCCTTCGATGCCAACGGCATGCTGACGCTCCGTGACCGGACGAAAGACGTCATAATCTCCGGCGGAACCAATATCTATCCTCGCGAAGTGGAGGAGGTGTTGCTCCGTTGCCCAGGTGTGTCTGAAGTCAGCGTTGTCGGCGAACCCGATGAGGAATGGGGCGAGACCGTGGTTGCGTTCGTGGTTCTGGACGAGGCGAGTGGAGCCGTCGACGCGGCCCGGCTGGACGCGCATTGTCTCGATCAAATCGCTCGCTTCAAACGGCCCAAACGCTATATCTTTCTCGATAGCCTTCCCAAGAGCAGCTACGGCAAAATCCTCAAGCGTGTGCTGATCGAGCAGCTTTCGCGTTATCCCATGGAATAGCCGTCAATGGCAAAGACGGGCGGTGACGAATAAGGCGGCGCCCTTCCCTTCGACGCTAACGGGCAGCCCCGCAGGAAGTTGCCCATTGGCGTGCAGGCGAAGGATGAGATGATAATGGGTCGGTGACGATCACGTCCTTGAGTGTTGCCCCAGTCGTCATTGTGTTGTGACGAATTTGGAACCGCCGGGCAGAGCCGCATAGCCGACATAGGCTTTCGTTTCGAGAAAGCCCTCGAACGCCGAGGCGCCCCATTCACGCCCGTTACCCGATTGCTTGAAGCCTCCGAAGGGCAGCGAGGCGTCGATCGGCGCACCGTTGAGAATGACCTGCCCCGCCGGAATGCGAGCGGCTACCGCGCACTTGGGCAAGGTCGGCGCCGTGCACGTAGGCCGCCAGACCATATGGTGTGTCCGTGGCCTTCGCGATGGCATCCTCGACGTCGTCATAGCCCTGTATAACCAGCACGGGCCCGAAAATCTCTTCCCGGACGATCGCCATGTCGGGCGTCGTATCGGCGAAGACCGTCGGTTGAACATAATAGCCCCGTTCAAAACCGGCCGGCCGCCCCGAACCGCCTGCCACGATCGTTGCCCCTTCGGCAATCCCTTGCTCGATCAGGCTCTGGATCTTGGAAAACTGGCTCGCGTTGATGACCGGGCCGATGAAGGCATTGCTGTCTGGCGTTCCGACCGTCACGTCCGCCATGGCGCGCCTTGTGATCGCCTTGACCTCCTCGAGCCGGTCATTGGGCACCAGCATGCGAGACGGCGCCGAGCAGGTCTGCCCCGAATTGAGCATGAGTGCCGTGATGCCTGACGGCACGACGGTGTCGAAATCCGCACTGGGCAGCAGGATATTCGGGCTCTTTCCGCCCAACTCCTGGTGCACGCGCTTGACCGTCGCGGCGGCGTTGCGGGCAACTTCGATGCCTGCGCGTGTCGAGCCCGTGAAGGACACCGCGTCGATGCCCGGATGTCCGCTGATCGCCGCGCCCACCGTAGGACCATCGCCGTAGACCAGGTTGAAGACGCCGGGTGCATAGCCGGCGTCTTCAATGATCTGAGCTATGATCTCGGCCGAGTAAGGCGCATATTCGGAGGGCTTCAGGACGATCGTGCAGCCAACGGCCAGCGCTGGAACAACCTTCGCCATGACGACCGAAGCCGGCCAGTTCCAGGGGGTGATCAGTCCGCAAACGCCGATCGGTTCGAGACGGACCAGCGAACAGCCTCGCACCACCTCGAATTCGAAATCCCGCAACGCCTCTATGCCCACGCGAATATGTTCCAGCGCGAAATAGAGATGCGCGTTGCGGGCTATCGCGATGGGCGAGCCGATTTCCTCTGATATCGCCTCTGCCAGTTCATCGCGCCGGCGATCAAACCCCGCGCCTATCGCAATGAGCCTTTCCAGGCGTTCTTCGCGGCTCGAATTGCCAAATACCCCAAAGGCGGCACGGGCCGCGGCAACGGCATCATCGACCTCAGCGCCATTCCCCAAGGGAATTTGCCCTGACACTTCCTCGGTCGCCGGATTGACAACGTCAAAGATCGCGCTGTCGGATCGAACGCGCCATTCCCCGTTGATGAAATGTTTAAGGGTGGACCGCATTTTTTCTCTCCTGTCGCTTCAAGGCTCACCGTAATGAGCGATCCGACCGTGTTGATCTTGTCCCCTCGGGGGGGACAACCCCGGTGCGGAGGGCGGGTGCCGCAAGGCGACCCGGAGGGGCAATATGAGCAGATCATCCGGGAATTGGCTCCTGTCGAGTTGAGGCCGCGAGCCGCGGCTTCGAACGCGTGAGAGGTCAGGCCACAACACGTCCCTATAGAAGGGGACAGCCTGCGCTAAAGGCCGGGTTTATCAAAACATGCCAAGGCTGCACGCTTACTTGTCGCCTTAGAATAGCGTGAGAGAAATATAAGGTTAGGTCGGCTGCTCGCAGCGTAGATCACGTAGTTAACGTGCGCGTATTTCCATCGATTGAGTTCAGTCGTCGGTCATATTTTTGAAGAAAACAAAAGATCAAGGTATCTGGGGAGGAAATAATGCGTTTTAGTTCGCTTTTTTCAACATCGGCATTGGCCGGTACCGCGCTGATGGTGTTCGTCGCGCAGCCTGCCTCCGCTCAGACTGTTCCCGCCGATCCGACGGCCCCGCAGGCCAGCCAGGGCGGTCTGGAAGACATCGTCGTGACGGCTCAGAAGCGTGCGGAAAATGTGCAAGACACGCCGATTGCCATTTCCGCGTTCAGCGGCGACACGTTGGCCCGTAATCGCGTGCAGGGCATCGCCGATCTTTCCCGGATCGCGCCAGGCATTGTCAGCGGCGCGCAATATGGCACAAACCGCCTTTTCATACGCGGGATCGGGCTGACGTCGATCGCCATTGGTGCGGATCCCAGCTCGGCTTTTCACGTCGATGGCGTCTATGTCGGCCGCCCTAGCGCCCAGCTCAACTCCTTCTTCGACATCGACCGCGTGGAGGTTCTTCGCGGGCCGCAAGGCACGCTCTATGGGCGCAATGCAACAGGTGGCTCGGTCAATGTGATCACCAAGCGGCCGACCGCGGATCTCAATGGCTATGTCAATGTCGGCTATGGCAACTATGATCGCATCGATCTGGAGGGTGCCGTCGGCGGTCCCCTGACTGAAGATGGGCGGATCATGGGACGCATTGCGGTCCAGACCGTAAACCGCGACGGATACGGCAAGAATCTCTACAAAGTCGTGCCCGGCGGCGACGCAAAGCAGGATATCGACGATGAAAATCGCCAGTCCATCCGCGCCTCGCTGCTGTTCAAGCCGACCGACGGTCTCGACATCACCCTGATCGGAGAACATTCGCGCGAGCGCGATCATAATTACGCCAATCACAATATGGGCCCCTACCCGGGGTTCGTGCTGACGGGTCCGTTGATGGGATATACGGCCATCATTCGCAGCCGCGATATCGCCTCATCGACATCCGAACAGAATCGCCGCACGGGCTATGCCCTGACCGGTATTGTCGGCTACGATCTGTCGGACACGATCCGCCTCCAATCGATCACTGGCTGGAGAAAATGGAATCGATACAACGCACCCGATACCGAGGGCAGCACGGCGCCCATTGGTGTCGAGGGCTATAAAGAGACGTCCCGGCAGTTCAGCCAGGAAGGGCAGATCAATTACGATACGACCAACCTGAAAGGCATTGTTGGGCTGTTCTATTACAAGGAGCGCGTCGGCAATCGGACCTTCGTCGATTTCAGCCAGCAGAATTTCGGTACGGTCGCCGCCCCGGTTCTCTTTCCGGGGGCCTATTACGAGCAGAACGGCCATTCGGATATCAGCGCGATTGCAGCCTTTACCCAGTGGACATATTCGATCACGCCTCAACTCAACATAACCGGTGGCCTGCGCTACAGCCACGAGCGTCGTACGAACGAGGGCCTGTTCGCCGGGCCGCTGGCGCCCATCATCCTTCTGGATCAGGCAAAGGCATGGAATTCGTTTACGCCCAAGGTCGCCATCGACTATCATATCTTCGACGATGTGATGCTCTATGCGTCCTATACCAAGGGCTTCAAAAGCGGCACCTATAACACCGCGACACCCAACCCGGTCGTCAATCCGGAAAAGGTCACGTCCTATGAAGCCGGCGTAAAGGCAACGCTTTTCGATCGCCATCTAGAACTCAGCATCGGCGGCTTCTACTATGACTATAAGGACCTGCAGGTTAACAAGATTATCGGTATTACAGCCGTCACGGTCAATGCGGCGACAGCCAAGAACAAGGGGATCGAGGCCTCGGCGCGCTGGCGCGTCACGGACGGGCTGACGCTCAACGCCGATCTGACTTATCTTGACGCGAAATTCTCCAAGTTCAATTCGGCCAACCCGCTTTATGCGTCGGGCTGCGAGATCAACGACGCCGCCCATTGCGTTAACGGCGAACAGGTGCTGAAGGGCAATCCCCTTCCGGGTTCCAACAAATGGGGCGCCAACATCGGCGCGGAATATGTGCTGCCCGTTGGTGGTAACAGCCTGACGGCACGCCTGGACGGCAACTACCGGTCTCGGATCTATTTCAGCGAGTTCAAGCAGGAAGCCATTTCCCAAAAGGGTGTCGTGAAGCTCGACGGCTCGCTGCGCTACGACTTTGGCGACCGTTGGAGTGCCACGCTCTGGGGTAAAAATCTGACCAATCGCAAGGTCGTGGGGAATGAAATTCTCATATTGGCGCTGTGGGGCTTTCCCATCGCTGGAGCCTATGATCCGCCCCGTACTTACGGCATCTCTCTCGGCGCTAAGTTCTAAGAGTAAGGGCGCGTAGCGGAAGCGCGCGCCCTTTTCCGTTGCATTGGTTTTCGTCGCGCCAGAAGCGTGGACGATATTCTACAAGAGGCTCGTTCGACCATGAACAATCCCGTCGATTTCGGCACCTATGATTATGTCGTTATCGGCTCGGGGTCAGCTGGATCAGCCATCGCAGCGCGGCTAGCTGAAATGCCTTCGTCCAGCGTACTGGTTCTCGAGGCAGGGCCAGCGGCCGATAATTTTTGGCTGACCTGGCCAATCGGCTATGCGAAGATTCTGGCAAACCCCGATCTGATGTGGCCCTTCGAAAGCGAGCCCGAGCCCAACCTTAATGGGCGCCGTATCTCTGCCATGCGCGGGCGTGTCGTAGGTGGCGGCAGTTCGGTTAATGGCATGATCTACGTACGCGGGGATGCATCGGATTATGATACTTGGCGTCAGTTGGGGAATGCCGGTTGGGCGTACAAGGATGTCCTGCCCTATTTTCGGAAAGCCGAGCGTTACGAACGGGGCTCCAGCACATATCACGGTGACGATGGACCGATCGGCGTTGAGGGGGTCCGCTGGCGCAACCCGCTTGCTGAAGCCTTCATAGACGCCGCGGAAAGCGTCGGTATTCCACGGACCGACGATTTCTGCGGGGCGACAATGGAAGGCGTAGGCTATTACCAGTCTTCAACTTGGAAAGGCCGGCGATCGTCGGCTGCCGGCTATCTTCGCCGGATGAAGGCTCAGAAGAACCTGAACCTGGTGCCCAACGCTTTGGTCACCGGCTTGATCTTGGAAGGACGCGTCGCGCGGGGCGTCCGGTTCGAACGCGACGGCGTGCAGCACAACGTGCAGGCGCGGCGAGAAGTCATTCTGAGCAGCGGGTCGATCGTGACGCCAAAATTGCTGCAACTATCCGGCATCGGTCCCGGCGCCTTACTGCAGGAACACGGCATAGCCGTCGCGCATGACTTGCCCGGCGTTGGCGAAAACCTGATCGACCACCTCTCCGCCAAGCGCGGCTATACGACTAGCAGCTCCTACACGATGAACGCAATGATGCAGAGCCTGCCCGCCAAGGCGTGGGCCGGCCTGCAATATCTTACGACGCGCATGGGCCCCTTGGCAGCCTCGGTGGCCAGTGCGGGTGGCTTTGCCCGCACGCGTCCGGAAGTGGAAGTGCCGGACGTGCAGCTGTTCATGATCCCGTTCAATTCGGGTGAATATTGGGACAAGCTTGCCAAGGCCTCCAGCTTTCAGATCGTGATGTGCCAACTCAGGCCCGAAAGCCGCGGCCATGTTCGCATCGCTTCGTCCGACCCCTACGCCAGCCCCGTGATCGCGCCGAACTATCTGTCGGATCCACGTGACGTTCAGACGACCCTTGATGGCATGCGATTGATCCAAAAAATTGGTGTCGCAGGTCCGCTGCGCGCGCTTGAATCCCGGCAAACGCAACCTCAAACTCCCGACGAAAGCGATGAGAGCCTGTTGAGCTATATTCGCGAAACTGCGATTACCACATGGCACCATGTCGGCACCTGCAAGATGGGCAATGATGCGTTGGCCGTCGTCGACGCCGAACTTAAAGTCCATGGCATTGATCGGCTTCGGGTGGTCGACGGATCGATAATGCCCACCCTTATCTCGGGAAACACCAATGCGGCCTGCATCATGATCGGAGAAAAGGGCGCAGATATCGTCAAGCAAGCGGCCAAGAGATAGCTCACTCGTTATGGCAAAAAGCGATCAGCAAGACGAGGTGGGGGCTTAGTGGAGAAGATAGCGTGTCCCGATCGCGCTAATGCATCGCCTGGGTGACCCACAGTGGCATGAACTTGGATGCTCAGACGATATTAGCTCGCAATTTTTCTCCGCGACGCTTCAGATCGATCTTGCCGGCAGGCCTCGTCCGAGTCCATGAAAACTTGGTCGAGCGGCGACAGTCCCTTTAACGCCGTAGGGAAATAGACGGCTAAGAATTAACTCGGGAGCGGCCGCGGGCCTTTGCAGACGACGGCCTGAGAGCTGATCCACAAACCCGGCGACCCAGCTCAAGGTCGGCGTCGGTAACAACGCCCAGGTCGCTGTCGATACCCGGCACAAGCTGATCGTTGATCAATATGTGTCTAACTCGGGCATCGGCCCTGGCTTTCTACCGCAGACGGCTAGCGCCGTGCGCGAGCTACTGGGCGTCGAGCGCATCGATGCCGGGGCCGACAAGGCTTATCATGAAGGCGAGGACATCGCCGCCGGTAAGAGCCTCGGCATTATCCCATATGTCATACGCCCGCATCGCGGGCCTGCGAACCCGAAAGGCTATTATCCCAAGGTAATAGTTCTGATATGATCCCGGGGAGGATTGCTACGCTTGCCCACACCATTTTCCACCCACGCCAGAACGGCACGCCTGGAAACGTCTTGCGCAGGCTAAAGGTTCTCGCGCGGAGACACTGATGATCGTCCGACCAGGAACGGCTTTGCGAGCCGGTTAGCGCAGTATCTGAACCCCGCGGAACAGCGGCCCTGCTCCCTTGCCGATGCCGTCCGCCACGCCGCGACGGCCCACACCCAGTGCGGTGCCAAAAAGGCGGTCTCCCCCACCCCCCTTGATCCGCCTTGCAGCGCAGAATTTCCAGCAGCCGTGCTTCGGGATCAGGCGTCGGCGATGTCTCGACCGCTACCGCAACCAGTTCGAAGGCGCGGAGCCGTGCCATAGGCTTCGGAAGCAGCGCGGTCGCGCAACCCCGCCAGATCGTCCCCCACAGGCCTCCAGCAGCGCCTTTAGGTTGAGCCCCACGGATTTGTCGCGCTTTGACGTCCTTTACCGGTCCCTTGAACCGCAGCGGCCGCGCCTGGGCCTGCGCCACGCCCTTTCGCCGGATGCCGCGCAGCCGCAATTTGACCGGTGGTGCCTGCGTCGGCTCCTTCAGATCCAGCAACTAATACCACGCTGCATTGATCATGACCCACGTGCCCATTTACGGCGTCCGATAGTCATGATGCGCCACGGCTGATCGATCAGCCTGTTCCAGGCGTCGCAGCAGAGGTCGATGATGTTGTCGTGGGGTGTGAAGATGCGGTTGGATAGCCAGTTATCGCGCATGAACTGCCAGATATTTTCTACTGGGTTGAGCTCAGGACATTTCGGCGGCAGCGGAACGATGCTAATATT
>NZ_JARYGI010000051.1:0-18611 GCF_033795625.1 Sphingobium sp. | reverse complement strand
CTGGCAAAGGCAGCGCTTCATCAGCCCTCCGCTGCCAAACAGGCGTCAGAACGCGAGGTTGATAGAGGTGCCCAGCTCGCGCCGTGGGCGCGAGAGTGACGATCAAGGGCGCGCCCTTGCGCCGCCACGTCTTCTTCGTCGCCAATCATCTGAGCTGGATCGAAGTTCTGGCGATGGGCGGCGCGACTGGCACTGCGTTCGTTTCGAAAGATGACGTGCAGGATATTCCGCTGGTCGGCTGGCTCGCTGCCCAGAACAACACGCTCTTCATTGCCCGTCAGCGCCGCCGCGGCGTCAACGATCAGGTCGACGCTCTGCGAAGAGCCCTGGAAGCGCATCAGCCCATGACGCTTTTCCCGGAGGGTACTACGGGACATGGCCACGAACTCCTCCCCTTCAAACCGGCTTTGCTGGCGGTGATGCTACCGCCGCCGCGGGCGCTCAAGGTCCAGCCGGTCTATATCGACTATGGCGCAGCAGCCCAGGAGATCGCCTGGCACGAACCCAGCCTTGCCACCAATGCTATGCGCATCCTCGCGCGCGCCGGCTCCTTGCCCGTGACGCTGCATTTCCTGCCGCCCTTTGATCCGCAAGAGTATCCCGATCGCAAGGCGCTTGCGGCCGAGAGCAGAAAAAGGATCGCGGCTTGCCTGCCGCCTATCGCCCTTCCCTTCGGCACTGTATAGCCGTCGCAATGAATCGCCCGTTTATGCCCAAGCACATTCCCGCGACCCGCCGCCCCGGCGCGCCCGCTACCTTCCACGTCAAGTCCTTCGGCTGCCAGATGAACGTCTATGACGGCGAGCGCATGGCGGAGATGCTGGGTGCGCAGGGCATGACGCCGACCGGCGAAGGTGTAGACGCCGATCTGGTCGTCCTCAACACCTGCCACATTCGCGAGAAGGCGGCGGAGAAGGTCTATTCCGACATCGGCCGCCTGCGCCGCGACGACGGCACGCGCCCGATGATCGCTGTTGCAGGCTGCGTCGCGCAGGCGGAAGGCGGGGAGATATCCCGCCGTGCCCCTTCCGTCGATATCGTCGTAGGACCGCAATCCTATCACAACTTGCCCGAGCTCATCGGCAAGACCCTGCGCGGGGAAAGTGCAGTCGACACCGACATGCCTTTGGCGTCGAAATTCGGCGCCCTGCCCGGCAGACCCAAGCAGGCACGCCCCACTGCCTTTCTCACGATACAGGAGGGCTGTGATAAATTCTGCACCTATTGCGTAGTTCCTTACACGCGCGGCGCCGAAATCAGCCGCCCACAGTCTGCGATCATGGACGAAGCCAAGGCTCTGCTGGATGGCGGAGTGAGGGAAATTACCCTGCTCGGCCAAAATGTTAACGCCTGGACCGGCGAAGATGCGGCAGGTCGCGCGCAGGGCTTCGACGGGCTGATCCGCGCGCTTGCCGACCTGCCCGGCCTTGCCCGCATCCGGTACACCACCAGCCATCCCAACGACATGACGGACGGCCTGATCGCGGCCCATGCGCAAGTCGACAAGCTGATGCCGTTCCTCCACTTGCCGGTGCAGTCGGGCAGCAACGCTATCCTGAAAGCCATGAACCGCAATCATACGGTGGAAAGCTATCTGGCGATCCTCGACAAGGTTCGCGCTGCGCGCCCCGACATTGCGCTGAGCGGCGACTTCATCGTCGGATTTCCGGGAGAGACCGACGCGGATTTCGAGGCGACCATGGCGCTGGTCGATCAGGTTCGCTACTCGATGGCCTACAGCTTCAAATATAGCCCCCGCCCCGGCACCCCCGCCGCCGACATGGGCCGGCAGGTCCCCATGGAAGTGATGGACGAACGCCTGCAACGGCTTCAGGCTGCGTTGAATGCGCATCAGGTCGAGTTCAACACTGCCGCAGTCGGGCGGCGCGTGCCGATCCTGCTGGAACGCATGGGCCGCTTTCCCGGCCAGCGAATCGGCAAGACACCGTGGCTGCAATCCGTCCATGTTATCGCGCCGGATGCGGCGCTGGGCGATATGATCGACGTCGACATCCTGTCTGCCGGGCCAAACAGCCTCGCAGGCGAATTGGCCGAAAGGAAAGCTGCTTGAACCAAATCTTGAGGGGGACACATTAATGGCGAAGAAGCATCATGTCCGGGCCGAACCCGGCGAGCGTGCCCGTCTCGAAGTGACATTCGAGAAGCCTTACCTCCTCGGAACGCTGTTCGGGCAGTTCGACCAGAACCTCGTCGCCATCGAAAACCGCTTGGGCGTCTATATCGCCGCGCGGGGCAATCGCCTGCAGATCGAAGGTGAAGCCGAAGCCGCCGCCCGCGCGCGCGACGTACTCACAGGCCTCTACAACCGCATCGTCGAAGGCCAGCAGATCGACACAGGCGCAGTGGAAGCCGTCATAGCCATGTCCTCGGAACCCACCCTCGACGGCATCATCCGTCACGACGTTGCCGAACCGCCCAAGGTGATGATCCGCACGCGCAAGAAAACCATCGTCCCGCGCTCTCCGACGCAGATCACCTATATGGAGGCGCTGGTCCGCAATGACGTGATCTTCGCGCTCGGCCCGGCAGGCACCGGCAAGACCTATCTTGCGGTCGCGCAGGCAGTCAGCCAGTTGATCTCCGGCAGCGTCGATCGCCTGATCCTGTCCCGCCCGGCGGTCGAGGCGGGCGAGCGGCTGGGCTTTCTGCCGGGCGACATGAAGGAGAAGGTCGACCCCTATCTCCGCCCGCTCTACGACGCGCTCTACGACACGCTCCCGGCCGAGCAAGTCGAGCGGCGCATCGCATCGGGCGAAATCGAGATCGCGCCCCTCGCCTTCATGCGCGGACGCACGCTCGCCAATGCCTTCATCATCCTCGACGAGGCGCAGAACACCACCATCGCGCAGATGAAGATGTTCCTTACCCGCTTCGGCGAAAACAGCCGCATGGTGATCTGCGGCGATCCCAAGCAAGTCGATTTGCCGCAGCCCGGCCAGTCGGGCCTTGCCGATGCGGTCGCGAAGCTGGAAGGTGTCGAGGGCATTGCCGTGGTCCCGTTCGGCATATCGGACGTGGTGCGCCACCCGGTCGTAGGGCGTATCGTGCAAGCCTATGAGGGGCCGGATGCTTGAAGTCGCGCTGATCAACGAAGGCAATGACTGGCCGACCGGCATAGATTGGGAACAGCTTGCGACAAACGCGGTGACGGCGGCGATCCGCCACAGCCCCAACGCGGATTATGAAGCGCAGGCAACGCTCTATGAAATCGCGGTCAAACTAACCGACGATAAGGAAGTGCAGGCGCTGAACCGCGACTATCGGGAAAAGGACAAGCCGACCAACGTCCTATCCTTCCCGATGGTGCAGCCCGACCTGCTCGAAGCCATGGCGAATACCGACGATGGCGAAGTGTTGCTGGGCGATATCGTGCTCGCTGCGGGTGTCTGTGCCAGGGAGGCGCAGGAGAAAGGCATTTCCGTCGCCGACCACGCCGCGCACCTGATCGTCCACGGAACGCTTCACCTGCTCGGCTACGATCATCTGGAAACCGTCGAGGCCGACGCGATGGAAGCATTGGAAATACGCACGCTTGCCTCTATGGGCCTAGCTAACCCCTATTCGGATTGAGGTCCGGCAACATAAGGATGTACTTCTCTCATGGCTGACGACAGCCCGGCGCCTTCGAAAGACGCGGACAGTAGCAGCAAGAATGCGTCTTCCGGCGAAGGCGGTTTATGGCAGGGCATAAAGGCCCTGATCTTCGGTGAGGAGAGCGAGCACAGTCTCCGCAAGGAAATCGAAGAAGCCATAGACGAATATGACGAAGAAGATGAGGATGGCAGCGCCTCGCCCGTGAAAGGCGACCTGTCCGCCATAGAGCGGCAGATGCTCCGGAACCTCCTCCACTTCAGCGAACACACTGTCGATGACGTGGCCGTACCCCGCGCCGATATCATCGCCATCGAGGAAAAGGCCAGTTTCGACGATCTGGCCGCCCTGTTCGCGGACGCAGGCCACAGCCGCATCCCGGTATATCGCGACACGCTCGACACGATCGTCGGCATGATCCACATCCGCGACGCCTTCGCGATCCTGGCGGGCAAAGCGCCCCCGCCCGAGACGCTTGAGCCGCTGATCCGCCAGCCGCTTTATGTGCCCGAAAGCATGGGTGTGCTCGACCTGCTGGCGGAGATGCGGGCGAAGCGGACGCATCTCGCCATCGTGCTGGACGAATATTCGGGCACCGAGGGTCTGCTGACGTTCGAGGACCTGGTCGAGGAAATCGTGGGCGATGTCGAGGACGAGCATGACGAGGAGCCCGAAGCGCTGCTGATCCCGCTGGACGATGGCATGTGGGATGCCGATGCGCGCGCCGAGCTGGACGACGCCGCCGAGGAGATCGACCCGAAACTGGCCGATGTCGAGGAGGACGTGGACACGCTGGGCGGCCTCGCCTTCGTGATTGCGGGGCGCGTGCCGGAAGCTGGCGAGATATTGCTGCACGAGGAAAGCGGCTGGCGGCTGGAGATTATCGCAAGCGACAGCCGCCGCGTGACGCGCCTGCGCCTGCATCCGCCGATAGTGGCCGAGGATTCGGACGAAGGTTGACGCCGCGCCTTGCAGATAGGAAAGCGCGCGTGCAGCTTGGCTGCGAAGGATCGAGTGGGGGAAGCGAGTCGATGGATGCAGTAAACTGGAGCGCCCCTGCCGAACTGCACGAGCGGGACGATGCGGGCTCCGATATGTTCGTCGAGTTCAAGACGCTGAAGACCGGCCCATTGGGCGCGTTGATCGCCCATGTCATGACATTGCCGACCGATCAGAAAGCACGGCTGGTGATCGACGCGTCCGGTGTCGGGTCGCTCAACATCCATGACATCACAGTGCTGGCAAACCGCGAGGATTTCCCCGGAGCGTAAAGTACAAACCTTCTCCAATAGGAGAAGGAAATGGAGCCCTCTCCGCTCCGTTCAGACGCCCGCCAGTTTCCGCGCGCGATGACGCCATGCTTCCGCCAGCAGCGTCATTCGCGCCAGCGCCAGCACCGCTTCACGATCCTGCCGATGCCCACCAGCCACCAGCAGGTTGAATGCACGCTCCACGCTCCATTCGGGCTGGGGGCGGTCGATCAGTTCCATCTCCGTTCCAGCCTCCACTTCACCCTCCCGAATGACGCGAAAGTACACCCCCGCCCGTCCGGTCGAGATCACCGTCGCCATCATTCCCGGCGTGTCGAAACGATGATTGAGCTTCCAGCACGGTTGCCGCCCGTGGCTGACTTCCACGATGGCGCTGCCCATCGTGAACCGATCGCCGATGCACAACTCCGCTTCCGTCATTCCGACCGAAGCAAGGTTCTCGCCGAACGCCCCCGGTGCAAAAAGAGCGGCCTGTGTAGGCATCAGATTCCGCCAGAACGGATAATGCTCCTGCGGGTAGAGGTGAATGGCCTTGTCCCAGCCGCCGTGATGAACAGGGTCGGCGACAGCATCCCCTTCAAAGCCGGACCAGCCGATCCGCACCGGCCCGCTTCGTGGGATTTTGCCGATGGCGCTGTAATGCTGCTCCCGGAAGAGGGCTGGTTGGCCCGTCAACAATGCTGTGATCGACATGCGGCTCATGGGGCTTCATCGCAGAAGCGGGCCCACCTTTCCACCCTTTCACTGATATGGATCATATCGGACGCCTCAGGGGTTCGTTGCCCCATGTCTGTAAAAGCGCTCCCCTACAGCGGCCTCCTCCTGCGGAAAGCGAAAGAGGCTTTTCCGCTTCCCTTGGCCTTTGCGCCAGTCTCGTTTAAGGGGCGGGGGATGGACGCTAACGGCCTTCGCATCGCTCTTTTCAGCGGCAACTATAATTATGTTCGTGACGGAGCGAACCAGGCGCTGAACCGGCTCGTCGGCTATCTTCTGCGGCAGGGCGCACAGGTTCGCGTGTATGCGCCGACCATCAAGGAACCTGCCTTTTCGCCGACGGGTGACCTCGTCAGCGCGCCGTCCATGCCCATACCGGGCCGCGGCGAGTATCGGGTGCCCTTCGGTCTCTCGCCAAGGCTGCGGCGCGACCTAAAAGCTTTCTCGCCCAACATCGTGCATGTTTCCAGCCCTGATCCGCTCGGCCATCGTGCCGTGAGTTGGGCAAGGACGCGCGGTTTGCCGACCGTCGCTTCTGTTCATACCCGCTTCGAAACCTATCCGCGCTATTATGGGCTCGCGTTCATGGAGCCAGTGATCGAGGCAGGACTGCGGCGCTTCTATCGCCGCTGCGACGCGATCATGGCGCCATCCGATTCCATGGCGCAATTGCTGCGCGATCAGCGGATGAACTATGATGTCGGGATCTGGACGCGCGGCATCGATCAGGACATCTTCAACCCCGGCCGCCGCGACCTCGAATGGCGCCGCAGCCTCGGCATAGCGGACGACACGCCAGTCATCGGCTTTACCGGGCGGCTGGTGATGGAGAAGGGTCTGGACGTCTTCTCCGATGCCATCGGCCAGTTGCAACGGCGCGGGGTCCCGCATCACGTGCTGGTGCTGGGAGACGGCCCCGCCCGCAGCTGGTTCGAAAACCGCCTGCCCGACGCCAGCTTCGTCGGCTTCCAGAGCGGTGCGGATCTGGGGCGCGGCGTTGCGAGCATGGACATGCTCTTCAATCCATCCGTGACCGAAACGTTCGGCAATGTGACGCTCGAAGCCATGGCCTGCGCGCTTCCCACGGTCGCGGCCCGCGCGACGGGAAGCGAATCCCTTGTCACGGACGGCGTGACCGGCCGCCTGATCCGCCCCGGCGCCATTCACAAGTTCGCCGATGCCCTTCAGCATTACTGCACGGATATCCCGAGCCGCCATCGTGCAGGCGAAGCGGGCCGGGCCGAGGCGGAGCGTTATGGCTGGGATCAGGTCAATCAGGAACTGGTCGACACCTATGTCCGGGTGATCCATCAGCGGCAGCGCGGCGCGCTTGCTATCGCCAGCCCGGTGCCCTGACACGCCATGGCGGACCTTTTCGGCGAAGATCCTGCCCAGACTGCTCCGCAGGACCGCCCTGATGCGCCGCTCGCAGACCGCTTGCGTCCACGCACTCTCGACGAAGTCGTCGGCCAGGAGCATCTGACCGGCCCGGAAGGGGCTATCGGCCGGATGGTGGCGGCGGGGCGGCTGTCCTCCATCCTGTTCTGGGGACCACCTGGCACCGGCAAAACCACCATATCTCGGCTGCTGGCGCACGCGGTCGACATGCGGTTCGAGCCGATCTCCGCAGTCTTTTCGGGGGTCGCCGACCTCAAGAGGGTCTTCGCGGCTGCCCGCGACCATGCGCGCCTTGGCCAGAAGACGTTGCTGTTCGTGGATGAGATCCACCGCTTCAACCGCGCCCAGCAGGACAGCTTCCTCCCCTTCGTGGAAGATGGCACGGTCACACTGGTCGGGGCGACGACCGAGAACCCCAGCTTCGAACTGAATGCCGCCCTCCTCTCCCGCGCGCAGGTTCTGATCCTGCGCCGTCTCGACAGCGACGCGCTGGAAAAACTGCTGGCCCGCGCCGAAGCCCTTACCGGACGCCCGCTCCCGCTGACGCCGGATGCGCGAGATGCGCTTGTCGCAAGCGCAGATGGCGATGGGCGTTTTCTGCTCAATCAGGCGGAAACGCTATACTCAGTCGCCGTGCCGGAACCGCTCGACCCCGCTGCCCTCTCCGCGCTGCTTCACCGTCGTGTCGCGGTCTACGACAAGGATCGCGAGGGTCATTACAACCTCATCTCCGCCTTGCATAAATCGCTGCGAGGCTCCGATCCGCAGGCAGCCTTATACTATCTCGCCCGCATGTTGACCGCAGGCGAACAGCCGCTTTACGTCCTGCGCCGCCTCGTCCGCTTCGCCAGCGAAGACATTGGGCTCGCCGATCCGCAGGCGTTGGTGCAATGCCTGGCGGCCAAGGATTCCTACGACTTTCTGGGCAGTCCCGAGGGCGAACTCGCCATCGTGCAGGCCTGCCTCTATTGCGCGACCGCGCCCAAATCCAATGCAGCTTACGCCGCGCAGAAGGCCGCGTTCAAATCCGCCCGCGAGACCGGATCGCTGATGCCGCCGCAGAACATCCTGAATGCGCCGACCAAGCTGATGAAGGACATCGGCTATGGCAAGGGCTATGCCTATGACCATGATGCGCCGGAAGGGTTTTCCGGCGCGAACTACTGGCCCGACGAACTGCCGCCCCAGACCTTCTACCAACCCACCGACCGCGGATACGAACAGCGCATCGCCGAGCGCCTCGCCTGGTGGGACGCGCGGCGCGCCGAGCAGAGGGACAGTTGAGCGCGCCCCATTTCGATCAGTTCGCCGTCATCGACTGGTCGGGGCAGGCCGTGGAGCGCCCCGCGGGCTTGGCCCTGGCCCAGGCTTCCGCCGGAAAAGAGGCACCTGTCCTCCTTCGTCCCGAGCGCGGATGGAGCCGCGAGGCCATCTTGCACTGGTTGATCGACCATGCTGCAAAGCGCACGCGCATATTGATCGGCCTCGACCTGTCCCCGGCCTTTCCCTTCCATGACGCCGGCAGCTACTTTCCCGGATGGGATTTGTCGCCCCGCAACGCAGTCGACCTCTGGGCGGTAGTCGACGCGCTCTCCCATGAGGACCCACATCTCGGCGCGACCGGGTTCATCAATCATCCGGAAGCCCGCCGCTACTTTCGCCAACGTGGCGATTGCGGCGATCTGTTCCCGGCTGGGAGCGGTCGTTTTCGGATCTGCGAACATGGGCAGGCCGCGATGCGCCTGTCTCCCTATAGCTGCTTCAATCTCGTGGGCGCGGCGCAAGTCGGTAAATCCAGCCTGACCGGGATGCGCGTGCTTCATCGCCTGCGCGGCATTGTGCCCATATGGCCGTTCGATCCGGTGCCGGATGGCGGTCCGGTGATCGTCGAGATCTATACTGCACTCGCGTCCCGAGCGGCGGGGATGCGCAAGGGCCTGTCGAAGATCCGGACAGGTCCGGCCCTTGATGAGGCTCTCGCCGCCTTCACAACGCGCCCGCACGTCCCGCTGGCGCGGTATGACGACCACAGCACCGACGCGATCCTGACAACCGCATGGCTGCGTGACGCGGCCTCTCGTGCAGAATTATGGCAGCCTGAGAAGCTGACCTTGGAAGTCGCGCGGACAGAAGGATGGACCTTTGGAGTATGAGCCCAGCGTGCCTGCAAAGCCTCTTTAAGAGAAAGGCTCAATCATAAGATCGGAGGAATTCGCATGTTTTGGCGCGCTCGGTGATCAGGCCGTTGACCGCGGCGTTAGTGTCCTCCACTCCCAGCGCCATGCCAGAGACGATCATATGATCTTCGGGCACAGGCAGAATCCGGCGGACGGCGGCGCCATACTCCGCCCAAGCCTGCTGCGGGCAGGTCGCGAGACCGAATGAGGGCGCCAGCGTCATGACGTTGGTCATAAAATTGCCCATGTCGATCCAGGCACCGTACCCCCAGTCGCGCTCCATCGTGAAGAACAAGCCCACGGGCGCTCCGAAGAAGTCGAAATTGCGCAACAGCGCGTCCTGCCTTCCTGCCTGATCGTCACGCCCTATGCCGTAGATCGCAAAGAGGTCAAAGCCGACCCTGCGGCGACGTGCGCGATAGGGTTCGCGGATGACGGCCGGAAAATAGTCGTATTCGTCGCTGCGCTCACCGGCGGAGACCGCATTGGCCACCTCGCGGCAGAGGCGCGCGCGGGTGTCTCCGGTGACGGCGTGGACGAGCCAAGGCTGCATGTTCTGCCCCGAGGGCGCGCGCGATGCGGCAGCCAAGATGCGAACGACTACCGGATCCGGCACCGGGTCTGGCAGGAACCGGCGAACAGAGCGGCGTCCGGTGACGGCGTCGAACGCGGAGACGGCGGGATCGGGGTCGATCCGGACTGCCGTCATGCCTTTGTGTCCTGCTTGGCGCTTTCCTGTTGGCGTAGCAGGAAACGCTGCACCTTGCCGCTCGGCGTCTTGGGAAGATCTGCCACGAAGGCGATCTCCCGCGGGTAAGCGTGCGCAGACAGGCGCGAGCGGACGTGTCGGCGCAATTCCTCGGCGAGCGCCGGGCTTTGCTCGTAGCCGGAGTTCAGCACCACGAACGCTTTGATGATCTCGGTGCGCTCGGGGTCTGGCTTGCCAATCACAGCCGATTCCATAACAGCTGGATGCTCGATGAGCGCGCTTTCTACGTCGAAAGGCCCGACGCGGTATCCTGAAGTCGTGATGACGTCGTCATTCCGTCCCACGAACGAAATGCTGCCGTCAGCGTTCATCTCCGCCATGTCGCCGCTGCGAAAATAAGCATTGCTCAATGCGGGAGTTTCAAGCCCGAGATATCCTGTGAACCACATCAGCGGCGATTGTGCCCGGTCCAACGCCAGTTCGCCGGGTTCACCAACGCCCAACTCCCGGTCCTCGGTCGAGAGCACCACGACGCGATGGCCCGGAACCGAAAAGCCGGCAGACCCGATCCGCACTGGATGCGTGAGGCCATGATGATTGCACAGGACCATGCCTAGTTCCGTTTGCCCGTAATGATCGTAGATCTTGACGTCCAGATGATGGTCGAACCAGCGGATGACCTCCGGATTGAGTGGCTCGCCAGCGCTACTGACTACGCGCAATTGCCCGAGGATGCGGGCCGCCTTCTCCGGCCCTGCGGCGAGCAGTTGGCGATAGGCGGTCGGTGACCCCGCAAGGTTGGTGATCTCATACTCCACGATGGTGTCGTAGGCAGAGTCTACGCTAAAGGCTCCTTCGTGGAGGACGATGGTCACACCCATCGCAAGTGGCCCGGTGATGGAATAATAAAGGCCGTACGCCCAACCTGGATCGGCTAGGTTCCAGAACCTGTCGTCCTGTCTAAGACCGACGGCGTAGCGCATGTAACCCACGAAACCTGCAATTGCCCGGAGAGGTATCAGCAGTGGCTTGGGTAAACCGGTCGTGCCGGAGGTGAACATCATGAGAAACGGGTCGTCGAGATCAAGCGGGACCAACGCGATGTCACCAGCCTGGTTTTCGATCGCAGACCAAAAGTCTTTCGTCGTTTCGCTCGCCGCCGCCCCAACCGTCACTATAGCCGCCGAGGTGTCTAGTTCGGCCAGCTTGGACAGGTTCGACGCGTCCGTAACCACTACGCGCGTGTCCGCTAGCGTGAGGCGGTGTTCGATTGCTTTAGGCCCGAAAGCTGTGAACATAGGTTGATAGACGGCACCCAGCCGCCAAGCGGCCAATATGGTGATGAGCAACTCGGGAGTGCGCGGCAACAGCCCAGCCACGCTGTCCCCCTTCGACACGCCAAGGTCGCGAAGGACGCCAGCGAAACGCGACGATAGCCTGTCGAGCTCGGCGAAGGTCCAATCTCTGGTTTCACCGCCGGGTGCCCGATGGCGCAGTGCAAGCCGGGCTGGATCATGGGAGCGGCGCGTACAGCAAATTTCCGCCGCGTTCGCCCCTCCACCGTCCATCCCTAAATCCGATAATGCTTCGTGGATATCGAAGCGAGAGACCGCGTCGGAATATGGTATGTTCAGATCAGATGCAATTTGTACCGTCACAGCGCCCCTCTCAGTCAGCAATCTTTTGGGGCGAGGGTTATCGGATAACGAACTTGCAGCCAACTCTGAACTGACCAACTCCGCTCAGGACCGGCTACTACGAGCAACATGGGTCCTGAGCCTTGGCACCGCCTGAATCTTCTTGGAAGTTCATGTCGGCGGTGAGACCAAATGTACGGCCAGGAGAGCAACACTGATCGGATTTGCGGCCGCCCGGCAATGGCGGGAGAGATAGCCATCTCAATTGTGGGTTCTACTCCGAACGCCTTGATAGACTTGCGTTTTTCCTGTCGCCATGTCGGCTCAGGCGAACGGCCCACACCGTTGTCACGACAGCACTGCCAAGCTGTTCGCAGCAGTTCGAAGGTCGTCGACATATCGGTCGAACTCGGCGGCTGCGTCTGCCTCTGGAGGAAGCCGCAACAGATAGCTGGGATGCACCGTGATCCAGCCGGTCACGCCCTCTGCCAAAGGCACAGCGCAACCGCGTTCGCGGCTGATCGTCACGGCGCGGCCAGTCACCGCGCGCGCTGCAGTCGCACCCATTGCGATAATGATCTTGGGCTTTACGATCGCTTGTTCCTGATCGAGCCACCAGCGGCAAGCGTCGATCTCGCTTACATTCGGCCGGGCGTGAATCCGTCGTTTGCCACGGGGTTCGAATTTGAAATGCTTGACGGCGTTGGTTACGTATACGCGGGCGCGATCGATCCCGGCCGCGACGAGCGCTCGATCGAAGACCTTGCCAGCCGGGCCGACGAACGGTTTCCCAACAACATCCTCTTCATCGCCGGGCTGTTCACCCACGATCATGATTTCAGCACCGGCCGGTCCGTCGCCGAACACTATTTGGGTGGCAGGTTGCCAAAGCTGGCAGCGTCGGCATATTTGAGCCTCCTCACGCAGGAGGTGTATGGAGCCGAGCGTCGCCTCTGCGGGAGCCATGCGCGCCTCCTCGATCATCTTTACCTCGCGTTTGCGGGCGCCGGCAATCATCCCCGCCACAAGTGCCGTTTCGGGCATGTTCTTCCAATATTTCTTCGGCATCTCCTTGGTCATGGCTTTCGGCATGAGACGGGCCGGGTTAAAGATCGCCGAGTAATAAGCTTTCCAGACCGCTTCCACGGGATCATCACCAGGCGCGTCGACGCGCGTTGCCGGTGGGCCCTCTTTCAGCGTCTGGGTGTCCCAGTGGATCGTGCCGCGGGGCGTCAGGATCGACCATCGCATGTTGGTGAAGCGGCCGACGAAAAAGGCCGCGTTAGCTCGTACTATGTGATGCTCGGGTTCAAACCACGCGACAAAGCGTTTGCCCCCCTCATCCTCCACTTCACGGAAGCGGACGAAGGCTCGCATCTTGTGCATGTCGCGTCGAATGGTATCGAACAGCTCAAGGGCGCGCCGCAGTTGCCGATCTCCCTTATCTCTCATGAGATGCGGCTCGTCGAGTATCCGGAGCAGCAAGGCGTAGAGAAGTGAGAAGCGTTCGGGATTGGCGTGCAGCACGACTCTACTCGCCATATACAGGAAATCCTTGGGTACGGCGAGTTGCGGCGCTTCAGCGGGTGCCACAGGCTCGCCAGCAAACAGGTCCGTGGGCTGCGCTCCTATCTGCCAGACTACTTGCTCGGCCGGCACGCGCGCAGCAACCAAGCTACGGGCGGCTGCACGCCATCCGTCGAAATCATCTTCGCGCTCCAGCTGAACCGCACGCATATTCACGCGGTGAACAGTTCCAGCTGCTTCGGGCGTTCTGCGACGATCGGGCGGAGATCGGCCTGATCGGACAACGCGATGGGGCGCCAATCCCCTGCAATGATGAACGGACGAATCTTCTTGAGCGACACGGTCATCCGAGAAATATCGTCGAGCCGAAGCGTGCGCCATCGCCGCGCGGCGAGGATGGATTGAACGGCACGCGGACCAAGGCCTGGAATGCGCAGTAGCTGCTCGCGCGAAGCGCGGTTCACGTCGACAGGGAACGTGTCCCGAAATTTAAGTGCCCAAGCAAGTTTAGGATCGATGTCGAGCGGCAGCATCCCCGTCGCCTCATCAGCGGCTGCGCTGACCTCACCCGGCGTATAATCATAGCACCGGATCATCCAGTCGGATTGATAGAGCCGATGCTCGCGCATCAACGGGGGACGCTGCAGGGGCAGCACTGCGGACGCGTCCGGAATAGGGCTGAAGGCCGAGTAATAAACGCGTCGCAGCTCGAAGCGATCGTAGAGCGACGCGGCTTTGACGACGATTTCCCGGTCCGTCGCGGCGTCGGCCCCGACGATCATCTGGGTCGATTGCCCACCCGGCGCGAAGGCCGGCGACGAGCGGTATCGTTTGCGCGCGTCTGCGCCATCTTCAATCGCGGACCGCATACTGCCCATCGCGCGCTCTATCCGTTCCTCGGACTTTTCGGGAGCAAGGCGCTTTAACCCACCCGCGGTCGGAAGCTCAACGTTGATAGAGACACGATCAGCGTGAAGGCCTGCCTTTGTCACCAATTCATGATCGGCGTCCGGAATGGTTTTGAGGTGGATGTAGCCCCGGAAATCGTGATCTTCGCGCAAACTGCGCGCGACCTCCACGATTTGTTCCATCGTGTAATTGGGGGTGTTGATGATGCCCGAAGAGAGAAACAGCCCTTCAATGTAGTTTCGCGCGTAGAAATCGAGCGTCAGATCGACGACTTCCTTGGCCGTGAAGCGGGCGCGCCGCACGTTGGAGCTTTTTCGGTTGATGCAATAGTGACAGTCGAAAATGCAGCTGTTCGTCAATAGCACCTTGAGCAGCGCGATGCATCGCCCGTCAGGTGCATAGGCATGGCAGATTCCTCCCCCTCCCCCGAACGTGGATCCCATTCCCCGACCATCCCGCGAATCTCGCTTCTTGGCGCCGGACGATGAGCAAGAGGCGTCGTACTTGGCGGCGTCCGCCAAAATTGTCAGCTTTTCGGAGGTATCAAGTTGCGCCATTATCCACCTTGCCAAACGACCACCGTCGCTGAAGTTAAAGATCGAGGAGCCGATGCTGGTGTGGTTCTACCACGAGCCCTCGGACAATAAGAACAAATGTAGAACATGCTACGATTTAAGCAAGCGCATCGTTGTCCCAAAACGTAAAATTCACGTGGGCAGGCAAATTGCAGCGTCACAGGAGGGGGAAAGGGTTCTTGGCAACCCAGTGACCAACGCCTTCCAAAACGCCAGAACAATAGATCCTGTAAACTGGCTCCCGAAAGCCTGGGCTTTACTGTCGAGAGAGCCTGCCTCAGACAGCTGGCAACAGGCCTGTGGCGGCCAGCATTGCGATCGCATCATCGACCGATTGTTCGATACGAGGCCGCAGAACAGCGAGGTCCACGCCGAACATGCCTTGCAATTCCAAAGGGTGGAGAGCCAATTCGACAAAGCGCGTGGCGGCGGGCAATGCAGCGGCGACCGCGTCGGCACCCACCGAACCCGCAATGGCATGAGCGGCCTGCTCCACACAGGCGTCAAATCCAACCCGGTAACCCGCGCGCGCTACGGTTGGAAAGTTCTCCGCCTCTGCGGCGGAAATGCGCATGATTGCCATAACTTCACGGGTTAAAGCGTTCTTCAACATGGCAACACCGACATGGCGAAGCCGTGCTTCCGGGGTACTTTGCCGGGCTTTGACGTGCAGCTGCCGCACGGCCCTTTCAACGGAGCGATGGATCACCGCGGTGAAAAGCGGCTCCTTGCCAGGGTATCGCTTGTAAAGGGTCGTATTGCCCACCCGAGCGGCCGCAGCCACTTGGTCGAGCGTGGTCCGGCCAAAGCCGCGCTCCATGAAAAGTTCGGTCGCCGCATCGAGAATTCGATTTTCGACCTCGCCAGCCTGATCGCCCCTCGGCCGACCTCGCTTGGGCGATGGTGCCACCCTGGATTGGTCTTTATCGGATCGAAGAATTGAAGTCACACTATCCTGCATACTATCCGCCACAGGTCGCGGCGTGGAGGACATAACAACTAACTGGCGCTCGGGCACCGTCATTTATTACACGACTCCGACTTGGTCGTGGTGGAAGAAGCCGACTAGGCCTGATCCGCGTCTTGAGATGGCGTTAGGGAATCTAGCGCATCGGGTGGCGCGGTCTTCCTGGCTATCGTGAGCAAATGACGCAGAGCGGGGGACTCGTCGTCCCGCCGCCAGGCGATGCCGGTTTCCAGCATCGGCGCATCTTGCAGGTCGACATATCGGACACCGGATCGCGCCATGTTACGCAGGGATGCCGGTACGAGAGCGATTCCCACGCCTGCCGAGACAAGACTGATGATGGTCTGCATCTGGATAGCTTGCTGCACTACTTGACTGCCCGGATCCTGCCTTAAGACATATCGCGTTATAAGGTCGTGGAACGCCGGTGCGAGCTGGCGCGGGAAGAGTATCAAAGGGAGGTGGCACGCGCTTTGGGCCGCCAATTTCCCTCCGGTCAGTTCGACGCGATTGTCACTGAGCCATGTTGCCGGAACGGCCGCAACCAAGGGTTCGGTCAACAGCGGCATGTAGTCGAGCGCAGCTGGCAAGGGAGTAGCCGACGGAATGATTATCCCGACATTGACCTTGCCATCGAGCAGCGCCGGGATTGACGTGTCGCTGGTCGCCTCCTGAAGGTCGAGATCAACCAGCGGCCAACGGGCGGAAAATTCGCGCACCAATTCAGGCAGCACATTATAGTCCGCAATGCTCACAAAGGATAAAGCCAGCCGCCCGCTACGTCCATCACGCAAGCTCTGGGCGAGCCCTTTTAGCGCATCCAAGCGAGCGAGCGCCGCCTCCACCTCCGGAAGCCAGTGCGCCCCTAATGTCGTAAGCGCGACCCGCCGTTTCGTTCGCGCGAACAAGGATGCGCCCAATTCTCGTTCCAGGGCAAGGATCGATTGGCTGAGGGGCGGCTGGGTCATGCAGAGCCGCTCCGCCGCTTTCCCGAAATGCAGCGTATCTGCCACCGCCACGAAATGCCTGAGCTGTCGAACGTCCATAAAGTCCTTCTACAACTTTATAGCGGCCTCGTAAGATATTTCACTCCAGCTTTTGTGCCGATTATGAGTGCTGGTCCCTAAACGAGGAAGACTCATGCCTGCCTATCGTTCCAGAACTACCACCCATGGCCGCAACATGGCGGGTGCCCGCGGCCTGTGGCGCGCGACGGGGATGAAGGACGAGGATTTCGGCAAGCCGATCATCGCGGTCGTCAACAGCTTCACGCAGTTCGTTCCAGGTCACGTCCATCTGAAAGACTTGGGCCAATTGGTCGCGCGAGAAATCGAAGCGGCTGGTGGCGTCGCCAAGGAGTTCAACACGATCGCCGTCGATGACGGCATCGCCATGGGCCATGGAGGCATGCTCTATTCGCTGCCCAGCCGTGACCTGATTGCCGACAGCGTCGAATATATGGTCAACGCCCATTGCGCCGACGCGATGGTCTGCATTTCCAACTGTGACAAGATAACGCCCGGCATGTTGATGGCCGCGATGCGCCTCAACATCCCCGTCGTCTTCGTCTCCGGCGGACCAATGGAGGCAGGCAAGGTCGTGCTACGCGGCAAGACGGTCGCACTCGATCTGGTCGATGCCATGGTCGTCGCTGCCGACGAAAGCTACACGGACGAAGAAGTCAAAACCATCGAGCGTTCAGCATGCCCCACCTGCGGTAGTTGTTCGGGCATGTTCACTGCCAACTCGATGAACTGCCTGACCGAAGCACTGGGCCTGTCGCTGCCGGGCAACGGTTCCACGCTTGCCACTCACGCCGACCGCGAGCGCCTGTTTCGCGAGGCGGGCCATGTCATCGTCGACATCACGAAGCGCTATTATGAACAGGATGACGATAGCGTCCTGCCGCGCAGCATCGCCAATTTCGCCGCGTTTGAAAACGCCATGAGCCTGGACATCGCGATGGGCGGATCGTCCAACACCGTGCTCCACCTGCTCGCCGCCGCCTATGAGGGCGGGATCGACTTCACCATGGCGGACATCGACCGGCTCTCGCGCCGCGTGCCTTGTCTGTGCAAGGTCGCGCCCGCCAAGAACGATGTCCATATGGAAGATGTACACCGCGCGGGCGGTATCATGGCAATCCTGGGCGAACTGGAGCGTGCTGGCCTCATCGATACGAGCCTGCCTACCGTTCATGCGCCGACCATGGCGGCCGCGCTCGCCCGCTGGGATATCGGCCGCACCAACAGCGAGGAAGTGCGTAAGTTCTACCGCGCCGCGCCTGGCGGCGTCCCCACCCAAACCGCGTTCAGCCAGTCGGCGCGGTGGGAAGAGCTGGACACTGACCGCAAAGAGGGCGTGATCCGTTCGGCCGAGCATGCCTTCTCGAAGGATGGCGGCCTTGCCGTCCTGTTCGGCAATCTTGCGCCGGAGGGCTGTATCGTGAAGACGGCTGGCGTGGATGAGAGCATCCTCGTCTTCCACGGCACGGCACGTGTCTACGAAAGCCAGGACGCAGCCGTCGCCGGCATTTTGGGCAACGAGGTCAAGGAAAAGGACGTTGTCGTCATCCGCTACGAAGGACCCAAGGGTGGCCCCGGCATGCAGGAAATGCTCTACCCGACCAGCTATTTGAAGTCGAAGGGGCTGGGCAAGGCGTGCGCGCTCATCACCGATGGACGCTTCTCGGGCGGCACCTCCGGCCTTTCGATCGGGCATGTCTCGCCCGAAGCGGCCGGAGGCGGTTTGATCGCCCTGGTGCAAACCGGCGACCCGATCGTCATCGACATTCCCGCCCGGGTCATCAAGGTCGACCTGGACGATGCGCTGCTCGCCGAGCGCCGCGCCGAGATGGAGACGCGCGGCTCGAAGGCGTGGAAGCCCTTCGGCCGCAAGCGGGAAGTATCGCCGGCCCTGCGCGCCTACGCCGCAATGACTACAAACGCTGCGAAAGGCGCCGTCCGGGATGTGGGCCAGATCGAGAAATGACGATCTTAGGCTATCTCATTTCTTGATGCAGAAGCACTAAGCCGATCCCGGCAGCTCGCGACCCAGGCTGTGTAGAAACGCGATCAGCAGATCTGTGCGGGTTTACCGTTTGCGGTGGAGCAAC
>NZ_JARYGI010000050.1:0-19162 GCF_033795625.1 Sphingobium sp. | reverse complement strand
GGCATCAGCCCACTCGCGTTCGAAGCCAAGGTGGCATAATGAGATAGGTGACCGGCACAAAACCGTTACAAGTCCAGCGGGTGTTCTGGTTCGAGGTGTAGATCAGCGTGCCGAGCACCGCCGTGATCCCGAACAGGCCGACCACAGCGAGCTTCAGCAGCCGGTTCTCCTCGAACAGGTTGCTCGAACCCTGAAGGTAGCGGTGCAGGCCGAAGCTCGCAGGTTTGCCGAGCAGCGGATCGCGTGGAGGCGCATTGGGGGATTTGCGTCCGAACATCGCTTTTCCTCACTCGAAGAAGCGGGTCTGCGTCGGACCCGGATAGTGGCGAAAGCCGACCAGCCCCCAGCGCCAGGCCATGTGCGGGATGAAGCCGCGCGGCTTGGTGCGGAGCCAGGGAACGAAAAGGAGAAGACCCGCGACGAGCGCCCAACCGAGCATCCCGCCGAGAATTACGGCGACGAAGATGACGGTGATCACCAGCACGAATTCGTCCGATCCGAACCACAGGATCTGGACCGGCTTGTGCAGATATTGGGGTAGCCGCTCGTCCACGAGCCTTCTCCTCCTTGCGTCGTGACCTCCCTGCGAAGCCGGTTGAACTTCGTGGGCTGTCTCGCCATCGCGCCTGTGCGCTCCGGCCCGTTGAGGTCCGCAGTCCGCGTGGGCGGACCACGGACCGAACCGTCAGATCACCATCCCGAAAGTCTGGAGGATCGAATCCGCCTTGATCAGGCAGACCGCCGCGACGATGGTCGGGATGCCGATCATGATGTTGCTGAACAGCCTGCTCACGCCGAACAGGAAGGCCGCGACGCCGCCGACGAAGCCGAGCGGGCCTTTGACGCCCTGGTTCACGACGATATCGTAGATGTCGTAGCCAAGGTCGCCCGCCGCCGGCGCGGAGAAGGCGTGAGCCCCACCGGCGCCAAGCAGCGCGAGCGCGGTCAAAGGGATGCCGACATTGGCGAGCGAGACGGTCTGTCGACCGATGGTCCTCAACATGCTTTTGCTCCTGTGAAGATGGGCCGCTCCGGGATTTGCTTGCCGGCATCGATGGCCGTGCCGCGACACGCGGCGCGGCACGGCGCTGTCGGCCGGCGGCTAGGCTGGGCGGCCCGGTTCGGGCCTTGCCGCCGGCATGGGGCTGGCACAGCGATCGCCGTGCCAGGGATCGGGACATGATCAGCGGTCGGCATTGGCGAGCGCCTTGGTCCCGGCGAGGACCTCCTCGATCTCGGCTTGCCGAAAACCGGAGATGATCTTGCCCTCCGCGATCAGCGTCGGCGTGCCGGAGATGCCGATGCTGCGCACGATCCCGGCGTCGGCCTCGACCCGGGCCTTGCCTTCAGCGCAAGTGCGCAAAGGTGTCGGCGCGGCTCCGGCATAAATCGCCTTGAACGCGGCCTCCTTGTCGGGGGAACAGTGGACATGCTCGGCCTTGGCCGCCGCCTCAGGATGGATGCCGGAAACGAAAAAGATCAGGCGTCGCACCGGCTTGCCCTCGGCCGCCTTCGCTGCCCAGAAGCGGTCCAGCGCACGGCAATAGGGGCAATCGGGATCGGTGAACTCGATGACGACGGGCGCGCCTTCGGGACCGATGGCCAGCGCCTTGCTGGTGTCAATCCCGGCGAGCTTCCTTGCGGCGGCGGAGTTCTGCGCGAGCGCGGTCAGGTTCTGCCCGTTGCGGTCGTACACTTCCGCGAACAGCAGGTGCTCGCTCTCGGGCGCGTAGTAGATGATGCGCCCGCCCGCGCTCGCCTGATAGATCGGCCCCTTGACCGGCGCCGGCCCGAAATCCTCGAACTGCAAATTGGTGAAGGTCTGCCGCAGCTCGTTCTCGGCCTCTCGCGCCGCCGCGGCCAGCGGATCGGGGAGGGCTTGCGCGGTCGCGGCGCTTTGGGCGGCGAAAATCAAAGGCAGGGCGAGCGCTGCCGCCCCGAATTTACGGATGCGCATGCGAAATCTCCTGAATGGTGTTGGACGGACGGGAGAGCAGGCGCGCATCGAGATGCGTGCCCGATCCTACCGGGATGAGTTCACGGCGGTCGGCGGCGATGGGGTTGTCCGCCTCGGCCGCAGCCGCGGCGCGGATCACGAACCCGTCTGCCGTCGCGGCGATGGTCCGCTGCCGCTCCATGTCCAGCATGATGCCGAGTTGCTGGGGGCGCCCGCCGGGCGCGGCACAGGCTGTCGTCGTGGCGACGAGGGCGCCCAGGGCAGCCGTCATCGCTTTGGTAATCGGCTTCATGCACGACTCCAATCGGCGCCTCGCGCCTTGGTTAAGAATGTTTAATGATCCGAAGTATCAGGTCTGATTCGACTTGGGTTGTTCGGAACGAAGCCTGACTGATTTGAATCGACGAGGATTGCAACAGGCCCCGGCAGGGGCCTGCCGCCACCAACGAAATTAGCCGGAATTGCACGAAATTAGTTCTAATCCGGCTTATTCGGGAGCACTCGCGCCGGTCGGCCGCGATTTCGGAAAGAGAGTTCCCATTCAGTCCATTTCCGATGAATCAGGCAGTGAAATGCCGATTGTTCGGTAATCGACACTCATGCTCATATATTCGTTCCTATTCGGCAGATACCTTCCTCTAAAATCAACGGCATCTATTATTGCTCACGATTATCGAGACCACTTACATCTTTCGGGCGATCCATCGCGCCAGGAGGCGTTGCCGCGGAGGACGAGAGCATGGAGCCTGACGATAAATTTGCCGCCGTCGACCTGTCGATCTTCAGGGAGATCAAGATGCTGTCCGGCGAGCGGATCAGGCACGAGCGGAATCTGCGCGGCATCACGCAATTGCAGCTTGCCACCAATATGGGCGGCAGTCCGCGCTGGCTGCGCGAGATCGAAGCCGGCGCGCCGGTGACAAAGCTGGAGGATCATCTGAACGCCGCGCTCAGGCTCGGCATGACGACCGGGCACATTGCGTTCTCGATCCTCTTTGCGGGCCATCGCATGCGGTTCCCGCGTCAGCTGATCTACGGCGATCTCCCCGGCATCGAACGCAAGTGCATCGAGGTCATATCGGAGTCGGTGCTCGCCGCGCTGAAGCAGAACCTGTCACCCGAATGGCGGCGCGACGATGAGAACGGCAAGATATGAAATTCGTGGGTGCCGCGAAGTGCGACGCGCCGCATCCTGGCAATCCCTCGTCCCGCCAACGCAGGCAGGAAGAAATGGAAAGCCCATGAGCCGTCCGCATTATTCACCAGATGGTCACTGGATGCCGTCTATTCCCGGCCAGACCTGTCAGGTCTGCGAAAAGCAGTACACAGCGCACAGGATAAACCAGAAATTCTGCTCACGAAAATGCGCGGGGCTGGCCCGGCGTTTGCCAACATCTCTCAGGGAAAATTCCTGCCTTCATTGTGGAAAGACATTCGAAATTCCTGCCGGGCAAAATGCGAGTGGAAGCCACGCTGCGAAATATTGTTCGCGTGAATGCGTCCGCGCCCATCACGGGTGGTCACAGGCAAGGCGTGTGCCCTGCGCCAACTGCGGAAAGCCGTTTGACGCTTCCGCCAGAGATGCATCACAGCGGTTCTGCTCTACTGCCTGCCTGAACGCGTATCGCAGATCGCGACGCGTCACCAAGACATGCCTCAACTGCGGCGAGCCGTTCACTGTGTCGCGCGCGCGTTCCGACGAGATGCTGTGTTCACGGGCATGTTCGACGTCCTATTATGTCCGTGATCGATCGCCCGGTTGGCAAGGCGGCGTCGTGAAGCAGAACGGGCGGACGTTTCGCAGGATTGACCGCGAGGGCTATGCCGCGAAATATGATGGTGAGCATCGGCTTGTCGTTGAACGCACGATCGGTCGAAGGCTCAAACGGAACGAGGTCGTGATTTGCCTGGATGGCAACAACGATAATCATGCACCCGCGAACCTGTTTCTGTTGCCGAACCAGAAGGAATTCGGTCTGTTGAAAGCAGGAGCCGTGCCGTGGCCCGCGGCATCGAACCTGCGGTCCTATCGCGAGCGAGGATATAGCCGGCCCGATGTGATCGTCGTTCTGCATGAGTGGGACAACGACAGGCGCCAAAACCCGGAATCAAAGCGCTACATCACAAGGCATCCCCAGGCAGACGAGATCATAAAGCGCAGACGCGCCGGAGCGAGCGTGCGCCAGCTGGCAAAGGATTTCGGAATAAGCATGAGTACGATGGCGCAAACCATCCGCAACCGACTCTAGGCTCTTCGGGCAGCGGTTTGCAGCAACGCATCGCCTCAAACGCGAAGCGGCTTCCAAAGGTCAGGCCGCTGACGGGCTGGTCGACAAAAGTGCGAGATGCGGCATCTGTCTGCCTGAAAACGCGATCTTCGTCCTTTGGATGCCGGACCGGAAATGATAGATTAGCCACGCGTCATGGCCTGCCTGCGCTGCCTATCGGGTAGCAGTCCATGCGCTATTCCCATGCACACCCACATGACCGGTTTCGGCGAACTGCGGCTCACAATCCGCGCGTAACAGCTCGATCATTTCAAACCCCCCGAAAGAGGAGGGAGAGGGAGGGAAGCGGAAGCGGCGGGTGGATGGCTGTCCGCGGCTTCCTTTCCTCAACCGCAGAACTGCCATGACGGGCGCGCGCTATGTGCGCATCAAGCGTTTCGCCGAGCTGACCGGCTACACCGAGAAAGCGATCTACCGAAAGATCGCCGACGGCGTGTGGATCCACGGCCGCGAATATCGCCGCGCCCCGGACGGCAGCCTCTGCATAGATCTCGAAGGCTACCAAAAATGGGTAGAAAACGGCCAGGCTCCGGTATCGAGCCGCTGAAGCACTCCATTCGCGTCCGCTTCCGCTGGAACGGCAAGCGCTACCGCGAAACCCTTAACCTTGAACCCACGGCCGCCAACATCAAGGCGGCGGAGCGCCTGATGGCGCGCGTCCATCAGGAAATCGACCTCGGCATCTTCGATTACGAAGCCACGTTCCCGAAAAAGGGGAGTGGCAAGACTGACCGCCAGATAGCCGGAGGCTTCACCACCTACGCGAACCAGTGGCTCGAAACCCTCGTGGTCGAGAAATCAACCATGTCGGACTATGTGTCGGCCATCAACAAGGTCTGGTCGCCGGCTTTCGGAGAACGGAACCTCAAGACCATCAAGCCGAGCGAGATCAAGAAGATCATCGCGGAACGCGCGAAGGTGGTCAGCGGCAAGACGATCAACAACAACATGATCCCCCTGCGCGGCATCTTCGAACTAGCCGTCGATGACGAGTTGCTCGAACGCTCGCCGCTCGATCGGATCAAGAGCCAGAAGCACCAGAAGCGCGAACCCGACCCGTTCGACCGCGAGGAGACCGAGCAGATCCTAGCCTATATGCGCGACCATTATGACGAGCAGGTCTGGAACTGGTACGAGTTTGCTTTCGGCACCGGCATGCGGCCCAGCGAGCAGATCGTCGTCCAGTGGCGCGACGTTGACTGGAAACGCCAGACGATCCGGATTGAGCGCGCCCGCGTCCGCGCCGTCGAGAAGTCGACCAAGACGCGAACCGTGCGGGACATCGATCTCACTCCGCGCATGATGGCCGTGCTGCAGCGTCAGAAGGCGCACAGCTTCATGCGCGGTCTCGATTCGCCGATCTTCATCAACCCGGTCACCAATACGCCGTGGCCGGACGTCCAGGACCAGCGGAAGCTCTATTTCCACCCGACGCTACGCGCGCTCGGCATCCGCAGCCGGGATGCCTATCAGACACGCCATACCTATGCGACGACCGCGCTGATGGGCGGCGTGAACCCGGCCTATATCTCCCGGCAACTCGGTCACAGAAGCGCGGCGATGCTGTTCAGGCATTACTCGAAATGGATCGACCATGGCGACTTTGGTCGTGAGGCCGCCAAGCTCAACCAGATCTACGGCGACGCGGGACCGTCCAAAGCGGCATTTTAAAGCAGCGCTGCCAGTGCTTGTGCGGCCCCGAGATCGCGGGACCTGTACGATGCCATCTCTTGATTCACCGACCTGAAAAGCCGTCAAACAGGCGGCCCGATCGCGCAAGATTCGAGGGTCGAGATTCGCAAATGGGCCACCTAATGGGCCACCTTTTTGCAAATTTCTGGATAAAATCCAGATTTATCAACTGCTTACATGGTGACCCCTACGGGAATCGAACCCGTGTTTCAGCCGTGAGAGGGCCGCGTCCTAACCGCTAGACGAAGGGGCCAGATCGTGAGGCGGTGTGCCTTACCAAAATGGATCGTTGATCGCCAAGGCAGTAAACGAAACTGCATTGAATATCCCGACATTGGCGCTCTTAACGGATCATGAGGGCGATGCAAGTAGGTCTTTCGCCGATCTTACTAGCGGCCGGGTACGCGAGGTGTGGATCAGCTTTCTTGCTCATGCCGGTCATGTGTATTTCGCTTAGTTTATCGCAAAACAATTGGGGGCAACGCTGGAGCGTGGTGGTTCCGATACTTGGCAAGCCCAGAAGCAAAGTCCCTTAGCGGTTCTTTTTCTCCTTCAAAGCAGCTAAGGCGGCGAAAGGTCCTGCCTGATCCTCCGTCAGCACGCCGCGCTTGCGTAGCCACTGATCGGCTTGCGGTGCGCGGGGGTAGGGCTCGACGGATAGCGCCAGGGTTTGCGCCACCGCTTCGCCGATGTCGATCGCGCCGCCCTCGTAGAAATGGGTATCGCATTCTTCTTCGCTCAGTTCGAACTCCTCGTCCTGCGACGCCTCACCTTCCAACTGGAAGCGGATCACGAAGGGCGCATCGACCATCTCTTGCACTGGCTCGGACGTCGCCACGCATGGCTGGGCGAGTGTAGCCCGCAAGCGGCCACGGGCTACGGGGCTGCCGTTCTCTTCGGTCAGACTATAATCTGCCTCCAACCGATCGATCGCAGAAAAGCCAAAGCGTTTGGCCAGCGCTTCGCACTCCTCCGGCGTTGCGGCCACATGCGCGCCTGCGGCGTTGCTCACCGCCTGGTCAAGCCGGACGCTGCGGGAAAATTCGGGGAGGGGGGTACTCATCGCACGAGCCTTCCCGCCAGAATGTTCTCCGTCGGCACGTCAGCCAGTGCAGTGCGGAGATTTTGAACTTCACTCGCAACGTAGGCCGATGCCCTCGGCGAGGGAACTTCGCCGCGATAGAGGTTGCGAATCAATGCAGCTTCCAGGTCGCCGTCGGGCGCAAGTCCGGCCCGATACGCAGTCAGTCGCCCGCCGAGCGCGCTCATCATCCTGCCGATATGTTTGCCGACGATCATGTCGCCTATCCCGATCTGACGCAGTTGACCATCCATATCGTTGATGAACAATTCCGTCAGCCACACGCTCTGTTGCCGCGCCGTCTCCTCGCCTTCCAGCCGGAGCAATATGACGCAAAGGATGGCCGCGATCATGTCGAAACGCCCGTCGAGCGTATCGGGTACATCGCCCGTCGCATACCAGTGGGGTTCCCGGCCCCGCGCAACGACAGCCGCATAGAGCGGCGCCATTTGAGAGCGAGGATCTTCTCGGTTGAAGAGACGATCGAGGAAAGACATTGAGACACGCCACCAAATGAGAGATTGAACCGGATGCCCCAGCGGTCCTGCCTACTGCCTGTCGCAGGGGCCTTGTTTGCTGGTGCGCATTTCCATATTGATTGCCGACCCGCGCAATGCAATGGCCAAACATCGGCAATTGTCTTGCCGCTCTAGATGCTGTTTCGCGGCACATTGCCGCCAGGAGAATATCATGCGTGATCCCCGATCCGGCCCCGTACGTTTCCGGAGCCGCGTTCCGCTGATGATCGGAGCTTTGGCGCTGACCATCGGTGCGTCTGGTTGCGCGCGGATCCGCACGCATCAAGGGTATCAGGTTGATAAGCTTCTGGTAGATTCCGTGCAGCCGGGCATCGACAATCGCGCGTCCGTGGAAGCGACGCTTGGCCGTCCCACGTTTACGTCTCAGTTCGGGGAAGCAGACTGGTACTATGTCTCGCGGGACATGCGGCAGCTCGCCTTCGCTTCGCCACGTCCTTCTGCGCAGACCGTGTTGCGGGTACGCTTCGATCCTGCCGGCAATGTCGCGGCGGTCGACCGTACCGGGCTTGAACAAGTTGCGCGCATTTCTCCAAGCGGTGACAAGACGCCGACCCTTGGCCGCAACCGCAGCCTGTTCAATGAGATCTTCGGCAATATCGGTGCCGTAGGCGCGGGCGGCGCTATGGGCGGTGCTTCAGGTCCAGGACCTAACGGCAGCTGAAGCCAGTAAAGCTGAAGCCAGTAAAAAAGGACCGGCTGGCGCGGTGCGCCAACCGGTCAGGGGGCCTCGTAGTAACCTAGAGATTTCAGGAGGTTGCGGTAACTGAAGTTCGATCTTTTGCTTTTGGCGTCAGTTGAAACCAAGGCAACGCATGGTGGACGATCCAGCCGATGCTGGCGGCATAGAGCACGGTCCCCACGCCCACCGTTCCGCCTAGCAGCCACCCTGTTGCCAGCACCGTCAGCTCAATGGCCGTCCGTACAATCTTGACTGGCCAGCCCGTCCGCCCGCAAATTCCGGTCATCAGCCCATCGCGAGGACCAGGACCTAGGCCCGCACCTATATATGCGCCGCCCGCGATGCCGTTCAGCACGATTCCTGCCGTTAGAAAAAAGAATCGCTCGGGATAGCCGAGGGGCGTGGGGAGGATCATCAGCGAAAGATCCACCGCAGTTCCGATGACCACGATATTAAGGACCGTTCCGATCCCCGGCCGTTGCCGCATTGGAATCCAGAGCAGCAAGACAATCAGCCCCACAAGGTTGACCGTCATGCCGAAGCTCAGTCCCAACACCGGCGCGATGCCCTGATGAAGGACATCCCATGGGTCCAGCCCGAGGTTCGCTCGGAGCATCATCGCCATGGAAAAGCCGTAGAGGATCAATCCCCATACCAGTTGAAAAAAGCGCCGCGTCATCATCATGATCCATGCCAATGACGCGTTGTGGCATTGAATGTTAGGGCCACTTGTGATTTCTTGGCATTATGACATCGCCCTTCAATTCGACTCTTGGAGCAACTTCGCTCGTCCGCCATCTAGGGCGGTGGCGCAATGCCGTGGCGGGGGATCCAGCCTATCGTCAGTTGGCACGGGCATTGAAGCTGCTGATAATGGACGGGCGGGTACCCCTGGGTGTGCGTGTGCCAGGCGAGCGGGAGTTGGCACTTGCGCTCGGCATCAGTCGGACGACCGTCGCGGCGGCCTTCAACCAGTTGCGAGATGAAGGTTATCTGCTCAGCCGGCAGGGCTCGGGCACAGTAACGCGCGTTCCGAATGGACGAGACGCTAGCTCCTTGACGAACACGGACGCCGAGGAGGCGGACGTTATAAACTGGACTGCCGCTGCACTGCCGGCTCCGGCAGGCGTGTGGCAGGCCTACGAAGCAGCGCTGATGCAGCTTCCCGCATGGCTTACGGGGCTGGGCTATGAGGCGACGGGCATCCCGCGCCTGCGGGAAGCGATCGCGGCGGATTATGTGCGCCGCGGTTGCCCCACGCGGCCCGAGCAGATTCTCGTGACCAGCGGGGCTCAGCATGGCCTCACTCTGATCTTGCGCCTTTTGGCAGGACCCGGCGATCGCATCGTCGTGGATCATCCGACCTACCACAATGCGCTTTCGGCGATCAGCCATAACAATTGCCGCGCAGTCCCAGTGGGGCTCCCGGCGCAGGGCTGGGACATAGAAGCCATACAGGCCGTGCTACGCCAGACCGCGCCACGCTTCGCCTATATCATCGCTGATTATCATAATCCCACGGGCCGACACATGAACGTGCCGACGCGTCGCGCCCTTGTGGAAGCGGCAGCTCGTACACGAACGCCACTGGTGATCGATGAGACGATGGCCGAAATGACGCTGGAGGGCGACTTGTTCGGGCAGAGCGCCGAGGGAGCGGTGCCACCTGTTGCGGCATTCGACACCGACGGCACCGTGATCAGCCTGGGCTCGGCGAGTAAGCGGTATTGGGGCGGATTGCGCATCGGCTGGGTGCGGGCGGACGAACAGACGATCGCAGCCCTTGGCCGAGTCCGCGCGACGATCGACATGGCGACACCCATTGTCGAACAGCTGGTCGTAGCCGCTCTTCTGGAAAGCGGCGCTGGTTCTGACAGCGCGCGGCGTGCGGAGATCCGGGACACACGCGACCGGCTTGTGGCGCTGCTCGCTGATCGTCTGCCGGATTGGAAAATGGAGGTGCCGCCGGGGGGGCTTAGCTTGTGGGCTGAAATGCCGCGGCCCGAAGCGTCTGCCCTTGCGGCCATGGCTCAGGCCGAAGGGCTGCGGGTGGCGCCCGGTCCGCGCTTCGGCCTGGATGGCGCGTTCGAGCGATTCGTCCGGTTGCCATTCACCCTGCCGCCTTCCCAGATGCCGACCGCGGTGGACCGCCTGGCGAGGGCTTCGGAACGTTTGCGGATGAGGTTTCGTCCGGCGAAGGATCCATCGGTGTGGGCGTTGGAAGCCGAACGCGTAATCTAGCTGCACGAAAAAGGCGCCGCAGCACTGCTGCGACGCCTCATCGCACACTGGCAAAGTTCAGGCGGCTTTCGCTGCCTTGTCGGCCTTGTAGCGTTCGATCGCCTCGATGGTGATCTGGCGCGCATCTTCCGCGCCGCCCCAGGTGCCGACGCGCACCCACTTCTGCTTTTCCAGATCCTTGTAGTGCGTGAAGAAATGCTCGATCTGCTGGAGGATGATCTCGGGCAGATCGGCGCGTTCGCCGACATCCGAATAATAAGGGAAGGTCGAGTCCACCGGCACGCATACCAGCTTTTCATCGCCGCCTGCTTCGTCTTCCAGGTTCAGGACGGCAATCGGACGTGCGCGGACGACGCAGCCGGGCACGAATGGCGAACGCGCGATCACCAACGCGTCCAGGGGATCGCCATCGGGCGAAAGGGTGTGCGGAACGAAGCCGTAATTAGCGGGGTAACGCATCGGGGTGTGCAGAATACGGTCCACGAACAGGGCGCCCGATACCTTGTCGAATTCATATTTTACCGGTTCGCCCCCCACAGGCACTTCGATGACGACGTTAAGGCTGTGCGGCGGATCGTCACCCACGGGGATCAGTTCGATGTTCATGTATTCACCTTGTCTGCACGATGGATAATAGGGGCGATTATGTTTTCGGTTGCAGCAACTTGTCGAGGCTGCCCTCACCCTCTCCTGTCTTTTCGAGGCGCGGATAGCGCAAGCCACCCGAATAATCGAGTTTAATAGTGCGGAAATTCTTGTCCTGCCGCAGGATCAATTCCACCGGGCGCTTGGGATCCTTCGCTGCGGTCAGCGCTTCCTTGAACCCGTCGCCGGAAAACTCCCTGCCATTCACGGCCAGAAGCTTTGCCCCTACGGTCAAACCTGCCTTGAACGCCGGACTGTCCCATACGACGCTCATGACTTCGCCATCGTTCTTGACGATCAGGCCAGCGCCGAAGCTCTGGTCCACGCCTTTCAGGTCCTTTTCCACCTGTTTGCTCGTTGCGCCGGGCTTTTCGCCGTAGACCAGCCGATAGCCGCCCATCGTCAGGCCCGCCTTGGTCACTTCGCGCGTCGGCTGATCGACTCGCGCCGCCAGAAAGCCTGCCCAATCATAGGGCGCGACGCTGTTGAGCGTGTCAATGACGTCCTGCCGTGTGTACGTCACCTGGCCCCAGTCGCCCGGCTTGATGCCGAAGAACGCCTTGGCGAAATCGTCCAGCCCCTTTGCGCCGCGCGTCTGCTGGCGAATGATCGCATTGGCTTCAAGCCAGATCATCAGGCCCTCGTTATAATAGTCCTCCGACCGCTGCCAACTCGACCAGCCTTTAGGGCGACGAGCGGAGATGATCGGATCATGCGTGGTATCTTCCATCGGCCGCCACTCACGCCCGCGAGTGGTATCCAGCCTTGCAGCGATATGCGCATAGGCGTCCAGCGTCTGCTCCTTGGTGTAGAGCCCCGATCGTGCGCCAAGAACATAGCCCCAGAACTGGGTCTGCCCTTCATAGACCCATAGCAGGTTGTTCTGCATCGGCGTCTTGAAGTCCGGCGTCCACAGCTTCTCAGAGCGGCGGAACTTGCCGTCCCAGCTGTGCGTAAATTCGTGCGGTAGAAGATTGCGTTCGCCGGGGCCTTCGTCCCACTTCGGGAAGTAGCCGGGATCGACACCATTTTCGGAGGAGCGATGATGCTCCAGCCCGATCGATCCCATCTCGTCGGTGATCGCCAGCAGGAAATCATAATGATCGAAATGCTTTGCACCGAACAGCGCGACGGCTTCGTCGACCAGCTTCTTGTGTTTTGCCATCTGGGTGGGTGTGAACACCAGCTCGGAAGCATTGTCCGCGACCATGTTCAGCGTCACGTCCTGTCCCAGATCCACTGCCTTGAAATAGCGTCCGGCAAAGACCGGCGAATCGACCAGTGCTTCATAATCGATGGTTTCATAAGCTACGGTCGATCCGGTCTTCTTGCCCCGAAGCGCCGTCGCCGCCTGCCATCCGTCAGGATAGGTGACGGTCGCCTTCACTGGAATTTGCCGGGTGTAGTAGCCCACGGGATATAGTGAGACGGCCTCCCATTGCAGATTCAGCATGTTCTCGGTCACGACGACGCGGCCCTGATTTCCGGCGGTGGCGGACAGGAACTGGAATTCCGCGACGACATTGCGCACGCCTGCGGGCACGTCGATCTTGAACGAAAAGACGTCCAGCGGATCGCGAGTCCAGGGCAGCACCTTGCCATTGGCCGTGAAGCGCAGCCCACTCAGCTTTTCGATCTGCCCGCGCGGCGCGTGATTGCCCGGCAGCCATGCCGGCATCGCCAGGGTCAGCGGCCCGGATTGCGCAACGGGGATCGTCTCTTTGACCCGGAAGATGCGCTGGATGGTATCGGTGGCGTCCACGTCCAGCGCGATGGTGCCGCCGGGATAGGGAATGTCCTTGGGCCCGGCTTCCTGCGGAAGCGGCGCTGCGACCGGCTTCGACCGTATGGCGTCCTGCGCCGCGGCGGGTGCAGTAAGCAAGGTCGAGAACAGAAGAACGGCGGCAAAACTGCGGCGCATGAGAGAAGTCTCCGGAAAGGAAGGGAAAATGCATAGATTATTATGCCGATACATGCCGCCGTATTTTACGCGCGTCCAGTCCTGTTCCATTCCCCGCAAAATGCCGCTACACGCCCATCCCCATGGCGAAAATCGAAACTCCCCGACCGATCCGTGGCACGCAGAACATGCTGGGCGACAGCGCCGACCGCTTTGCGCATGTGGTCGCGACATTCGACCGGGTTCGCCGCCTGTACGGGTTCCAGCGGATCGAAGTTCCGGTGTTTGAAAGCACGGCCGTCTTTGCCCGATCGTTGGGCGAGAGCACCGATGTCGTTTCCAAGGAAATGTACACCTTCGAGGATCGCGGCGGCGACAGCCTGACGTTGCGGCCCGAGTTCACGGCCGGAATAGCTCGCGCCTACATCACGGAGGGCTGGCAGCAATATGCGCCGCTCAAGGTCGCGACCCACGGCCCGCTCTTCCGGTATGAGCGCCCGCAAAAGGGCCGATTCCGTCAGTTTCATCAGCTGGACGCGGAAATCATCGGCGCGGCGGAACCGGGCGCGGATGTCGAGCTTCTGGTCCTGGCAGACCAGTTGCTGAAGGAATTGGGCATCACCGAAGGCGTGACCCTGACGCTCAACACCTTGGGTGATGTGGAGAGCCGCGACGCCTGGCGCGCGGCGCTGGTGGCGCATTTCGAAGCGCATCGGGATCAGCTTTCCGAAGATAGCGTCGATCGCCTTTCACGCAATCCGCTGCGCATCTTGGATAGTAAGGACCCGCGCGACCGGCCGATCGCCGATAGCGCTCCGGACATCGATGCCTTTTTGACGGACGGGGCTCGCGCTTTCTTCGAGAAAGTGACGGCCGGGCTGGATGCCGCTGGCGTCGCATGGGAGCGCAATGCGCGGCTCGTGCGGGGATTGGATTATTATCGCCATACCGCCTTTGAATTCGTCACCGATCGGCTGGGCGCGCAGGGCACGGTGCTGGGCGGCGGGCGCTATGATGGCTTGATCGAGAATATGGGCGGGCCGGTGACGCCTGCGGTCGGGTGGGCTGCAGGGATCGAGAGGCTGGCCATGCTGATCGATGCGCCCGCGCGGGAACGCACGATATGTGTTGTCCCGGACGCGCCGCATCTGAATGATAAAGCACTTACAACCCTTGCCATGCTACGCCGGGCTGGCATTGCAGGTGAGATAGCTTTTCGCGGTAACGCCAAGAGACAGATTGAAGTGGCGAATAAGCGAGGCGCGCAAGCCATTCTGTTCGTCCGAGATGCAGAAGCAAGCGGTGGCGAGTTTTACGTTCGTCCCCTTCTCGACAACAGCATCGAGGAGGTAACGCGTCTTCACGACCTTGTGCGTTCTGCAGGCATTGATGCGTTCGCGGGTACAGGCGCTCGATGACCTCGATCTCCCCCGAACGCATTGCCCAGATCGAGCGGCTGCGCGATGAGGTGCAGGCGAATATGGCGCGGCCCGATCTGCCGCCCGAGGAGTTCGTCCGCCTCTCCAAACAATATGCCGAACTGGAGCCAGTGGCCCGCGCCGCCCATGATGTGCGGCGGCTGCGGCAGGAGCTGAGTGCGCTGGAGACGATGGCGGGCGGCGATGATCCCCATACCGACCCCCTGATGCGCGAAATGGCGCAGGAGGAAATCCGGGAACTGAAAGAGCAACTCCCGCAGGCCGAGCGGGCGCTGGCCCTGCAGCTTCTCCCCCGGGATTCGGCAGATGCGCGCCCGGCGATGCTTGAAATCCGCGCCGGCACTGGCGGCGATGAAGCGGCGCTGTTCGCCGGCGACCTTTTTCGCATGTATGCCAAATATGCCGAGGAGCAGGGATGGAAGGTTGACCTGATCTCCGCCAACGCGCCTGACGTGGGCGGCTATAAGGAAGTCGTAGCTTCCGTCACCGGGACCGGTGTGTTCGCCAGGCTGAAGTTCGAGAGCGGCGTTCATCGCGTCCAGCGCGTACCGACGACAGAGAGCGGCGGCCGCATCCACACCTCTGCCGCCACCGTCGCGGTGCTGCCTGAGCCGGAGGACGTGGACATCCAGATCAACGAAGCCACCGATCTGCGTATCGATGTATATCGGGCGTCGGGCTCCGGCGGGCAGCACGTCAACACCACTGACAGCGCGGTTCGTATTACGCATTTGCCCACCGGCCTTGTCGTGACGCAACAGGACGAGAAGTCGCAGCACAAGAACAAGGCCAAGGCGCTGAAGATTCTGCGCACGCGCCTTTATGAAGCGGAGCGTGAGCGGACGCAAAGCGAGCAGGCCGGAGCCCGAAAGGCCATGGTCGGATCGGGCGATCGGTCGGAGCGGATTCGCACCTACAACTTCCCGCAGGGCCGCGTGACCGATCACCGCATCAACCTTACGCTGCATCGCTTGCCCGAGATACTGGAGGGACCGGGACTCGATGAAGTGATCTCCGCCCTGATCGCGGAGGACGAGGCGGCGCGTCTGGCGCAGCTGGACTCTGCCGGATGAGGCAGTCAGCCCCTGTCGATCGGCGCTGACCATCATGGGGGTCGCCGAAGCTCTCCGACTGGCGACGGCGCAGCTGGCAGCGGGAAGTGCTACCCCGCGCCTCGACGCCGAACTGCTTCTCGCTCACGCGCTCCAGATCGAGCGGAATGAACTGCTGCTCAAGCAACGCGACCTGAGCGTGCCTGTCAACTTCGAGGCACTTGTCGCGCGCCGTGCGTCGGGCGAACCCGTCGCGCACATCACCGGCACGCGCGATTTCTGGACGCTGAGCTTGCGGGTGACACCGGACGTGCTGATACCCCGCCCCGATACCGAAACGCTGATCGAAGCGGCACTCGATTACTTCAGGGCGCGGAGGGCGCCCACGCGCGTCTTGGACCTCGGGACTGGGGCCGGAGCGCTTCTGCTAGCTGCCTTGCATGAATGGCGCGATGCGACCGGCCTCGGCATCGACGCGTGTGCGGCTGCGCTTGAGGTCGCGCGCGACAATGCCCGGCGCAATGATATGGCTGATCGGGCCGATTTCCGCTTGGGCGACTGGGGGGAGGGTGTGGTCGAGACTTTCGACCTCATCCTCTCCAACCCGCCTTATATCTCCACTTCGGCAGAGCTTCCCCGGGACGTTCTGCATCATGAGCCCCATATGGCGCTCTTCGCGGGAGAAGACGGGCTGGACGACTATCGACGTATATCGCTTCAACTCTCCCCTTTGCTCGCGCCAGGAGGCTTTGCCGCCGTTGAGATCGGCTTCGATCAGGGCCAAAGCGCCGCCATCCTCTTTCGCGATGCAGGCTTTCACGTCGCTGTGCGTCGTGATCTCGCGGGGCATGATCGCTGCCTGGAAATTACCCGAAGATAGCCTATTTAAGTCTCCTGCAATGCGATTTTCCTTGGTTTCCCCTTCTGGAGGGTTTAGGAGGTGGGCTCAGGGAAAGCCGCGGTCCGTGTGGGACTGGCATACCTGCTCCCAAAGTCATGACGGCGCAGTGGTATTCGCGCTGTCGGCAGGCTGGGGGTTCGGGTCTCCTAGGCGGAGATACCCGGCCCGGCGCAGCCATGCCCATATAGGCTGGAGCGGTACATTAAGCGATTCTAGGCGTGTCGGAAATCAACCGCTCGGATCGAAAGAAAACAGGGGATCGAGCGATCCGTTCGCGGACGCTTCTAGGGATTACTTTGATACTAGGAATCACCATTGATTAACAATCGTCAGGCCGGTCGCCGCAATCGTGGCCGGAACAATAATAATAATGGTCGTCCCGGCGGACAAAACCGTGGCGGCGGCGACAACGGCAACCGCATCGATAATCGCTCACGCGGCAACGCCGCGCAGTTGCTGGAGAAATACCGGAACATGGCGCGCGATGCGCAACTGTCCGGGGACCGCGTGAATGCGGAATATTATCTCCAGTTCGCCGACCATTATTTCCGGGTGCTGGCCGATAACCGCGCTCGCCAGGAAGAAGCCCAGGGCATCCAGCAGCAACAGCGCCAGCAGCGCCCATGGGATCCCGAATCGGATGGCGACGATTTCGAAAGCGCCGATGGCAACAGCGAGTTTGAAGATCGCCCGGGCTATGCGCCGCAGGGCAATGGGTCTGGCAATCGCGACAACAGCAATCGCGACAACAGCAATCGCGAGGGCGGCAACCGTGAGCAAGGCCAGCGCGACTACAACCAGCGCGAGCAGGTAAGGCGTGAAGGTGGCCAGCGCGATAATGGCCCGCGGGAGGGCCAGCGCGACCAGAACCGTGACAACTATGGCCGCAACGGCAACCGGCGTGACCGCCCGCAGCATCAGCCAGTTCGCGAAGATGCTGAAGTGGAAGCCGCTGCGCCCGCTTATGAACCGGTTGCCGAGGCTCCGCGTGAAGAGGGCGTGCAGCCGCGTCGTGGTCGCGGGCGCCCGCCGCGTGATCGCTCCGCGCCCGCGGTGCCTGAAGTCGTAGAGGCGGCTCAGGATGAGAGTCCTGTGGTGACTGAGGAAGTGGCCGAAGCATCGCGTGCACGTCGTGTGGTGCGTCAGCGTCGCCCGCGTGAGGAAGCTGTGAGCCAAGACGAACCGGCGGGCCTCGATTTGACGGTTCTGCCACCGGCCATCTCGCGCGGGGATAATGACGGCGCGGAGGCTGCAACCGAAGAGACTCCGCGTAAACGCACGCGCCGCGTTCGCCCGGCGGCCGAAGCAGCCGAGTAATACATTTGCGATAGTGACAAAGAAGGGCGGCGCCGAAAGGTGCCGCCCTAATGGCGTGTCCTCGTCTTGCTCGATCGAAGAACCTGTGCCTTAGCCAGATCTGCCGGGCGGTGATATTGCCCGCGGGCGATGATTTTCATCGAGCGCCACGAACGTAAACAGGCCGCTCGTGACCTGTATTTCTTCTTCCATCGGCCCGCGTGTGGCTACGACATCGATGCGGATCGCAATGGACGTACGGCCGATCCGCTCGACCACGGCGTAGACGGAGACAATGTCTTGCAAAAGAATCGGGGCGATGAACTCCATGGCTTCGATTGCCACTGTCGCCACGGCTCCCCCGGCGGCCCGGTGCGCAACGATACCACCGGCTATGTCCATCTGACTCAACACCCAACCACCAAAAATATGGCCGTTGGCGTTGATGTCGCCGGGTCTTGGGACGGTGCGCAATATCGGTTTACGATCACTCATCTATATCAATCATCCCTCTGAGTCTGTCTTCGACCTCTTCGTCATGGCCGGTCCCGCTGGACAGAAAAAGCAGGCCCATCAGTCCGGTGCCCAGCATGAAGGTGCAAAATACGCCGCCGCAGGTGGCTAGGATCATGTGAAGCGGCATCGGCCCCGTCCAGTACCAAAGCACGGCCAAGGCCACTGCGACGCAAACGATCGCTATCAGGGCCATCCATTTCATAAACCTTCGATAACGCGCCCACGCAGTGGCCGCGATTTCGGGATCATCCAGGGCTTTGCCGCGCTTCATGTCTTTCCTTTGGCGACTGGACATGGGATCATCAACCCCTCAGCCCATTAAGGGACGGAAAGCGCCGCGAAACGGAGAGATTTATGACGATAGCCGCGATTCTCAACAGCAAGGGCAGCGATGTCCTCCAAGTAACACCCGATGCGACGGTTCTTTCCGTCGTGGCGATCTTGGCGGAGAAGCGAATCGGCTGCGTGCCTGTGATCCAGGATGGAAAAGTGGTCGGCATTTTTTCGGAGCGGGACGTCGTATATCAACTGGGAAGCGCAGGTCCTTCGATGCTGGAAGGGTTGGTCGGCAACGCGATGACGGCGCCAGCGGTCACGATCTCCTCTGACACGCCAGTCATTTCGGCGCTTTCCTTGATGACTCGGCGGCGCATCCGGCATCTGCCGGTGGTGGACGGCGGCAGGATGGTCGGGTTCGTCTCGATTGGCGATCTGGTAAAATATCGGATCGACCATATCGAAGCGGAAGCTGCCGCGATGCGCGACTATATCCAGAACGCCTGAGTGAGAGGGAGGAGGGGTTGCAGTATGCAGCCCTCCTGAAATCCCCTGATATCATAGGTTTCCTTGGTCCCTCTGTTTTTTTGTCATAAAATTGAAAAGGGGAGTTGACGGTTTATGGTGATGGGCATATATGCCGTTTCACCGGACGGGGCG
>NZ_JARYGI010000004.1:0-158363 GCF_033795625.1 Sphingobium sp. | reverse complement strand
ACATTCATATCTGGGCGGCATCAGCCCACTCGCGTTCGAAGCCAAGGTGGCATAATGAGATAGGTGACCGGCACAAAACCGTTACAAGTCCACCACATGTATTTGCGCCAGTCGTAGGAGCTCCATTCCGGATTCGGCGCTTCATTCAGCAGCATCTGGAGATCGCCGCCCGAGCGCTTCATTTCACCGTCGGCGTTGCGGAAGGCGTGGATAGGCAGGGATGCGAGGGTGCGCGACAGGAAGCCGACAGCATCGAACACCGCTGGCACCTCGAGCGCGGTCTCGATCGTGACGACAGGCAGATCCTTGTTCCCGCTCATCACGCCGAGCAGCTGCAGGAGCTCGTCGCTATTGGAGCTCAACGGGATCGCAGGATTTTCCAGCGAGCGGTGCTCGGCGCTACCGTCACGCGAGAATTCAAAAGCGATCCTCAACTCGGCACCATGCTGTAATTGGGATCATCCCAGGGCGATTCAGGCACTTCTTCCTTCTCCTCGCCCATGTGGACACCGATCGCGCTCATCAGCGCGACCGGGTTGTCGATTTTGAGATGCGCCTGCCCATCAGGTTTGTTGGGGTAGACGTTGTCCTTTTTGTCGGGTGCGCCGACGACATTCGATATTTCCCATTCCATGACGGGATCCCCGCCATGAATGATCAGCCGCGCCCGCATGGTCGCGTCCAGCTGCTTCATCGGCTCGCTGAAATTCAGGACTGTCGGCCGATATTCGATAACTGGGACGCCCTTTTTGGCGAGGCGCGTCGACAGCTGCGTCGCCTGGAAAGGGTCGTAAGGCACGAACTCGACCTGGAAGCGCTCTACGGCCTCCTCGATCGCGGCTTCGATCTCGTCATAGTCGACTATGTTACCGCTGGTGACATCCAACAGATCCTGCGCGTCCCATCCTTGGTACGCGGGCACCTCTGCAACCGTATCCGCTGGCAGGAAGTAGCGGCCGATCCGGATGTAAGGATCCTCCTTCGTTGCCACCTCGCCGATCGGCAGGAACAAATATTCCAGTGCCGCGATGTCGACCTTCGACGCCAGATCGAGCCCAAGGATGACGCGGCGTCCGAGCAGCCATGGCAGCGCTAGCGCTTCGCGGGCGTTCGCCGGGATCTCCGGGTCGGCGCACTTACGCCAAGCCTCAACATCGAAATAGGCGGCTTTTGCCGACACCCAGAGGTTGAGGTGCTTTGTCTTGAAAACGCCGGCTTTGCGAGGCGTCGCTATCGCGTCGCGTTGCCGCGCACGGAGAAAATCCATCGACACCGATACATCGGCATTCGGATTTGCCTTCCGCAGCGCGACTTCTGACTTCCAGTCGTCGGCATCGTCGATCGAATATTCGACGAATAGCGTTTCGTCGTCGAGCGGCGGCCCACCATTGTGGCCGATGCCCGCGAGCTTTTTCCGTTCCTCCTGGATCAGCGCGTAACAGGGGCCAGCCAGATTATCGCCGGCCGTCGTGATGAGCAGCTGCATGGGCTGGTCGCGGGCGCCCATCCCGGTGACCATCGTATCGACCTGGCCGTCGTCGGCATGCTCATGATATTCGTCGTGGATAGAGCAACTGGGCGACTGCCCGTCCCCGGGATCCCCGACGATCGTCTCGAACTTCGATCCGTCCTGGATGCGACTGATCGTCTTCGCGGTGAGCTCTATTCCAAACCGACGCTTCAGCGCCGGCGTGCGATCCACCATCAGCCGGGCAGGCTTGAAGACCTCCCATGCTTGCTTCTCGTTCGTCGCACCGGAGTATACTTCAGCGCCGAACTCATTATCGGCGCACAGCATGTACAGGCCGAGACCGGCGGCAATGGCCGATTTGCCGTTTTTCCGCGGCACCACCAGGAACAGCCGACGAAACCGTCGAAATCCCTTACGCGAACCGCTCTTGTGCAGCCAGCCGTAGCCGACGCAGATGATCCAAACCTGCCAAGGCTGCAGCACCAGGCGCTCTTTGCTACGCGCCCATTTGCCCTTGGAGTGGGGCAGCTTCTCAATGAACCGGCACGGACGCGCCGCCGCGTCGACGTCGAATTCATAGGGAAACTTTGCTGTCCGGCTCTTGCTGAGCTTCAGCTCATCCAGGAACCTGCGGCATTGCAGCCGGATTTGTAAGCCGGCCGGGATCTTGCCGGCGCAAACATCGGCCGCATATTTCCGCGCAATGCCTGCATAATCTCGGCCGTCCACGGCATCAGAAATCGTCGAAGTCGCCAGCTTCCTGTTTATGGCCGGTGGCAATCTTCAGGGCGGCAGACGGGTTCAACATCAGATCGCCCAACAGGGATTGGGCATGCCGCAATGCATTGTCGAGCATAGCTACCTCCGGTCTAGCCCGAACCATTCGCCCGCCAGTGGCGGTGAATGTTTCATAGGTGTCGCCCTCGTCGTCGAGGACGGCCTGAAAGCGGGCTACCTGCTCGAGCCGTAGCGCCAGAAGGCCAACGTGCTCCGCATAATGTGGGCTGGAGCGCTTTTGCTCTTCAAGGATGCCAGCGACGGTGGCGAAGTGACCACGCGCAATTTCCGACAAATGCAGCGGAGCAATCATCGGCCCTAGAGGCACATCCTCATTCACCTTCGCGTCGCGATCTGCTCGATAGGAGCCGGTAACGACCTTCAATTCGGGTGCTTTTCGCTTTCTGCCGGCACCCGGCCGAGATCCACCACTCGCCATCCGGACCCCACCTTTTTACCTTTTGAATTTGCCCGCGCAGAAATTTCCCCACCGAAGCGGTCCTGAGCCGGCATATCGGTCCAAAATGACCCTCCCCCTCCCCTTCGACGCGCCGATCGGCACTCCCGAGGGGGCAAAAGGGTCGATTTCGTCACTCGCTCCGCGCCCGCCAGCGCGCCCGCGCCGACTCCTTCGACGTCTTCGCCTTGCTGTGCTGGCCGCACAGGCCCTGGTAGTTCCACCTCTCGTTGGGCCCACCTTCAGCCTTGGGCTTGATGTGGTCCGCGATCTCCGTCCTGCGCGGTGGCACCACGCCCTTCAGGATGCACTCCCGACAGTAGGGCTCCTCAATGAGCACCTGCTTGCGCAGGCCGTCGTGCACGGCATCATAGCCGCGCGCCTGCCTGCTCTTGCCCTTGGAGGTGAGCCAGGGCTCGGGTGCCTTCCAGCCGCGCGGCCGGAACCGCGGCGGCTGCGTTGGCATCAGCGTCTGGACGAGCGGAAGGAGCTGGAGCTCGACCGATAGCTGCTAGGCCGATAGGTTGATCGCGATACGGTGGTAGTCGACGTGCTCTGTCCGAAAGGACTGCGCCTGGTCGTGGTGGTCACGGTGCGCTGACGTACATAGTCACGGCTCGCGGCATAGCTGGCAATCGGTCGGCGATAGCCGCGGTAGTGCGGATCCTGCACGATGACGGTCTGTCGCTGCCCGCCATTCAATGCGCTGGAGAGCATATAGCCTGCCATGCCGTAGAGCAGATAGTCGTTCACGTCGCCGCCTGCAGCGGCCACCTTCACGCATTCGGCCGGGTTGCTTGCCCTCGCGCACTGGTCCTGCACCGACTGGCAGGCACCAAGCATCGAGGAGCAGGCCAGCAGGCCGAGCATCAGGTAGTAACGGAACATCGAAGTCTCCTTCAGGAAGGGCGTGTCACGCCGAGAGGGTGCCGCCCTGAGCAACCCGCTCCACGAAGAAGTCTTCCGTCTGCTTGGCACCGAAGCCCAGGTCGTGGAGCACGCGTACAGGCTTGGTCTCGGCGTCCCCTGGTGTCGCCGCCAAAGCCTCGGCTTCGGCATCCAGCTTCTTCAGGATGGCGGGCTTGTCCAAGGTCGTAGTGATGCGCAGCAGCTCGGGGAGCTTCGCCTTCAGCAGCGCTATCACCGCCTCCTTGTCCTTGCCGTGCTCGAACATGACCTTGGGCGGATTGGTGCGATTGCCGATCAGGCAACCGCCAAGCTCGATCGATTTGCGTTTGCCGCCGGTCAGAGCATCGACGGATGCTGCCCACCATGGTTCCAGCTGCTTCTGGATGTCCTTAAGCTCGGCAACGATCGGCACTACCGCGGCGTCGGCCGTGGCATTGATGGTCGCGAGGCCGGCCGTGCGCTCCTCCTCGATGACGGCAAACGCCGCATCAAGCTCGGCAAAGCGGTTCAGCAGCACCGTCGCGGCCTGGAGCGTCTGCGGCGCACGCTGCGCCGGCGACTTGCGGCGCGCCATTATCGTGTTTGCCGTGGAGGAGCATAGTCAAGCTGCTGCTTGATGATCGGGTTCTCGCGACCGCTGGTCAATTCGCACCATGCTGCCTGCAGCCATCGCTTGCTGACTCGCACCTGATCATCGCCGCTGCCGGCCATGACTTTGGAAAGCTCGTCCAAGTTGATCAGCGCCATCGATATCTCCGTTCAGTACCAGGCGCTGCTCTTGCCGTCTGGAACGATGTCCATGCGGAGAGGCTTTGCCTGCGGTGCTTGCTCGCCACGAAATGCGGCCACGATCTTCGCGGCGATCCCCTGCGCCTGCTCTTCCAGATCATCGAATTGGCGAGCATTGCGGACGCCAAGGCGTGCGCTGCAGATCACTTGATCCAGATCATCGCTCGCGCGCTCCAGCTGATCGGCGATGGACGGTTTGGCCAAGGCGGATCTCCCAAAAAGGGAAAACCCCGCCTCCACGGGGGAGAGGCGGGGTCTTCGGGGGACAGACGCAATTATTGCGGGGTCGAATTGGCACGTTAGGTGGCCATTTCGCCAGTCTCGAATTTGTACCGGGTCCGGAAACCCGAAGGAAATCAGGCGGCGTCGAGCAGCTTTTTACGCAGGATGCTGTTCACACGTCCCTGCCAGCCTGTGCCGCTCGCCCGCAATGCCTCGACCACGTCGGCATCCAGCCGGATCGAGACTAGCTCCTTGATGGGCGCCTTCTGCGCCCCTCGCAGTCGCCGCCGCTCCTCGCGCTCCGCCAATCCCTGTTCCAGGGCCGCGACACTGACGTCGAAATCTTCCGGGTCATTAGGATCAGCCGGAATTGCCACGGTAGTATCTTTGTTCACCGTCATTGCTCTTCCTCACGGATATGAAGCGGGTCGCCGCTTCGCGTTGCACGTAAACAGCCGTCCAAAGGCGGCCGCTGACTTCGCCAATCACCTTGAAGCGATCCTCGCCGTCTATCGGGCGGCTCGAGGATACGATCACATGGTCGACGTCGCCGAACACCTCGGCACCGAAGGAAAGCGATACGCCATGCTTTTCGCGGTTGGCGGCGTCCTTGTTGGTGTCGTATTCGATGTCCATGCAGATTGTATATACAATCTGAGCGCATAACGCAATAGCAAATTGTATATACAGGGAGGAAATCGCAGGAGGCGAGCTACAGGATCCCGGCCTGCGCAGCCAGCAAGGTCGCGGGATCGATCTCCTTCCGCGCCTCTGCATGATATCGCGGCCACATATCCAGCGCCTCGACCAGCATCGCCTTCGCTTTGCGGACGTGCATCCGATATTGCTTCGCCACCACGGTCACGCCGCTGTCGCCGACGATCATGTCCAGCACAGGCGCTGCGCATCCGCGCAGCTGTGCGCGCCAGCGCGTATAGGCCACTTCCGCTCGCACCGCGCCCAGCGCTTCCCAGAAGGCGTCGCCGTGCCGTGACATGTCGACGCCCGCTTCCAGTCGCGCCGTGCGCACGGCGACGTCCGCGCCGATCCGGACGGCGACGATCGCGATCTCGGCGCTGGACGCCAGCTGATCGTCATCGATCGCGCCGGACTGGTGCAAACGAGCCAGTGCGCCGACGCGCGTGGCATGGGCATGCGTGGCGGGCGTGCCGTTGTTCTTGTGCCCCCATTGGCGCATAGCCTTGACGCGCTCGATGCGAAGCAGGCGCTCGGCCGCGGCCTTCTCGGGATGGCGCTTTGCCCAGGCGTCCCTATTACGGAGCGCGGTCGCTGCCTGATCCTTGGCCCGCTGCTTGGCGACGGCGCTTTGCCGGACCTGCTTCGGCTTTGTTGACCAGCTGGCGGTCTTACTCGCCGGTTCCGCGCCTCTTTGCCCCATCTATGCTTGCCCCATTCCCGCGATCAGAGTTCTCGATGGAGGGGATATGATCCAGTTCGGGGGGCAGCGGCAGACTCGTATTTGTTCCCTCTGGCAGGTCGAGCATCGCGATCAGCTGAAAGCGGCCGAGATTGACCGTCCAGCCCTCGTCGACCAGCACGCGTATGGCTTCCTCACGGACGCTGATCGGCCGGATGCCGCGGTGCTGACCAGGCGTGCGATGAATGCGCCCTTCCTTGTGCAGCTGACGCACCGCGGCATGGGCGCGGGTGCGGCCGCAACTGACCGCCGCGGAAATCTCGCCCAGGCTGGGGCCCACGCCATGTGCCAGATAATATTGCTGGATGAAGGCAAGCACCTGCAGCTTCCGGCTCACCATGATTGGCGACAGGCGTACGAGCTCGTTCATATAAAGATGGGTTGCCTCCCGAAGGAGGAACATAAGGGGAAACCCTAAAGAAAGCTAGCTATGCTCCTGAGATCAGGACGCGTGTGGAAGAAATCTCACGAGTAGGCCGGCATTAAAGGTCAGCGGCGTGATCCATGCCCTGCCCTCTTCAACGAGCGGCATTTACGCGCTCCCGATGATCATCATGAAAATGAACAGCGCGAAGACGCACAGGCCGATGATTATGGCGGGATTGTTATTGTCCCGCAGCGGCTCCTGGGCGTCCTGGTGGACGTGACCGATTCCTGTCTGCGCGGGAACCATTGGCTCCGCGGCCATAGGCGTACGATCCGTACCGCAATAGCGACATTTCGTCGCGGCGCGCTTGATGGTCTCCGCGCAGACATCACAAGTGGCATCGTCGGACAGTTTAATGCCGGCCAAGCCGCTGGCCTTCAGGCTCTTCCAGGACGTGAAGCTGACGCCGCTATTATATTCGACCTCTGTAATTGCATTTGCGCCGACCTTTGCAGCCAGTGCGCGTAGTCGGCCATTTGCCTCCTCAATCGTGGGCGCAGGCATCAATGCGTTGGAGGCCTCGCATTTCACCTCCAGCCGGCGAATGGGAGTGAAGCCAAAGTCCGGCTTACCCGCGAATATCTCGATCTCTTCAACTTTCATGCCGTCACCCCCCGATGTGAGGGGCTAGCTGTCACAGGTGGCGCTTTGTTGCAATCGGTTGTTACATGACATCGCCGGGGGTGCCCGCAGGACCTGCATGGGTGGTGGATACCATGCACTGCAGAACCGCCAGAACGGCGGACCTCGCCTCATGGCTGGCTGCTTTGAACAGGTCGACAACCCGGCTTTCGTCTGGGCCAAGCGCGTCGGCAATACGCTGCCCTGTGACGATCCAGTACCAGTCCGCCCCTGCTGCGCCGATTCGCAGAAGATACTCGACCGAAGGCATCGTGCCGCCCTCATATCGGTTCTGTGTATTAAGGCTGACGTTTCCTAAAGCAGCCATTTCGGATTGCTTCAGGCCCAGCAAACGTCTGCTTTCACGCAGTCGCGCTGTCCAATCACCAAAATCGGTGTTCAAGTCTTGACGAATCACCACTATTGGTGCACCAATGTCCCCGGTTACAACAATTTGGCACATTGCACATGTCGGGGGTCGGAGTCACACCTGCAGATAGTCTTAGATCCCGCGCTCATGCCGTGCGGGAGCGGTTCGCTGCGTCCGGCACCAACATCAGCGAGTGGGCCCGCGTACGCGGCTTCTCGATCAGCCTCGTGCAATCCGTTCTTGCAGGCGACCGGCCATGCCGGCGCGGAGAGTCTCACCGCATCGCAGTGGCACTTGGCATCAAGGAAAACGTTGCCCCTCCGGGTACAGACGCTCCTTCTGATAACGATCGCCTCGAAGGCGTCCGCGCATGATCGCGCCACTCTGTCCCCCTGCCCTGATCCTGCGGCACGCTGCTATCCGCGCAACGGCGGCCCGTCTCCGTCAATCGGTGCGAGATTTTGTCGCGATTGTCATACTTGTTCCCCACGGTGCGCGTGGGAGCACCGGCGCCAGTAACCCCCTCTGCACGCTGGCGCCGGTTCACCTTCTAGGGCGCGCCGGCCGTCCTGGCTCTCTCGACGCCTGGCCGGGCGCAGGAGCTATCCGCAGCGCGACCTGCGGTGCCGGCGAATGACGAAGCCGCGCGCGCCCGGAAGCATTGATGACGCCATGGCGCGCATAGCTGGCCAGATCCCTGGTGGCTGGAAAGCAATGGCGGAACTGGTTGGAAAGACTGCGCGCACCGTCCGCAGATGGGGCGACGATGACTCCGACGAAGAAATCAATCTCAAGGCGGCTATCGACCTTGACATTGCGTACCAGGTCCACGGCGGCAAAGGCCGTCCGCTTTACGACGCTTATGGTCTCCTGGTTAAAGTGGCTGTGGCCAACAGCTTCCCGGATCAGTTCGAGTTGCTCCGCCAAACCGGCGAAATTGCGCACGAAGCGGGAGAGGCTCAAGCTGCGCTGATTAGGCTCGCCCTACCTGACGCCGACGATGGCGATCGTCTTGAGGCCCATCGCGAAGTGCTGGAGCTGCATCAAAAGATCGAAGGCGTCTTGCCGATGCTAGTACGCATGCCGCGCGCGCCGCCCTGATCGGCTGCGCAACCCCCGCGCCTTTCAGCCCCTGCCTAATTCGCGCCAACCCGCCGCAATGATGCGTCGCCGGGAAGGCTTTTCTGCTGCCCGGAGATATCGGAATGATGAGCCCAGGTACCTACCTCGCCCGGCGACGCGTCGCAGCCGGCATGTCGATCGACGATGTCGCCGCCAGCATATCGACTGCCCCCCGCCTGGGTGAGATCGATCGTCGCGCGTGGGTAGAACGTCTAGAGCAGGACATCGCGGCGATCAGCCCCGATGTAATACATACGTTATCCTGCGTAGTGCCATTCGATAGCTTGGTGCTGAGCCAGCTCGTTGACTTCAGGAGCTACGGCCCACCCGTCGAGCCGCCGCGCATCTGCATGACATGCGGCTGTAGCGCACTCGACGCCTGCGAACCGCTTTGCTCCTGGGCCGGCCCCGATGTCTGCTCCGCCTGCGCGCCGCTCGAATTGACGGAGGTAGCGGCATGATGCTGGATGATCGCAACCGCCGGCGCACGACGCCCATGTCCCCGCCTAAATACTACAGCCCCGAGACCGACCCGGTCGGAACGCTGGTCGGCATCGGATTGGGCAGCGCCCTCGTCGGCATCCTCTGGGTGGCCAAAGAAATAATCGGGGCCTGGTCGTGAGCGAAGGCAACGTCGCGGCCGACCAACTGCGCCTCCTGATCGAGCGTATCGAGCGGCTCGAGGAAGAGAAGAAGGGCCTCGCCGATGACATCAAGGATGTCTACGGCGAGGGGAAAGCCACTGGCTTCGACGTCAAGACGATGCGCGCGATCATCCGCCTGCGCAAGATGGAGAACCACGTCCGCCAGGAATCCGAAGCGCTCCTCGAGACGTACAAAGCCGCGCTGGGGATCGAGTAATGGCTTTCATGAAAGTCGTCGAGGCGTCGGAGCCTGAGCGCCGTGCGTTTCCGCCGATGCCACCCCCATTACTCATTTCCTGCGATGGCAAGGGGTGGTTCCCCGATCCGTTCATGCCATGTGCTTTTCGCCTGACGACCATTTGCGCGGGCCTAGCCATGGGCTGGGCTGAAGCACCTGAGCTGGGCGGCGCCGTCCTGAACTTCGTCGGCGGCAATGAGAACAATCCAACGGACGAAGCCGTCGCCGTGACGCTGACGCGCGAAGGCTTGCGCAACCTGATCCGGGACTTGGTGTCGATCGACGCGCAGCTGGAGCAGGACCATGGGTGAACGTTATCCCGACCATGTTCCACGCGCGCTTGCCGAGGTGCTCGGCCAGCCCCCGCACGAGCTTTGCGTCATATACCTGGCATTGCGCCAGGTCGGCGTCGAGGTGCCGGAACGCTACGAAGGTGAAGTTGCCGCAGCGCTGCATTTCCTGATCCCCTTTGCGATCAGCCATCCTGAGAATTGGCGAGCCGCCGCCGCTGACGAACTGCTGCGGCTTCGCGATGGTGGCACCTTCAAACCGGCTAAGTTGGCTCTCGCCACGTCATGAAAGCGAACCCCATCGTACGCCCGGCCAGGCTGACGGCCGGCAGACCGATCCCGCGTCGCCAGGGGGCTGGCGGCGCGGGCGCCCTCCATCAGCCGGAGAACGTCCATGTCCTTTAGAACGATGACGATCGGCGAGCTATGTGTTTCGCCCTATAATGTTCGCCAGAACCGCGCCGACGCCAACTCCATTCAGGGCATGGCGGAATCGCTCCTCGCAAGAGGACAGCTTTACCCGCTGGTGGTGCACCCGATGCCCGCCGCCAAGGGACAGCCGACGATCTACGGAGCGTTTGCCGGCGGCCGCCGGTACCGCGCCTTCAAGCTGCTGATAGAGCAGGGTCGCATCCCCGCCGATCATCCCATCGAGGTCATCGTCCGCGAGGGCATGAGCGAGGCGCAGCTGGTCGAAATGTCGCTGGCGGAAAACCTCGTCCGCGTAGAGCTGCGCCCTTACGAAGTCTTTGCCGCCGTGTATCGCGCCCATGAGCGCGGCCGCACGATCCAGGAGATCGCGGAAACCAATGGGCAGACGGTCCCGACCGTCCAGCGCTGGGCCCGCCTGGGCAATCTGGAACCGATCGTTTTCAATGCGCTCGAAGACGGGCTGATCGATCAGGCGCAGGCAAAAGCCTTCGCCGCGACCGAAGATCATGCCCTGCAGCGTCACGTGTACGAGCAGCTGCAGCGCCTGCCCGGTTCCGCCTTCGCGCGTAGTCCCGAAGTCATCCGTCGGATGCTGAAGGTTGGCGACGGCGAACAACGCAAGCTGCTGCGTTTCATTGGCGAGCAAACCTATCGAGACGCCGGCGGACGCTACGAGCTGGATCTGTTCGCGGAGGATAGCGAGGAGCGCGGCCGCGTCGTCGACGATGGCGTCCTCGTCCAGCTTGCCGAGGCGAAGCTGGAAGCGATGCGGCAGCAGCTGCGCCGCCAATCCGGTCGCGATCTTCGCTTCGCGACCGAGTACCCGGCCGACCGTGAGTTCGGCGGCGTGGCGAAGGATCTCGAGATCTCGCCACAGCTGAAGCCGCGATCGGACGCCGACGGTCGCCGCATGGAGGATCTCCGCGAAAGGATGGCCGAGCTTGAGGCGAAGGCCGAAAAGCTGCTGGAAGATCCGGACACCCCCGCGCGCGTCGCCGCGATCGCGACCATCGATGCCGACTATGAGCCGATGGAGGAAGAACTCGCCGCCCTAGAAGCCCGCCAGCACCTGATCCTACCGGATGGCGATATATTCGGCACCCTCATCGTCGAACCGGACGGCGAACTCGAGATACGCTGGTGGTGGGCCAGCAGAAAGACGAAGCGCGCAGCTGAAGGCCGCAAGGCACCCTCCCGCGCAGCCTCTGCGGGGCCGATCCCTAAAGTCGACGCTCGCGCAGCAGAACAGGCCCTGCGTCCCGGCCCGGTGCAGGGCGGCAAGGCGATCGACAGCACCTATCACTTCCTGGAACGGCAAAGGGCCGATGCCGCAATCAAGCTGGATCATGGCCTCACGCAGGACGGCATCCAGGCGATGCGCTCGGTACGGCGGCAGATGCTGCGCGCGGCGCTATTGTTCAACGCCGACGAGAACGGGACGCTCGCCAACGATTACCTGATCTGGAGCATGGCGCGCCGCGAGTTGCGGGGCGGCATGGCGCACGAGCTCGGCTGCAGCGCCCTGGTTCACGACCGGGAGAACGTGCCGGGCGTCGCGGCCGCTACTCTGCTCGGCCAGACCGAGGCGAACGCCGCGTGGAAACGTGCAGTCGAAACGGTGCGCGAGCACGCATCGATGAAGGAAGAGGATCTCGTTTCCGCCTTCAGGCAGTACAAGGCCGCAGGCGCATATTTCCGAAACACCGTCGCCGCGGTCGTCGCCGGCTTGTCGCTGGTTCGCTCCGCGAACGCGGACGGCTACCGCGTCCCGCTCCACGATCTACTGGCCGAACAGACAGGCTACGCAAGCGACGCAAAGCTTCGGGAACTGGTTGAGCCTACCGAAGACATGGTCGAGTTGCTGCCGAGAGCGCAGCGTCTGGCTTATGCGCAGCCCTTCGTAGACGCCGCCTCCTTCCGCACGTGGGACAAGCTAAAGGTCGTGGAGTTGGTCGCGCCCGTCGCCCGCGCCCTGAAGCGCGCCAAGGCATGGGTCCACCCGATGCTCCGCTTCGATCCCCCGACGAGCAAAGCCAGAAAGCCAGAAAGCCAGAACGAGGAGGCAAGCGCGTGAACTTCACTGACTTCGTGGTCATCATGATGCTGCTCTCCGTACGCCGATCCAGGGAGGATTGGCAGCCAGGCGATCTGGCGATCTGCATTTCCGAGGATTGGCCGAGCGATCCAGGCAACAATCCGAAGATAAATGATCTTCTGCGCGTCACCGATATCTGTTGGGAGGGCCGCTTCCTTCATTTCAGCGAGAAGCCCAGCAGCCAGCACTGGCCTGCCATCAACTTCCGAAAAGTGAAGCCCGACACCAGCGCGGCCGACGACGCCGCGTGGGTGCAGCTCCTGGAGCGATTCCGCGGGAAGGTCGATGCATGACGACGCTCGTAACCGGCGCTGACATCGTGGCCGCAATTGAGCAGGGCGCGAAGGAGCGAGGCGTCTCGGTTCATTGGCTGGCCCGGCGCCTGTCCTCGGATCCTCGCAAATGGCTGAGCCAGGTCGCGATCGCGCAGCGGCCTACGCCATTGACGATTGCCCGGGTCGAAGCCTTGCTTGCGGATGAGCCGCTGCCACGCGCCGTTGCCAACAATTTCCAGTTAGCGCGGGAAGAGAGAGCCGCCCGCCACACCGTAGCAGCGTCGCTACCGCTACCGGACGACTTCCAACCGCTCGATCGCGAGCCCTGCCCGCGATGTGCTGTGCGAGGGGACATCGGCTGTAGCCACAGAGGGGCGGTTCGCCCGTGAACAGCCACCCCATCACTCTTGAAATGCTAGAGGAGGGGCACCTGCTCCTCCTCGGCACCACGCGCGCTGGCAAGACCTATCAGCAGCGCGGGTTCCTCGAGCGCTTACGCCGCGCCGATCGGCGCGTCGGCGCTGTCGACAAGCTCGGCAACCATTGGGGGCTTACGCTCTCTGCAGACGGCCAGAACCCCGGCCTCGACTTCATCATCTTCGGTGGCAAGCGGGCGCATATTCCTATGTCCCCTGCGGACGGCGACAAACTCGGCCGTTTGTTTGTCACCAGGAACATACCGGCGATATTCGACGTCAGCCAGTGGAAGTCTCACGAGCAGCTGGAATGGGTGGAGGCATTCGCCGACGCCGTGTTCCTGCACAATGTCGGCGCATTGCACCTCGGCCTGGACGAGGCGCAGTCATGGGTGCCGCAGGGCGGCGGCGGCGGCGCGTTCAGGTCGGTGCTGCGCCTGGCCGAGCAGGGCCTCGGCAATGGCATCCGCCTTATGATGGCGGCTCAGCGCCTGAGCCGCATCGACAAGTCGGCGGCCGGCATGGCGTCGGTGGTAATCGCCATGCGCCAGACCGGCACGGCCGACCGAAAAGCAATGCGCGACCAACTGGCCGCTAACGCCGGCGACATCGCGCGCATCGAGGGCGAACTCGCAGGATTGCCGACCGGCACCGGCTTTGTCTGGGATCCGCTGAAGGCGACGCTCGAGCGGCATGCCTTTCCGGAGAACGCAACCTTCGACAGCTCGCGTACGCCGCGCCATGGCGACGCGCCGCCGGCGCCGATCGCGGTGTCGAGCGCTCTGGTCGATGAACTGCGCCAGGCGCTCGCGCCTGTATCTGCAGACCTGCCCGACGATACGATTCCTGACGATCCAAAGGCGGCGCGCGAAAAGGGTAGCCTCGTTGGAACGATGATCGTCGAGCGTGACCGACGGATTGCGGCGCTGGAGGCGCAGTTGGCCGAAGCGACTGCAGAGCTCGAGCACCTGCGGGGCATCGATTCGGAATGCGACCGCTACTCAGCAGGGCTCGCCGCAATCGAAGAGATGGTCGATGCGATCCGCAACGGCAGACCGCTGAGCGTCGACAGCGGAACAGGTAACGCGTCCGAGACCGCCCCGCTTCGCCTCCCCCTCGCCGAAGCGGAAGCGCAGGGGGCGGCGCCACCAGCGACGGGTGCCGCCCCCGAACGCGAATATCGGTCCCTTGGCGTTCTAGCGTCGATCTATCCCGCGGGCCTGACCGAAGCCGCCTGGGCAGCACGCGCTGGCCGATCGCGGAGAGGCGGGGCATGGATCCGGCAGCGCAAGCGATATTGCGACGCCAATCTCATTGAGCAGAGCGATCGTTGCTGGTTTGCGACGGAGGCTGGCGTCGTCGCTGCGGGCGCTGACGTACCCGAGCTACCGAGACCGGGGCGCGCCTTGGTGGAATGGTGGGCGAACCGCATTGGCGCCGCCGGCCGACTTCTCCCGTTAATTTTCGCGCATCAGGGAATGTCCCGCGCCCAGCTCGCCCACGCCGCATCGATGTCCGCCAAGGGCGGCGCATTCATTCGGTACGTAACGGAGCTGAAGCGCGCCGAGTTGATCGAAGAACGCGCGCACCAGCTCTTCGTCTCGTCCGCTCTGCTCGGAGGGCCTGCGCAGTAATGGACCGCCCGAGAACGACTGAACTGCCACTTGTCGGCCCGGTGTTGCGCGGTGCCGTCCACACGAACAGCAGGAGTAAGCAATGGCTAAACACGAAAGGCTCGACCCAGCTTTGGCAAAGATCGTGGAGGCGCTCGCCGACATCATGGTCGACCGCGACATCGCCCAGGCGCGCGGGAGCCTGAGCCGATGCGAACAATTTTGTACGCCCGCTACTCCAGCGACCTTCAGAACCCCCGATCCACGGCAGATCAACTAGCCATTCTGCACGAGCGGGCCGAGCGTGATGCGTGGCCCGTCGTCGATATCTTCAGCGACGATGAGATAAGCGGTCGTGCCGGCATAGGGGAGCTGCAGAGGCCGGGCCTTAATGCCATGCTGGCCCGGATCGAGCGCGGCGATATCGACCAGGTGCTCGCCGAAGCGACGGACCGGATCGCGCGGCACGCCGGCGACGCGCATGCGGTGCGGGAGCATCTTGAATATCATGGTGCGCGGCTGTTCACGCTTGCCGATGGCGTTGTCGACGACATCACCGGCGCCATCAAGGGCCTGATGGATGCTAGGTTCCTGAAGGACTTGGCGGACCGCGTGCGGCGTGGGCAGCGTTCGCAGCATAGCCGCGGCTTGAACGCCGGCGGGCGGGCATACGGCTACCGGGTCGTGAAGCCGATTGACGCCGATGGAGAGATCATCCGCGGCATCCTTGAGATCGACGAAGAGCAAGCCAACATCGTTCGCCGCATCTTCGCCGAGGTGCTCGCCGGCGTCTCCGCCTACGCGATCGTCAAGCGGTTGAACGAGGAAGGCGTGCCGGGCCCCTCGGGAAGCAAATGGCGCGTCACGGCGCTGCATGGCGATCGCGTCCGCGCAAACGGCATCCTGCGAAACAACCTCTACCGAGGCGTGATGATCTACAACCGCACCAAGCGGGTGTATCATCATAAGACACGCCGCCGCGTCGTGAGGCCCAATCCGCCGAGCGAATGGCGATCGGTCGATGTCCCCCATTTGCGGATCGTCAGCGATTCAGATTGGGAAGCCGTCGAACGACGCTACGCCGCTTTCGATGGCGTGATTGCATCAAGGCAGCGCAAACCCAAGCGGCTCCTGTCGGGTCTTGGCAAGTGCGGCATCTGCTCGGGCAACTGGATCGTGGTCAGCACCGAAAAGTGGGGCTGCTCCAACTGCAAGAGCCGTTTGGGCTGCACCAACACCAGGACGATCTCGACGCGTGAATTTGAGCGCCGCGTCTTGGGCCAGCTCAAGGCCACAATGCTCGACACGAACGCGGTCGCGCATTTCATCGAACATTACAACGCCGGCATGGCGCGGCGTCTCGCGGAGGCGTCCTCCACCAGGCAGCCGCTGGAAGCGAAGCTAGCCAAGGCGCGAGCACGCGTCGGCCGACTTATCGACGCGATCGCGGAAGGCGCTGGCGAATTCGCGGAGGTCAAGGATCGGCTGCGCGACGCGCGCCATGAGCTGCAAGCTCTGGAACTGCAGCTGGACGGTTTAGCGACCGGCCAGCTGATCGAAGCATCGCCGGATCTCGGTGATCGATACCGCGCCTACGTGAATGAGCTCGACGTCGCTTTGGCAGACGACGGCCCCGCGCGTGCGCAGGCGATCGCCGCGATCCGCTCACTGATCGACACCTTGATCCTGATCCCAAAGGGAAACGGCCGGGGTGTGGATATCCGCCTGGAGGGCCGCATGGCCCAAATCATCAACCTAGCAGGTCAGATACGGAACGGCTCTTAAAGTATGTGCCGGTCAGCCGGCACCATGATTCATCAAGATCAGCATCAACAGCCATCCCGGAACGGCAGCAATGCACAGGAACGTGCCGAGCGGAATTTGGGTTTTCGCATCCAACTTCGCGCCTCGCACGAAACCGATGCCTACGACCAGCAACGCCGATAGGCTCGCGATCAGCAGCACGAACGGCAGCGCCTGCCACCCTAGCCAAGCGCCGATCGCGCCCAGCAATTTGGCATCGCCCAATCCCAGTCCCTCGCGGCCGCGCCACGCGCGATAGGCCAAGGACACGACCAGTAAAGTGCCGTAGCCACCTGCGGCGCCTATTGCGCGATCCAGCAGCGAAACATCGGTGGTCCACATGCCCAATGTCATTCCGAGGAAGATAAGCGGCAGGGTCAGTGCATCGGGCAGCCAGAAATGCCGCCAGTCCAAAATCGCCAACGTCAACAAACCCCAGCCCAGCACGGCCCATCCGGCGCCTTCCAGTCCTGACGCCTGCCCTAATGCGATCCCGCCAATGACTGCGCAGGCAAGTTCCACCGAGAAATGAAGGCCATAGATCCTGCCGCTGCAGTGCGCACAACGTCCGCGCCGAGCCAGGAAACTCGCCAAGGGGACAAGGTCGAGGGGACCGAGAACCGTTCCGCAATGATCGCAGACGGACCGGCCGGAGGCCACCGACCGGCCCTCCGGCCACCGCAGGATCAATGTCGCGAGAAAGCTGCCGATGATTGCGCCCGCGACTGCACCGAGCCCCGCCGTAATCGCCGGCGTCACAGTGTGCCGTCGATCCTCAGAGTGTAGCCATTCCCGGCCCGGCGAAACCCGACTGGGTCTAAGCCCTGTCCGAGCGCAGGATCGCTGCTCTGCACAAGCATTTCAGTGGTGTAACGACCATTTGCCATGATGCGCAGATTGAACTTTTCGAGGCCGGACTGGCTAACAAGAGGCAAGAGAACGGCCTCGCCGTCGCAGCGGACCTCGCCCGTCAGTCCCTGACTGAGGTTGAGGCCCGGCAATTCGCCACCGATATAGACTCTCACGCGCCCTTCGGCGTGTCCGCACGCGCCGTTCGCGAAATAGGCGCTGACGTCACTGAACTGGATAGCATTTATGGGCAAGGGCGCGAAAATCGGACCCAGAGGGATATTGCCGGTCACATCGTCTATGCCCATGCGGTTGACCCCCGCCGTCACCGCGCCCTCGATATCGTCCGGTGCACCGGCTTTCCTCCAGATGTCCAGACGCGCGCGGCCTACCAGCAATTGCACGGGCGAGAGCCCGACGCTGACGGTACCGACAGGCAGATTGCCGATGTTCAATTGCGCAGCTTTGCCGAACCAGACGCTTCCCTGAACCGACCGCGCACTCACGCCGATCCGATCTAGGCCGAATGCGCCCAGCGCCAGCCGAAGCGGCAGAAACGCGATCAGGCCGAGGAGCAGCGCCAGCAGCAGGCCAAGCTTGGCCCGTCGAGAAAGAGCGAGGCCCATCACTGCCCTGCCCTTTTCAGGACTGCGCGTATGGAGATGGTTCCAGCGGCAGGTGCAGGCTGCACCGTGAGCGTGTCGACGATGACGCCTTGCGCTTCCAGTTTGGCCAGCCATCCAAACAGCGCCGTTGGTCGGGCGGATGCAATGGCAATTTCAACCCGCCCTTCGCCCTGCGCTTGCGTCCGCTCCAGCGTGAAGCCTTCCTCGCCTGCGCTCTGCCCGACGGACTGGTCCAGCGGCCCCGCGGTGGGCCTTGAGGCTTGCGCGGGCATGGCCTGCAAAACCTTCACCTTTGCCCGGATGGCGACATTGCGATCCAGCGCTTCTGCTTGTCGCGTCCGCGCCGTCTCCAGCGCACCCTCGACAGGACGTGCAATGCCTAGCCAGACGATCACGATCGCCAGCAGCACGCCCATGATCGCTACCAACACGCGCTCGCGCGTACTCAGGCCGATCCACCATGTTCTAAAAGCACTCATGGCCGCACCGTTATGTCGGCGAGCACACGCCCGCTGGGATCTGCAGACGAGGTCGCGGTGATCGTGAAGCCTGACGCCTGCAGTGCGATAAGGACCACGTTGATGTCATCGGCTTTCGGCGCAGCCAGCGTAGCTTTCAACGTTCCGTCAGGTGCGCGGTCAAGCAACGTCAGGGCGACCGAGGGCGCGCTGCGCATTGCGGCCAATATCCCGGCCGTCGACCCGGAGAAACCATAAGCGCCGGTCCCTGCGACACGCAATTTGCTGTCCAGTTCCTGCTCGGCCATCACCGCGTCATTGGCGCTGGGAAGCACTTTCTGCGCAACTTCAACACTTTGGGCATCCAGCCGGCGCGCATCGGCATTCAGCTTCAATATCATGATGAGGGCAATCACCAGGCTCACCAGTGCGATGAAACCACACCACATCGCGATACGCGCGAGTTGACGCGTGTCGAGAGTGGTGCGCGTCCGCTTGGCGAAGTCGCCTTGCCGCAGATTGATTGCCGGCGCATCCAAGGCAGCGACCAGTGCCTGGGCCACTGCCGCGTCCGGAAGGTCGACGACGTTGTCGCTATCGATGAGAATAGGCGCAATGGCATCGGCGGCAGCCAGCGCAAGGTCGCCGCCGCGGAGGACAGCCTCCGTTCCCAGCACGGCCCTCACAATCCCCTCTGCAGGGGCAGGCAGGACCAGCGCCGAGGGAATGATGATGTCGGGATCAATCCCGTGATGCTGTGCCCAAAGCAACCAGTGCTGTATGTCGGCCCGCGAAACCACCGCGACGAGATGAGCGGCGGCGGGGTCATCCTGTTGATCAGTGACGGCGAGCATCGTGTCGCTCTGGCCGATACTGGCATCCAGCGCGGCGAGGCGGGCCGCCGCCCTGCCCTGCCGCACTGGCAGATCCGGAAGGGAGATCCAGTGCAACGTGGTTGCCTCGACTGGCACGACCAGCATCACGGTGTCGTCCGCAGACCATTCCCGCAATCCGCAGGCGGGGAGCCAATCGGTGCCCGTGCCGCGCTGGACGATGTCACCGTCGATCACTCGCAACCATGTCGGCGCGCTATCGCCTGCCGCAAGGATCACGATGAGAGCATCACGGGCGCTCATATATTCTCACCCCAATGCCGATAGATTAGCTTTGCAGGCGCGGCTTGTGCGTCGATCAACGCCGTCTCGCTCATGCCGATGCCCCCCACTTCCACATTGATGTCCACGCGAAACCAGCGGCTCGTCAGCTTGGTCTGCGTGCCGACCTCGCCCGGAGGCGTAAACCCCGCCCGCTGAGGCGCCGCCCAGAAGTCATTGAGGCTCCCATAGCCATCTGCCGGACGTTGCGCCAGCCATTGCCGCGCCTGCTCCACGCTCGCCTGCCCCGGAAACAGCATGGCGAACAAAGGAGCCTGCTGAGGCAGCAGGGTGTTGACGTTGATCGGGGACAAATCGCTGACCGGCAGCGCGCATACCCAGGGCCGCAGCAGGCCGTAGATGGCGGGCGTGACGCCCTGAACGGCTCGCAGTTCGCTAGCGTCGGTCATCATGCGATTGGCGGTACGATAAGGCTGCGGCAACCGCAGATAGGCTTCATCCTCGCCCCCCCCGGGAAGTGGTATGCTATCGCTGTCGATCCAGTCGGCGAGCGAGGTGGCGATGAACTGTGCCTGGCGCGGATCGATCGCGAGCGCCTGCATCAACGCTTGGAATTGGCTGATCGCGATCGGCCGCATCGCAAGGTTGGACGATCCGGTGCCCGCCACGACGCTGTTGAGGTTGAAGCAGTTGCCGCTGTCCGTCACGCGCGCAGTGGCTGTTCCGCCAGGAACCGGCAATTGCTGCGGTGTGCCGAGCCAGCCTCCCGCGAGCGTGGTCTTGCCGGGCTGCGCCGCAACAAGATCCGCGATCCGCAGGCGCGCTATAGTTTCGGCTGCCTCCGCATAGGCGCGAGCTTGCGCCTGAACGCCGGCATTGCCGGTGAGACGCGTCGCCAACGTCACGCGCTCAAGCGCGGACGCAGCAACTACGGCCATCACCGCGACCAGCAGCAGGACGGTCAGCAGCGCGGCTCCGCGTTCACTGGGACGCCGCGGATCAGCCACCGGCTGCTCCTGTCGAGGCGGCTTGAGGCTCTGGTCCCGGGCCAACGCCGAAAATCAGGGTCAGCGGGGGATTGCCACTGCGGGCCATGATCATCTCGACCGCCCTTGGGAGGAGGTCGGGTTGCTGTGGCGTCCAGACGTTCAGCCAATCGCCCTTCGCATCACGGAAGCGCCATGCCACGGATTGCACCCCCTCCAGCAAGGCCGCCGGTTCGGCTGCTGCCCCGCCATCGACGTGATCATAGGTGCGCCGCTCCAGTCTGCCCTGCCGCACCCAATATTCCACCTTTTGAAGGGAGGACCGAGGCGCGTCGCTGAAGTTGCTGCGGCCCGCTCGCACGAACTGGAGGGCGGGTGTGTTCTCCCCCTGCGGATTGGCGAAAAAGGCAGGCGCCAGAGTGCCGGTGTCCGTGCGGCTGATGCGCGATACGGCCTGACCGAGATCGGCTGACAGCGCGCCATCCATTCGCTCCAGCGTCGCCATGTCATCCAGCCGTACCTTGATAGCACCCTGCGCCGAGACACTGTTGCCCAGCAGCAGCACGCCCGCTCCCGCCAACATGGCGAAAATGGTGAGCGCGACAAGAAGCTCGATCAGCGTAAAGCCATTGCGTGGCGCCGCTATCATGGGATGGCTCGCACGAATGTCAGCATGGCTGGCGCGGGGCTTTTCTCGCCCTCTACCCGCACGTCCACGCGGATCAGGCGCGGATCATCCAGCTTGGTCGCCTCGCGGGTCCAGTGCCAACGCTGCCCGGCATTTTCCACGTCGCCTTCGGCCTCGCCGAGGCTTGGCGGCTCGGGATCGGTCTGCCAGCCTACCATCAGGTTTCTTGCGACAATTTGCGCCGAAACCTTGGTATCAAGATCGGCTGCCGTGCGGATGGTCACGCTTTGCAGGCGGATCAGGGCGAGCGCGGCAAGGCTGAACACCGCGAGCGCGACCAGCATCTCCAGCAATGTGAAGCCTGCCTGGCGATGCCTGTCAGCCATCGACGTTGACCTTGCCTGCCATGTCTACCCGGACCGTCACGGCCTCGCCTTCGCGAATGAGTTTCACGGCGAGCGGATCCTCGGGAAGCCCCGTGCTGTCGAAAGTCACCTGCGCACGGCCTGTGTCGCCCACAAGGGCAGTCGTGCCTTCGCGCCAGTTGGTGGTGATGAAGGGCTTGTCCTCCAACGGCACCCACTGCCCCTCCCGGCGCTGCTCAAAACCGTAACCGGAGGCGGAGACCCAGACGGAGAAGGGCTGCGCAAGGATCACGGCGTTGTCGCGCGCCGCAAGGGTTCGCGCAGCAAAGCGTTCCGCGTCGTCCATCACCCGTCCGCGCGGATCGGGTATCGCAAGGATGACAGCCGCAGAGGTCAGGCCGATGATCGCGATCACCACCATAAGCTCGACAAGCGTAAAGCCGTGTTCGGCGCAGCGCACCGAAGACTCGTGGCCAGCCTTATATCTCGCTGGAGTAGATGTCGGCATTGTCACCCTCGCCGCCCGGCTGGCCATCCGCGCCTAGCGAGTAGATGTCGAAGGGGCCGTTCTTGCCCGGCACAGTGTATTTATACCCGCGACCCCATGGATCCTCGGGCAGTTTCTTGATGTAGCCGCCACGTCGATAACGGCCCGGCTGCGCAAGCGTCGCTGGAGGAGAAAGAAGCGCCTGCAGACCCTCGGTAGCGCCGGGATAATTCAGGTTGTCGAGCCGATATTGATCAAGCGCCTGTTCGATCGTGGCAACGTCGGCCTTCGCCTTTTCGACGCGCGCCTTGTCGGTTGCCGGGATGACATTGATGGCAACGATCGTCGCCAGCAGGCCGATGATGACGATCACGACCAGCAGTTCGACCAACGTGAAGCCGTGCTCGGCGGAACGTCTGGCAGACCCGAAGCCGTGTTCGGCGGAACGCCTCGAGCAATCGAAGTTCTGTTCGACTTCGCGGCGAGTGAAAGGGGACTTCATGAACTTAAACACCTGTGAGGCTTTGCAATTGCAGGATGGGGAGGAGAATGGAGAGGATGATGACGGCAACGATGCCACCCATCAATATGATGATGATCGGCTCAAGCATCGCCAGCGCCGTGGAAGTAAAGCTGTCGAATTCGCGTTCGAGATAATCGGCCGCGCGTTCGAGCATGGTGTCGAGCCGCCCCGCCGCCTCACCGCTGGCGGTGAGGTACACCAGCAGCGGCGGAAAGACTCCGGCGCGGCGCAGGGCCGCGGAGAGGCTGCCGCCACCGCGAATGGCTTCGACGATGTCGTCGGACGCGCGGCGCAGAACCCGATTGTGGACCGTGTTGGCTGTCAGCGCGAGCCCTTCCATAAGCGGCAAGCGGCTGGCGATCATCGTGGACAAGGTACGAGCCATGCGCGCCGCATGAAGATCGCGGATCAGACGCCCGATCACCGGCAGACGCAGGAGCAAGCCATCGAAGCGGTAACGGATGGCAGGCTGGCGCAGCGCATACCACGCTCCTAAGCCTAGCATGAAACCTATGATCAGGAAGATATACCAGTAGCCCACCAGCATATTGGAAATGCCGATAATTATGCGGGTAAGCAACGGCAATTGCTGGCCGATGTTATCGAATTGCTCGACGATCTTGGGCACCACGAACATCATGAGTGCTATGACCACCGTTACGGCGAACACCGCAAGTACAGAGGGATAGGCCACCGCCGTTATCACCTTCGAGCGGATCGCCGCCTGGCGCTCCATCAGGTCGGCAAGGCGCTCCATGATCGTGGGAAGGCTGCCCGAACTTTCGCCTGCGGAAATCATCGCCCGATAGAGCGGCGGGAAACTGCGGGGATCGCCTCCCAGGGAGTCGGAAAGGCGGCGGCCCTCCATCACGCCCGCATGAACGCGGCCAATAACAGCGCGGACATGATCCTGCTCGCTCTGGCGGGAAATCGTGCGGAGCGATTCCTCCAGTGGGCTGACTTGCACCAGCGTTGAAAGCTGGCGCGTGAACAGTGTCAGTTCCTTGGGAGACAGCTTCTTGCCACGGCGCGCCAGCAAGGCGCGGCCCGCAGGTGCCGTCGCGGTGATCCCGGCGTCGACCTTGACCACGAACAGCTTGCGCGCGTCCAGCCGTGCCCTGGCATCGTCGATGCTGTCGGCGCGCATTTTGCCACGCTTTTCGCGTCCGGCTGTATCGATGGCAAGATAGTCGAAATCAGGCATCGGCAGGAATTACAGCGGCCGGTTCGGGCTCAACTTCGCGGCGCGAAATGCGGATAGCTTCCTCAGCCGTGGTCTGCCCGTCGCGGACCAGTGCGCGCGCAGCGGAGCCAAGGTTGGGCGCGTTCAGAAAGGCGTGGCGGGCAATCAGCGACTCGTCGCCGCCATCGTTGATGAGGCGGCGGATCGTATCGTCGATCCGGATCGCCTCGAACACACCGATGCGGCCCTTGAACCCGGTTTCGCTGCACTCCGGGCACCCTTTCGCCTTGTAGACGATGGTGCCAAGATCGAAGCCGAGCAGAGCCGACACCGACTTGTCGGCCTGCACCGGCTCCCGGCAATGCTGGCAAAGACGGCGGACGAGGCGCTGGGCAATGACGGCGCGCAAGGTCGACGCCAGCAGGAACGGCTCGACTCGCATGTCGCGCATCCGGGTGATGGCGCCGACTGCATCGTTGGTGTGGACGGTGGACAGGACGAGGTGACCCGTTAGCGACGCCTGCACCGCGATCTCGGCAGTCTCCCGGTCACGAATTTCGCCGACCATAACAACATCGGGATCCTGCCGCAGGATCGCGCGCAAGCCTGCCGCGAAGGTTAGGCCGACCTTCGGATTGACCTGCGTCTGCCCTACCCCGTCGATGGCGTATTCCACCGGGTCTTCGACCGTCAGGATATTGCGGCTGCCATCGTTCAATTGGCGCAGACCGCCATAGAGCGTGGTGGTCTTGCCCGACCCTGTCGGACCTGTGACCAGGATGATGCCATTGGGTTCCGCCAGGGCTTCGCGGAAGATGCGATCGGCATTGCCGGTCATGCCAAGCACATCGAGTGACAGTCCGGCATTTTCCTTGTCGAGGATACGCAGCACGACGCGCTCGCCCGCACGGCTGGGCAGGGTCGAGACACGCACGTCGAGCAGCTTGCCGCCTAGAGTCAGACCAATACGGCCATCCTGCGGCACGCGGCGTTCGGCGATATCGAGGCGGGCCATGACCTTGACGCGACTGACGACCACGGGAGCGACATGCGGGGGCATCCGCAGCGTTTCCCGCAATACGCCGTCTATGCGCATCCGCACCACAAGGCCGGTTTCATAGGGTTCGATGTGGATGTCCGACACGCCCTGTCGCGCGGCTTCGGCGATGATGCCGTTGATCAGGCGGATCGCCGGCGCATCATCCGCGCTGTCGAGCAAATCATCGGCTGTCGGGATGTCACCCGCTATCAGGTCGAGTTCGTCAGCACCCACTTCCATCGATCCGGCCATGGCGGCGGCGCTGCCGTCCATCGCGTAATGATCGGAAAGATGCCTGTCGAACTGCACCGGATCGACGAAACGAACGTCGAAGCTCTGCGCGAGATGACGACGCACTTCGAGCAGAATACGGGGATCGCCGCCCTCCCGGAATGCAACGGCCAGCCGCGTGCCTTCCTCTGCGCCCAACATGACCACGCCGAACTTGCGAGCGAAACCATAGGGGATGTCGATCAGACGCGGGGCGATGTGCGGAGAGATCGCCAGCGGATTTTCCGCAAGCGGCGGGACCGCATCCTGCTCCGTGAGATTGGTGCCACGATCGATCTTCATCGAGCACGCTCCTGAAAAGATGCCCGGCGAGTCATCGCTTCGGTTCGCTGGGCGGAACCTGGACCGGCCGCACGACGCTAGTGGAAGAGCGGACTTCAGGTGTCACGACGACAGGCTCGCCCGGCGCTGCTGTGATGACGCCCCCGCTCGCGGTCACATCGCCCGGCTGAGGCGCGACAGGCGGTGTCGTGCCCATATAGTCACGCAACAGTTCGTCCAGGCTCGGCTCTTCCTTCGGATTGCTCAGCAGCTGCTGGCCGCGAATATATCCATAGCGTTGAGCGGTAAGCCGCTGGGCATCTTCCTTGCTGCGCAGGATCGTCGGGCGGATGAACACCATGAGGTTCGTCTTCGCCCGCGACTTGCTGCGCGATTTAAAGAGTTCGCCGACAAGCGGGATGTCGCTCAGGAGCGGGATGCGCTCGATGGTTCGGCGCTCATTGTCGTCGAGCAGCCCACCAAGCGCGAGGATCTCGCCATCGTCCACGGTGACGGTCGTCTCTATCTCACGTTTGTTGATGATGAGGTCGCTGCTGTTGCTGGAGACGGGACCGGCGATGCTGCTGACTTCCTGCCGCAGGAAAAGCTTGATCGCGCCGCCCGCATTGATCTGCGGTTTCACTTCCAGCTGGACGCCGACATTCTGCCGCTGGACGGTGCGGAACTGATTGTCGAAGTTCTGGCTCAGCGCCTCTCCCGTGGTCACGGGGACTTCCTGCCCGACGAGGATGCTCGCCTTCTGGTTATCCAGCGTCATCACCGAAGGCGTGGACAGGATGTTGCTGTCCGTGTCGCTGCGAACCGCATTGATGATTGCGCCAAGCGCTCCATTGTCACCCAGTCGGGTGGCTATACCGCCAAATCCGCCGGTTGCGTTCAGCAAGGAACTGACCGCCGCTTCCTGAAGCGTATTTCCAAGTTGGCTCGTGTTCTGCGTGACTGTCGTGGTGCCGTTGACCGTGGTCGTCGACTGGTTCAGTCTGGTCGCGGCATAGGCGCCAGCCAGTGTCAGGATATTGGGGTTGGTGTTGCTATAATTGGTGACGGCAAATCCCGTCTTCGTGCTGCCGATCAGGAACTGTACGCCAAGCTGGCGCGCAGCATTGTCGCCGATTTCGACGATTATCGCCTCCACCAGGACCTGCTCGCGGCGGGTGTCGATCTGGCGGATGGTTTCGCCGAGCATTCGCTGCACGTCGCTATTGGCGGCAACGATGATGGCGTTCGCACCCTCATAGCGCGTGACGATTGCGGGCCCGCGCGTTGAAATGCTGGTGCCGGAACCTGCATTGCTGGAAACCGAAGGAGCGGATGCGGGCGCAGCCGCTGGTGGGGGAGCATTGCTCCCGCCCCGGGCCACCGTAGCGGCTGCCTCGATCGCCTGGGTGCCGCCGCCCTGACCCACCAGTTGCTGCAAGACAGGGAGAAGTTTCTCGGCGTCCGCATGTTCAAGCCAGTAGACGCGTATTTCCGTGCCGCTGGCGGCGCGCTGATCCAGTTCGCGCGCCATGCTGGCAAGCCGCGCAACGGTCGATGCGTCCCCTCGAATGGCAATCGCGTTGCTGCTGTCTATGGGAACGACAGTGGCGGCGACGCCAGCCGCAGGTGCGCCTTCTCCACCCCCGCCGCCGCTGCCGACCAGCGCCTGCAGTGACGCCGCAATCTCGCGCGCACCTGCGTTCTTCAGCATCACCATCTGTGTGGCGGAGGTATCGCGATCAATGCGGGCGATGACCTGCCGGATACGCTGGATGTTGTCGGCATAGTCCGCCACGACCACGCTGTTACCGCTCCGGTTGGCCGTCACCGACCCGTCGCGGCTGACCAGCGGACGCAGCGTCTCAAGTGCCGATGCGGCGTCAATGGACCGGAGGCGGAAGACTTCCGTCACGAACTGGTTGCGGCTGGCGGCCCGGCCGACGCTGCTCGGTTGCCCGGCAGCGCCGTCTGCAGGCTGAATACGATAAGCGCCGCCCGCGGAAGGCACTGCGACAAGGCCGTTGGCGCGCAAGGTGGAGAGGAATATCTCGAAATACTCTGACCGGGAGAGCGGCCGGTCGGTGACGACCGACACCTTGCCCTGCACGCGGCTGTCGATGATGAAGGTCCGTCCGGTTACGCGAGCGGCATCCTGAATGAAGGCGCGGATATCGGCGTCGCGAACGTTAAGCGTCTGCTGAGCCCTGGCGGACGTCGAAAGCGGCGCGGAAAGCACCAGCGCAAGAGCGGCGCTGCGAAGGAGAAACTGGATTTTCATGATCCTTGCAATGTCAGGGCAATAGGAACGGTGGTGGCGCCGCGTTCCACCATCATGGAAATGCGGGCGCCGGGCGCGATCTGGCTTTGCAGCGCCTGCAGATCGGCTAGCGAGGTAATCGCACGGCCGTTGATCTGCGCCACGATGTCGCCCGGCTGAAAACCCGCGCTCTGGAAGGCAGGTCCCTTCGGCGAGAGCACGAGCCCGGTCACACGGCCGCCTTCGGTGCGGGGACTAAAGCCGATGTCGGACTTGATTGCCGCGGGCGTCAGGCTTTGGGGGACGATGTTCTGGGGCACTGTCTGCCCCGGACCAGAAGCAGGTTGCGCGTCGGAGGCCGCGACGGGCGCGGCTTGCGACTGGTCGAGAAACACCGTTTCCTCGGCTCCGCCGCGTTCGATGACTATGTGGTCGAAGGCAACGGCTTTCAGCTTCACGCCAGGCAGGATTTCATCGCCCACGGCGAAACTGTTCTGGATGCCGTCGGGCGTGGCGACGATGGCGCTTCCCAAGCCCGAACCTTCATTGACGCGAATGCCATAGACGGTCAACGCCAGCGACGTGACCACTGGGCTCCCGCCCGTCGCCGCATCGGGCGTCCGAAAAAAGGGATCGAAGCGGGTAAACAGCGCAAGGCGTTCGGCAACGGAGGGAATAACCGCCTGCCGCCCGGTCCAGGCTCCATAGCTGGACACCGGAGTGACCACGGCCCAGATCAAACGCGCGATCTGAACAGCAAGAAGCGCAAGCACCAGCCATTCGAGCGCAGCAAAGCCATTGAGCCTAGGCACGGCTGCGCGTGGCATTCGCCGGGCGAGCAATGCGGCGCGTGCGCGTATGCTGTCCGTGATGGCGCTGGGCATATTGCTTGCGGTTCCCCCGGGCCTGAATACCCTGATGCAGGTTCGATTAGGCGCGCATTCTTACCGTTACGTGACGCAATTGCGACAGTTTTATTGCACCGCATCAAGCGATTGGCGACGCCGGATAAATTGGTTAGAGATCGGCGATGCACGCACCTTCATCTTCGAGCTTGGGGGCCGACGGCGATGCTGCCCGCATTGCCGCCCACCCCGGAGTTCAGCGGTTTCCAAGCCGCGACCTCACTTTGTTCATCCACAAGAAATTCCTGTCCGATGCCCAGTGTGCCGAGCTGATCGCGCGAATAGAGGCTAATCGCCGCCCCTCGACGATCGCCGACGACAATGGCGACGGATATTTCCGGACCAGCGAAACCTGCGACCTGGACCCGCTCGACCCCTTCATCGCCAGCATCGACCGGGCGATAGCGGAGTACGCAGGGATCGATCCGATGTACGGCGAACCGTTACAGGGTCAACGCTATGCCGTTGGTCAGGAGTTCAAGGCGCATACGGACTATTTCGAGCCCGACGGACAGGATTTCCAGCGATATTGCTCCGTCGCGGGCAACCGTACGTGGACGCTCATGATCTACTTGAACGAGCCGCAGGCAGGTGGCGCGACGCGGTTCACGAAAGTCGGGAAGACCATCCAGCCGGAAAGCGGCAAGTTGCTCGCATGGGACAACCGGCGACCTGACGGCGCACTGAACCCCGCGACGATCCATCATGGCATGAAGGTTCGCAGCGGGGTCAAGCATGTGATCACGAAATGGTATCGGGAGCGGCCCTGGGTTTAGACCCCAGGCCGCTCCCGAATGGTCAGAATTTAACGCTCGCCCCCAGCGAGAAGCTGCGGCCCAGTTCGTACCGGTTGATGTCGATCCGGTTTCTGCCGCTCTGCTGGAACTCCTGATACTTGGTCCGCGTGAGGTTGCGGGCTTCTGCCTTGAACTCCACGGGAATACCCAGGAAATCTGCGCCCGCGCGCATGACCAGATCCAGGCGGAAGCCAGGTTTCTCGATGATATCCGGCTGCTGCACGCTGTTCAGGCCGCGGCTGGTGACACGCTCGCTGGAATAATTACCGAGCACCGTAAACTGAAGCAGGTGATCCGTATCTTCCAGGCCGATCTGGACGTTGGCGATGTGATCGGACTGGCCGGTTAACGGCTGGCCGTCGCGGAACAGCACATTGGCTGTCACCGCTTCTCCATTCGGGCCGATAACCTGGCTGTTATCGATCTTCAATTCCGACTGCGTGTAGGTGTAGTTGCCGATCAGGACGAGACGCTTGGATTCGAACCCGGCACCCAATCCGTCCAGCGGCACGTACTTCTGGAGTTCCAGTTCCGCGCCGTACAGGGTTGCTTCCGGAGCATTGGCGAAGCCGGTCGAAAGCTGCGCTCCGCTTGCAAGGAAGGACACTTGTTCGATCGGATTATCGATCTTCTTATAGAAGCCCGCGAGCGAAATCCGCTGATCGCGACCGATATACCATTCAAAACGGGCTTCGGCGTTCAAGAGTTCGCTGTCCGTCAGCGCGGGGTTACCGCGGAACTCACGGTCGGCTTCGAAATCCTGATAGATTTGCCGCGCCAGTTCGCGGAACTGCGGACGCGCGATCGTCTTGGATCCTGCCACGCGGAATTGCCAATCAGGAGCGAAATTCCAAGTAAGCGTTGCGGAAGGCAACCAGTAGTTATTGGAAAGGTTCGTTTCCTCCGTTGCACCGCCCGTAACCACCGACTGTGTCGCGTCTTCATAGCGGACGCCGCCGGTAAACCGCAGGCCATCGGCAATTTCGATTTCCGCCTGACCATATCCGGCATGGATTTCCAGGTCGGCATTGTAGACGGCGGCACCCTGTGCGCCTGAGTCATCGCGCAGGCCGATCCCATAAGTATATATGTTATAGTCGGAAACCAGATAGTCCGGCCGCTCCTGTGCGACGCCCAGCGGCAGGGTATTGCTCGCTATATAGGACAGCAGATACCGGGACGACTGACGCTGGGTCTTCGTATAGGCATAGCCGCCAGAGACCGTAATCTTGCGATCGCCGGGGATGCTGTATGATAGATCGGCAGCACCCGAGTACAGATCTTCGTTCAGGTCCGAAAACGCGACGCTGGCTTCCTGCCCACCGCTGCTCGTCAGCGAGTTGATGTAGTCTTTGACGCCGCTGTTGTACGTGTACACGAAAGTGCGCTCATAGGGCGATTCACGCTGGGTGTTCGCATAAGCGCCGCGCAAGTCGATGCTGAGATCGTCGAACTTGAATTCTCCCACCAGCTGCGTGTTGATGAGCTGACGCTCGAACCAGTTTGTGTTCTGCTCGATCACCGGCGGCGTACCGTAGAAATCGGGATTAGGCACAGGATCGGCACCGCCGATGCTGTCCGTGTAGCCCACTGATAGACGACCCTGCTTCACCGTGTCGCGGATGTAGAGGTTCGTCCAGCGGACCTTGTGCTCGCCGAACTCTGCTGCAACACCGACGAGGCCGTTTACGACCACGCGATTGTCGGTGATCACGGTCTGACGATCGATGTTTACCGTTGCGAGATCGGGATCCGTCGAGAACTGCTGACGGATATCACGGGTCCGCCATGTGCTGCTGTAGCCAGCGGCAGCGATGATGCCGATCCGGCCATCGGACAGGTCGGAAGCTGTACCAAAACTCACGTCCGCAGAGAAATTCGCGGGGATGTCGAAGTTCCGCTGCAACAGGGTCGTTTCCGCGTTGACCAGGCTTGCGGCAAATGCCTGCCGATCGGCAAAAGGGGTGCTGGCCAACTTGCCGCCGACTACTGCGTCGCGCAGCCCCTTCGGGAAGTCGCGGAGACCATTATCAAAGCCCAGAAAATCGAGATCGCTGCCGTCGTAAGTATAACCCAGCCGAGCTGTAGTTTCCGAATTTCCACTGATGGAGGTGCCGATGTCCAGGAACGTTTCCTTCGGAATGGCCTTGGTGGTCAAGTTGATGACGCCACCGCCGAACTCGCCGGGATAATTTGCCGAATAGCTTTTTTGGACCAGGGACGAAGCGATGACGCTGGTCGGGAAGATGTCGAGAGGCACGACGCGGCGGAGCGGCTCAGGGCTTGGCAGCGGTGATCCATTCAGCAGCGCCAGTGAGTAGCGGTCACCCAATCCGCGAACAAAGACGAAGCCATTTCCGACGACGCTCAGCCCCGTGACGCGCTGGAGAGCGCCGGCAATGTCGCCTTCTCCGGTTCTTGCGATATCCGCGCTGGACAGAACACTTACGATTTCTGGCGTGGCACGCACGGGTTCGGGAATATAACGACCGACCACGACGATATCGCCGCCGACGTCGCCGCCGGGTGTCGAAACTTCAACCTGTTCCTGAGGCGCCGCGTCAGTGGGCTGCGCTTGGGCGGCGCTGGGCGAAGCAGGCGGACTGGCGTCGGTCGCAGCGGGCGTTGCAGTCGCGGCTGAACCGGCTGGCGCTGCGGGATCGGTTTGCGCGAACGCTGGTGGAACGAGCGCAGTGGTCAGCAGAAGCAGGCTGCCAAAGGCGATGGGCTTGGTCATGGCGTTTCCCCCAGGGAATATACAGGATCGGGGGGCGTCGACACCTTTGCCGCCGCCCCCCAACTAGCGCGGTATCAATCAGGTTGTGGGAAGCGCCGTGCAGTTTGCGCTGGTGCTGCCGAAGCTCACATAGCTGGCGTTGCAGGTCCAACCGGCGTACCAAGTGTCGGCTGCGTCGCGGACAGCGCCGATGTAGCTGGTGTTCACGAAGAACGGGCTCAGCGTCGACGCATTGAACGCCGCGACCGCGCTTTCGTTCGCGCCGTTCGTGAACACGTTAACCAGCGACGACGTGAAGTTCGCGTTATTGCCCGAGCTGGGCGCCGTAGTGAAGATCGTCTGGATCGTCGCGGCAGGCACGTTCGTCTCTTCGAGGAACGGCGTCTGGCAGGAGAACACTACCGAGTTGAAGCGCGGCGGGCCGGCATCCTGCAGCGTCGTATCAGGCGCGCGAGTTGTCGTGCCACCAGTTGCATCGATATCGAGGCAGACGCGAGGAGCGACGACAACGCCGTTGACCATCGTGTAGTCGGCTCCACCGCGCATCAGGATCGCGTTCAGACCCTGTACGGTGCTGCGCTGAACGAAAGTGAAGTTGGCGAGGCGGGTGTTCTGGCGTGGCAGGGCATCTTCGTTGCCGTTCGAGTCCGCTTCAACCATCGAGTCGCCGTTGTTCGCGTCGCGCTGCACGGCGATGAGGAACTGGATGAACCCCTGATAGCCAAGGTCGGTGTCGAGGCCATCGTCATCCGCGCCCGTTACGACCAGGTTCTTCAGATTTGCGCGACCGCCAAAGATTTCGATGCCGTCGTCAGAGCTGTTGTGCACCTGGATGTTGTTGATCGTGGTGCCGCTGCCGACGCCGCCGAGGGTAAGTCCCTGAAGCTCGTTGCCGGGTGCGATGGCGAAGCCTGAATAGCGGATCTGGACATATTGAATATTGCCGCTGTTGTCGTTGGCCGTCGCGCCGCCGTAAAGTGCGCTGGTGGTGCCTTCGATAACGTTTTGGCAGGCGACATCGCCGCCAGGAACGTTGGTGTTGCAATCGCTGATTGGCGCGCGGCCCAGAACGATGATGCCGCCCCATAGCCCTTGGCTGCTGTCGGTCGTGGTGCCTTCAAGGTTTGCCCGTGCGGTGAATATGATTGGCTGGCTGGCAGTACCGACCGCGTTCAGACGTGAACCGCGATTGACGATCAGGTAGTCGTTACCGGACGAAGCAATAACAACGACGCCTGGCTGGATGGTCAAGGTCACTGCCTGGCCGCCTGCAGCGTTGCCCGCGCCACCCATGTCGGTGCCCACGTTAACTGGTCCAGCCAGCGAATATACGGCGCCAGGAAGGTTCTGCAGCGTCGTGTCCTGCGTGAAACGGGTCGGCATTTCCAACACGCGGCGGTTGTTGACGACACCCCGGTCGATGAAGCCGGCGGGAATGGGGCCGCTATACGGAGAACCCGGCGTAGGGGCGGGTCCGGGAGTTGGCGTAGGGCTCGGCGTAGGCGTAGGAACAATGATGACGCCATCGCCAGGAGAAGCGACATCGTCAGCACCGCAGGCGCTCAGCGCCGCAACGGCACAGCCGCCGAGCAAAATCTTCGAAATGCTGGAAAAATAGGACATATCGTCTCCGCTCCGGCCCTGACCGGGTTGTGAATATCAACGGAGCGTCACGGGGATGTTTATTGCGAATCAGCGGCCCCCTGGCGCCCTCGAAGCGGCGACTAGGCGGCGGTCATGACAGGTTGATTGAACTTGGATGACGTTTTGGAGACTATTATGTTACGTTTGTGCGTCAGTTATTACGCTGACGTTACATGCGGCAGTTACGCCCCGGAAACCGCAGGATAATCCGCGGGATTGGTTAGAACTCTACGACTCACGAACAGGCCATCCATCTCGATCAGCCGTGGGAAATGCCCTTTGTTGTTCGCGAAGAATGCACTTGGAACGAAGCCGTGGCTGTCCAGCAGGTCGATCATGGCGCGATAGCCAGTGCCGCCTTGATAAAGAGGGCGGATGGCCAATTCCGTCTGGACGCCGACCATGCCCTCCAACGCCGCGCCCGCGCCTTCGCACACCAGCCGATCATGGCCCTGCGTATCCATTTTGAGCAATGTGCATGAGAAGCCATGCTTCGCCTGAAGCTGCGGATAGAGACCATCCAGGCGGCGGCATTCCACGTCGACGGTGCGATCCACGCGATTTCGTTCGTGGAATATCGGATCCATCGCCTCGGCAGGGATCTCCAGCGAGCTGAACTGATCGGCGGCCATGACGTTGAACTGCGCCGTCCCGTCCGCATTCGACAGCGCGATATTGAAGGCGTGCCAGTGAGGGTCGCGCGAGGCATTGCGCTCCAACGCCGGGAACACTTCCGGATTTGGCTCGAACGAGAGGATCGTGCCTTTGAAGCCGACATCGCGGCGCAGCATCTGGGCGTGCTGCCCTGCGTTAGCGCCGACATCGATGATGCAGTCGATGTCGAAGGCCGCGACAAAGCGCCGCAATTGCAGGATCTCAGGATATTCGTGCACGCGGCCCCGCACCGACAGGCGCAGCGCCAGCCAGCGGTCGCGAAGTTCGCGTTTGACGCGGGGGCTCATGCGTGCGCCGCCTTGCGACGTGCGGCTTCTGCCTGCGCCTGCCTGTATATGTCCACGGTCAATGATCCTGCCTTATCCCAATCGCCGAGCCGCCGCCCCAGCGTGCGGGCACGCTCGCCCATGTCGCGCCTGATGGCAGCGCTCTCGATCAGCGGCAAGAGCCCCTTCGACAGAGCTGGTGCATCTTCACTGGGCACGAGAATGACGGGCGCCTTGCCTTCCGCGCCGGCGGGGAGCGAAGCAAAGAGCCCTGTATCGGTGCAGAGCGTCGCCTTGCCGTGCTGCAATGTCGAGAGGAATGCTCCGCTGGAGTCGATGTGCCGATATGGGAAGACGAGGATATCGGCACTTTCCAGCCAGGCAGTGAGGCGACTTTCCTCTAGAAAACCTAGGTCAGTGTGAAGCCGCTCACCGAACCCTGCCTTGGCCACCGCCGTTAGCATAGGCGTAATGTCCATGAACGGCTTGCCCGCGATAGCGAGTTCGAAGTCTGCGCCTTGCTTCCACAGCTTTACGCAAGCATCGACCAGCAGATCGAGACCTTTATAGGGCCGAATGGTGCCGAAGAAGAGCAGGCGCGGCAGGCGCGGTTCCGGCACGGCGGCGCGGCTTTCCTTAGTGGCCGGAGCAAGCTGCATCGGGGGATGTGGGATGATGGAGATGCGGTCCGCCCTCACCCCGGCCGCGACGAGCGCCTCCCGCGTCGTGTCGCCATGTACGATCAGGCGGTCGAACATCTCGAGCAGTGCGGCATAGCCCCGTCCCTGCAAAGCGGCGTCGCCATGATAGGCGCTCGCATTATGGACAGTGTGGACGAGCGGCACAGCCGATCCACTGAGGCGACGCAGAATATGGCGGTCGGCCGGCGCAAAGGGCAGCCATTGATAGTGCACTACGTCGGCGTTCGGCAGCGGACCGATCAAGCTATCCGCAAGATACTCGGCTGCCTTCATTGCGCGAAACGGCGCGCCTTCACCGATCAGGGGGCGAAGGGTCTCTCCCAGCCTGAAGTACCTCTTGGAATAGCGGTAAGCCTGAGGATGAATGGCGTCGGTATGCCGCAGCGGGCGACCAAGCAACGTCACCTCATGCCCCTGCGCGCCGATAGCCGAGCACAGGCTGTCATCATAGCGGCCGGTGAACAGCGACGGGTCGACCATCGCGACTTTCATGGCCGGACACCGCTCGAAAGTCGGCCAAGGGCAAAGGCATGTAGCATACCCGTGCCGAGATAGGTGGTGACCACGAGGAGCAGGAAAATCGTCGGAAAGGACATGCTCGGGGTGGCAAGGAAAGCCGCGATTGGCACGCATAGGAGCGACCCGGCGAGAAACGGCAGCGACTGCCTCAACAGCAGGCGAAAACGTCCGAGCGCTGCCTGTACATAAACCGATACACAAGTGACGCCGAGGCCGAACAGGAGCAGAGCGATCAAGGCGAGGTCTACTCGGTCGACAGCAAGCTTACGGTCGAACAAGGCATTTACCAATTGCGGACCGAAGATCATCAGAGCCGAGCCAATGCCCAGCGCCATGATGCTCGCCACCGCCACGCCGCGCCCGATCAACTGGGGGAAGCGATGCGCGTCGCCGCGATACCAGGCGGCGGTGATCCGTGGCAAAGCAGCTTCGATCGTTGCGCGGACCAGGGCGCTGAGTGCGCGGCTTATCTTGAACAGGAAGTCGAAGAGCAACAGCGGTCGCGGATCATGGGTCGCCAGCGCAATGAGGAAATAAGGCGCGTTGTAGGCTGCAACCTCGGAGAGCGTCAGCGCGGCAGATGCGCCAAAGTCTGCGAGGTAACTCCGCCGGACATGCCCTCCCCCCACGCGCATGGCGATCCAGTGACGGGGTTTCAGCGAGAGGCGGCGATCTAGCATGAAAAGGGCCGCGCCGATCGCAGTCATGCTGAGCAGAAGCTGGAGCAGGACAGATAGCGTGATGTCCATCCCGCGCAACGCTGCGGCAAGTAGCAAGAGCGAAGCCAGACGCCGCACAATGTCCAGCCCTTCCCACAGCATGTTGCGGTCGACGGCGGCAAGCGTCCGCTTAGCCAGGGTTGCGAACAGGTTCAGGCAGGCCGTGACGAAGAACAACAGGAAGAGCCAGGGATAACTCGTGGCGATGATCCCGGTGAGGATCGCACTCGCCATCAGCACCGTGCCAGCCACCATCAACCCGCACAGAAGCACGACAAGCACGCCCAGTTCCTCCGGCCGAAAGTCGCTCGCTTCCCCCTCCCCTCGCGCCGCGAGCCAGTGACGGCGCAGACGATTATAGGCGATGCTGGTGAGCCCAAGCTCCGCCGAGACAGTGAAGTTGCCGAACGCCACCAGCAACAGGAACGCACGAAATTCATGCAGGGGAAGCAGTCGCACGAAGACATAGGTGACGGCAAAGCCCCACAGCATGCCGAGCGCCACATTGCCGAGCTTCACCAGCGCAAGCAGGCGCGCCGAGTCTTCGAACCGGGCAACAATGGACATTCGGGAGGCGGTCAGGTCGGGAAGCCTCAACTCAATAGGCTTTGTCGTGCACCAGCACGCGAAGCGTCGCGAGAACGATGCGGATGTCGCGCCACACGGACCAGTTGGTGACATATTCGAGGTCCGACTGCAGCCGATCGATCAGGTCCTGATGCGCATTGGTCGCGCCGCGATGCCCCCGCACCTGCGCGAGCCCAGTGATCCCCGGCTTGATGCAGTGCCGCTCCCAATAGCGATCGTCCACTTCCCAATATAGCTTGTCAGCGGCGCGGGCTGCGGGCGCATGGGGACGTGGGCCGACGATACTCATGTCGCCTTTCAGGACATTGAGGATCTGCGGCAGTTCATCCATGCTCGTCCGGCGGAGAAAACCACCAACCCGCGTGACGCGCGGATCACTACGCTGCGTCAGTTGAGCAGCGGCATGATCGGTCATGTCCGTGCGCATCGTGCGGAATTTATAGATCGAGAACAACCGCGCGTCGCGGCCAAGCCGTTGCTGGCGGAACAGCACGGGACCGGCGCTGGTGAGCTTGATCGCCATCGCCGTCAGAAGCAGGATGGGAGACAGTAGCAGCGTCGCGGTGCCAGCCACGGCCACGTCGAAAAGCCGCTTGATGATCCGCTCCCGATATTGCAGCGGTCCGCCCGCTACCACGAGGGTCGGATGATGGTCATATTCATCGAGCCTGGCAGGCGCAAAACGCATCAGCTCGGGCACCAGGATCTCGCCACGCGCCTCCAGCGATTTGAGGGCGATCGACCAGTCATTGATGCGCTCACTTGGGCAAGCGACGATCACACGCTCCGCATGACCGACAGCGGCAGCCAGGCGCGCTGCCATTTCAGCGTCATGCCGAGTGGGGTCGATGCCAAGGGCGACGGCGTCGAGCAGTGCCGTGCCGGGCGGAGGAACAAAGGCGACGCCATCCGCCATCACCACCGCAATGGCGGGCATCTCGCCGATCAGGGCCGGGACCACGCGAGCCAACAGCGGCCGCAACAGGATCAGCCCCGTTACGCCAAATCCTACGCCGACAAGGAACGTCAGACGCGAAAGCTGCTCCGCGATTTTCCCGAAATAGACGATGACAAGCATCAGCATCACGGCCTGGGCAAAGGACCAGCAGGCCCGCAGCACCGTCGCGCGCACATTGCCCAGGCTGCGTATGCCATATACGCCTGCCTGAATGGCGAGCAGCGCATAGACCGGTGCAATCATCGCGAACATGACGAGGCCATGCGGCTTGGCCGGCTCCCCCACCAGCCGCCCGATCACCAGAAGATTGGCGAGTGCAAAGGCGCCGAACAGGACAGTAAGGTCCGCAATCAGGCTGAGCACATACAGCCGCAGCCGCAGCGCCGAGAGGCTGGGGCCGCTGGTCATCTGGACCGTGGGATGAACTGGTGCATTCACGCTGTCTGTCGCCTGCGAAAGTGAGAGCGTCTCTAACAGGTGAATGGCTATAGCGGAAGGGGAGCACGCAACTGCGCTTAGGGGCATACCCGAGACGCTTTACATGTGCATCTCCGCCCGGCAAAAGCCCGATCATGAAGCGCTCCATTCGCACATTCGTGGCTGCGCCATGGTATTTTCTTCAGCTGGCGACCGGCGCCAAGTCCTTCAAAGACAATCCGCTGATCGGATCGAAGCGGCTGAACGCGTGGGGACTTCATGAAAAGCGGAAGTCGCTGGCGCATACTATGGCCGCGTCGCGAAGGAGGCGATTGGCGCACCTGCTCTCGGCCGAAGACCGCATTCAGTTCGACGCGCAGGGCTATGTCGCCATTCCCGACCTGCTCGACCCGGCGGAGTTCGAAACCCTGCGTGCCAGCCTGCTGGAGAGAGCGTCGCCTGCACGCGAAATGTTGCAGGGGGATACGATCACGCGTCGCATCGCTATCGACGCCCGGATGTTGCGCGACATTCCCGCGCTTGCCGCATTACTGAAGATGCCGCGCTGGCGTGGGCTGATGCAGTACGTCGCCAGCTACGCCAGCGAGCCTTTATACTATATTCAGACCATTCTTTCCCACCGTGCCGACGCACCGCCCGATCCTCAGGAGGCGCTTCACGCGGATACCTTCCATCCCACGATGAAGGCGTGGTTTTTCCTGACGGATGTCGCAGAAGACGAAGGGCCGTTCACCTATGTTCCCGGCTCACACAAGCTGACCGTGGCAAGGCGAGCTTGGGAAAAGGCGCGCAGCCTTGCTGCACCAGAGGGTGTGGATCACCTCTCCGCTCGTGGATCCATGCGGGTTCAGGAGGAAGAACTGGCGCAGCTGGGCTTACCGGCTCCCGTAGGTTTGGCGGTAAAGGCAAATACGCTGGTGGTTGCTGACACATCGGGATTTCATGCGCGGGGCCGATCAGCCAGACCGACAACGCGGATCGAGATATGGGCCTATGGCCGCCGAAACCCATTTTATCCCTGGACAGGCCTCGATCCGCTTTCACACTCCATGATAGCGTCTTCCCGCGTGGCACTGATGTGGAAATTACGCGACAGGTTGTCAGGCTGGATCGGTCAGCCGTGGAATGATGTGGGTGCGAAACGACCGGCCGACCCTTAACGCGCAGTAACCTGTATCATTATGGAATGTTTTCACATTTGTGCGCAGAGTTTGGCGGCTAGCCATTGTGCGCCGCATGATCAAGCTTGCAATCGTAATACCTTTGGCTAATGAAGTGCCCAATAAAGGGACAGAAAACATAATAGTTTTGTGCAGGGATGATGCGTATGACCACTTATACTGGCCTTTGCCCGATCGAAAGCGGCCGGCGCGTCATCGAGCAGGAAGCGTTGGGTCTAGCTGCACTTAACTCCATCATAGATGAAAATTTCGCGGTAGCAGTACGGATCATCACTGCCACCGCTGGCCGTGTGATCGTCACCGGCATCGGCAAGTCTGGCCACATAGGTCGCAAGATTGCCGCCACTCTCGCGGCCACAGGTTCGCCCGCGTTTTTCGTCCACCCCGCTGAAGCTGCGCATGGCGATCTGGGCATGGTGATGCCCGCCGACAGCCTGGTCGTGCTTTCCAATTCCGGCGCAACATTGGAACTGAGGGCGATTATCGCTCATGCGCGTCAGGCAGGCATTCCCATAATCTCCATTGCATCGAAGGCGGATTCGCCAATAGCGCAGCAATCCACCGTAGCACTCACCCTGCCCCGCGTGGCGGAGGCTTGCCCGGTCAAGATTGCGCCGACGACGTCCACGACGATGATGTTGGCGCTGGGAGATGCGCTCGCGATCGCAGCCATGGAAGTGCGTGGCATTTCGCGCGCCGATCTCATGCGCCTGCATCCGGGAGGAAATATCGGCTGGAAACTGCTGCCGGTGGATAGCCTGTTGCGCGATGATGAAGCCCTGCCGTTAGTGCGGCCGCATACCGGCATGCGCGATGTCGTGCTTGAGATGACGTCTACTGGCAAGGGTGCCGCTGGCGTGGTCGACGATGACGGCCATCTGATCGGGATCATCACGGACGGCGACTTGCGCCGTTCGTTCGACCAGATGCTGATCGCCACAGCGGGCGACGTCATGACGCGCAATCCGATCACGGTTCCAAGCGGCACGGCTATAGAAGATGCACTGACCTTGCTGGCCGAAGCCGCGATTACCGTGGTTTTCGTGATGAGCGGCCATAACCCGCGTCAGCCCATAGGCTTGCTGCATATCCACAATATGGCGGCGGGCCTCTGATCGCTTTGCCTGCTACAACGACATTGCCATGACGACAGCGATAGTCATACCGGCAAGATACGCCTCATCCCGATATCCCGGCAAGCCGCTGGCATTGATAAAGGGCGCGACGGGAGTCGCCAAGCCTCTGGTCCAGCGCAGCATTGAAGCGGCGCGTCAGGTGTCGGACGTGGCGCATCTGTTCGTAGCCACCGATGACCTGCGCATTGCAGACGCGGCAAAAGAATGCGGCGCCGAGGTCGCCATGACTCCTTCCGAGTGCGCCAATGGCACGGAGCGCGTCGCCGCTGCACTGCCTGCCTTGCCCGATGATGCTGACATCATCATCAACTTCCAGGGCGATGCGCTGCTTACGCCGCCTGATCTGGTGACCGCGCTTGCGGCTCATATGCGCGAAAATCCGGACTGTAAGGTCGCGACAGTGGCCGTGCGCTGCTCGGCGACGGCCTATGCGCACCTTGTTGCCGACCAGGCGCAAGGCCGGGTGGGCGGCACAACCGCCGTGTGTGGCGCGGACGGGAACGCCCTGTATTTCTCCAAGCGCGTGTTGCCCCATATCGCGCCCGGCAGCCCTCTGGAGAATGCGCCTCCGGTCCTGCTGCATCTCGGGCTCTATGCCTATCGCCGCGAAGCGCTTGACCACTATGCAGCGCTTCCGGCCACGGAGCTGGAAACGATCGAAGGGCTGGAGCAGTTGCGATTCCTGTTTTACGGGCTGCCCGTGGCCGTCGTAACGGCCGATCCACCGGACTGGGACGCGATCGAACTCAATAACGCGTCCGATGTGCAACCTATTGAGGCTATCCTGACGGCACGCGGAATAGTATAGCTCCGCTCATGAAGAACTTGGAACAGCCGGGGGTGTGGGGGTGACTATGCCCGTTCATCAGCGGATCTCATCCGGGAGCGCTCCCCACTTCGGGAGCTGAACGGATGCGAGCGTACGCTTTACCGTTACTGCTGCTCACGGCCACGCCCGATACTGTCGACAGTCTCTCGCTGCAGTCGATTACCCGAGTGCCAGAAGGTACGCGTCAGCCGTGACTCCCTTCCTGCGTACGCCCCCTTTTCCTGGCGGCAAGCCTGTCGCGCTCTCCCGCGCGGGACAGGCGAACGAGGACACGACAGCCGTTCTTGCACTCCTGCGGGCGCACAGGGTTGGCGGTCATTTCTGGGCAAAGCAGCCACCGATAGCCAAAGATGCAATCATCGCATGCCCGTGGGACGACGCCAGCGCCAAAGCGATGGCAGAGCGCGCTGCAGCCTCTGGCGATACAGTGGTCTTCTGGATCACCGACAGGAAAACGCAGCCGGTGCCGCATTCCTGCATTGTCGGTCCGGCAGATCCTTGGCACGTCGCCGCAAACGCAAAGGCGTTTTGGGGCAGGGAAGATGATGAACGTCTGCTCATCGCCCGCATAACAGGGCGCGAAGTCGAGGTAATGGATGGCGCGCGTCTCCCGAGGCTTTCAGATCAGGTGCAGAATGCCCTTTTAAGCCATTGTGACTACATCGATCCCTTCAGCGGCGAGCGAACGACTGCGGCACGAACCATCGAACTGCTCGCCTTCTGGCGTGGGCTGATCGATGCCAATCGCCCTATCGTCGCAGCTGCCGGCATGGCTTTCTGGAAGCGCGAAACAGTGGAACCGCTGCTTTGGGGCGGCGGCGAGCCGGTGCGGCATATCAGCACGGTCCGTGCGCTTGAAGAATTGCGCGATGATGATGCGGTGGCCGTATGGAAAGCCAAGACGCCTCCCGAACTGCTTGCGGCCATAGAGAGGCGCGCGGCCAACAACCCTACACTCTTGCATGAAGTGGAGGATGGTTTCATCCGCTCGATCGGGCTTGGTGCGGACTGTGTGCCGCCGCTCTCGATCACGGTGGACGCGATCGGCGTCCACTTCGATCCCGCAGGCGAGAGCGGGCTTGAGCGACTGCTCAACACCGGAAATTTCAGTCCTGATCAATTGGCGCGTGCAGAAGCAATACGCACGCTGATCATATCCTCGGGACTATCGAAGTACGGCCTCGGTGGCGATAGCATGGCACGCCCCGGAGGTGAAAGGCGGCATGTTCTGGTGACGGGGCAGGTCGAGGATGATCGTTCCGTTCTGGCGGCACGTGGCGAGGTGCGTGGCAACCTCGACCTGCTGCGGCGCGCGCGCAGGGCCGAGCGGCAAGCCTACATCCTCTATCGTCCCCATCCCGATGTAGATGCTGGCCATCGCAAGGGACACGTGCCCGATGACGTCGCTCTGGAATATGCCGACGCGATAGACCGGGGCACGCCTATTTCGACACTGCTCGATATGGTTGACGGCGTCCATGTGCTATCATCATTGGCAGGCTTCGAAGCACTTTTACGCGGCCGTGACGTCACGACGCATGGCACGCCCTTCTACGCGGGATGGGGCCTGACCCGTGACCTTGGTGCAACACCTGAACGGCGCAAAAAGCGGATGGACATCAATGCGCTGGCAACAGGCGTGCTGCTGCTCTATCCACGCTATCTGGACCCGGTAACAGCACTACCCTGCCCGCCGGAAGTGCTGGTGCAGCGGCTGATCGCTGGGGTCAAGAAGGAGAGCCGTTTCATCGTGCCGCTGCGTAGACTTCAGGGAAAAGTGAATCGGTGGCGGTTCCGCGCGGGTTCCGTTGAAAAGGTTTGACGTGAATTCAGAGCCGTCCATGGCCGCATTTCAGCGGGTGAAGGCTCAGCCTCGGTTGCGCTCTGTCGCGAACGACGCCGTTCCGCAATCCAGCCCTTCGCTGGCAGGCCGCGTTTTCGTGATGCTGCAGGGCCCGCCGGGTCCGTTTTTCTGGCTGCTGGGTCAGCGGATGCAGGAACTGGGTGCGACCGTATACCGCATCAACTTCAACGGCGGCGATAAAGTCGACTGGCCCGGCACCGGGTCTGTCAATTATCGCGGAAACGAAAATCGCTGGCCCCGCTTCTTCGATCACTTCCTGCGCGACAATGGCATAACCGACGTCATGCTGTTTGGAGACTGCCGCCCCTTGCATCGCGCGGCACACGGCATGGCAAAGCTGCGCAACGTCAACATTCATGTGTTCGAAGAAGGATATATCCGGCCGAACTGGGTGACGATGGAGCTCGATGGCGTGAACGGTCATTCCACGCTGCCCCGCGATCCCGAGTGGTTCCTGGAGCAAGCAAGGACCCTGCCGCCCATACCCGACTTGCCTCCGATCACGGCCAGCTTCGACCGGCGCGTGCGCGACAGCTACCGCTATTTTCACCATGTCGTGACGCAGTTCTGGCGCTTTCCTCACTATCGGTCCCACCGGCCGGGATCCGTGCTGATCGAAGGAATACGATGGGGATGGAAGCTGGTCGTCACCAATCGTCTGGTGCAGCGAGCTACAGCCAGAACACTCGATAAGATCAAGGGCCGCAGATATTTTCTGTTCCCTCTTCAGCTAAGTTCGGACTATCAGATTCGCGAACATAGTCCATTTCAGGACATGATGGGCGCCGTGCATTATGTGCTCGACAGCTTTGAGCGCCACGCCCCCGCAGACACTATGCTGCTGATAAAAGAGCATCCACTGGATGCGGGAACGACGATCTGGTCGAGGTTCGTCGCCAAGGAAGCCACGAGACGAAATCTCCAGGAGAGGGTCGCGCATATCAGAGGTGGAGACCTGGCGGAACTGGCGGAAGGCGCTGCTGGCATGGTGACCGTGAACAGCACTTCCGGAACTTTCGCCCTGGCGGCGGGTGTGCCTGTAAAGGTCCTGGGCGACGCCATTTACGATATCTCGGGAGTTACACACCAGGAAACCCTCGACCGCTTCTGGACTGCGCCTCGCCCACCCGAGAGGCACCAATGGGATGCCTTCTATCGAGTGCTGCGACGCAATTGCCTGGTCCGGGGCGGATTTGCGAGCGAAAGCGCCGTTGCGGCCTTGATTGACGGTGTTGCTGCCAGAGTGTGTGAAGATGTCACCCAGACGCATCGACCACCCCGCCATTCCCATCTTTGACTTTGGCCCCGACTTGCTTCATCCGGCAAATTCAGCAGGTCGCGCCTTTGTTGCAGGCCATCATCAGGCCATAACACACAGACGAATATGATATTACAACGCGACATTCTTCTCGATGTTCGTCGCTTGATCTGGCGCATCTGGGTGGGCGGCATGCCGACCGGGGTAGACCATGTATGTCTCGCCTACCTGCAGCAGTATGCGCAAAATGCGCAGGCCGTGGTGGAACGGGGGCGTGTCCGGCGCGTCCTTTCCCCCGCCCAGTCCGATCGCCTCTTTTCCATCCTGCGCTTCGGCATGGCGGGCTTCAAACGCAATATATCGATGCTTGGCATTCGCGCAGCACTCTCCAACTTTGGAGATGGGCAACGCGGCATGGGCAGGCTCTACCTCAATGTGGGGCATACCGGGCTGGAGCAGACATCCAGCATGGCCTTGCTGGACGTGAAGCCCATCTATCTGATCCATGATCTCATTCCGATCACCCATCCGGAATATTGCCGAGTAGGCGAAGATGCGCGTCATGCCGAAAGGGTCAGGACGATCCTTCATCGCGGGCGCGGGGTCATTGCCAATTCTGATGACACTGTAGCCGCCCTGCGGCAGTTCGCTGCCTCGGACGGTCGGGAGCCGCCCCCTGCGCTTACAGCCTATCTCGGCACGCGATTGATGATCGAGCCGCGCGAAGCTTCGCCGCCGCTCGACCGCCCTTATTTTGTTATGCTGGGCACGATCGAGGGCCGCAAGAACCACCTCCTGATCCTCAACATCTGGCGCGACCTCGTCACAAGCATGGGTGATAAGGCGCCGGTGCTCGTCGTGATTGGCAAACGGGGCTGGGAATGCGAACAGGCGGTCGATCTGCTGGAGCGATGCCAGCAGATCAAAGGCCATGTGCTGGAACTTCCGCACTGTCCCGATGAGGAAGTCGCGCGCTACTTCCGCCATGCCCGCGCCCTGCTGTTCCCTTCTTTTACCGAAGGCTATGGCATGCCGTTGATCGAGGCGCTGGCGTCGGGACTTCCAGTGATCGCCAGCGACATCGGCGTGTTTCACGAATTGGCGGGAGACATCCCGGAGTATTTCAGTCCCTTGGACGGGATGGGCTGGCGCAAAGCGATCGAAGCATATGCGCCGGAGGATAGCAATCCTCGTGCCCGTCAACTCGCACGCATGAGCGGCTTCCACGCGCCCACCTGGGAAGAACATTTCGCAAAAGTGGATGCCTGGTTGCCGACGATAGCAAAAGGCTGAGGCCCTTCAGCCGACGGGTTCCAGCCCTTCGTCCCGCAGCCATTGCCGCCCGTAGGCCAAGGCGAACACGCGGTTTAGAAGCGGGTTGCTCCAGCCGCAGTTGGTGCTGAAATCCCGCTTCAACGTATCATGATGAAGTTGATGCGCGGCCGGTGTCATCAACAGGCTAACCCGCCGCATCACGCGTACGATCCATACGTTATCCGCACGGTGCAATGTACCGTGGAAATATTGCGCGAACGCTCCGCCAATCAACAATGCGACCATCCCGGCCACGGCCCATCCGGGAACAGGCAAAAGAAATGCCGCTGCATTCATGAGCAGCGACAACGGCAAGGCGCCGGCCAGCACAGTCGATCCGATCAGCCTGACAACTCCACGCCGCCCGAGGGCATCCGGTCGAGGATGATGATTCTTGAAATCGTAAACCAGCCGCTCCAGCGGATTGATCCGCTTCATAGCCGCGCGGAACATCGTCTGATATTCCTCCGACTCGCGCGACCCGCCATAAAAATACAGGCGATCCAGCCCAACGTTCGTCACGCAGGGTCGATAATCCATGTACATGTGTACAGCACCCGACAGCATGTCCGCGACATACCAGCCGAGCAGCATCGCAGGGATCGCCCACCAACTTGGATCGCGCAGCGCAAAAGCGGCATTGGCAGCCAGCGAGGCAAAGAACAGGGCCAGGACGATACGCATCAGCATTGCCGCCCTTTAGCAGAGCAAGGCCGCGCGTCCAATAACGTGGATCGCCCGCCGCCGATCAGGCCGCCCCGGCAATTCTCGCGATCGGTACAGCAGGGACCGGCTGGTCCGGCCAGATACCGCGCGTATCATAAACGGTCTTGCCTGCACGTTCCTCGACGGGCACCGACTTGAAGATGTCGTGGTCGACCAACACGATAAACAGGCTGCACCGCTCCAGAGCGTCATCGATGTCGATCAGTTCCGCCCCCGTTCCGACGAAATCCACCGGCAGATCGGTGGCGTAAGGCTCCACCAGCTTCACCCGTCGGCCATAGCGTCGCGCGAGACGAGCGGCGACCTTCACGGCCGGGCTTTCCCGGAAGTCATCGATGTTGGCTTTGAATGCGAGGCCCAGACACGCAATCTCCGCTCCGGGATGCGCGTCGACGAGATCCGATGCCTTCGCTACGACATAGTCTGTCTTGGCGTCGTTCACTTCGCGGGCGGTGCGGATGATCCGGGCGTTCTCCGGATCACCATGCACGATGAACCAGGGATCGACGGCGATGCAATGGCCGCCCACGCCCGGCCCCGGCGACAGGATGTTTACGCGCGGATGGCGGTTTGCCAAGCGGATGACTTCCCATACATCGATGCTCATGCCTTCGGCTATGACCGACAGTTCATTGGCAAAGGCGATGTTGACGTCGCGAAAGCTGTTCTCGACCAGCTTGACCATCTCGGCCGCGCGCGCCGTGGTGGTGACGCACTGGCCACGAACGAACTGGCGGTAGAAGCCCAGCGCCTTGCGCGCGCAACGCGGCGTGATGCCGCCGATGCAGCGGTCATTATCGATGAGTTCGACCAGTATCCGTCCCGGCAGGACGCGTTCGGGGCAATAGGCAATGGAGATGTCGGGCGCCCCGCCCTGCCCCGGCATCTTGAGGTCCGGTCGCATCTGGGCAAGCACGTCGCGCATCGATTCGGTAGTGCCGACCGGAGATGTTGACTCAAGGATTACGGTGTCCCCGGCCTTAAGTACCGGAGCGATCGTCCGCGCCGCGCTCAGCACGTAGGAAATGTCGGGAGCATGATCCTCGGACACCGGCGTAGGCACGGCGATGACGAAAACGTCGCTTGGCTCCACCTGCGTAGACGCCCGCAAGGTCCCGCGCGCGACAACGCCCTGCACCAGCCCGTCCAGGTCGACTTCTTCTATGTGCACGCGGCCGCTGTTGACGGTTTCAACCACATGCGGGGAAACATCCACCCCCAGCACCCGAGCGCCGCTCCGCGCGATCAAGGCGGCGGTGGGCAGGCCAATATAGCCTAGACCAATAACGGAAACCTGTTGTTCGACATCGACGGGCATGGGTCAATTCCCTGGGCAATGATCTCCGCAATACGCGCCCCGCTCTTGCCGTCGCCAAACGGATTATGGGCGCGCGCCATCGCGGCGTAGGCATCCTCATCGTCCAAAAGCCTGAATATTTCGGAAACGATTTGCTTGCGATCCGTGCCCACCAGCTTCGCGGTGCCTGCAGCCACTCCCTCTGGGCGTTCGGTGGTCTCGCGCATCACAATGACTGGCTTTCCCAGTGATGGCGCCTCCTCCTGCACACCGCCGCTGTCGGTCAGGACTATATGGCTCAGGTCGAGCAGCCGGACGAAATGCGGATAGTCCAGCGGGTCGATCATCGCGACGTTCGGAAGGCCAGCGAGTTGCGCATCCATGACTCGCCGCACATTGGGATTGGGATGGACCGGGAAAACGACGGCAACATCCGCGCGCGCCGCGATATCGCGTACGGCCTTGGCAATGGCTTCCATCCCTCCGCCGAAATTTTCGCGTCGATGGCTGGTGACGGCAATGATACGCTTGCCCGCAAAGCGCGCCGCCAAGTCATCGAGACCGCTAGCCAGCGACGAATCGAGATCGATCCGGGCCTTCGTCGCCAAGAGTGCGTCAATCACTGTGTTGCCGGTGACGTATATGCTCAGCGGGTCGCGGTTTTCCGCCAGCAGCGCCTCGGCCGCGCCCTGGGTCGGCGCGAAGTTCAGGTCTGCGATGCATGCCACCACTCGGCGGCTGACCTCCTCCGGCCAGGGATGGTGAATGTCCCCGCTGCGCAATCCGGCTTCGACGTGCGCCACCGGAATTTTACGGTAGTAGGCTGCCAGACTGGCGACCATGGTCGTCAGCGTGTCGCCATGGACGAGCACGCGGTCGGGCTTTTCGGAATCGAATGCTTTGCCCAGTTCCACAATCAAGCGCGCCGTCAGACCGTCCAGCGTCTGATCCGCCTGCATGATGTCGAGATCGATGTCCGGCTCGATACCGCTGATCGCAAGCACCTGGTCAAGCAATCCGCGATGCTGGGCCGTCACGCACACACGCACGTCGATGCCAGGGGTATCCCGCAGGGCGTGAATCACCGGAAACAGCTTGATCGCCTCCGGCCGCGTTCCGAACACGCACAAAATCTTCATAGCAACCCCGCAGCACAGTTGGCGCCGTTATGGCTGCAATTCCTTCACAGACGCTAAACAGCCCCTTCTTGGAAAATGCTGCACATGCTAAGGGACCCACACTAGGTATTGAGCGAGGGTTTCATTCATGACGGCATCTGTGGTTCCGGTCATTCTCTCCGGCGGTTCAGGCACGCGCTTGTGGCCCGTTTCGCGCCCGGAACGACCTAAGCAGTTGCTGGCGCTGACGGCAGCCGAAACGATGCTTCAGTTGACTGCACGGCGGACCGACAGCACCACCACTGCCTCCTATCTTTCCTTCGGCACCCCGATTCTCGTCGCCAACGCAAACCATGCCGATCTGATCGAAGAACAGCTTGCCGAAATCGGTATCACCGAGAGTCACATCCTGCTCGAGCCCTTCGGCCGCAACACCGCACCCGCCATCGCGTTGGCTGCACTGGTCGCCAAAGATCCAGCCGACGCATTGCTCGTGATGCCGAGCGATCACGTCATTGCGGACTTGCCGGCATTCCATGCCGCCATAGCGCAGGCACTCCCGCTGGTCGCTGAGGGCTGGCTGGTGACCTTCGGTATTACACCGGATGCGCCGGAAACGGGTTACGGCTACATTCAAATGGGTGACGCCGTGCAGGGCACCGTGAACTCTGTCACCCGGTTCGTCGAAAAGCCCGACGCGGTCCGCGCTGCCGAGATGCTCGCCGAAGGCGGCTATGCTTGGAACGCAGGCATCTTCCTGTTTCGCGCCGACGCTTATCTGGCCGCCCTTGAAACCTTTCAGCCCAGCATGCTTCTCCACGCGAAGGCCTCGCTGGACAAAGGCCGCAAAGATGGCCAGCGCCTCTATCCGGATGCGGACGCGTTCGAGGCTTGCCCATCGGATTCCATCGACTATGCGGTCATGGAACGCGCCGAGAAGGTCGCCTGCGTTCCCGTTGACATGGGCTGGTCCGATGTCGGCAGCTGGGATTCGCTGCACACGATCAGCGACAAGGACGAAAGCGGCAATGCCGTACGCGGCGACGTGCTGACGATCGATGCTGCCCGCTGCCTCGTCCACAGCGATGGCCCCCGCGTCGCTATGGTCGGGGTGGAAGACTTGATCGTGGTGGTCGCTCAAGGCGACATCATGATCCTGCGCCGCGGCCAGTCCCAGAACGTCAAGAAAGTGACGGAAGCCCTAAAGAACCGTTAAAGCTGAAGAACCGTTGAACATGCACCGCGAGCGCTCTTCTACTCCTTCTGCGCTCACGCTCAGGCATTGGGCGCGCGCGTTTATTCTGCTATGGCTGGTGCAGACGATAGTACCCCTGTTCGCACAATTCTTGTGAATTTGCGTTGGGTTGTCGTTTACCCTCTTAACATTTTCCAACATCGTCGCTATATCGCGTCCAAGAGCTATCGGCCCTCTCCCGCCTCCCGGCGTGAATGGGCCAGCCTTCCACTGCCCGGGACCCGGTTCGATTTGCGCTCGAACCGAGACGAATGGGGTAGAAAAGCGAAGGTTCTGCCAGACGCTGACAGTGCGGATCGGACAGCCCCGACCCGCACTTTTTTGCGTCGCTGGCTTGCGCGAATCGGCTGAGCTTCCGCTGAAATGCGGAAATAAATCGTTATTTCAAGGCAGGACCCAAGCATGGCGACCAAGGCAGCTCCCACCATCAGCATGACGGGCGCAAAGAAGCGCATCCGCAAGGTGTTCGGCAACATCCACGAAGTCGTGCAGATGCCGAACCTGATCGAAGTGCAGCGCGAAAGCTACGAACAGTTCCTCCGGTCCGATCCCTCGATCGGCTATGTGTCGGGCCTTGAAAAGACGTTGCGCAGCGTCTTCCCGATCCGCGATTTCGCCGGCACCGCCGAAATGGACTTCGTGCAGTATGTGCTGGAAGATCCGAAGTACGATACCGAGGAATGCCGCCAGCGGGGGATCACCTATGCCGCGCCGATGCGCGTTACCCTTCGCCTGATCGTGTTCGAAGTCGATCAGGACACCGACACCCGCTCGGTCCTCGATATCAAGGAGCAGGACGTCTACATGGGCGACATGCCCCTGATGACGGGCAACGGCACCTTCATCATCAATGGCACGGAACGCGTGATCGTCAGCCAGATGCACCGTTCGCCGGGCGTCCTGTTCGACCATGACCGTGGCAAGACGCATGCCTCGGGCAAGTATCTTTTCGCTGCTCGCGTCATTCCCTATCGCGGTTCGTGGCTCGATTTCGAATTCGACGCCAAGGACATCGTGAACGTCCGCATCGACCGCAAGCGCAAGCTGCCGGTTACTGCGCTGCTGTTCGCGCTCGGCCTCAATGCCGAAGATATTCTGGGCGAATTCTACAACAAGGTGACGTTCGTCCGCGGCGAAGGCGGCTGGAAAATTCCCTTCACACCAGAAGCATGGCGCGGTCAGAAGCCTGCCTTCGATATCGTCGACGGCAGTTCTGGTGAAGTCGTGTTCCCAGCCGGTCAGAAGATCTCGCCCCGCGCCGCCAACAAGGCGCAGAAGGATGGTCTTGAAACCCTGCTGATCCCGACCGAGGAAATCTTCGGCCGTTACAGCGCCTATGATCTCGTCAACGACGCGACCGGCGAAATCTACATCGAAGCCGGTGACGAAGTTTCGCCTGAAAACCTCGAAAAGCTCGACAAGGCAGGAATCGAGACTCTCGAACTGCTCGACATCGACCATGTCACGACCGGCCCGTGGATTCGCAACACTCTTAAGGCCGACAAGGCCGAGGATCGCGACCACGCTCTGTCCGACATCTACCGCGTCATGCGCCCCGGCGAGCCGCCGACGCGCGAGACCGCGGAGTCGCTGTTCGACGGCCTGTTCTTCGATCCCGAGCGCTATGACCTCTCGGCCGTGGGCCGCGTTAAGCTCAACATGCGTCTCGAACTCGACGCTGAAGACACGGTCACCACCCTGCGTCGCGAAGACATTCTCGCGGTCGTCAAGGAACTGGTGAACCTGAAGGACGGCAAGGGCGAAATCGACGACATCGACAACCTCGGCAATCGCCGCGTGCGTTCGGTGGGCGAGCTTCTGGAGAACCAGTATCGCGTCGGCCTCCTCCGCATGGAGCGCGCCGTCAAGGAGCGCATGTCCTCGGTCGACGTCTCGACTGTCATGCCCAACGACCTCATCAACGCCAAGCCCGCTGTGGCTGCGGTGCGTGAGTTCTTCGGCTCCTCGCAGCTTTCGCAGTTCATGGACCAGACCAATCCGCTTTCGGAAGTCACGCACAAGCGCCGCGTGTCTGCACTCGGGCCGGGCGGTCTGACGCGTGAGCGCGCAGGCTTTGAAGTCCGCGACGTTCACCCGACGCATTACGGCCGTATCTGCCCGATCGAAACGCCGGAAGGCCCAAACATCGGTCTGATCAACAGCCTTGCGACCTTCAGCCGCGTCAACAAATATGGCTTCATCGAAACGCCGTATCGCAAGGTCATCGACCATAAGGTGACCGACGACGTCGTCTATCTCTCTGCGATGGAAGAGGCCAAGCACACGATCGCGCAGGCCAACGCCGACACGGATGCCGACGGCCACTTCATCGAAGACCTCGTGTCCTCGCGTGAAGCCGGTGAATTCCTGATGGCCCCGCGCGATCAGATCACCCTGATGGACGTGAGCCCCAAGCAGCTGGTTTCGGTCGCCGCATCGCTCATTCCGTTCCTGGAAAACGATGACGCCAACCGCGCGCTGATGGGATCGAACATGCAGCGTCAGGCCGTGCCTTTGGTGCGCGCCGAGGCTCCGTTCGTCGGCACCGGCATGGAAGAAACCGTCGCACGTGACTCTGGCGCGGCCATCTCGGCCAAGCGCTCGGGCATCGTCGATCAGGTGGACGCAACCCGCATCGTGATCCGCGCAACGGATGACGTCGAACCCGGCAAGTCGGGCGTCGACATCTACACGCTGCAGAAGTTCCAGCGGTCTAACCAGGACACCTGCATCAACCAGCGTCCGCTGGTGAAGGTCGGTGATCTGGTAGACGGCGGCGACGTGATTGCGGACGGTCCTTCGACCGAATTCGGCGAACTGGCGCTGGGTCGTAACACCCTGGTCGCGTTCATGCCGTGGAATGGCTACAACTACGAAGATTCCATCCTGATCTCCGAGCGGATCGTTAAGGATGACGTCTTCACCTCGATCCACATCGAGGAGTTCGAAGTCATGGCCCGCGACACGAAGCTGGGTCCGGAAGACATCACCCGCGACATTCCCAACGTCGGCGAGGAAGCCCTGCGCAACCTCGACGAAGCGGGCATCGTCTACATCGGCGCCGAAGTGGAGCCGGGCGATATCCTCTGCGGCAAGATCACCCCCAAGGGTGAATCTCCGATGACGCCGGAAGAAAAGCTCCTCCGCGCGATCTTCGGTGAAAAAGCCAGCGACGTGCGTGACACGTCCCTGCGCCTGCCGCCGGGCGTTGCCGGAACGGTCGTCGAAGTGCGCGTGTTCAATCGCCACGGCATCGACAAGGACGAGCGCGCTATGGCTATCGAGCGGGAGGAAATCGACCGCCTTGCCAAGGATCGCGAAGACGAACGCGGCATTCTCAACCGTGCGACCTTCAATCGCCTGAAGGAACAGCTTCTCGGCCAGACCGCGACCGCTGCGCCCAAGGGCATCAAGAAGGGCATCGTCATCGACGACGCGCTTCTTGATGAAGTCGAGCGTCACGAATGGTGGAAGTTCGCGGTTGCCGACGATAGCGTCCAGGCGTCACTCGAAGCGATCAAGGGCCAGTATGACGAAGCGGTGAAGACCATCGTTGACCGGTTCGAGGATCGCGTGGAGAAGCTGCAGCGTGGCGACGAACTGCCGCCGGGCGTGCTCAAGATGGTCAAGGTGTTCGTCGCGGTGAAGCGCAAGCTTCAGCCGGGCGACAAGATGGCCGGCCGTCACGGGAACAAGGGGGTTATCTCCCGTATTCTTCCCATCGAGGACATGCCGTTCCTCGCAGACGGTACGCATGTCGATATCGTGCTGAACCCGCTGGGCGTGCCATCGCGCATGAACGTCGGTCAGATCTTCGAGACGCATCTGGGCTGGGCCGCACGCGGTCTGGGCCAGCAGATCAAGCATGCTCTCGAGGAATGGCGCGAAGCGAACCCGAACCCGGAAAGCGCAGCGCCGCCGGAAGCGGTCAAGGAACGCCTCAAGACGGTCTATGGCGAAAAGTATCATGACGAGATCGAGGCGCGCAGCCCGGATCAGATCGTGGAACTTGCCTCCTATCTGACGCATGGCGTGCCGATGGCTACTCCGGTGTTCGATGGCGCCCGCGAGGCCGACGTGTCGGCCATGCTGGAACTGGCCGGGCTCAATACTTCGGGCCAGAGCGATCTGTTCGATGGCCGTACGGGCGACAAGTTCGACCGGAAGGTTACTGTCGGCTACATCTACATGCTGAAGCTGCATCACCTTGTCGACGACAAGATCCATGCCCGCTCGATCGGCCCCTACTCGCTCGTCACGCAGCAGCCGCTGGGTGGTAAGGCACAGTTCGGTGGCCAGCGCTTCGGGGAAATGGAGGTCTGGGCGCTCCAGGCTTATGGTGCCGCCTATACGCTGCAGGAAATGCTGACCGTGAAGTCGGACGACGTTGTCGGCCGTACCAAGGTCTACGAAGCAATCGTCAAGGGCGACGATACCTTCGAGGCCGGCATCCCGGAAAGCTTCAACGTGCTTGTGAAGGAAATGCGCTCGCTTGGCCTCAACGTTGAACTGAACTCGATCGACGAGATCATGGAAGACGACGGTCCGGCGCTCGCTGCGGAATAAGGGAACACAAGGGGCACTGTTTCCCCAAAGACAGTGCTCCTCCCCCGCTCCGAAATTTTACCCTCCTGAGGGAATTTGAAAATGAACGAACTGACCAACTTCGCGAACCCGGTCGTAAAGCCGGAAACCTTCGACCAGATCCAGATCGGCCTTGCCTCGCCGGAGCGCATCCGGTCCTGGTCCTTCGGCGAAATCAAGAAGCCGGAAACCATCAACTACCGCACGTTCAAGCCCGAGCGCGACGGCCTTTTCTGCGCGCGTATCTTCGGTCCGATCAAGGATTACGAGTGCCTGTGCGGCAAGTACAAGCGCATGAAGTACAAGGGCATCGTCTGCGAAAAGTGCGGTGTCGAAGTCACGGTATCGAAGGTCCGCCGCGAGCGTATGGGCCATATCGAACTGGCCGCTCCGGTCGCGCACATCTGGTTCCTGAAGTCGCTGCCTTCGCGCATCGGCCTTCTTCTCGACATGCAGCTCAAGCAGCTTGAGCGCGTCCTCTACTTCGAAAGCTACATAGTCATCGAGCCGGGCCTGACCCCGCTCGACAAGTATCAGCTTCTGAACGAAGACGAACTGCTCGACGCGCAGGACGAGTATGGCGAAGACGCCTTCTCGGCCGGCATCGGTGCGGAAGCGGTCAAGCAGATGCTGATCGACCTCGACCTGGAAGGCGAAAAGAAGGTTCTTCTCGAAGAACTGGCCGTCACCAAGTCGGAACTGAAGCCCAAGAAGATCATCAAGCGCCTGAAGGTCGTCGAGAGCTTCCTGGAATCGGGCAACCGCCCGGAATGGATGATCCTGGACGTTGTTCCGGTCATTCCGCCAGAACTGCGCCCGCTGGTGCCGCTGGACGGCGGCCGCTTCGCGACGTCGGATCTCAACGATCTGTATCGCCGCGTCATCAACCGCAACAACCGCTTGAAGCGTTTGATGGAACTGCGCGCGCCGGACATCATCGTCCGCAACGAAAAGCGCATGTTGCAGGAAGCTGTCGACGCCCTGTTCGACAACGGTCGCCGTGGCCGCGTCATCACTGGCGCCAACAAGCGTCCGCTGAAGTCGCTGTCCGACATGCTCAAGGGCAAGCAGGGTCGCTTCCGCCAGAACCTGCTCGGCAAGCGCGTCGACTATTCGGGTCGTTCCGTGATCGTGACCGGGCCGGAACTGAAGCTGCACCAGTGCGGCCTGCCGAAGAAGATGGCGCTCGAACTGTTCAAGCCGTTCATCTACGCCCGCCTCGATGCCAAGGGTCTCTCCATGACCCTGAAGCAGGCGAAGAAGTGGGTCGAGAAGGAGCGCAAGGAAGTCTGGGACATCCTTGACGAAGTGATCCGCGAGCATCCGGTCATGCTGAACCGCGCGCCCACGCTTCACCGTCTCGGCATCCAGGCGTTCGAGCCCGTGCTGATCGAAGGCAAGGCGATCCAGCTTCACCCGCTCGTCTGTTCGGCCTTCAACGCCGACTTCGATGGCGATCAGATGGCCGTCCACGTTCCGCTGAGCCTTGAGGCCCAGTTGGAAGCGCGCGTGCTGATGATGTCCACCAACAACATCCTGTCCCCCGCGAACGGCAAGCCGATCATCGTGCCGTCGCAGGACATGGTCCTTGGCATCTATTATCTTTCGATGGAGCGCGAAGGCGAACCGGGCGAAGGCATGATGCTCTCGGACATGCAGGAAGTGCATCAGGCGCTGTTCAACAAGTCGGTGACGCTTCATTCGAAGATCATCAGCCGCGTTCCGCAGACTGACGAAGACGGCAAGACCTACATGAAGCGTTTCGAAACGACGCCGGGTCGCATGCTGCTGGGTGAAACCCTGCCGCAGAGCCACAAGGTGCCTTTCGATGTCATCAACCGCCTTCTCACCAAGAAGGAAATCGGCGACGTCATCGATCAGGTCTATCGTCACACGGGTCAGAAGGACACGGTGCTGTTCGCCGACGCCATCATGGCGCTGGGCTTCCGCCACGCGTTCCAGGCAGGTATTTCCTTCGGCAAGGATGACATGGTCATTCCGGACTCGAAGGTCGGCACGGTGGACGACACCAAGGCGATGGTCGCTGACTATGAGCAGCAGTATCAGGACGGCCTGATCACTCAGCAGGAAAAGTACAACAAGGTGATCGACGCCTGGTCGCGTTGCGGTGACGTCGTGGCGAACGCGATGATGGACGAAATTCGCGCCCAGCCGAAGGACGAGAATGGCCGCATGGCCCCGATCAACTCCATCTACATGATGGCGCACTCGGGTGCTCGTGGTTCGCAGGCTCAGATGAAGCAGCTTGCCGGTATGCGCGGCCTGATGGCCAAGCCTAGCGGCGAGATCATCGAAACGCCGATCATCTCGAACTTCAAGGAAGGTCTGACCGTCCTTGAATACTTCAACTCCACGCACGGCGCCCGCAAGGGTCTGGCCGACACCGCTCTCAAGACGGCAAACTCTGGCTATCTGACTCGCCGTCTCGTCGACGTGTCGCAGGATTGCACGATCGTCGAGGAAGATTGCGGCACCAACCGCGCTCTGGAGATGAAGGCAATCGTTCAGGGCGGCTCGGTCATCGCTTCGCTGGGTGAGCGTATCCTCGGGCGTACCACGGCCGAAGATATCGTCGATCCCAAGGACAACAGCATCGCGATCCCCGAAGGCACGCTGCTGGACGAAGCCCTGATCACGCAGATCGAAGGCATCGGCACGCAGGCCGTCAAGATCCGCAGCCCCCTGATCTGCGAAAGCAAGATGGGCGTCTGCGGCAAGTGCTACGGTCGTGACCTCGCCCGTGGTACGCCGGTAAACATCGGCGAAGCGGTCGGCGTCATCGCGGCGCAGTCCATCGGTGAACCGGGCACGCAGCTTACCATGCGTACCTTCCACATCGGCGGCGCGGCGCAGCTCAATGAAACGTCCAACCTTGAAGCGGTTGCCGACGGTACGCTGGAACTGCGTGACATGCCGACGATCACGGACAGCCGTGGCCGCCGTCTGTCGCTCGCCCGCAACGGCGAACTGGCGATCATCGATCAGGAAGGCCGCGAACGTGCGGTCCACCGTCTGCCTTACGGTGCGACGATCCTGTTCGAGAACGGCTCTCCGGTGAAGCTGGGCGATCGTATCGCCGAGTGGGATCCGTTCACCATGCCGGTGATCACGGAAAAGCCGGGCATCGTGAAGTATGTCGACCTGATCGATGGCAAGACGCTGACCGAACAGACCGATGAAGCGACGGGCATCGCCCAGCGCGTCGTCACGGAGCATCGCGGTTCCGCCCGTACGAAGGAGGATCTGCGTCCGCGCCTGACCCTGCTGGATGACGGTTCGGGTGAAGCGGCACGCTACATGCTCGCCATCGGCGCCACTCTGTCGGTCGAGGACGGCCAGCAGGTTGCGGCCGGCGACGTGCTGGCGCGTGTTTCTCGCGAAGCGGCGAAGACGCGTGACATCACGGGCGGTCTGCCGCGCGTTGCCGAATTGTTCGAGGCGCGTAAGCCCAAGGACAATGCGATCATCGCGAAGATCAGCGGCCGCGTCGAGTTCCTCAAGGACTACAAGGCGAAGCGCAAGATCGCCATTCGTCCCGAGGATGGCGGCGATCCGGTCGAATATCTGATCCCCAAGAGCAAGGTGATCGACGTTCAGGAAGGCGACTTCGTGAAGCGCGGCGACAACCTGATCGGCGGCTCGCCTGATCCGCACGATATTCTCGAAGTGCTCGGGATCGAGCCTCTCGCCGAATATCTCGTGTCGGAAATCCAGGAAGTCTATCGACTGCAGGGCGTGAAGATCAACGACAAGCACATCGAAACGATCGTTCGTCAGATGCTGCAGAAGGTCGAGATCACTGATGGCGGCGAGACCACGTTGCTGGCTGGCGAACAGGTCGATGCGGAAGAAATGCACGAGATCAACGCGAAGCTTTCCGCCGGGCAGCAGCCCGCCGTCGGCAAGCCCGTATTGCTCGGCATCACCAAGGCGTCGCTGCAAACCCGCAGCTTCATCTCGGCCGCATCGTTCCAGGAAACCACGCGCGTCCTTACGGAAGCCGCGGTTCAGGGGAAGAAGGACACGCTGATCGGTCTGAAGGAAAACGTCATCGTCGGCCGTCTGATCCCGGCTGGAACGGGCGCAGGCATGAACCGCCTGCGTGTGGCCGCCTCCAGCCGCGACGCCGCGCTCCGCGCTCAGCTAAAGGGCCTTCAGGCTCATCTGATCGCGCCGCAGTCCGCCGCCGAAGAACATGCTGCCGAACTGGCGCAGGGTCCGGAAGCCGCAATCGGCGACGATCCGCTGGCAGCGATCCAGGGTGAAGATTTCACCACGACCGAGGCGGAATGATAGAAAAAAGCTGGCGTTCCTAAGGGACGCCAGCCGCTAAACGAGAAGCCGCCGGGAGCAATCCCGGCGGCTCTTCTGTGCCCGCTATTGATTGCGCCTCCGGAACATCGGCGTGCCTGCTTGGTTGTGCAAATATCGGCATAGTGGAGCGAAGCATGCCCGGGAACATCACGATCTTTGCGACGGCTGTGGTTGCGGTCGCTTCTGTGTCAGGCGTTGCGTTAGGAAACTATGCGACGACGACAAAGCAGCCGGTGATCGATGCGACAGACATCAGAGATCATTTGGGAAATCCAAGTGCCAGCTACGATACTGAATATGCTTCGCAGACGACCGACATGGCGCCCGCTCACGTGCCGGTATGCCGGAAGGGCTGCGGTCCGACGCTAAGCGAACGGCAGGCGGCCGCCTATTTTGATGACGGCTATACGCAACTCGACAAAATCTATGAGGATGGGGACAAAGACCATTGGGCTGACACAGACCCCTACACAAACCCCGGGACCACCGCGGACCCAGTGGCTGTCCCAGCACCGCCGACCCGATTAACGCTGGCTGCTTCGGAACCAGCCTGTCTTTCACAAGACGATCTCAGCTGCTCCGGGCCAACGCCGCACATAAACTGAGGGTATGTGTGCGAGTGGCCCCGCTACTCCGCCGCTTCCGCCACAGCTTGAGGCTCCGTCCAAACCAGCACCGGCTTCCGAGCGGCCAATGTCTCGTCCAGCCGTCGCCGAGGCGCAAAATGAGGCGCGCTCTTCAAGGCTTCGTCACCCGCTTTTGCTCGCTCTGCCACTGAACGGAAGGCCGTGATGAACTGATCTAACGCGGCCTTGCTCTCGGTCTCAGTAGGCTCGACCAGCATCGCCCCATGGACTACCAGCGGGAAATACACGGTCATCGGGTGGAAGCCCTCGTCGATCAGGCCCTTGGCGATGTCGAGCGTGGTGAAGCCTTCCGCCATTCCTCTGTCGCTGAACAGCGCCTCATGCATACACGGCCCGGACGCCGCGAACGGTGCGTCGAGAACGCCTTCCAGACTGCGCAGGATGTAATTCGCGTTCAGAACCGCGTCGCCGCTCACTTGCCGAAGCCCGTCAGCACCGTGGCTCATGATGTATGTGAGCGCGCGCGTGAACATCCCCATCTGGCCGTGGAAGGCGACCATACGGCCAAAGCTGCCCGCATGATGCTCGCCCGCCGTCTCTTCCTCGATCAGCACATAGCCGTCTTCGGTCTTCTCCACGAACGGCAGCGGAGCGAAAGGCGCCAACGCTTCGCTGAACACCACCGGCCCGCTGCCGGGGCCACCACCGCCATGCGGGGTAGAGAACGTCTTGTGCAAGTTGATGTGCATCGCGTCGACTCCCAGATCGCCGGGCCGGACCCGACCCACGATCGCGTTGAAGTTCGCGCCATCGCAATACACCAGCGCACCCGCGGCGTGAACAGCGTCAGCCATCCTCTTGAGATCCCGCTCGAACAGGCCGCAGGTGTTGGGATTGGTGATCATCACCGCCGCCACATCCGGCCCCAGCCGCTCCTCAAGCGCCGCCAGATCGACGCGCCCTTCCGCCGTCGCCGGAATGTCCTCGACCGCATAGCCGCAGAATGCCGCCGTTGCGGGATTGGTCCCATGGGCGCTTTCCGGCACCAGCACGACCGAACGCGCGTCGCCGCGCGCCTCCAGCGCCGCCCGGATCGCGAGTAGCCCACAAAGCTCGCCATGCGCACCCGCTTTCGGGCTCATCGCCACTGCGGCCATGCCGGTCAGCGTCTTCAGCCACTCGGCCAGTTCATGGATCACGCCCAGCGCGCCCTGCACTGTCGACACGGGCGCCAGCGGATGAATATCGGCAAAACCGGGCATCCGCGCGACCTTCTCGTTCAGCCGGGGATTGTGCTTCATCGTGCAGGAGCCCAGCGGGAAGAACCCAAGGTCGATCCCGTAGTTCTGCCGCGAAAGCCGGGTATAATGCCGCACCGTCTCGGGCTCGGACAAGCCCGGGAGCGCGATAGGCTTGCGCCGCTCCAGCCCGCCGAGGCGGCTATGCACCTGCGGCGCAGGCGCGATGTCCACGCCGGTCGTATCATGCGCACCGAGCTCGAAAATCAGCGCTTCTTCCAGCATCAGCGCCTTATTTCCGGTAGTTGTGGGGCGACCCTCATGCGCGACAGGAACGGGCTTGGTCGCACGACCTTCCTTGAGCATGCTCATGCAAGTATCTCCTTCAAGGCCGCACACAGGGCGTCGATGTCTTCTTCCGTCGTCGTCTCCGTCACCGCGACGACCAATCCGCCGGACAGATCGCCGGCATCGGGGAACAGCCGCCCCAGCGAGACGCCTCCCAATATGCCGCGGTCGGCCAAGGTGCGTGCAACTTCCCGCGCATCCTTTTCAAGAACCAGCGTGAACTCATTGAAAAAACTGCCGTTGAGTAGGCGGACACCCGGCACCTGCTCCAATGCTTCCGCAGCCTGAACAGCGCGGCCATGGTTCAGCGCCGCCAAGTCGTTCAGGCCCTTCTCTCCCAGCAACGTCATGTGGATCGAGAAAGCGAGCGCACATAGCCCGGAGTTGGTGCATATGTTCGAGGTCGCCTTCTCCCGCCGGATATGCTGTTCACGCGTCGAGAGGGTCAGCACGAAGCCGCGCTTGCCCTCCGCATCGACGGTCTCGCCGCACAATCGGCCAGGCATCTGCCGCACATATTTCTGCTTGCAGGCGAACAGTCCGAGATAAGGCCCGCCGAATTGAAGACCGACGCCGATCGACTGTCCTTCGCCCACGACGATGTCCGCCCCCATGTCTCCGGGCGGTGCAATCGCTCCCAACGCAACGGGCTCCGTAACCACGGCCACCAGCAGGGCGCCCACTTCATGCGCCCTCTCAGCCAGCCCCGACAAATCACTGATCCGCCCAAGAATGTCGGGATATTGGACGACAACGCAACTCGTATCCTTGTCGATACCGGCAAGCAGCGTTTGATCGTCCATTTCAGGCACCAGTTCAGGCGCATTGTACACCAGCTGATCGCCGGTAAACTTCGCCATCGTCTTCGCCACCGACACATAATGCGGGTGGAGCCCGGACGACAGGATCGCCTTGCCACGCTTGGTAATCCGCCGCGCCATGCCGATCGCCTCCCAGCAAGCAGTCGACCCGTCGTACATCGAGGCATTGGCAACGTCGCAGCCGAACAATCGAGCCACCTGCGTCTGGAACTCGAACAGGACCTGCAACGTCCCCTGCGCGATCTCCGGCTGGTAGGGCGTATAGGCAGTAAGGAATTCGCCGCGCTGGATCAGGTGATCCACGCTCGCCGGAACATGATGCCGATACGCGCCAGCCCCCAGGAAAAAGGGGACATCCCCCGCGACCATGTTTTGCCGCGCGAGCTTCCCCATGTGCCTTTCCACCGCCAGTTCGCTGGCGTGATCGGGCAAGCCTTCGATCTTTTGCGTCAACTGGGCCTCGGCAGGCACATCAACAAACAAGGCTTCGATCGAAGGAGCGCCGATGACAGTCAGCATGGCGCTGCGGTCGGCATCAGTGAGGGGAAGATAACGCATTGCTATTCCTTGTTTGAGTCAGAAGCCGATATTCAAAGCTCGGCCACGAACTTGCGGTAGCTCGCCTCGTTCATCAGCCCGTCAAGCTCGGCTGCGTCGGTGATCCGCAACTTGAAGAACCAGCCGTCCTCCTCGGGGTCGCTGTTCACCAGAGCAGGCTCGTCTTCCAGCGCAGCGTTGGACTCGATCACCTCTCCGGAAATAGGAGCGTACACGTCGGACGCTGCCTTGACGGATTCCACAACTGCGGCGTCATCACCCTTGTCGAACTTCGCGCCTTCCGCAGGCAGTTCCACGAATACGATATCGCCCAGTTGCTCCTGCGCGTAGTCGGTGATTCCAACGGTGGCGATTTCCCCTTCGACCTCGATCCATTCATGTTCGTCAGTAAAATAGCGGCTCATCTTCAGGCTCCTGGTTTCGGGCGGTGGTAACGGTGCGGGACGAAAGGCATAGCTGCGACCGTCGCAGACAGGCGCTTGCCGCGAACTTCGATGGCGAGCGTCGTTCCAATCGCAGTATGGTCTGTCGCGACCCAGCCCATGGCTGTCGGGGCACCTACCGTTGGGGCAAAGCCACCGGACGTGACAGTACCGACCTGATCTTCCCCGGCGAAGATCAGCGAACCCTCACGTGCCGGCAAACGCCCGTCGACTGCGAGGCCCACACGGCGAGCAGGAACGCCCTCGGTCAACTCGCGCGCAATCCTGCCATGTCCGATGAAGCCGCCATGCTCCCGTCGACGCTTTGAAATCGCGAAACCCAGATCCGCCGCGATCGGGCTGACGCGCTCGTCGATGTCATGGCCGTAGAGCGGCAATCCCGCCTCGAGTCGAAGCGAATCCCGCGCGCCCAGTCCGATCGGCTTTACCTGCTCAAGGGCACACAGCGCATCTGCGAAGGCGGACGCGCTTTCGGCGGGCAGGCTGATCTCGAAGCCGTCCTCGCCAGTATAGCCCGAGCGGGATATCCAGAACGGCACGCCCTGATACTCAAATTGATCGCACTGCATGAAATAGAGGTCGGCGGTGGCCGGGATGAGGGCAGCGAGGGCAGCCCCCGCCTCCGGTCCCTGTAGCGCCAGAAGCGCCTGGTCCTCCATATGGTTCATCGTGATCGCATCGGGCAATTGCTCGCGCAGCCAGCCGATGTCATCATATTTCGTTGCCCCGTTCACGACCATGTAGAAGTCGTCAGGGCGGCGACTGACCATCAGGTCGTCAAGGATGCCGCCGTCCTCGTTAAGCAACAGCGAATATCGTTGCCGGAAGGTCTTAAGACCCAGGATGTCGCCGGGCAGCACCGTCTCCAGCGCCGCGTCCACATCTTCGCCGGTAAAGCTCAGTTGACCCATATGGCTGACGTCGAACAGGCCCGCATGCGTCCGGGTCCAGGCATGTTCCGCCATGATGCCCTCATACTGGATCGGCATCTGATAGCCGGCAAACTCGACCATACGGCCGCCCTGGGCGCGATGCCACGCATCCAGCGGAAGCTTCTCCGGACCGGAGGCGACCGGATCGGTGTCTGGATCTGCCAGAATTTCGCTAGGTTCGGTGGTCATCCTGGTCTCCGGCAGCAATAGGTTTCTGTAATGGCACAACGAACCACGAAGCCGGGTCCATCACGTCATCACCCCCTCTGTCACGGAACCTGAGAGCTTTGACTGGCCCTCCTAAAGCGATGGGGCGCAGCTTACACCTTCGGTGGAGCGGGTTAACGCCGCTCGCTTTCCAGAGTGTCTACACATGATACGGTCCTGTTCACCTGAGAGATTCCGGGGCGGTTGCTCCTTCGGCGGCCACGCGGGTTAACCCGAAGTGACACTCTCCCGTATCATGTCCGTACCGAATCCTCGATGCGGAGACTTCATTGTCCATTGCCCAAACAGCCTTGCACGTCAATCCGCCAGCGTAGCTACCGGGCCGCCGAATAACGCATGGTGGCTGTTTTCGGCGTAACGATCAGTCATACCCGCAATGAAGTCCGCGATATGGCGGCTGCGCTGAGGCTCCTGCGCGACACAGCCTTCCAGCCAGCCTTCCGCCATGCGCGCTGGATCCTCATGATATGCCGTAAACAGCTCCGACACGATGGTGCGCGCCCGATCCGCTGCGGCGAGTTGTTCGGGATGGTGGTACAGGGTCGCGTACATGAACCGTTTCAGCGTACGCTCCTCCGCAGCCATCGCGGGCGAGAACCCCACCAGCGAGCGTCCGGCAGCGCGAACTTCGTCGATGCTCTGAACGCCGCTGTCATGAATATTGGCGCGAGTCGTCTGCAGCAAGTCGTTCACCATCACGCCGATCTGATCCCGCACCAGCTCCCGCAGGAGCCTCGCTTCAGCTATGTCCGGATGCCGCGCCCGCACCCTTTCCCAGCATTCCGCGACGAGAGGCACTTCGAGTAGCTCATCGAGCGTCAGCAACCCCGCGCGCAAACCATCATCGATGTCATGGTTGTCATAAGCGATATCATCGGCAATCGCCGCAACCTGCGCCTCCAGGCTCGGCCAGCTGTGCAGGTCCATCGGAAACAGCGCGTCGATCTCAGCCATGGCCCAGCTCGGGCGGTCGACCGGACCGTTATGCTTTGCCAGCCCCTCCAGCATGTCCCAGCTGAGATTGAGGCCGGTAAAACGCGGATAGGGGCTTTCGAGCAGCATCAAGGTCCGCAGTGTGTGCGCATTGTGGTCGAACCCGCCCTGCCCTGCCATCGCTTCTTCCAGCGCATCCTCACCGGCATGGCCGAAGGGCGGATGGCCGATGTCGTGGGCAAGGCAGAGCGCTTCCGTCAGATCCTCGTTCAGCCCGAGCGCACGCGCGATCGTGCGGCCGATCTGTGCGACCTCCAGACTGTGCGTCAGTCGTACGCGATAGTGATCGCCGTCGGGCGCCACGAACACTTGGGTCTTGTGGCGCAGGCGGCGAAAGGAGATCGAATGAATGATCCGATCACGGTCGCGCTGGAATATGTCACGCGGGCCTCGCGTCTCTCCGCCCGGTTCGGGATAAAGGCGGCCCCGGCTCTGGTCAGGCTGCGCGGCATAGGGAGCATAGGTGATCATCGACACCATGTAGGGAAGTGCGGAGAAATGCCCAATGGCGAAATATGCATCAGGCGTTTCCAGTCAGCACTCGACGACGTTGACGGCAAGTCCGCCTAGGCTCGTTTCCTTATAGCGGCTCGCCATGTCCTCGCCCGTCTGCCGCATGGTTTCGATCACCGCATCCAGGCTGACGATATGTCGTCCGTCGCCCTGCAGCGCGAGATAAGCGGCATTGATTGCCTTCACCGCCCCCATCGTATTGCGTTCGATGCAGGGAATCTGCACCAGCCCCCCGATGGGATCACAGGTTAGCCCCAGATTATGCTCCATGCCGATCTCGGCGGCATTCTCGACTTGCTGGTTGGTGCCACCCAGCACCGCCGCGAGGCCTGCAGCAGCCATCGAACATGCGACGCCTACTTCCCCCTGACATCCCATTTCCGCTGCGGAAATCGATGCCCGCTTCTTGTAGAGGAACCCGATCGCCGCTGCCGTCAGCAGCAACTGCCGCTCGCCATCCCGATCCGCTCCGGGCACGAACTTGCGGTAGTAACGCAGCACCGCCGGGATAACACCGGCGGCCCCGTTAGTTGGCGCAGTGACGACACGACCGCCCGCGGCATTTTCCTCATTCACTGCCAATGCGAAGAGGCTAACCCATTCAAAGACGGCGGCGGGTTGCATGTTTTCCTGCCCTGCACGCAGCCGCGCGTGAATGGCCTTGGCGCGCCGACGCACCTTCAGACCACCGGGCAGCATCCCCTCCTGCTTCATGCCGCGTTCTATGGAGGCGTCCATGGCGTCGATCACATTGTCGAGGAACGCTTCGGTTTCCTCCTGAGGCCGCCATGCTGCTTCATTGCGCAGAACAAGCGTGGCGATGCAAAGCCCCGTCTCCTCGCCCTGCGCCAGCATTTCGGCGCCGGAAGAGAACGGCATCGGCTGCACAAGATTGTGGCCCATTGGCGCGCCGGCGGCTCCACCCGCGATAGCTTCGCCGGGCAGAACCGCGCCTCCACCGACGGAGAAATACTCCCGCACCATCACCTCTCCATCGACAAAGCGAGCGGTGAAGCGCATCCCGTTGCTATGCTGCTCCAGAAACTGCCCCTTGCAGAACAGCAGGTCGCGATCTTCGACGAACGAGATGCTCCAGTCCCCATAACGGATTTCGTTCCTGGCCCTGATATCCTCTACTTGAGCGGCAATCGCTTCAGGATCGACTGTTTCAGGTCGCTCCCCGGACAGGCCGAGCAACACCGCAGTATCACTGGCATGGCCATGACCTGTCAGCGCCAGGGAACCAAAAAGCTCGCAGCTAACGCTCTGCGGCTGCCGTGGCAGCGATTCCATGAACATCAGCGCTGCGCGCATAGGCCCAACGGTGTGTGAACTCGACGGGCCGATACCGATGGTGAACAGATCCACCACGCTGATTGCCGCGCTGCTGTCGATACGCGATCGCTGCCGGGGTCGAGTATCGTCCGAGATATCGGCAGGCGGCACGTCAATAATCCTTCGAAACGCGGACGTTCACACTCTGCCGCCCAATGGTAGAAACGCTCGAGAGAAGCGATAGCCACCGCGTCACCTGATACTCGATGCGCGTGGCGGAATAGCCCTGCCCGTCAGTGATCAGTTCGACATAGGTCTTGCGAGTCAGATATTTACCGGCCGCCACGGAGGTCCCCTGCCCGATTGTCGGATCAGCGGGAAGGATGCGCAGACGATCCAGACCCGCCGCTTTGCGAACCGCATTGATCGGGTCAAGCCCGCCGCCACCACCCTGCAACGCGGTCACTGCAGAGGCGAGTTGCAGCGCTTCGGGCGCTGACAGGTTCGTGATCGAGGTCCCGAACAACAGACGCGACAGCAACTCATCCTCTGGCAGCGCCGGAATGCTGGTGAAGCTGATCAGCGGCTTCAGGCTGGTTCCCGTCACCCGGATCGTTGCGTTGATGCCGTTGATGTTCGCTGCCGCATCGATGTCCAACGTCGGATCATTGGGCGTCGAGCCATCGAACCGGATGCGCCCTTCGGTCAGTTCAAAACGCCGGCCCGCAAACTCGTAGCCGCCGCGGACCAGATCCACCGCGCCTCTGATAGAGGGAGCCGTGACGGTCCCGCCGATGTCGAGATTTGCGCGCCACTCGCTATTCAGGCCGAGCCCCGTTACCGTCAGCCGATTGCGGGCCCTCGCCTTGATGTCCAGGTTCCACGGCGCTGCGGCAGTCACGCGCTCGAAGTCGTCGCCACGCCGGCTCGTTTCTATCACACGCAGTTCCGGAATAGCTGCCACTGCCGCGGCCCGGCCCAGAGTGAAACGGCTTCGGTTCAGTTCGACGTCGCCGCCGATAGTGCCGCCTACGCCACTGGACCTGATCGTTATAGGTCCTGTTACCGTCGCTCCCAGGTCATCGCGCGCCAACAACGTGGCATTGTCGGCTTGCATGGCCAGGTCCATGGCCACGCCTTTCCCGCCGCCAAAGTCGAACCTGCCACTTCCCGTCACGGTGCCTCCGCCCCGCGCATTGCCGGAGAAACTGGAGATCGCCAGTTGCGACCCAGCAAAGCGCCCGCGCGCTTTCACGCCTGTCAGCCGCATCCCGGTGATCGGACTGTCGATCGTAGCATTGTCGCTCGCGATCGATCCGGCGATGATGGGATTGTCCAGAGTGCCACGCACGTCGGCTGCAACGGCCGCCGGGCCGCTGAGATCGATGATCTCGACTCCTGTGAGCCGCCACAGCGTGTCCGCCGTCCCGTTGTAGCGAAGTTGCGCAAACAGCGGCGCGATACGCACGCGCTGCATGAGATCACCTTGTCCCAGCGGGCTCAAAAGTGCCTGCGCCCGGCCGATCGTCTTGCCCTCTGCAGTGATCGTCGCCCTTGCAGCCAGTCGCGTCGGGGTTAGGATCGCATTGACCCCCACGTCTACGGGTCGTGACGTAAGCGCCAGCCCTGAACGCGTCAGCTTCCGGATGCGCAAGTTGGCCGTGCCTGTCGGTGCGCCGTCGCGAGGCTTTGCGTAGCTCAGCGTGCCTGTAGCAAGGCCGCCCAGGCCAAGTTCTTCATTGACGAGATCAAGCAGCGCCAAGGGCAACTTGTTCAGCCGAGCCTCGATTTCCGTCGCCTCTCCGCCGAGGCGCCCCGCAAGTTGAGCGCTGCCATCACGGTAGCTGATCGTCACGGGCGCAAGCCGCCATCCCTCTTCGGTTTGCGTAAATACAGCTGCCCGCGTGAGCCTGATTGGCTGACGGTCCAGCGTCCCTCCGATCATCAGCGCAACCCGGCCCGGCGCGACATCCGCATTGGCCCGGATGTCGAACAAGCGCCCGCGCTGCCCGAGAATGCTGGCCGTAACTTTGCCTTTTCCGCCCACCAGCTTTGCCGCACCCTCCATGCGGTTGATCCGCATCGGCCCGATGAGCAGCCCGCGCGCCGACGTCTCGGCATCGATGGTCGTCCCTGCAGGGTCGAGGAGCAATGTCGCATCGAGCGTCCCGCGCCGTATCCCGATAGGCGTAGGTCCCTCGAAGCGGGCATCCGCCGCAGTGAGTTCCGTCCGGATCTGCTGAATGCCATTGAGAGGCGTGAGGGCGACGTAGCCAGTCACCGGACCTGTAACCGCGAGCCGCCCGTCCAGCCCGCCCGTTACCGGCAGTATGCGCCCCTTTGCCAGCACTCCGGCAACTGCGAGGCGCTCCACATCGATCACGGCCTGCGCGCCCTTGGGTAATGCGATGACGCCGTTTCCATCGAACGGCCCTAGTATCGATCCTCCCGCCGCAGTGAAGCGGTATCCAATCGGATCAGGGGCCAAATGCACTTTGACATTCCGCAATGCCGCCGCCTCCAGCGGCCGCGCCAGCACCAAGTCGACTGTGGGACGCTCGATGATGCCGTCCAGCACGAGCGTTACCGGCCCATAGGTCCTGTGCTTGCCCGCACCCTCGAAATGGAATGTCTTGTCGGGCCGACGATAACCCGTCGCGGTCAGGTTCAGCAAGGGCGTATCCAGACGCAGGCCCGTGAACATCAGTCGACCGTCCGGCCCCAGTGACAGGTTTGAACTGAGCCGCGGCAAACCTCCGCCCAACGTCCGGAAAAAGCTGTTATCCAGTCGGCGCATCTTCGCCTGCGCCTGCCCCTTGAGCGTGAACCTGCCGTTCGCGCCGGGCACCGCCTGCACCTTCGATCGGATGTCGACGACGCCGAGCCCCGGGATCAACAGCCCGTTGATATCTCCCGTAAGGGCTATGTCGTAGCGGCCGGTCCTAAGGTCCGCGAGCACAACGACAGCACCCCGCAACTTGTCGGATCGTATCTTCAAGGGGGTGGAAGTGATTGTCTGCCCATTGAACTGCAGCGCCCCCGCGAGCGTGAAGTTTCGCACGATGCCGCCGACCAGATTCCCCTGCCCATCCATTTGCCGCGCGGATAGCTGTATCGGCACGATGACGGGGCCACTCTGCGCTCTCCGGCCTTCGCCATTGGCGCGCACATCCCGCAATATCGTTTTCCCGAACGCCACCTGCTTCGCCGAAACAAGATACTCGAACCCCACGGTCGGGATCGGCCCGTCTAGCCGGATGCGCGCCGTGATATCTCGACCAGTCATGGTCTTGAGCAATGCCTGCGGCCGGGCAAGTTTCACATCGATCAGCATGTTGTCGAAGCCATTGCCGCGCAGGTCGATTGCTCCGTCCGCGGTCATGTCGATCGCGGGGGAACTGAGCTTCAGCACGCCATCCACAACGCGGTTTTCGAGCGTCCCGGCAGCCGTCAGGTCCAATCGAGGCGCGGACAGTCTACGCAACAGGCCATTGCCCGCGATTGCCTCCCCCTCCACATTGCCGGTCAGCTGGTACTGGCCACGCTTCGCACCCAGCCGCAGGGACACCGCGGGCACCTTGTCGAGTGTCGCAATCGCGGTTCCGCTCCACCGTGCCCAGGTGCCATCGCCCTGCACGCGCAGATTGGCGTCCTGTTTCAACCCGGCCATCGCGCCGAGTACGCCGCCTTTCGGCGCATTCACTGTCACATCGACATCGAACCTGTTGTCGCCGGGGCGGCTATCCAGCGCAAGGATGATCGAGTCCGCCCCATTCAGTACTCGCGCCTGCAAGTCGATGACGGCGCGTCCCGCCCGGATGTCCGCGTCACCCTGCAACGTCGCCACTTGTTCGCGGCCCGCCAGCCCCTTGGCGATCACCAGCCGATCCACTTTCAACTGCATCAGCCGTATGTCGAAATCAGGCAGGATCGGCCCGCGTACTTCGGTCGGCCGGAACTTGGGCAGTTGGTGCAATGTGGCCTGGGGTATGTACAGCCGGTCGATGTCCAACCGGTTCGATATCCACGCGACCGGCCACCAGTCGAGCGACACCTGCGGCGCGAAAAAGAACAGGCCGTTGGGATCGTAGAGCTGCAGGTCCCGCAGCCGCGCCTTGCTGTAAATGCTGCCCTCTATTGCACCAACCTTGATCCGGAGGCCGGACCGGGGTTCCACGCGCTCGATCCGGCTGATCAGGAAGCGGTGCCCTGCCCCGGTATCAAGCCAAAGCGCTGCGCCCGCTATCGCCAGCAGCAGCACAAGGACGATGCCAGCCACCCACCGCTGCCACGCGCGACCGCGCCTTGGCTGAAGGATCGGTGTATCGGGCGGATCGTCCACCATCAGAACGCCTGGCCTAGCGAAACATAGACTGCGATCCGGGAATCGCCCCTCTGCGGATTGATCGGTGTGCCCACGTCGACGCGGATCGGCCCGAAGCTGCTATAATATCGCACGCCCACCCCTGCGCCGACGCGCAGGTCCCGAAAGCGAGGGAGCGCCTGCGTCGAGATATTGCCGGCATCCACAAACGGCACCACACCGAAGTTTCCGAAACGGACGCGTGCCTCCAGCGAGAATTCCGCCAGACTCTTGCCGCCGATCGGATCGTTGTTCATGTCGCGCGGCCCGATCGCCTGGAAACCATAACCGCGCACCGACCCGCCACCACCCGCATAGAAGCGCCGGGACGGTGCGATCTGGCTGACCGTCGAGCCAAAGATAGTCCCCAGTCTCGCGCGTCCTGCAAGCACGATGCGGTCAGTCATCTGCCGATACGCGCTGCCGTCCAGTTGCGCCCGAACATAGCCGAACGTCGAATCCTGAAACGAAAGTTCAGGGCTCAGTCTTCCGCCCAGCCGGAACCCGGTGGTGGGATTGAGAAGGTCGTCGCTGCCGTCATAGGTAAGCCCCGTCGGCAATGCCCCGATGAAGAAGGTTCGCCGCCCGCCAGAGATGCGACTGAAGCTATCGCGCTCGTCCGATGCGACCAATTCCGCGCCGACGCTCCACACCCATTTCTTCTGGAAGATGATGTTGGTCTGCCGCTCCAGCGAGCCCGATAGCTGGACCGTCCGGGCGTCGAAAGCATCGCGCTTGATGTTGCTGACAGACAACAGCCCCGTCAGCACCTGGTCGCGCTTTTTGAAGTTGTTGCGGCGATAGGTCAGCGACCCGGTCTGCTCCTGCGTGCCGAGAACACCGCGCACGGTGACTGCGCCCTCAGGCGGGAAGAAGTTGCGATGTTGCCAGCTAGCCTCGATCCTCGCCCCTTCTCCGGTGCCATAGCCGATTTCCCCCGCGATCGTACGCGGCGGCGCGGCGGCAACATCGACTGCCAGATCGACATGTTCACCGTCGCCTGCGTCCTTCGGGGTCAGGGTCACGGACGAGACGAGGCCAGTCGCCACCAGCGCGCGGCGAAGGTCCTCTACGTCCGAAGCCGTGTAAGTGTCGCCGGGTTTGAAGCGGGCGATGCGTTGAACATGCCTGGCGCTGAACAGGTCATCGTCCGGCAGGACGATCCGCCCGAATGTGCGATAGCCTCCGGTCTCGATGATGACGTCCAGATCGCCCTTACGCGCATCGTGATCCACACGGACAACGGGCTCTTCGACTTTGGCGAACGGAAAGCCGGTGTTGCCAAGCGCCGCCGCCAAAGATGTCTGCGCACCGACGATCCTGTCAGCGTCGACCGGATCACCGACTTTGACGGTGAAGGCCTCTCGCAGCGTCTGTTCCCTCGGCCCTGTTTCCGCCAATCCCTGCAAGTCTACCGAGGCCAGTAGATACAATGGCCCCGGAACCACCGTCAGCGTAACCTGCAGCCTGTCGTCCGTAGCCGCGGACACCAGGGTTCTTACGCGCGCATCATAATAGCCCTTCGCGCGCATCAGCCGATCCAGAAGTTCAGTGTCTTCCTTGATCCGGCGATTGATCTGCGCGAGGTTCGCTGGCTTTCCGTCGCCTTGCTTGAGCACTGACAGTTCGTCGAACCGCGTCGTGAACAATGTGTCCGATATACCATCGAGCCCTTGAACGTTCACGCGATAGCGACGCTCCGCTCCTGCATCGAAGTCCGTCACCTGGCTGACTGGCGTATCCGCGACTGGTGCGTCGGCCTCCTGAGCATCGGCAATCCCCACATCTGCCGCCACCGGGTCGGTTACAAGTTCATCCGGCGCTGCGGCTGCCAGAGGTTCCACAGTGTCAGGGGCGCCCATGTCGGGCCACGCGACGCCGATCTCCGGCATGGGCGCGAGCGGCGCGGCAGGATCAAGCTCCAGGGGATTGGAAAGAGTAGGCACCGCCGGCGGAGGAGCCGTATCCTGTGCCCAGACCGGCACCGGCACCAACGCTATGGTGGCAAGGGTCAACCAGACAGCGCGCGGGCACAGTTCAGGAGAATGAAGGGGCCGCGAGGCAATCGACATCGCCTCGCTCTAGCCTATGTCATTGGTAGCGCGCCACAACAGATGCTTGCCCTGCAGCTTTTTGCGCCGGACATGCAGTTGGGGCTTCCAGATTGCGCCAATCCGCTGCTTCAAAGAGAGCGCGCCAGCCGATCGATCAGGGCGTGAGTAGGACTGCGCGCGTCGCCCGGTGCTCCCGATCTGCCCGCAAGCATCCTCGCCTCGAACCGCGCGACACGATCGTACAAGTCCATGCTCGCATTGATAAGGGACCGCGCTGGGAAGGGAAATTGGCTGATGCCGTCAGCTTCTGTCGCTGCGGCTTCCCCCAATCGAAAACGCTCGTCCGCCAGAGCGTCGCTGTCAATCTCGCCACGCTGCCACGCGCGATGCGCCAGCAGCCAGGCGATGACATGCATCAGGCGCGTGGTCACCTTGAGCGACTCGCAGGAGAAGAGGATGCGGGCCATCGGCTCCAGAGCCTCGCGGTCCGCAGCCCCGGCCCTGTCGAAATAGGCCCGCGCTTCGTCAGCCATGACCATTGCTTCGACATACAGGCTGTCGACCAGCCGCCGGTGCAATCCGGCATCCAGACCGTGTAACTTTGAGTGCATAACGCACCGTGGCACAGGCGCAGCGCCTTGTCAGTCGCGATGTGATGGGACTGCGGGGTCAGTTCGGGGTTGTGTCATTTCGGATCGGTTTGGCGCAGCCAGCCGCTTGTCCGGCCTAAGCGATGATGTCAGGTATCAGCGTATCCTCAAGCGCCGCAATCTCATCGCGCAGCCGCAGCTTGCGCTTCTTAAGTCGGGCCAACTGTAACTGATCCCCGGTGCCGCTATCCGACAGGGCCAATATTGCTGAGTCCAGATCGCGGTGTTCGATTCGCAAGATTTCCAGCCTGCGCATGATGTCTTCAGGGTTCATGAGGTCATCATTGCCCAACCCATCTTCGCGTGCAATGCGTGTTGCTGTTCAGAAGCGAATTGCAGGCCGTCGCAAATTGGCCCGCATCGGTCGCAGCGCATGAAATCGCACGAGACAGGCGCCCAGAATCATGATTTATTCCGAGATCCGGCACATTGAGTGAAGGAGACCAGTATGGACAACAGCCACATCTCTGCCCTGCAAGCCAAACATGCGGGAATCGAAGCGCGGATCAAAGCTGAAATCAGCCGACCGATGCCTGACACCGCATTGTTGGCGACACTCAAAAAGCGGAAGCTCCGCGTCAAGGAAGAGCTGTCAGCACCTCATTGAATGCCTGCCTGTGCGCTGGTCCCCGGTCTACCGGGGTCCAGCCATGCAGCCCTTAACATATTTTGCAAAGTTCGTCGAATACGACCTTGGTTCAGCGGCGCAAGCGGGATGACTGAACTGGAGGACGCAGATACTCCGGCAGCGTTCCACTAGTACCGCCAGTATTCGCGACCGGACGGCGCGCCAGCTTCGGGTCGATGGGCGCGTCGAAGTTGACGCCGATCCGATCGCCTTTTGCCCATGCAATCGTGCCCTCGACATTTCCGACGCCGCGCAGCTTCATCGAAACCCGGTCGCCGGACCCGAACGGATTTTCGCAATCCGCCATCAGCCCATTCGCTGAGAGGTTTCTGACACGGGCATTGCCCAGATCCTGCCCATCAGGCGCAGTCAGGACTGTCAGAAGGAAGAGGCTGTCCCGGCTCGATGCGCGTGCAGGCCCCCGCTCTCCCACTTCTTCTTCGCCACTGTTCATAATGCAACTATCCAGATCGAACTTTTCGAAGCTGGACGATAGTCTGCGACAGTGGACGAACGGTTAATCGTCCCGCGAAACCTTCTCGTTCCGCTCGTGGCGCTCTTGCGCCTCGACCGTCATCGTAGCGATCGGCCGCGCCTCCAGCCGCCCCAGCGAAATGGGCTCGCCAGTGACTTCGCAATAGCCATATTCGCCGTCGTCGATCCGTCGCAGGGCCGCATCGATCTTGGAAATCAGCTTGCGCTGCCGGTCTCGCGTGCGAAGCTCGATTGACCAGTCCGTTTCGCTCGATGCCCGGTCATTGAGGTCCGGTTCCCGCAACGGCTCGTTCTGGAGCACGGCAAGCGTCCCCTCGGCCTCGGTCAGTATCTGCTTCTTCCAATCCAGCAAACGCCTGCGAAAATATTCGAGTTGCTGGGGGTTCATGAACTCTTCGTCCGCTGAGGGACGATAATTCTCCGGAAGGCTGACAGGCGATTTTGCCGAAGCGTCCTCGCCGCCTTCCGAATTCACGACCAATGCCATTGAGCTCTCCGACACGAAGGCCAGCACGGGGCGGGAACCCGGCCGCCTAAACAATGATTGAGCGGGCCTATACCTACCGCTTCCTGCGGACACAAGCGCCCTTTAGCGGTTGTCCGAAGCCCCGAATCGTTCCTGCGACAAAAGCCCATGGTGACGATTGCAAGGTTTTAACGCGCCGTCCGCCTTGCTAAGATAATACGAGCGATTGAGACGCCCCCTCGATACTGTGCCGATCCGGGACGTTAACTATCTTTGGTAAGACAAGATCAACTATTTTGGCGGTCCTGCCCTCTGAAAGGCGGTTAATGCCGTTGCAGTTAAGGCTTCTTTTGCGCTTGTTCTCTCAGGAGTTACTTCCTGCTCGATCTCCAGTCGACTGGGCAGGGTATGATGAACAAAAAGAGTGTGAAGCTATGTCGGTTCGGATGGCGCTTGCGAAACTTTGTGCCTGCACCTGCGGGGGAGCGTTGATCGGCGGCGGCGCCGTTCACGTCGCGGAGTCTGCGCGCCCAGCCAATGTGCAGAGCCTCAAGATGGTGAAGCACGCGAAGGTTAAGCGACATGCGCCCCGCACCGTGAAGAAGCGGGTGGTCCGCACCGCGATGAACTGCGCACCTCAAACCGTTACGGTCACCACGCAGAGCCCGCCCATTCCTTTGCCAGCGATGGCGGAAGCACCCTTCGTATCGGGTGGAGGCGGCGGCGGCCCAGTCATCGTCGGTGGGAGCGGCGGCTTCGGTGGTAGCGGCGGTGGATTCTTCGGAGGGTTTTTTGGTGGTGGCGGCAGCGGCGGCGGCGGTGGCAGCGTAGTCGTTTCGTCCACCTCCAGCGGCGGCTCCACCTCGACAAGCGGCGGTTCCAGCAGTTCCGGGGGATCCAGCACTTCTACTGGCGGCGTAAGTTCGACGTCCGGCGGATCGAGCACGTCGACCGGTGGCTCCAGCTCCAGCACATCCACCGGCGGCGTCAGTTCGACATCGTCCTCGTCGGGAAATGTGTCGTCATCGTCTTCCGGTAACGTCTCCAGCTCAACGTCTTCCTCAAGCTTCGGGACGACCAGCAGTTCCTCGTCCAGCAGCAGTTCGTCCAGCTCCAGCTCGTCGTCCTCTTCGTCATCGAGCAGCAGCGGCGGCACAAGCAGCAGCAGCGGCGGCACCGATGTTCCTGCTCCGCCAATGGTGCTGCTCTTCGGCGCAGCCGCCGCAGCGCTTGTCGCCCGCCGACGCTTCGCCAAGAAAGCGCAAGCCGACGCCACCGCAGCAGGCTGACCAAACAAGTCCGGGGGGAGAAAGGGCGGTTCTGCGGGAGCGGACCGCCCTTTCTATTTTCCTAGCTGTAAGTTTCACATACATACCAGCGCCAGCAGGGTTGCACCGCGTACTGCCGGACGGCATAGGGGCAGCCCATGCATGACATCCGCGCCATCCGGGACAATCCCGCCGCCTTCAACGCCGCTCTGGCCAAGCGTGGGCTTGACGCTCTATCTGCTGAAATACTCGCGGCGGACGAAGCGCGCCGGGCGATCGCGACTGAACTTCAGGTCAATCAGGCACGTCGCAACGAAGCCAGCAAGGCCATCGGCCAGGCCATGGCGGCCAAGGACAGTGCCCGCGCCGAAGAGATCAAGGCCGAAGTCGCCGCGCTGAAGGCTCGACTGCCGGAAATGGAGCAGCAGGATCGCAAGAGCGCCGAGACACTGGACGCGCTCCTGCTCGCTATACCCAACCTGCCCGCCGACGATGTGCCGCAGGGAGCCGATGAGAACGACAATGTGGAAGTCAGCCGCTGGGGCACTCCGCGCGCGTTCGACTTTGCGCCCCGCGATCATGCGGACTTCGGACCGGCCCTCGGCCTGGACTTCGAAAGCGCCGCCAACATGTCCGGCGCGCGTTTCGCTGCCTTGCGCGGCCCCCTTGCAAGGCTCCACCGGGCCCTCGCCCAGTTCATGCTCAACACGCAGACGGGCGATAATGGCTATGAAGAGGTCAACCCGCCGCTGCTCGTTCGTGATGAAGCGCTCTACGGCACGGGGCAGCTGCCCAAGTTCGCCGAAGACCTGTTTCGCACGACCGACGGCCGCTGGCTGATCCCCACTGCGGAAGTCAGCCTCACCAATCTCGTCCGCGAACAGATCGTGCCGCTCGACACCTTGCCCCTCCGGTTCACGGCCCTCACGCCCTGCTTCCGTTCCGAGGCCGGATCGGCAGGCCGGGACACGCGCGGTTACATCCGTCAGCATCAGTTCGAGAAAGTCGAACTCGTCGCGATCTGCCCGCCCGATCAATCCGAAGCCGAGCATGAGCACATGACCGCGGCGGCCGAACGCATTCTCCAGGCACTGAACCTGCCGTATCGCAAAGTGCTGCTCTGCACCGGCGACATGGGCTTCGCCGCCCGCAAGACCTACGATCTGGAAGTCTGGCTGCCCAGCCAGCAAACCTATCGTGAGATCAGCAGTATCTCCAATTGCGGTGACTTTCAGTCCCGCCGCATGAATGCCCGCTTCAAGCCGGAGGGCGAAAAGGCGACACGCTTTTTGCACACGCTTAACGGCTCGGGGCTTGCCGTCGGTCGGACGCTCGTGGCGGTGCTGGAAAATAACCAACAGGCCGATGGCAGCGTCATCATTCCCGACCTCCTCATCCCTTATATGGGCGGCCTCACGCGGCTCGACCCCAAATAATCAAGGCTCCATATGCGAATCCTGCTGACCAATGATGATGGCGTGCACGCTCCTGGCCTGAAGGTACTGGAAAAGATCGCCCGCACTTTGTCGGACGACATCTGGATCATCGCGCCTTCGGAAGAGCAATCAGGCGCAGGGCACAGCCTGACGCTCACGCGGCCCCTTCGTATCCGCAAGCACGGCGATAAGCATTACAGCGTCACCGGCACGCCGACCGACGCCGTAATGATGGCGGTCGGCCAGATAATGAAGGATTGCCCGCCGGACCTGATCCTCTCGGGCGTCAACCGGGGCGCTAACCTTGCCGAAGACGTGACGTACAGCGGCACTGTCGCGGCCGCGATGGAGGGCGCGATTTCGGGTGTTCGATCCATTGCCCTCAGCCAGGTCTACTCCCGCGCCGGAATGGGCGACAACGTTCCCTTCGCCTGCGCCGAAGCATGGGGGGAGAAGGTGCTGCGCCCGTTGATCGCCATGCCGGCAGGCAAGCGAATGCTGATCAATGTGAACTTCCCCGCCATCGACCCTGCCGAGGTCAAGGGCATCCGTGTCGTGCGACAGGGTTTCCATGACATTGACCGGACCAGCATTGTCGAGGGCACCGATCCTCGCGGCTACCGCTATTACTGGTTCGCTCTGGGCAACAGCGATGCCGTTCCCGAGGGCAGCGATCTTGAGGCAATTTCGCAAGGCTATGTGACGGTCACACCCCTGCATTATGACCTTACGCACGACGGGTCGATGTCCGCACTCGCTGCAGCTTTCCAGGATTAAGCTGATCTCGGGGATGGCGTCCCATGGCAAGGATGCTACCATGCGGTCCGTGCCGCTCCGCTTCACTCTGTACCGCTGATGCGGCTCGATATGCGCTCCACCGGGCCCGGCGTGGCGCATTTTCTGCGTCGGCGATCTTCGTTGCCAGCTTGGGCGGACCTTGCCTGGCGTGTTGGGTTGATCCTGGTTCTAATCGCTATCGTGTTGATCATCCATTGGGTCGATCGCGACGGCCTGAAGGACAATCTCGACAACCACATCAGCTTCATCGACGTCCTCTACTTCACCACTGTCACGGTCACGACCGTGGGCTATGGCGATATCGTCCCGGTCAGCCCGCAGACGCGACTGTTCGAGACCTTCATCGTCACGCCGATCCGCCTGTTCGTCTGGTTGATCTTCCTCGGAACGGCGTACAGCTTCTTCCTCCGCAACACGCTTTACAGGTGGCGCATGGCCCGCATCCAGCAAGCACTCGACAACCACATCGTCGTCGCCGGCTTCGGCACCAGCAACAGCGAAGCCGTGCGCGAACTCCTCGCGCGCGGGCATGACCCCCACAATATCGTCGTCATCGATGCCAGCGAAGCGGCCCTTGCCGAAGCGGAAGCCTTGGGCTGCAATATATTGTGTGGAGACGCGACCCGCGATCGCACCCTGATGGACGTTCGCATCGATCGCGCCTGCTCGATGGTCGTATCGGCGGGGCGTGACGATGCGTCGATCCTGATAACGCTGACCGCCCGCCACCTTGCGCCCACGATCCCCATCAGCATCGTGGTCCGTAACGAAGACAACCAGCTTCCCGCTAGGCAAGCGGGCGCAACCACGGTCATCAACCCGGTAAGCTTCGCCGGGCTCCTTCTCGCAAGCAGTTGCACAGGCCACCACATTGCCGACTACATGGCCGATCTCGCTTCCGCAGGCGGCGGGGTGAAGCTGTCGGAACGCACGGTCACGCCCGAGGAAATAGGGAAGCCACTGCAGGCAATTACGACGGGAGTAGCCCTCCGCATTTATCGCGGCAGTCAGCCCATCGGCTACTGGGACTCAGCCGCGAAGGCGTTGCAGGCAGGCGACCAGATCGTGGAAATCCTGCGAGGCTAGGCCGTGGCTTCTACCCAGTCCGCCCGCGCGATCCCCTGCGCATATAGTAAGACGCTCAAGTCGCCATGCACGATCTCCGCGTCCGCAGCAGCACGCGCCTTCTCTTTGGCATGATAGGCCACGCCCAGCCCCGCCGCCTCGATCATCGGAATGTCGTTCGCGCCATCGCCGACCGCCAAAGTCTCCTCCCGCGCAAGGCGGTGCTGCGCCATCGCCGCGCCTAACTCGAACCGCTTGCGCGCCGCATCGACTATGGGCTCCTGCACGGTGCCCGTCAGCTTGCCCCCTGCGATATCGAGGACATTGGCGACCGCCGTGTCAAAGCCGATCTCCGCCGCCACCGGCCCTGTAAAGCGCGTAAATCCGCCTGACACCAATATCGCCCGAGCACCCCGCGACCGCATCGTCCCGACTAGCGCCTTCGCCCCCGGCATGATCTTCACGCGCTCGGTCCGGCACTGGTCGATTACCGCATCGTCCAGCCCCTTCAGCAGCGCCACCCGCTCCCGCAGTGCCGCTGCAAAATCCAGTTCGCCCTGCATCGCCCGCTCGGTGATCTCGGCTATCTTGTCCTTGATCCCGGCGTAATCGGCAAGTTCGTCGATGCACTCGACCGTGATCATCGTGGAGTCCATGTCCGCGACGATCAACTTCTTCTCCCGCGATGCGACCGGCTGCACGATCACGTCGACACCATGACCGACACCGGCCAGCGCCGTACGCGCAGCCACCGGATCGGCGGCAAAGAACAGGTCCGCAGCCTTATCCGCATCGATCCACCGATCTTCGCCGGGCACGCACCCCGCTGCCAGCAACCGATCGCGAGCCTCTGCAATATCCCCCTGCCCGATTGCGGCACTTGCCACTAAGGTCGCAACGAACATGGACACTCCCGATACAGATCAAACCGGCGAATCCCGCCCGCCGCTGGCGCTTATTGCCGGGCCGACCGCAAGCGGCAAGAGCGCGCTTGCCATCGCATTGGCTGAACGCAGCGGCGGCATCGTCATCAACGCAGACGCGAGTCAGGTCTATCGGGATCTCGCCATCCTGTCGGCAAGACCTTCATCCGACGACATGGCACGCGCGCCGCACCGTCTGTTTGGCCATATAGACGGCGCGGAAGCCTGCTCCGCCCCGCGCTGGGCCGCCGAAGCAAAGGCGGAGATCGCCTCCGCCCATGCAGCGGGGAAACTGCCGATCCTGGTAGGTGGAACCGGCCTATATATCCGTACCCTCCTGGACGGCATCGCGCCTGTGCCCGAAATAGCGCCGGAGATCCGCGCCACCGTGCGTGCCTTGCCTGTCGCCGAGGCGCATCAGGCCCTCGCAATGGAAGATCCTGCCGCCGCCGCACGGCTCGCGGCTGCGGACACCACCCGCGTGGCCCGTGCGCTCGAAGTCGTACGTTCGACAGGACGCACCCTTTTTGACTGGCAGGCTCATAAGGAAGGCGGGATCAGTGACAGTGTTGCGCTGCGTCCCTTGATCCTCTTGCCCCCGCGTGACTGGCTGATCGCCCGTTGCGACGCACGTTTCGACCTCATGGTCGAACAAGGGGCGCCAGAAGAGGTTCGCACCCTGATCCAGCGTGAACTCAATCCGCTTCTTCCCGTCATGAGAGCAATCGGCGTCCGGGAAATCGCCGCATGGCAAGCTGGCGAAATAGAGTTCGCAGCTATGCTCGAACGCGGCCGCCTGGCTACTCGACAATATGCCAAGCGGCAGTCCACCTGGTTTACCAACCAGCCGCCACCTCACTGGCCGCGGCACTTCAGTGAAATAAATAACAAAAAAATTGATGATCTGGCAACTTTATTACGCTAGGCGCTGTTGACAACATATTTACATACCATACAGGGCAGCACGTAGGACGGGCTTGTCTTCCACTCACGACTGGCCCATGGCGCATAGGAACATAGCAGGAGATTTGACGTGGCCGACTTCCAGGCCGTTGCGCAGGCGGAATATGGCACGGGTACCCCCCACTCTGAACAACGGCGTGAGCGTAGCGGCGCCGATATCCTATGCGAATGTCTGGTGGATCTGGGCGTGGAAGTCGTGTTCGGCTATCCCGGCGGCGCGGTCCTGCCCATCTACGATGCGCTGTACGCCCATCCCAAGATCAGGCACATCCTCGTTCGCCATGAACAGGCCGCGACGCACGCCGCCGAAGGCTATGCCCGTTCGACCGGCAAGCCCGGCGTCGTTCTGGTCACCTCCGGACCCGGTGCGACGAACGCGATCACCGGCATCACCGACGCACTGATGGATTCGATCCCAATGGTCGTGATCACGGGGCAAGTCGCTACCCACCTGATCGGCACGGACGCGTTTCAGGAAGCGGACACCGTTGGCCTGACGCGCCACTGCACCAAGCACAACTATCTCGTAAAATCGCCGGCGAAGTTGGCCCATGTTATCCACGAGGCCTTCCACATCGCCACATCCGGCCGCCCCGGCCCTGTAGTTATCGACATCCCGAAGGACGTTCAGGTTGCCACGGCGCCTTATGGCCGCCCTGAGACTATCGATCATCCAAGTTATCGCCCGAGCTTCAAAGCCGATCCGCGCCTGATCGAGGCCGCTGTCGATATGCTGATGGCGGCAGAACGTCCCATCCTGTACACTGGCGGCGGCATCATCAATTCGGGACCTGAAGCTTCATCACTTCTCCGCGAACTCGCCGCCATGACGGGTGCGCCTGTCACTTCGACCCTGATGGGCCTTGGCGCTTACCCGGCCTCCGGCGAGCAGTGGCTCGGCATGTTGGGCATGCACGGGACCTACGAAGCGAATTTCGCGATGAACAAGTCCGATCTGATCCTCTGCCTCGGCGCACGGTTCGACGATCGCGTGACTGGCCGCATCGATGCCTTCTCGCCTGACAGCAAGAAGATCCACGTCGATATCGACCGCAGCTCCGTGAACAAGAATATCATCGCCGACCTTGCGGTCATCGGCGACGTAGGCAGCGTCATGGCGGAAATGATCGCCCTGCTGAAGAAGCGCGGATATGCCAAGCCCGACTCCAGCGAATGGTGGGCCCGCATCGCAGGTTGGCGCGCGCGTCGCAGTCTCGATTTTGTCGAGACCGGGGAAGAGATCATGCCGCAACGCGCTATCGCCGATCTCTATGGAGCGACGCGTGATCGGAATGTCATCATCACGACCGAAGTCGGCCAGCATCAGATGTGGTCGGCGCAGCACTTCCATTTCGATCATCCGAACAAATGGCTGACGTCGGGCGGCCTCGGCACGATGGGCTATGGCCTGCCCGCCGCGATCGGCGCGCAATTAGGCAATCCCGACGCATTGGTCATCGACATTGCAGGCGACGCCTCGATCCAGATGAATATCCAGGAACTGGGCACCGCGACGCAATATCGCCTGCCGGTCAAGATCTTCATCCTCAACAATGAATATATGGGCATGGTCCGGCAGTGGCAGGAGCTGACATATGAAAGCCGCTATTCAGAGAGTTACAGCGATAGTCTGCCAGATTTCGTGAAGCTCGCCGAAGCCTATGGCTGGACCGCGCTGCGGATCGATACGCATGAGGAATTGGCGGCAGGCATCCGCAAGATGATCGATACGCCCGGCCCGGTGTTGGTCGACTGCCGCGTGGCGAAACTTTCCAACTGCTTTCCGATGATTCCCTCGGGCGCGTCCCATACGGACATGTTGCTTGACCCGACGATGGTATCGGGCACGATGGACGACGAAGCGAAGGCGCTGGTTTGAAAGAAACCATGTGACCAACCACCTCAAGCTTACTGTCCACGTGAACGAACCATGGGACTTTGAACGCCAGACCGGCGTTCAGGAGCTTACCGGCTGGACCGTTGATTACGAAGACGAAACGAATGGGGAGTGGGAAGTGACGCTGCATCAGGGGTTCGACTATCACGGGCGGCGTTTCGCCCGATTGCTGGTCAGCCCCCGTTATGTCGGGGAACACCTCTCCCGCATATTCGATGCGGTCGTAGGTTTCCCCGTCCGGATAGCGCACCGCAGTGGCGACGGCGGATGGCATTATGCCTTTGCAGGCATGCTCTCGGTCGAACGCGACTACCAAGACAAAGACGATAACGAAGAGACGGTTTGATGCACATTACTGAGGAACCGAGCGAACGGCACGTCCTGTCGCTGACCGTCGCCAATGAAGCAGGCATCCTTGCGCGTATTGCCGGCATGTTCACGGCCCGCGGCTACAATATCGAGAGCCTGACTGTGGCCGACATCACGCAGGATCACTCTATCAGCCGCATCACTGTCGTGACCAACGGACCTCCGCGGATCATCGATCAGATCATGGCGCAATTGGACCGTCTGGTTCCCGTCCACAGAGTCGTAGATCTGACCGAGGCAGGCCCCTATGTCGAACGTGAACTCGCCCTCGTAAAGGTTGCAGGCACTGGCGACCACCGCATCGAAGCCCTGCGCCTAGCCGAAGTGTTTCGCGCCAAGGTGGTCGATACGACGATCGAAAGCTTCATTTTCGAGATCACGGGCACCACCGAGAAGATCGACACCTTCGCAGGTCTCATGCGGCAGATCGGCCTTGTGGAAATCGGCCGCACCGGCGTGGTCGGCCTGATCCGGGGCAAGGACGCCATCTGAATTCGCCCGTTTGGGCATCCACTTCGCACTCCATCAAGCTTTAAGAGGAAAGACACTTATCATGCGCGTTTATTATGATCGTGATGCGGACATCGGCCTGATCAAGGGCAAGAAGATCGCTATCGTCGGCTATGGTAGCCAGGGCCATGCTCATGCCCAGAACCTGCGTGACAGCGGCGTCAGCGAAGTCGCAATTGCCCTGCGTCCCGGTTCCGCCACTGCGAAGAAGGCGGAGGACGCGGGCTTCAAGGTGCTGAGCAATGCGGACGCGGCTGCGTGGGCCGACATCGTGATGATCCTCGCGCCCGATGAGCATCAGGCTGCGATTTACGCTGACGACCTGCACGCCAACATGAAGCAGGGCGCAGCGCTTGCTTTTGCCCACGGCCTCAACGTCCATTTCGGGCTGATCGAACCGCGCGCCGATCTCGACGTCTTTATGATCGCGCCCAAGGGCCCTGGCCATACCGTCCGCAGCGAATATGTGCGTGGCGGGGGCGTCCCTTGCCTCATCGCCATCGCGCAGGACGCGACGGGCAACGCGCATGACGTTGCACTTTCCTACGCGTCGGCCGTCGGCGGCGGCCGGTCCGGTGTCATCGAAACGACTTTCAAGGAAGAGTGCGAAACCGACCTGTTTGGTGAGCAGGCCGTGCTGTGCGGCGGGCTGACGCACCTCATTCAGGCAGGCTTCGAAACGCTTACTGAAGCGGGCTACGCGCCCGAAATGGCTTATTTCGAATGTCTTCATGAAGTGAAGCTGATCGTCGACCTGATGTATGAAGGCGGCATCGCCAACATGCGCTATTCCATCAGCAACACTGCCGAATATGGAGACATCCACACCGGGCCGCGCATCATCACCGATGAGACGAAGAAGGAAATGAAGCGCGTTCTGGAAGACATCCAGTCGGGCCGTTTCGTCAAGCGCTTCATCCTCGACAACCGCGCCGGTCAGCCCGAGTTGAAGGCCAGCCGCAAGCTGGCTGCAGCCCACCCGATCGAACAGACAGGCGCTCAGCTCCGCGCCATGATGCCCTGGATCGGCGCGAACAAGCTGGTGGATAAGGATAAGAACTGATCTTCTGATGAAACGCTGAGTTGCAGATCAATTCCGTTTTGCAACTGGAATGTTGTAGGGACGTCGCTTATTGATGGCGACGTCCTTTTTTGTCTGAACTGGAGATAGCCGATGCATAAGACCTTGCTCCCCGCCGCCGTCGTCGTCGCACTGCTCGGCAGCGCCGCGGTGATCGCCCAGAACGCTCCCGCAAAGCCTGGTTCGTCCAATCCTGCACTCGTGACCGGCGGCAACTATGCTGTCGACTCGGGTCACACGCAGATCCTGTTTGCCTATGATCACATGGGCTTCAGCAACAATATGGGTTTGATCTCGGCGCCTACCGGCACGTTGACCCTCGACCCGAAGAACCCGACAGCGGCGAAGGTTTCCATCACGATCCCCATTGCCAATCTTCGGACTGGCATTCCGAAACTCGACGAGCATCTGATGAAGTCCGAGTTCTTCGACAGCGCTAAGTTCCCGACCGCTACTTTCGTTTCTACTGCCGTGAAGGTTGAAGGCACGACCGCCGATATCAGCGGAAATCTGACGATCAAGGGCATCACCAAGCCGGTGGTTCTGGATGCCGCCTTCTACGGCGCAGGCAAGGGCGTGCCGCAGATGGGCGGCAAGGAGAATGTCGGGTTCAACGCTACGACCGTTATCAAGCGCAGCGATTTTGGCATGGGCTATGGCGTGCCGATGGTCGGCGACGAGATCGAGTTGAAGATCGCGGCGGCTTTCCAGAAGGAATAATGATGGGCAAGGGGAGAGGTGGGAATCACTCTCTCCCCATCCTTCCGCGACATCGACCCACGCCGCGCAAATGACAAACAATTCGCCGTCCTGTAAAAAAACGGCTGGACCTTTTTAACCACTTTCCCTTACAAGCAGCCCATCATGCAGCGCGCGCTTCTTCCCCTGCTACGACTTACACGCCCTTAGGCGTGTGTATTGCGCTGCTTCTCGTTTAAGAGCAGCTCCAAACGCCTGAGGGCTCTCATCGCAAACGTCGAAGACCAAGGCCGAGCGTCTTTACGCCGCCGCAGGAAGAAGTGCCAAATTCCATGATGCTTATCGACCCTTCACAGAAGTACCGCCCGTTTCCTCAGGTGGATTTACCCGATCGCCAGTGGCCCTCCCGCACCATCACCCATGCCCCACGCTGGTTGTCGACTGACCTTCGCGATGGCAATCAGGCCCTGATCGACCCGATGAATGCCGAGAAGAAGCAGCGCTTCTTCGATCTTTTGCTGAGGGTTGGCGTGAAGGAAATCGAGGTTGGCTTTCCTTCTGCGGGAGCGACCGAATTCGATTTCATAAGGGGCCTGGTGAGGTCGGGCACGATCCCTGACGATGTCACTATCCAGGTACTGACACAGGCCCGCCGTGATCTTATCGAAAAGAGCTTCGAGAGCCTGCAGGGCGCCCGCTCTGCCATCGTCCATGTCTATAATGCAGTTTCCCCCGCATGGCGGCGGATCGTATTCGGAATGGAACGCAGCGAGATCAAGCAGATCGCCATAGACGCCGCCAAAATCCTGCGGGACGAAGCCGCCAAGCAGCCGAACACGGACTGGCGCTTCGAATATTCGCCTGAGACCTTCTCGACTGCGGAGTTGGATTTCAGTCTGGAGTGCTGCGAAACGGTGATGGACATCCTTCAGCCCACCGCCGACAAGCCACTGATCCTGAACCTCCCCGCTACGGTGGAAGCAGCGACCCCCAACATCTACGCCGATCAAATCGAGTGGATGTGCAAAAACATCAGCAAGCGCGATCATGTTGTCATCTCCCTGCACCCGCACAACGATCGGGGCACGGGCGTGGCCGCCGCGGAACTTGGCTTGATGGCGGGCGCGGACCGCGTAGAAGGCTGCCTGTTTGGTAACGGAGAGCGTACCGGCAATGTCGATCTCGTCACGCTGGGCCTGAACCTCTACACGCAGGGCGTGCCGCCGGAACTGGACTTTTCGGATGTTGACGACGTGATCCAGACCGTTGAATATTGCAACCAGCTTCCCGTTCATCCGCGTCATCCTTATGCGGGGGAACTCGTGTTCACGGCCTTCTCCGGAAGTCATCAGGACGCGATCAAGAAAGGCTTTGCCGCGCAGGAAGCGCGTAACGACGACATCTGGGACGTGCCTTATCTTCCGATCGATCCCTCAGATCTCGGCCGCAGCTATGAGGCGGTCATCCGCGTCAATTCGCAGTCGGGGAAAGGCGGCGTCGCGTGGGTGCTGCAGCAGGATAAGGGCTTGAAGCTGCCCAAGCGTATGCAGGCCGACTTCAGTCGCGTCGTGCAGGACGTCGCCGACAGCACCAGCCGTGAACTCGTTGCAGCCGACATCTGGCAAGCATTCGAACGGCATTATGCCCTCGGCTCGGACCAGCCTTATAAGCTACTTGAATATCAGGAGACTGGGCCCGCAGGGGATCGCGTGTTCATCGGCAAGATCGGTCATGAGGGCGGCGAGCGCAGCATATCGGGGCGCGGGAACGGCCTGATCTCGGGTGTTTTGAATGCCCTGCGCGAAGAACTTGGCATCGACATGGATGTCGTCGATTATAGCGAGCATGCGATCGGCGTGGGTTCGAGCGTCAACGCCGCGGCTTATGTCGAATGCCGCACACCCGACGGCCGCACGGTGTTCGGAGTAGGTATGGATGCCGACGTTGCAACGGCTTCCGTTCAGGCCGTGCTTTCGGCCGCGAATGGATTGGCCGCGCATCGAAACTGACGACGGTGGGCAGTCGGTCAAATCTCGACCTGACTGCCCAACTCCACGACCCGGTTCGTCGGTAGCCGGAAGAATTCCATCGCACTTTCCGCGTTCCGCAGCATCCACGCAAAGATCTTCTCACGCCAGATCGGCATACCCGGTCTGGCGGAGGGGAGCAGCGTCTGACGTGCCAGGAAGAAGCTCGTCTCCATCATCTTGAATGCCTGCCCGCATTGGGTGACGTTCTTCAGTGCCAGTGGGACGTCAGGCTCCTGCATGAAGCCATAATGCAGCACCAGCCGGAAGAAGCCGCGTCCCAGATCCTCCAGCTTCGCCCGATGTTCTTCAGGCACCGCGGGCACGCCAATGATTTTCACGGTCAGCAGAATAACGCGCTCATGCAGCACTTTATTGTGCTTCAAATTGTGGAGCAGCGCATGCGGGACCCCGTCCGGCGTCGATGTCATGAACACCGCCGTCCCCGGCACTCTCACCGCACTATTCGCCGCCGAAGCGATGAAAACGGGAATGGGCATGGCCGACTCGCGCATCCGCTCGATCATCAACTGGCGGCCGCGCGACCAGGTAGTCAGCAGCGTGAACACGATGAAGCCGATGAACAGCGGGAACCAGCCGCCGTCCGGTATCTTGGTGAGGTTCGCCGCAAGATAGGCCCCATCCACGACATAGAATATCGAGAGAAGCAGCACCGCCCATATCCTGTTCCACTTCCATAGCCGGAACACGAGGACTGTCAGCAACACATTGTCGATGAACATCGCACCGGTGACGGCGATACCATAAGCAGCCGTCAGGTTGGACGATGTCCGGAAGCTCAGGACCAGCAGGATGACCATCACCATCAGCCCCCAGTTGATGAGGGGAATGTAGATCTGACCCGCCGTTGACGCACTGGTATGCGCAATGCGCAAGCGGGGCATGAAGCCGAGCTGGATTGCCTGCTGCGTGACCGAAAAGGCGCCTGATATGACAGCCTGAGACGCAATGATCGCGGCCAGCGTTGCAATGCCGATCAATGGCAGCTGGAACCATTGCGGAGCAAGGTTGTAGAACGGACTGACAAGAGCGCTATGCCCCTCCCGGAAAAGTAGCGCCCCCTGCCCCATATAGTTCAGCATCAAGGCGGGAAGCACGAAGAACAGCCAGGAAATGCGGATCGGATTGCGGCCGAAATGCCCCATGTCCGCATACAGCGCCTCGGCGCCCGTCACTGCCAGCACCACTGATCCAAGTGCGAGGAAAGCAGGCAGCGGATCAGTGACGAAGAACATGAGCGCCCAATAGGGATTGAACGCGACCAATATTCCCGGCGTCTGCCAGATGCTGAGTACGCCCAATGTCGCGATGGTCAGGAAATAGAAGAGCATTATAGGGCCGAACAGCGTCGCGACGCGATTTGTGCCTGCACTCTGGATCCAGAAAAGGCCCAGCAAAATCACCACTGCTGCGGGAATGATCAGCGGACCCAAAGCGTGGTTGTAAACCGCAAGTCCCTCGACCGCCGATAGCACCGACACAGCGGGCGTGATCATGGAGTCGCCGTAGAACAGCGCAGTCGCAAAAACGCCGAGCAGTACGATCCCGGACGACCAGCGGCGCGTCTTGGTTTGCCCGCTGATCAGTGCGAGCAGAGCCAGGCTGCCGCCCTCCCCCTTGTTGTCGGCCCGCATGATGATCGAAACGTACTTCAGTGTAACCACCAGCATCATCGACCAGAACATCAGGCTGACGACGCCAAGAATATGCTCGGGATCAAGCGTAAGTTTATGATGTCCTGCGAAGGTTTCCCGGAACGCATAAAGAGGGCTGGTGCCGATATCGCCGAAGACGATCCCGATCGCTCCGACGACCAGTTTCACCGTGGCGTCCTGATGGCCATGCCCACCATGTGCATCCGCGTTCAACACGTCATCTGCGGCGGCAGGACTGGGGCCGGGGTCAACCATGAAATGACGTTTCGAATGTCATGATATATATTTCCGGCCTTGGAGAGGGCGTGATGCCGTCGGCCTGAGTTGCAAAGCCGCGACTATCACGCGCAGTGATGCAGCGCAACATATCAAGCCAGGCAACTTCCTCACGAGCCGCCGAGACGACTATCGATCATCTGCAGGTTTTGTTCCAGTTCAGTGCGCAACTTGCTGCCCTCCGGCAGGCGCATGGCAAGCGGCGCCCAGATCTTCCGCGCGTTGTCCAGTTGGCCGGACTGCGCCAAAGCGAGGCCATAAAAATAAGGTGCAGCAGGCGCCGTTGCATCGATCGCCATCGCGCGATGAAAGGCAAATTCAGCCGACGGTGAGATCACCCCCCCGGCGTGAGCAACCAGCGCGTTGCCCAGGCCAAGCCACAGGTTCGGGTCCTTCGGGTCCTGCCGGACTGCCGCAACCAGCACATTGGCGGCTTCCTGGGTCTTTCCCTGCCGACCCAGGCCGTCCGAGAGAACGAGCCACTGGCCCGCTTTCCCGAAGCGTTCCCCCAAAGCACGCCGTTGCTCAGCGAGGCTTTCGTCGAACGGGGCGCTCTGATCGGCAGCCGTTCGTGGCGCGCCTGCAAGACCCGGGGATCCTTGCCAGGCATATCCGGCGATGCCGCACAAAACCGCCGCAGCCACTAACTCCCATGTCGCCCTGGGCACGCGTCCGGCCCATAGGAGCGCTGCCAACGCGACAAATGCCAGCAGGAAGGCGCCTATCCAGCCTGTCATGGCGTCCTCTTCCTACGTCGTATGCGGCCGCGCATCAGCAGCAGGCCGAGCACCAGCAAGATAACCGGAGCTGCCCAGAGCGGCCACAGGATCGGAGCTGCCGTCGGCTCGTAGCTGACCCAATCCCCATAGCGATCAACAAGCCAGCCACGGATCGCTTCCGGGTCTTCGCCCGCAGCAATCCTTTCCCGTATCTGGGAGCGCATGTCGCCCGCCATGCTGGCGTTGCTATCGGCTATCGACTGGCTCTGGCAGGTCAGGCAGCGTATGGTGAGCATCAGATCACGGGCCTTCGCTTCCAGCCGCGGGTCGTCAAGTTGCCGGTCAGCAAGAGGCGCTGGAGGAAGTGCGGATTGCGCCAGAACCGGCGTCGCCATAAGCAGCAGCACCATTGCCAGCACCACCCTCACTTGCCTGCCTCCGCCAGCTTCTGCAGGAGAACGGGCACGTCGTCGGCCCGTATGTCGCCGATATGCTGGTGGACTATCACACCCTTGCCATCGATTACGAAGGTCTCCGGAACTCCCGACGAACCCATGGCGATCTGCAGGCTGCTGCGGGCATCAAGCCCTATGCGCGAATAGGGATTGCCCCAGCGCTTCAGAAACTGGTCGACATCGGGACGCGCATCCCGGATCGCGACCGCGTCGATCTCAGCCCCCGCCGCTTTCAAAGCCATCAACTGCGGCGACTCGGCAGCACAGGGCACACACCAGCTGGCGAAGATGTTCAGCAGGCGCGGTTTCCCGGTCGCCAAATCCTTGCTGGACAAAGTAGGCCGGTCACTGGCCGCTGCCGGCAATGAAAATTGAGGGATCGGCTTTCCGATCATCTTCGATGTGATCAGCCGATCGTCCGGCTTGAGCAGCCCACTCGCAAACAACGCGAAAAACGCGAGGAACAGCCCAAGCGGCAACCAGATTGCCCAACGGCTCATATGAGTGCCTCACGCCGCCGCAGCTTTTGCAGCCATCCGCGGCGCTCCCGTCCGACAAGCGAAAGTGCGCCGCCAAAGGCAATCATGATGCCGCCCAACCAGATGAGCGTGACGAACGGCTTCCACCAGACCCGCAACTGCCAGCGGCCGTCTTCGGTCTCCTGCCCCAGCACGACGTATAATTGACCATTCCATCGAGTCAGAAGCGCAGCCTCGGTGGTATTCGTCGGGGGCGTCGTAAAGTAACGGGCCTGCGGGTGTAATTCGACCGCTGCTCCTCCCCGGGAAGCTGTCAGATCACCCTGAAGCGCAGTCCAGTTATCCCCCGCAATAGGGCTGATCGCTTTGAAACGGAGCGTCCATCCGGCCGTTTCGATCACGTCGCCAGGCCGCGCCGCCACCAGCTTCTCGACAGTAAAAGCCGAGTCCGCCGCCATCCCGGCAAGGCTGACGGCACATCCCAGATGCGCCACGACCATGCCATAGGTGAACAGCGGTGTGCGTCGAAGGTTGCGCTTCCACAATGGAGCAAGACTGCCCACACCGACGCCCGCGGCTATCACTAGCCCAAGGAAAGGCAATATGCCGATCCGTCCCCACGCAAATACGCTTACTGCGGAAATTGCGAGCAGCAGCACTGTTGCGGGCACAATCAGGCGCTGTGCGACTGCCCGAGCCTGATCCTTGCGCCAGCGCGTCAATGGTCCTGCCGCCATGGCGATCACTAGCGCCAAAGCTACCGGACCCGCAATCCGGTCAAAATAGGGCGGCCCTACAGATACTTTGTGCCCGAAAGCTTCCGTCATGAGCGGGTATAGAGTGCCGATCAGCACCAACCCCAGGATCACCGAGAGCAGCAAGTTGTTGACCACGAGCATCGTCTCGCGGCTCACAAGCTCGAACTGCGCGCCTTCCCTGACCGTGCCAATCCGCAGGCCGAACAGCGCCAACGCACCACCGATATAAAGCGCAAGCAATCCCAGGATGAATGTGCCCCGCTCCGGATCGACGGCAAAGGCATGCACACTCGTCAATATGCCGGAGCGCACAAGGAACGTGCCAACCATCGACATCGAAAAGGCGACAACCGCCAGCATGATCGTCCATGCCCGCAGCGCATCGCGCGTCGCCAGCACGGTCACGCTATGCAGCAGCGCAGTCGCCGCGAGCCACGGCATCAGCGACGCGTTCTCTACAGGGTCCCAGAACCACCAGCCGCCCCAGCCAAGCTCGTAGTACGCCCAATAGCTTCCCGCCGTGATCCCCAACGTCAGCAATATCCAGGCCGCAAGCACCCAGGGCCGCATCGCTCGTGCGAAAGTCGCGTCGACGTTCCGCGTCATCAGAGCGCCGACTGCAAAGGAGAAGGCCACCGAGAGCCCGACATACCCTAGGTAGAGCGTTGGTGGATGAAATGCGAGGCCGGGGTCCTGCAGCAGCGGGTTCAACCCCTGGCCATCGGCCGGAGCCGGGTTAGCGCGCGCGAAGGGATTGGACGAAAATAACAGGAACGCGTAAAAACCAAGGCTGATCAGCGCCTGAGCGCCCAAGGTTGCCATATGGGTGTCACGCCGCAATGCGCGTTCGAACAGCGCTACTGCGGCTCCGGCAATGCCCATGACCATCACCCACAGCAACATGGAGCCCTCATGATTGCCCCAAGTGCCGGCGAACTTGTAAAGCCACGGCTTTGCGGAATGGCTGTTCGTCGCAACGAGGCCGACCGACATATCGGATCGAAGGAACAAGGCGACCAGCAGGAAGAACGACAAGGCAGTCAGAATGCCCTGCATTACGGCGACAGGGCGAACAGTGGCCAGCAACTCGCCTTTATCGGTCGTAAGCCCAAAGTAAACGAGCCCGAGTTGCAGAAAAGCCATGGCGGCCGCAAGCCAGAGCGCCGCAAGCCCAAGTTCAGCGATCACGGCCGTGCCGCCTGAACCGGGCTGCTCGTCAACTGGCGGGAGTTCTCGTCGTACTTCATGCCGTCGAGTTCACGCGGCATGTAGCGTTCGTCATGTTTCGCCAGCAGGTTGGTGGCAACAAAAGTGCCTTTGGCGTCAAAGGATCCCTCGGCCACGACACCGCTGCCCTCCTTGAAAAGATCAGGGGCGATCCCGCTGAAGACTGCCGGCACCGTCGCTTTATTATCTGTGACGTCGAAGTGGATCGTGACGCCGTCCGTCGCCCGTTTCAAGCTGCCCTTCACCACCATTCCGCCCAGCCGAATGGCTTTCCCCTGCTCGACAGGTTTGGACCGAGCGTCTTGCGGCGTGTAGAAGTAAGCCGCCTCATCCCGCAACGCGGATGCCGCCAGCAAGCCCGCGCCGATGAGCGCCACGAGCGCCACGAGGGCAAGGATGAGCCTCTGGTGCTTGGCTTTCATGATCACTGCCATATTCTCAGCGATCCCGCTTCAAGGCGTCGGCCCGGCGCTCTGCACTGACCATCCCGCGCCAGCTAGCGATCGAGAGGCCGATCGTCCCTGCCAATGTAAGCCCATAAGCGGCAATGATGAAGGGCCACGGGTTCATCCCGAAATCAACCACGCGCCAGCCGCTGCATCCGGGCTTCGACTTTTGTCTCGGCAAGGATGGCACGCATGCGCATCAGGACGATGGCAGCGAACCACAGCGTAAATCCCAATAAAGTGAACCCCAATGGCCATAGTATGGAACTATCGATAGTCGAACCTGTGAGCGTGATGCTCGGGCCCTGATGCAGGCTGTTCCACCAAACCACGGACCGATTGATGATCGGAATGTTCACTGCACCCACCAGCCCGAAGATCGCAGTGACGCGACTGACCCCGCCCCCACCGTTGTTCCCGGCGCTGGCATTGGCGAGCGCGATATAGCCCAGATACAGGAAGAACAGCACCAGCATCGACGTCATGCGGCCGTCCCATTCCCACCACGTGCCCCAGGTCGGACGGCCCCAGACAGAGCCGGTGATCAGGCATATTGCCGTGAAGAGCGCGCCCGGCACCGCGATCGCTCTTCCCGCTATGGCTGCAAGAGGGTGGCGCCATACGAGCTGCACCAGTGCGGCGACTGCGATCCCGGTCCACCCGCCCATTCCAAGCCATGCGGCAGGCACATGAATATAGAGGATTCGCACCGTCTCGCCCTGCAGATAGTCAGCAGGGGTAAGAGACAATCCGAAAGCGGAGCCCATCGCGAGCAAAAGAATGCCAGCCCAGAAAAGCCAGGGCGTTAGCGGCCTGGCAATGGACAGGAACCGTGCAGGATTGGCGAAGGCGTGCATGTCCGGGGCTCTTTAGCCGCGCACATGAGTTAAGACCAGTGGCCTTGACGGACGCGAGGCTGCTCATCGCCTTTTTTTATGACATCTGCTGTAACAGTAGGCGACAAATCAGACTCGAGTACCTATATGCCCCCTCAGCAGAGCCCCGCGGGGGCATCACGCATTGGCAGCGGACCCAATAGCACATGCTTACCACGAACCCCTTCGATGATGACAAGTTGCGGGAGGAATGCGGCGTCTTCGGCATTTCTGGCGCAGAATCGGCTTCGGCGATCGTTGCCCTTGGTCTCCACGCTCTTCAGCATCGCGGCCAGGAAGCGGCCGGGATCACCAGCTGGGACGGCCATGATTTCCACACGCATAGGGCAATGGGCCACGTTGCCGGGAACTTCGATCGCGACGAAGTGATTCGCGCGCTCCCCGGCGAAGCCGCCTGCGGCCATGTGCGATATTCCACTACCGGCGAGACCTCGCTGCGCAATGTCCAGCCGCTCTATGCCGACCTCGCGTCGGGCGGCTTCGCCGTCGCGCATAATGGGAATATCTCCAACGCCGTTAAGTTACGACGGGATCTGGTGCGGCGCGGATCGATCTTCCAATCGACCTCGGACACGGAAGTCATCATTCATCTCGTCGCGACGTCCACATATCGGACGCTGCTCGACAAGTTCATCGACGCATTGAAGCAGGTCGAAGGCGCCTACTCGCTGATCTGCATGACCCCTGAAGGCATGATTGCCTGTCGCGATCCCCTCGGCATTCGTCCGCTCGTAATGGGTATGCTGGGCGACTCGCCCATCTTCGCTTCTGAAACCGTAGCGCTCGATGTGGTCGGCGCCGACTATGTGCGCTCGATCGAGCCGGGCGAGTTGGTCATCGTTACGGCGAGTGGCGAGATACGCAGCCACCGCCCGTTCGGCGACGTTTCGCCGCGTCCCTGTATTTTCGAACATGTCTATTTCTCGCGCCCCGACTCGATCGTGGAAGGCAATAGCGTCTATTCCGTCCGCAAGGCGATCGGCGCGCAGTTGGCGATCGAAAATCCGGTCGAAGCGGATTATGTCATTCCTGTCCCCGACAGCGGCGTACCAGCCGCGATCGGCTATGCACAGCAATCCGGCATTCCCTTCGAGCTAGGCATCATTCGCTCGCATTATGTCGGCCGCACGTTCATTCAGCCGAGCGACAAGGTTCGGCACCTTGGTGTGAAGCTGAAGCACAACGCAAACCGCGCCCTCATTCAGGGCAAGCGGATCGTCCTGATCGACGACTCCATTGTGCGTGGGACCACGAGCCTCAAGATCGTACAGATGATGCGCGAAGCCGGTGCCGCTGAAGTGCATATGCGGATCGCCAGCCCTCCGACGAAACACAGCTGCTATTACGGCGTTGATACGCCGGAACGCACAAAGCTGCTGGCGCACAAGCTGGACGTGCCAGGCATGCAGGACTTCATCCACGCCGACAGTCTTTCGTTCCTCTCGATCGAGGGTCTTTACAATGCGTTGGGACAGGCAAAACGCGCGGATATCCGTCCGCAATATTGCGACGCGTGCTTCACTGGCGACTATCCCACCACCCTGACCGATCAGGATGAGGCCGTTGTCCGCGACCAGTTCGAGCTTCTGGCGGAACGCGTCGTTTGACCGCTAACATCTCACGCTGAGCCGCGCTGGAGGCACATCTGCAGCATCCGCGCAAGCGCATCATCACCGAGAAAACATAATGACCACCCTTCCCCTCGCCGGAAAACTTGCGCTAGTGACTGGCGCCAGCCGTGGCATCGGCGCTGCCACGGCCGAAGCTTTGGGCAGGGCCGGCGCTCATGTGGTGCTGACGGCGCGGACCAGCGGCGGCTTGGAGGAAGTGGAGGACCGCATCCATCAGGCAGGCGGCAGCGCCACCATTGCGCCGCTTGACCTGACAGACGGCGAGAGCATCGGTCGGCTAGCAGCCGCCATATCAGGGCGCTGGAACGCTCTGGACTATCTGGTCCTCAATGCCGCGATGCTGGGCAGCCTTGCCGCGGTGCAGGCCATCGACCCCAAGGAATTTGCCAAGCTGCTGACTCTGAACGTAGGTGCGCAGCAGGCGCTGATCGCTGCCTTCGACCCCTTGCTCCGGGCCAGTACCGACGCGCGCGTGATTGCCGTCACCAGTTCGGTGGGCTCCACTGCGCGGCCTTACTGGGGCGCCTATGGAGCGTCCAAAGCCGCCTTGGAAGTGCTGATCAAGGCCTATGGGGAGGAAGTGAAGAACATTTCCAGCATTCGGGCCCATATCGTCGATCCCGGCGCCACCCGCACGGTCATGCGGGCAAAGGCATTTCCAGGCGAAGATCCCGCTACATTGAAAGGTCCCGAGACCGTAGCCGAAGCGATCTTGTCGCTGATTCAGGAAGATGCGCCCACGGCGCATCGCATCCGCGTCGGGTAGAGCCAGAGGCTTTGCGGGTTAGTCCGCCTGACGACGCTCCGCAGCGCGACGGTCCGCCGCACGGCGCTCAGGTCCAGCATAGCCGGATCCCGTTCCGCTCCGGCGATCTGTTCCCCGTCGCTCTTCTACTCGGCGATCACTCTCCGCATCTCTAATCATGTCTTCACCCTCTATCTGAAGGCGGCTTTTTCGTACTCCTTGCCGCCAAGCTGTCAGCAGAAACAGGCCAACCTTACGACCTTGGCAGAAACGGATTAAGATTTAACGAAGGTCAAACAGCAGACCGACGTAGCGGCCTGCCCCTCGCATCGAAGGAGGAGCAGGCCGGGATATCAGTTGCCCACAGGCTGTGCGTCGGTGCGGCGCACGACTATGGTCGAGGAGCGCGGCTGCTGGCCCGCAACTGGCCACGCCTTGGTCGGGTGCTGAATGTTGACGAAGAACGTCGCGAGGTCAGGCGTGTAGGCGATGCCCGTGATCTCGCATCCTTCCGGGCCCACCAGGAAGCGCTTGGTCTGCTTCGTCACCTGATCGACATAGAACATCGCGTTGTGCCCGAACACATCTTCGATGCTCTTGCCCGTGAGGCCCGAGGTGCCGGGAATGCTGTGGTCGGTCTGCACCCATAGACGGCCCTTGGGATCGATGCGGATGCCATCGGGGCTCGAATAAGTATCGCCCTTGATGTCGCCAACCAGATTGGCGCCACCGGCGGCAAGTGCGGGATCGCCCGCCAGCACGAAGATTTCCCAGGTGAAGGTGGTCGCAAGCGGCGAATTGCCCGCTTCCTTCCACTTGATGATGTGCCCGTGGCGGTTGGTGACGCGCGGATTGGCCGCATCGGTAACGCGGCGGCCGCTGTTGTTGGTCAGCGTGCAAAAGACAGCGCTGTTGTCAGGCGCCACCGTGATCCACTCAGGACGGTCCATGATCGTACCGCCTGCGACGCGCGCAGCGACTTTGGTGTTGATCAGGACTTCCGACTGGTTCGGGAAGTTGACCGGCGTTGGCGGCGTCGGCCCTTGGCTCACGTTGCCGGGATCGATCGCGCCGACAACCAGGCCGTTCGTCCCTTGCACCAGAGCGCGCCACTCACCCGTGCCGTCCGCGTTGAAGCGGGCGACATAGAGCGTGCCGAAGTCGAGCAAATCCGTGTTGAGGGCGCGGTTGGTCGACGAGAACGCCCGATCCGGAACGAACTTGTAGATGCACCCCGGCGTGCCGTCATCGCCCATGTAAAAGGCGGTACGGTTACTCGAGTCCGCCATCGCCGCAACGTTTTCATGGTCGAAACGGCCCATCGCGGTGCGCTTGGTCGGCTGAGCCAGTTCCTGATAGGGGTCGATCTCGACTACCCAGCCATAGTCGTTATCCGGCTGCGCTGTGTCGATATAGTTGTCCGTCGTCTCCTCGCAGGTCAGGTAAGTTCCCCAGGGAGTACGGCCGCTGGCACAGTTGTTCAGCGTGCCCTTGATGCGCGTCGACAACTGGCCTGCTGCCGGACCGGCCGGGCGATAGAAGCTGTTGCCAGTGTAGCGCTTGTTGAACTTTGAGCCCTGCTTCACCGCCCACTTGCCGTCGCTGCCCTTGGCAACTTCGACCACCGACACACCGACCGCCGACAAAGCGAGAGCCCTCTGTTCGGCCGTCAAGGCTGCTGGATTGTCGATGTTGCCGGCGAACAAGATGTTGAGGTCTGGAAATTCGTGGTTGATCGCCATGAGACCGCCGACATTGGGATCGACACCGGCGAGTTCGAAATATTCCATGCCGTCATGATTGCCGCCAGCCTGCTTTTCCGTCTCGCTCGAAGGCTGGAAAGCGCCCTTGTAGCCCGGGGCGCCCGTCTCGACGATGTCGCCCGCAGAGAACAGCACGTCCACGGTGTAGCCAGCGGGGACGGTAACCTTGTCATCGAGATTGGCGGGGACCGAAGCGAAGTTGACGGCGAAACTGGTCGTGGGAGTGGGCGTCGGTCCAGGCGTCGGCGTTGGGGTAGGCGTGGATGAGCCGTCGTCTTCGCCGCATGCGCCGAGCATACCCATCAGCGGCAGGACCGAAAGCCCCAGCAGCCCGTTACGCAGGATCGTCCGGCGCGCCGGATTGGCGGCGACCAGAGCTTCAAGGCTCGGATTGCCCATATCGATGGTGGGTGACGCGGCGCGCGAGGCGGCGCGCGCCTCATCGGTGAGGTAAGACATGGCAATCCCCTATGGTGATGATGCCCACGCAGCTGCGTGGTCGGAAGGGCATTGGCAGCCGAAGATTACTGGCTAACGTCTAAACCATGGCACTTCCGGGTAAGCCTCGTGACGAATTGACGACAGTGCTTCCCGGCACGGATGATCAGCCGCTTCTTAGCAGTCCGACTGCCGCGTCACGCTCGAAAAGGTAAAGGCACGCCCGCGCAGCCTGTCCCCTTTGAGAGTCCAGCCCGCCGTCCCGCTCGATCAGCAGCCGCGCATCGTCGCGCGCTGCGTCGATCAGGTCCGCCAGATGTTCAGGCGTCGCCAGCCGCAGTTGCGCCTCGCCCGACTGCCTGGTTCCGAGCAGTTCTCCAGCACCGCGGAGACGGAGGTCTTCTTCGGCAATCCGAAAGCCATCATTGGTTTCCCGCATCAGCGCCAACCGCGCGCGTGACGTTTCGGAAAGGGCGTTTCCACGCAGCAACAGGCAGATCGACGCCTTGTCTCCGCGCCCCACTCGCCCCCGCAACTGATGAAGCTGCGCCAGTCCGAAGCGATCGGCCCCCTCGATGATCATCAGCGTGGCATTGGGCACATCCACGCCGACCTCGATGACCGTCGTGGCCACCAGCACCTTGGTTATGTTGCGGGCGAAGTTGTCCATGACAGCGTCTTTTTCAGGCCCCTTCATCCGGCCATGGACCAGTGCGACGGCTTCCCCAAACCGCATCCGCAGCGTCTCGGCGCGAACTTCGGCGGCGGTCAGGTCGCTGACCTCGCTTTCCTCGACCAGCGGGCATACCCAATAGGCCTGCCCGCCGCCCCCGATGTGCCGCCCGAGCGCCTCGATCACTTCATCCACCCGCTCGGCGGAGAGCACACGGGTTTCGATGGGCTGGCGGCCCGGCGGCATCTCATCCAGCCGCGAGACGTCCATTTCGCCATAGGAGGTGAGCGTCAAGGTGCGGGGGATCGGCGTCGCGGTCATAACCAGCAGGTGCGGCGTCCGCTCTGCCTTTGCCGCCAGCATCATCCGCTGCGCCACGCCGAAGCGATGCTGCTCGTCGATCACCGCTAGCGCCAGCGCCTTGTACTGAACCGCCTCCTGGAAGATCGCATGGGTGCCGACCAATATGTCGATACTGCCGTCCGCGAGCCCCATCAGCGTCGATTCCCGTACCCTGCCCTTTTCACGGCCGGTCAGGATGGCGATGGTGACGGGGAGGCCCGCCAGCATCTTCTGCAGGGTAGCAAAGTGCTGGCGCGCCAGGATTTCGGTCGGGGCCAACATCGCGCCCTGCTGGCCCGCCTCCACGGCGTTCAGCAGCGCCATCAGCGCCACCAGCGTCTTCCCCGATCCCACGTCGCCCTGCAGCAGCCGGAGCATCGGCGTCGCCTGCGCCATGTCGCCTTCGATCTCACTTATGCTGCGACGCTGCGCACCCGTAGGCGCGAACGGCAGCTTCAACTGATCGCGCAGATGTCCGTCGCCCTGGATCGGCACGCCACGCCGCCGCCGCGAAGACGCACGCACGAGCATCAGCGCCAATTGACCCGCGAATACCTCGTCATAGGCGAGCCGCTCCCGCGCCTTGGTGGCTCCGGGCATGCTATGCACTTCACCCAAGGCCTGCCGCCACCCCGGCCATGCGCGGCGATCCAACAGGCTTGGCTCCACCCACTCCAACAGCTCCGGGGCGCGATCCAGCGCCTGCCCGACCAGATCCCGCATCCGGTAATTGGATAGGCCTTCCGACAAACGATAGACAGGTTCCTGCTCCGGAACGGAGGCCGCTTCTTCGACAGACAGCACATGGTCTGGATGCACCATCTGCAGTTCCTGCCCATACAGCTCCAGCCTTCCGGACACGAACTTCGGCTCGCCGAGCGGCAGCATCTTGCGCGGCCAGCCGCTATTCTTTCCGAAGTAGATCAACGAGACGTAATTGCCCCGGCTGTCGGTGGCATGTACCCGAAACGGCGCACGCGTCCCCCCACCCGCTTTATAATCCACGGGCGTCAGCACCGTGCCCACGATCCGCCCGGCCTGAGCCATATCCAGCTTATCGACGATCAGCCTATCGACCCATGCTACAGGCAAATGGAAAGCCACATCGACGGCCCGCGCCAGGCCAAGCCGCTCCAGCGGCCGGGCCAGCGCGGCGCCAATGCCTTTCAATGCCGATATTTCGGCAAACAGCGGATTGAGAATATCGGGTCGCATGTCTATCTGCAGCTTCCACTATCGCAGCGGACAGGGTTGATCAAACGCCCCGTCCGCTATTCGCATTTGCACGCCATTCCGCCCGAGGGACGACTACGCCATGCACGAAGATCCCCGCCTGCGCCGCCTGAGCTTCCGCGCGTCCCATCGCGGCACGAAGGAAGCGGACCTGATGATAGGCGGTTTCTTCGATACCTATGGCGCGACGTGGACCGAGGAACAGCTTCTCTGGTTCGAGGAGCTGCTGGAGGAACAGGATGTCGACATCATGGCCTGGGCATTGGGCACGCTGCCGATCCCGGAGCGTTATCAGGGGCCGATGATGGATGCGATGCGCAAACTCGACTTCGTCCCAATCGCCAAGTGAGACCAAAACCCACATCGTGACTGACCTTCAAAAGATACTTAAATCGAAAGTTCCGCTGACGCTTTCCGGCGTCCCTGCGGGGTTTCAGCCGTGGTTGTTGGCCGACATCGCGCGGGCGTCGCCGACGCGAGCGGTGTTCATTGCGCCTGACGAGCAACTGATGCAGGCAGTTGCTGATACTGCCGCCTTTTTCGCGCCGGAACTGAAGATCATCCGCATCCCGGCATGGGATTGCCTGCCCTATGACCGGGCGTCCCCGTCGCTGCGTGCCGCTTCCGAACGTCTGGCCGGGCTATACGCCCTGCAGGCCAAGCCCGAGGCATCGCAGCTTGTCCTGACCACGGTCAACGCGATCACCCAGCGCACCCTCACGCCATTCCGTGTCCGACAACTGGTGGCGCGTCTCGCGCCGGGCGAACGGATCGCGATATCTAAGCTTGGGGAATTGCTTCAGGCAAATGGCTATGTCCGCACTGACACTGTGCATGACGCCGGCGAATATGCCATCCGTGGCGGCATCGTCGATCTTTACCCCGGCGGTGAAGCGCAGCCTTTGCGGCTGGATTTCTTCGGTGACGAGATCGAGACTGTCCGCCGCTTCGACCCTGGCGACCAGCGCACGACCGGCGCGGTGGAGGGCTTCACGCTCTTGCCCGCTTCGGAAGCATTGCTGGACGAAGAGACGATCAAGCGTTTCCGCAGCCGTTACCGGGAAACATTCGGCGCAACCGCGACGGGCGATCCGCTGTATCAGGCAGTGAGTGACGGACGGCGGCTGGCAGGAATGGAGCATTGGCTGCCGCTGTTCGAGGAGCGGCTCGTGCCGATGTTCGAGCATCTGGGCGATGATACGATCGTGATCCGAGATCATGGGGCTACGGCCGCGGCGGAGTCACGGCTCGAGTCCATCCGCGATTACCATGCCAATCGCGTGGAGGCCCGCTCTGCCGATCCGGGCTCCTATCGACCCCTTGACCCCGCGCAACTGTATCTTTCGGATGGAGAATGGGCGGACGCGATCACTGCCAACAGCATCCACATCACCAGCCCGTTCCATGAGCCGGAAAGCGCCTCGGTCCTGGACTTCGGCGTGGATGGCCCGCGCGACTTCGCGCCGGAGCGCGCGCAGAACGCCAATGTCTACGAAGCCGTCGGCAAGCATCTCTCGAAGATTGGCAAGGATCACAAGGTCGTGATCGCCAGCTACTCGGTCGGTGCGCGGGAGCGGCTGTCCGGGCTGCTGGCGGACCATGGCGTGAAGCGCCTGTCCTCGGCGGAAAGCTGGCAGGAAGCGCTTGGGATCGCGGCGGGCGGCTCGGTGGCGCTGATGGTGCTGCCGCTTGATCACGGCTTCACTGCGCCGGACGTTGCCGTGCTGACGGAGCAGGACATGCTCGGCGACCGGCTGGTGCGTCGGGCGAAGCGGAAGAAGAGCGCAGATGCGTTCCTTTCCGAACTGGCGACACTTTCGCCCGGCGATCTTGTCGTCCATGCCGATCATGGTATCGGGCGCTATGACGGGCTGACGTCGATCCCCGTCGGCAAAGCGCCGCATGACTGCGTGGCTCTGGGCTATGCCGGCGGCGACAAGCTGTATGTGCCAGTCGAGAATCTGGACGTGCTGTCGCGTTATGGATCCGAGACGGATGGCGTTGCGCTCGACAAGCTTGGTGGCGAAGCGTGGCAGCGCCGCAAGGCGAAGATGCGCGAACGGATTCGCGAGATCGCGGGCGAATTGCTCAAGACGGCGGCGGCCCGTGCGCTCCGGCCCGCGCAAGTCGCAGAGCCCGATGCGGCTGGATATCCCGCCTTCGTCGATCGCTTTCCCTATGATGAAACGGAGGATCAGGACCGCGCGATCTCCGATGTCCTGCAGGACCTCTCGGCGGGGAGCCCGATGGACCGGCTGGTATGTGGCGATGTTGGCTTCGGGAAGACCGAAGTCGCCTTGCGTGCCGCCTTCGTGGCCGCGATGGCCGGGATGCAGGTCGCGCTGATCGGTCCGACCACCCTGCTGGCGCGGCAACATTACAATAATTTCGAAGAGCGGTTCCGCGGCTTTCCTTTGAAGGTCGGCAGGCTTTCCCGTCTGGTCCCGGCAGCAGAAGCGAAGGCAACCAAGGCCGGACTGGCCGACGGCACGATGGACATCGTCGTGGGCACCCATGCGCTTCTGACCAAAGGACTGGAATTCAAGCGGCTGGGCCTCGTCATCGTGGACGAGGAACAGCGGTTCGGCGTCGTTCACAAGGAGCGGTTGAAGCAGCTCAAGTCGGACGTGCATGTCCTTACTTTGACGGCCACCCCAATCCCCCGCACGCTGCAGATGGCCATGTCGGGCCTACGCGAATTGTCGGTGATCCAGACTCCTCCCGTGGATCGTCTGGCCGTCAGGACCTACATCATGCCGTGGGACGGCGTGGTGATCCGCGAGGCGCTGCTGCGGGAGCATTATCGCGGCGGGCAAAGCTTCTTCGTGGTGCCGCGCATTGCCGATCTCAACGAAATCGAGGAATTCCTGCGCAACGATGTGCCGGAGGTCCGCGCGGTGGTCGCCCACGGCCAGATGGCGCCGACCGAAGTCGAGGAACGCATGTCCGCTTTCTACGACAAGCGATATGACGTGCTGCTCTCCACGACAATCGTCGAAAGCGGGCTGGACATTCCGAGCGCCAACACATTGATCATCCATCGCGCCGACCGCTTCGGTCTTGCCCAGCTTTATCAGCTGCGCGGACGAGTGGGCCGTTCGAAAACGCGTGCTTATGCCTATATGACGACGCCGGCCGACCGGATCATAACCGAAACCGCGGAAAAGCGGCTCAAGGTGCTCTCCGATCTGGATACCCTCGGCGCGGGATTCCAGTTGGCGAGCCACGACCTCGACATCCGCGGCGCGGGCAATCTTGTGGGCGACGAGCAGTCGGGACACATCCGGGAAGTCGGGTTCGAACTCTATCAGTCGATGCTGGAGGAAGCGATCCTCGACGCCAAGGCCGGCGGGATCGCGTCGGAGCGGGCTCGCGATACGTTCTCGCCGCAGATCACCATCGATGCGCCGATCATGATCCCGGAGGAGTATGTTCCCGATCTTGATCTGCGCATGGGTCTGTATCGCCGGATCAACGAACTGGAAGATCGCCAGAGTATCGAGGCCTTCGCTGCGGAAATGATCGATCGCTTCGGCAAGCTTCCTCAGCCCACGCAAAATCTTCTCAAGCTCATCGAGATCAAGCAGAACTGTGTGGCTGCCAATATCGCGAAGATGGATGTTGGGGGTAAGGGCGCCCTGGTCAGCTTCCACGGCGACAGCTTCCCCAATCCTGCCGGGCTTATTTCCTATGTCCAGCGGCTCGATGGCACCGCCAAGCTGCGGCCCGACAGCAAGCTGGTGATCACGCGAACCTGGGGTGATCCGACTGCACGGCTGAATGCCGCGGTTCAGTTGTCGAAGGGGCTGGCGAAGGTCGCCGCTTGAGCGAAACGGCCGAGGCCGGAACTCCGTAGGGAGTCCCGGCCTCGGTAATTAGAGGAATGGTCAGGTAGTGGCGGGACGGAAGCCGCGACGCTTGCTGATGCCTCCGCCGAAATCATAGACCGGCGATGGGCGGCGCTGATCCTGAACAGCAGCCGGTGCTGTGGCAGGGGCATCGCTGTATGCCACCGTGTCCTGCTGACGCAGCATGAAATGGGCGCGGCGCAAGCGGTTCTTCCGCGTCAGGAACGGGTTGGCTGTCGAAGGGGCCGACGCCGCCATGGCTTCAAGATCGCCATGTCCGGCCTCACGCGCGTCGAACGTCGCTGGTGCGGCAGCTACATGACGCGGCGCATCCGTTCTGAAGGTTGGAGCGGACGTGGCGACCGCAGAGGCGACGACTGGCGTTGACACATGATCGGTCAGCAGCGGCCCTGCGTTCACCCGCTCATCAACCAGCACTTCGCGGCTATCGGGACGGCGGCGACGCATAGCCATCAAGCCAAGCCCTGCGATCAACACGACTGCTCCACCGGCCAAGCCCCATTCCAGCCCGTTGCTCGTGCCATCGTCCACGCTGCTAGTCGCGGCTGCGGGCGTTTGCTCTGCCGCGACAGAGGGTGCGGGAGCCGCAGCTTCTGCAACGGGCGTGACGGCCGCGGGCGCTTCGGCAGGCGCACTATTGGCACGCGTGGCAACCGGGCGCTCTGCCGCCACCTTCTGTGTTGGGGCGGCAACGCTGCGCACTACATTCCGGCGCGGCGGTGCAGCGCGCTCTACTGGCGCTGTTTCAGGTGCTGCCTGTGCGACAGGCGCAGGCGGCGCCGCCGGTTTCGGCTGCACGACAGGAGATGGCGCGGCCATGAGTGGCGCAGGCGCAGCTGGGGCTGCACTGGGCGTAGCAAGTGCCGACGCTGGCGGTGCTGCTACAGGAGAGACCACGGGAGCCTGCGTAGCTGCGACCGGCGGCGGTGCCGTCGTTACGATCTCTTGCGCCAGGAGCGGAGTGGAAGCGAAAGCAAGAACAGCGGCAATCGCGGCTCTCGCTGGGCGAGCACTGGGTTGTTTCATCATAGCAACCAAGCAACGCCGAGGATCGGGGTTAGCCTTGTTGCGCCGCAACAATACACGATAAGTTGTTCACAGAGGACGGCAAGCTGTTAAACCCCATACATTGTTCATCCGACGTTTATCTTCACGAATTCTTTCGTTGTATTGACGGCCAATGCGACTTTGTTTCATTAGCCGCTTCTATACTAACAGCTTGCTCACCCTGGATCCTGTAGGTGAGTTATTCGCGTCGATACTATCGGCGTGGCATATGCGCTGCTAATGAACCCTTATGAAGCAACTATGGCCATGACGCCCTCTGTGGCAGGCATTGAACTGGGTGGAACGAAGGCCATTGCAGTATTAGCCGAGGGTGCCCGGATCATTCGGCGGCAAGTCGTTCCCACCACTTCCCCCGCTGAAACGTTGGAGGCCCTTGCCAGCACATTGGGGGCGTGGGACGCGCAAACATCCTTACAGGCGATAGGCATTGCGTCCTTTGGGCCGGTGCGCCTGGATCGAGCAGAGCCGGACTTCGGACATATGCTCGATACGCCGAAATCAGGATGGAGAGGGGTCGATCTCATTTCATCGCTTGCCGTCCCATTTGGCCGCCCCTTCGCTCTCGACACGGATGTGAACGGTGCGGCGCTAGCGGAATATGCCTGGGGCGCTGGCGTAGGGTGCGACAGTCTGTGCTACATCACGATCGGCACCGGCGTTGGTGCGGGTCTGGTTATCGACGGTCGGCCCGTTCATGGTGCCCTGCATCCCGAGATCGGGCATATGATGCCTCGGCGAACTGCGACTGGCGACTTCGCGGGAATATGTCCCTTCCACTGCGATTGTATCGAAGGCTTGGTATCGGGACCTGCGTTAGAGGCGCGCTTCGGCAAGCCGGGCGTGGACGTCGAAAAGGACAATCCGCTTTGGCTGGAGATCGCTGGCGAGATCGCGCAGATGGTCGTCAACGTGCTTCTGACGACAGCAGCGAGACGGGTCCTTATCGGCGGCGGCGTAGGCATGGGGCAACCGCAGTTGCTGCCGCTGATTCAGTCAAAAATCGTCGCGCTGCTGGGCGGCTATCTACAGTATGTAAACGAACGATCGATAGCCGATATCGTGCAGCACCCGGCCTTAGGTGCGGATGCAGGACCGCTCGGGGCAGTGGCCCTCGCCCTGGCGGCCTTAAAAGAAAGTCCCGAAGCAGCCTCGTTCGAAGTTCCGGGCGTATAGCGATGGCGTCTACATCACCTCGCCGCCTGGGGGCAGTTCTGGCGGGCGGCATGGCTACCCGGTTCGGGTCCGACAAAGCGCTCGCACTGTGGCGCGGCGAACCGCTGATCAGCCATGTCCTCTCGGCGTTGGCGGAGCATAGCGAGACAGTTGTCGTCTGTGGACGCCCTTGGCCCGGCTTCATCGCTTTGCCGGACAGGCCGATGGGCGCTCTTGGTCCCATGGGAGGATTGAACGCGGCGCTGCACTACGCGGCGGCACAGGGCTATGATGGGGTGCTGACGGCTGGGTGCGATACCCCCGTTCTGCCCAAAGACCTTCTCTCCCTGTTGGGCGGCGGCGAAACGCATGTCGTTTTTGAAGACATGCCGATCCTGGGGTACTGGCCTTCCAGCCTCGCTCCGGCCCTTGAAGCGCATCTGGCGACGAGCAGCGACCGATCGGTCAGGCGCTGGGCGAAACTGGCTGGCGCCCGCCTCGTGAGGCTGGGCGCGGACATCGCCAACATCAATACGCCCGCCGATCTGGATGCTCTCAGCCAAAGGACGGATCTGGCGTAGCGCTATAGAGCTTGTTGGTCGGCACTTTCGGCCGCGATGATTCCTGCCTCCAGTTCCAATGCGGCCGCATCGATGCGACGGAGCGTCGCCATAAACCGATCAAGTTCAGCCGGGTCGAAATCGACAAACAGCGACCGCTCCAGCTTTATGGCGCGCGGTGCCACTTTCGCGTAGAGGTCTCGCCCTGCAGGCGTGAGCACGAGAAGATGGGAGCGCTTGTCCGCCGGGTTCGCAACGCGTTCCAGAAGCCCCCGCTCGACCAAGGCAATTGCTGCCCGGCTCACCGTCACCTTATCCATTCGCGAGCGAGCGCTGATCGCCTGCTGCGTCACCCCGTCCGCTTCGGCGGCAATGGCGACCAGCCGCCATTCAGGGATCTTCAGGCCGAACAGCGCATCGTAGCTTCTTGCGACGACGTCGCTCACCAGGTTGGCAGTGTAAGACAGCCGATAGGGAAGGAAGTTATCCAATGTAAGCGCAGTGGTCATGCGCCTTGGTAACAGCCGCATCACAGCGGGCAAACAAGGAATGGCATCAGGCATCATTCCGCTGCTACGGAATGCGGCGGCCGATATTCTGTACGCGGCTAATGGAGGAAGGCGCGGCTTTGAAGGCCGCGCCTCCTTAGATCAGGACGCCGGCTGAGGCGCCACTGACGGGTTGAGAGCGGCCGTGCGCTGTGCCTGCTGATTGACCCAGACCGTCCAGAAATTAGCCACCGTTGCCCAGTTCCCGGTTGCCTGTGCGAGCGCCGTAGTCGACCCCGGAAGATCGCCCGAACGGGCCAGAGCAATCCCCAAGCGGCTATTCACCCGAGCAGTATCGACCCCGCCCTTGCTGAGCGCGAGGCGATATTGCGTTACAGCCAAGGGGAATTGTCCGAGAGAGAAATAGGCATCGCCTGCCGTCGCGGCGGCTGTGCCGTCCTTCGCCGATTCAGCTTTCTTGACCTGCGCCGGGAGGGCTGCGATGTTCTTCTTGGCCTTGACCGATATGGACTTGAGCAATGCACTCGTCACCGTTTCGGATGCCGTCAGCTTTCCGTTGGCGCGTGCCGCTTCTATGACCGACAATGCCTCTGCTTCATACCCGCTTTTTGCCGCCAGCGCAGCATAGGCCTGGACGTCGCGTTCGGAAGCGATGGCGCCCGTTGCCGACTGCAGCCGATAGAGATCGAGTTGCGCCTGTGGGTCCAGTCCCGGCGCGGCTTGAAAGTTTATGAGCCCGGATCGCCAGTTTCCCTGACTAGGGTACAGAGCGAGCTTCTGCTGGGTCCATTTGGCAACATCGGCCCACTTTCCGCTTTGGTAGGACAGCGCAATCGCGCGATCGAACCAGGCTTCGGGAACGGGCTTGCCACTTGCCTGCTGCTGGACGACGGCCTGTTCAAGGAGAGCCAAGCCTTCCGACTGCTTCTTCTTCTTGATGTTGGCATCAGCAAGGATGATTGTCGTCTCTACGGGCGTATAGCCCAGCTGCCGCGCGTAATTCACTTGCGCGATCGCATCGTTCTGCTCGCCGAGGTAATAGGAATAATAGCCAGCGAGATAGCGCAGATACGGAACCTGCGCTTCAGGAGCCGCGCCGCTTTCCAGCATGTCCGTCAACGCGCGGCGTATTGCTTGCGGGTCTCCACGCCTTGAGGCGTACTGATATTTCAGAGAGGCTGCGACATACTTCTCTACGGCGTTGGTCGGCTGCAGGCTGCCGATTTGAGCATTGGCCGTTGAAAGGTCGCCTGCATCGAGCGCCGTCTTTGCACCAGCCGCACCCGTGCGGAATGCGTCCGCCATCACAATCTGGGTTGGAGGGTCCCGCTTGGCTTCAACCGGCGAGCTTGCGCCCATTGCCAGCGCAAGCACCAAACCGGCAGTCGTCCAACTCTTCGACCCAGCAATACGACCGATCCGCATACCCGCTTCCTTCAACCTGATTTGCGCTGCCTGCGCATTACAGGCATTTGCTAGACGCAGGTCGGAATCAGTACAAGCGCTTGTCGATCAGTCGGTTAAGCTTTGTTGAAAAAGACACTGGCGCGGTGCCCTCCCGGACCCCGCGCCAGCCGAACGCAGCAATTATGCGGCCGCTTTCTTGGAGAGCCAGAGCAGCCAGAACTGCGCGATCTCCTTGCGGGGACCGCTGCTCACCTGCTCAAAGGCCGTCTTTGCGCCTGCCGTATCTCCCGACAGTGCGAGCGCGATGCCGAGCCGCGTGTTGATTTCACCTGCATCTACCGAGCCCTTTTGTAGAGCTAGGCGATACAGCTCGACTGCCTTCCCATATTCACCGTAGCCATGATAGGCTCCGGCCGTGAAGGCAGCGGTCTTGCCATTCGCGGCCTTGGCTGCGTCACTCGCTGCAGAGGCAAGCGACGCCTTGTCCGAAGCCATCTTGCTGGTTGCCTGAGTATAGAAGTCGTTCAACTTGCTTGCAGGCAGCTTGCCATTCGACCGGCCCTGATCGATCACCGTCTTCACTTCGCCGAACAGCGCCAGCTTGGATGCCGTGTCGGCATATTCCGCATAGTCATATTCGCTCTGGAGAGCCCCGGTCTGGTACATGAGGCGCATCAGGTCGAGATTCTCGCCCGCGGTCATGGTACGGTTGCGATCCTGGAAAGAACGCAGCAGCTGCCGCCAGTTATTACCGGACGGATCGGTTTCAACCTGCAGCATGGCCCATTGCGGCGCGTCGGGCGAACCGGCGGTGTACGCAATGGAGAAGCCACGGCTTAGCCATGCCGGCGGCACGGGCCTACCAGCGGCCTTCTCCAATTCGATGGCCTTCTTGAGCGCCGGAAGGCCTTGCAAGGCAATCGGCTTTGCGGCAGGCGACAGCTGACCGCCAGGACCGCTCAAGGCGATTGCTTTCTGAAAGTTTGCTTCGGCCAGCAGCAGATTGGAATTGCTAGGTTCGTAATTTGCATCCGCTGCCTTCTGAAGGTAGGGAACTGCGTCGTTATAATCCTTAATGTCGTAAGCAAGCTTACCAGCGAAAAAGTTGAACTTGCCTTCATCGGCACCCAGCGAAGCACCACTAGCCAGCATCTGCTTGATGCCGTCGCGCTGAATTTTCGGATCGTTCAGCCCGATTCCTGCCGCGAGCCTGAAATTTCCGGCAGTGAATTTGTCGTCAGGGGTGCTTGCGGCTGCCTCAGCAGTAGGCAACGCAGCGGACATTGCGGCAAAATCCTTCGCTTCGTTTGCCTTCTGGACTGGCTGTGCGGCTGCCATGAATTCCTTGCTCAGATTTCTTTTCGGAGCCTCAGCAGCCTTTTCCTTTTTGGCGGCGATTGCGGGAGAGGCCGTTACGGCGACACTGGCCACGCCCAACATCAGACCATAAGCCAATTTGGAAACAGAACGCATAAGATCACTCTCCTTAACGACAAACGCATCTACAATGCTTCACTTCGGGCCTGAACCGTCACACGCCCTCCGATGTTCCCCCTCGAACTAGGCCGTGACGCGTGAATACCCGTTGAACAGCGATATAAGGCGGGAAAATGCGTCTGTCATCGCAGATAGCACCATGCTCTTCCCCGTCGCGCCACTTCATCGCTCGGGAAAGCCGGTTCATCGCTCCAGCCCCTCGCACGCGCGCTTGCGCGAGGGGTGACAGGAGGCCTGCGCTCGGCTAGGGTCCAGCGACACAGAAATGTAACGCAACACCCGAAAAGAGAATTGCCTTGACCGACGAGACCCTCCTCGCCGACCCTTCGGATATCAGCCCGATCGACATCGTCGACGAGATGAAGACCAGCTATCTGGACTACGCAATGTCGGTGATCGTCAGCCGCGCGCTGCCCGACGTGCGTGATGGCCTGAAGCCCGTGCATCGCCGCATCCTCTATGCCGCGCATGAAGCGGGCTATGTTGCCGGACGCCCCTATCGCAAGTGCAGCCGCATCGTCGGCGACGTTATGGGTAAGTATCACCCGCATGGCGACAGCGCGATCTACATGGCCCTGGCGCGCTTGGCGCAGGACTGGTCGATGCGTGTCATGCTGATCGACGGCCAAGGCAATTTCGGGTCGATGGACCCCGATATGCCCGCGGCGATGCGCTACACCGAAGCGCGACTTGCCAAGGTTTCCAACAGCCTGCTGGAAGATCTCGATAAGGACACCGTCGATTTCACGCCTAACTATGACGCATCGGAGAGCGAGCCGCAGGTTCTTCCTGCCCGCTTCCCTAATCTCCTGGTCAACGGCGCTGGCGGTATCGCGGTCGGCATGGCGACCAACATCCCGCCGCATAATCTGGGCGAAGTCATCAACGCCTGCCTCGCCTATATCGACAATGGCGGTATCACTATTGATGAGTTGATCGAGATCATACCGGGTCCCGACTTCCCGACTGGTGCGCTGATCCTTGGCCAGTCCGGCGCGCGCCGTGCCTATCATGAAGGACGCGGTTCGATCATCATGCGCTCGCGCCATGTGGTCGAGGAAGGGCGCGGCGATCGCCAGTCGATCGTGCTGACCGAGATCCCCTACCAGACTGGCAAGAATGGCCTTGTCGAGAAGATCGCCGAAGCCGCCAAGGACAAGCGCATCGAAGGCGTCAGCGACATTCGCGACGAATCCAGCCGCCTGGGCGTTCGTATCGTCATCGAACTAAAGCGCGATGCCACACCCGAGGTCGTGCTGAATCAGTTGTGGCGGCACACGCCTGCGCAGGCAAGCTTCCCCGCCAACATGCTGGCGATCCGGGGCGGGCGGCCCGAGACGCTGAACCTGCGCGACATCATCGAAGCGTTCGTGAAGTTCCGCGAAGAGGTCATTACGCGGCGAACCAAGTTCGAGTTGAACAAGGCGCGCGAGCGGGCGCATCTGTTGCTCGGCCTAGTGGTCGCGGTGACGAATCTCGACGAGGTCGTGCGGATCATTCGGGCGTCCTCCAGCCCGGCCGAAGCCCGCGAAAAGCTCCTTACTCGGGAATGGCCTGCCGAACAGGTCGCGCCATATATCCGTCTCGTCGAAGCCATCGAGACGGAGATTTCCGGCGACGTGTATCGTCTGTCGGAACTGCAGGTTCGCGCGATCCTCGATCTGCGCCTGCATCGCCTGACAGCTCTCGGCCGCGACGAAATCGGCAACGAACTGGCTGGTTTGGCCGCCAACATCGCCGAATATCTCTCGATCCTTGAAGATCGCGTGAAGCTCTACGCCGTCATGCGCGACGAGCTTGTCGCCGTGCGGGATGAATTCGCGACTCCGCGTCGCTCGACTATCACGGCCGCTGCCGATGGGATCGACGACGAGGACCTGATCGAGCGCGAGGAGATGGTCGTCACCGTCACCCATCAGGGCTACATCAAGCGCACGCCGCTCGAGACTTTCCGCGCGCAGGGACGCGGCGGCAAAGGCCGGTCCGGCATGGCGACCAAGGACGAGGACGCGGTCACCAATCTGTTCGTGACCAGCACGCACACGCCGGTGCTGTTCTTCTCCACCCACGGCAAGGTGTACCGCATGAAGGTGTGGCGCCTGCCCGAGGGCGGTCCCGCGACGCGCGGACGCCCGATGGTGAACCTGCTGCCGCTGGCGAATGGCGAAACCATTCGCACCGTGCTGCCGCTGCCGGAGGATGAGGAAAGCTGGAAGGACCTGTCGGTGGTCTTCGCGACGGCGCATGGCAACGTCCGCCGCAATAGCATGGATGCCTTCGCGAACATCCCGAGCAATGGCAAATTCGCGATGCGCTTCGACGAGGACGCGACGGATCGCCTGATCGGCGTGGCGCTGCTTGGGGAGACGGACGATGTGCTGCTCGCCACGCGTCAGGGCAAGGCGATCCGCTTTGCCTCGACGGACGTACGCGAATTCCAGAGCCGTACATCGACGGGCGTGCGCGGCATGACACTGAAGGCAGGCGACGAAGTCATCTCTCTTTCCATCCTGCATCGCTCCGGCGCGACACAGGAAGAGCGCGAGGAATATCTGCGTTTCGCTCCGTGGAAGCCCGAAAAAGAAGGCGAAATGAAGGATCAGGAACGATTCGCAATGATGCGGGAGCATGAGCAGTTCATCCTCACCGTCTGTGCGAATGGATATGGCAAGCTGTCGTCCGCCTATGATTACCGCCGCACCAATCGTGGTGGTCAGGGCATCACGAACATCGACAATATCGGGCGCAATGGCCCCGTTGTCGCCAGCTTCGCGGTTGTCCATGACGATCATCTGATGCTTGTGACGGATCAGGCCAAGCTGATCCGCATGGGCCTGTCCAGCATGCGCGTCATCGGCCGCAATTCAGCAGGCGTGCGCTTGTTCAACGTGGCCGATAATGAGCATGTCGTCAGCGCCGCCCGCATCGAGGATAGCGATGAAGACGAGGCAGTGGTGGTCGAGACGTCCGAGTAACTACAGCCGCGGGCCGAGGAGCAATCCTCGGCCCTTAGTCGGCGCGAGTCAGCGTCACTTGCGCGACATCGATGCCGCCGCCGCGGAACCCGCCTTCGCAGTACATCAGGTAATAGCGCCACAAGCGCACGAATTCCGCGTCGAAACTTGCAGGAAGCCTTCCTGCCTCCACTGCGGCATCGAACCGTTCCCGCCACTGTTTGAGCGTCTCGGCATAATGCTGCCCGAAATTGTGCTGGTCTTGCCAGATCAGCCCCTGGGCCTCAGCTATTGCCCGGAAGCGGCTTTCGGACAGCAGTAATCCGCCGGGAAAGATATAGGCTTGAATGAAGTCGATGCTGTCGGCGTATCGGTCGAATATCGCATCATCTATACAGATATATTGGAGCGCCGCTCTGCCGCCCGGCTTTAGCATCCTGTGGATCGCCGCAAGATAATCCGGCCAGTATTGCTGCCCTACCGCTTCGACCATTTCGACGCTCGCGATCGCGTCGTAAGTGCCGGCGACATCTCTGTAATCGGTCAGCTCAACTCTCGCCCGCTCGGCAAAGCCGGCCCGCGCCAGCCGTTCGGCGGCAAATGCCTGCTGCTCGACAGACAGGGTGAGGCCCTCGTAGTTTATGCTCGCATGTTCGAGCGCGACTTGCGCAAGCCCGCCCCAGCCGCAGCCGATCTCCAGCAGCCTGTCACCATCCTTCAATGCGAGCCGCTTGATGACGGCTTCCGCCTTGCGCTGCTGAGCCACTTCCAAAGTCTCGGAAGGATCGGAGAACAACGCACTGGAATAATGGAGATTATCATCCAGCCAGAGGCGGTAGAAGTCATTGCCGAGGTCGTAGTGAAAGGCGATGTTCCGGCGTGCCCCGCTCAAGCTGTTCTTTCGCAGGAACTGTATCGTTTTGCCCAGCCACCTGTTGACGCCACGCGCGCGCGCCGTCCCTCCAAGTGTCCGTGCATTGGCCATGAACAAGGCGAACAGTGGCACCGGGTCAGGGCTATCCCATTCCCCCAGCGTCCAGGCGCGATACCACCCCACCGATCCGCCCAGACCCAGCCGCACAAGTGCCCGCCAGTCGCGAAGGTACACGATGCAACTTGGCCCCGCCGCGCGGGCGCCCAGCACTCGGGTCGTGCCGTCGGGAAGATGTGCCTCCAGCGATCCCGTCACCAGACCCGCATCGATCCTGTCGACGACGCCGTGAAAGCGCCACGCGATCAGCCGGGCAAACGGGTTGCGTCCCGGAAGAATGGCGCCGCCAGCCGTTACAAGATGGCGGCCGCGTCGCGGAGGCTGTGCGTTCATACGGCTCTCTAGCGCTCAGGCGGGGCTTTTATCAATCAGGCTTTGATATGCTTGTAAGCGGATAGCGCCCGTTCGCGTGCTTCGCGATGACCTATGATCTTTTTCGGGTAATCTTCGGGGCGGCATCCATGATCATCGGGATCGTGAATCGCCACGCCCGGTATGCCTGCCAGTTCCGGAACCCACTGACGGATATACTCTCCTGCGTCGAACTTTGCCGACTGAGCCAGCGGTGCCATGATGCGCACGAACATGCTGGCATCGACGCCGCTGCCCATCACCCACTGCCAGTTCACGGAATTGCTGGCATAGTCGGCGTCCACCAGAGTGTTCCAGAACCAGGCGTCGCCGACGCGCCAGTCGACCAGCAGGTGCTTCACTAGAAAACTAGCCGCGATCATGCGGACGCGGTTGTGCATCCATCCTGTCGTCCAGAGCTGCCGCATTCCAGCGTCGACGATCGGATAGCCGGTGCGCCCTTCTTTCCACGCGGCAATGTCATCGCTGGCCTCCCGTTCCGACCGCCAAGGCAGAGCGTCGAATTGTGCCTTGCCATTGACTTTGCCATATTCGGGGTAGGCGAGAATGATATTCTGGGCATAATCCCGCCAGACGAGCTCCTTCAAATATGTATTATGATCCCCGGATAAGCTACTGATACGGTTCCAGACTTGGGCGGCCGATACTTCGCCGAAGTGGAGGTGGGGCGAGAGGCGCGAAGACCCTTCCACAGAAGGCAGGTTGCGCCCTTCGTCATACTCTTCCGCATGTTCCTCGAAGGCTTGCAACCGCCGCGCCGCTCCAGCCTCTCCCGGCCTCCAATCCGCAAAGCCTTTTGCCCAATCGGGCTTCGTCGGAAGCAGCGCCCAGTCGGCCAGCCGCTCGCTCTTCGGCCATGTTCCAGGGGCCGCGATATGGTCGGGAGCATCATGTGGCTCGGCAGGAGGCATGTGCTGCCAGAGTGCCTTCATGAACGGCGTATAGATCTTGTATATCCCGTCGCTTCCGGTCCTGATCGTGCCGGGAGGAACAAGATAATTGCCGTCATGCAGTCGCAGGTCCAGCCGCTCGGCCACTGCCTTTTCCGCATTGCGCCACCATGGTTCATAGTGATGCAGCGCATGGACTTGGGTGGCCCTGATCTCCTCCGCGAGCTTAGGGAGAACCTCGGCACAAGCGCCACGCCGCAGGATGAGCCGCGAGCCCCTCTCCTGCAAACTCTCGTCCAGCCGCTTCAGGCTGTGATGCAGCCACCAGCGGGAAGCGCCGCCCATCTTGCGATGCTTCGGCGTCTCGTCGTCCAGCACGTAGACAGGAACGACAGGGCCCTCCTCCATCGCCGCCAGGAGGGCAGCTTGATCGGCAAGGCGCAGGTCGCGGCGTAACCACAAGATGACGGGAGCCGCCATGATTAGCCGTAGTAACTCATTGCCAGCACGCGCATGGCGTCTGCGTGACGGCGCGCCACCGCATGTTGATCGTCGCCATAGCCGCCGCCGAGGGCCGAAGCCAAAGCGATGCCCCGCCTGCGGGCCTGACCACCGACGAAGCTGTCCCGCGCGGCTAGACCGATATCCGTCAAGGCGAGCCTGCCCAGCCGATCTTCCCCATGGGGATCGACGCCCGCCTGATAAAGAATCAAGTCCGGGCCGCATGCGTCGATCAGTAGTGGCAAATAATGTTCCAGCGCGTCGATGTACGCATCATCTCCCGCGCCATCAGGCAGCGCGACATCGACGCTCGATATCGCTTTGCGCGTGGGGAAGTTCTTCTCTGCGTGCATGGAGAACGTGGTGACATCCTCCCGCCCAGCGAACAACGACGCCGTGCCGTCACCCTGATGAACATCGAGATCGATGATAAGCACATGCCTGACACGCTTTTCCGTCAACAGCCGATGCGCAGCGATCGCCAGGTCATTGAAAATACAATAGCCCGCGCCGGTCTCGTAAAGCGCATGGTGACTCCCACCTGCTCCATTGGCGGCATATCCGTGGTCGAGAGCCAAACGGGCCGCCATCCAGGTGCCCCCGCTTGTCCGCAGGGCCCTTTGTGCAAGAGCATGTGTTACCGGAAAGCCGATCCTGCGAGCCTTTTCCGGGGGAACTTCGGCACGTAGCACCTCCCCCACATAATCAGGATCGTGGATCGCTTTCACCCATTCTTCGGGCATGAGCGGGGCTTCATGTTCGACAGGCGGCGTCAAGTCAGTGCGTAGCAAGTCGCGCACCAGCGTATACTTGTCCCACGGGAACCTGGAAATTACTCGCGCATCCTGATCCTGCCGCAAACTATAATCCTGATGATGGACGAGCGGGAACATGCAGCCTATCTAGCCAGCCGAAAAGGGAGCACGACATTTGCGCCGATTCCCTTGTCGCGTCCACCCTTCCTTGGCCCCCCGAGGCGTCAGAGACTTAACCGATTATGTCCAAGACTGCTGAACTGCCTTACCGCCCGTGCGTCGGGATCATGCTCGTCAACACCGAAGGCAATGTATTCGTCGGCCAACGGCTGGATAACAAAGTCGAGGCATGGCAAATGCCGCAGGGCGGGATAGACCCGGGTGAAGATCCACGCACCGCCGCCTTCCGGGAACTGGGCGAGGAAACGGGCATCGATCCGGAACTCGTCAACATCATTGCCCATTCAAAGGAAGATTATTTCTACGATCTTCCAGAGGACCTGATCGGCAAGGTTTGGGGCGGACGCTATCGCGGCCAAAGGCAGATCTGGTATCTGGCGCGGTTCGGCGGCACGGATGACGCCATCAACATACAAACCGCGCATCCCGAATTCCGGGCATGGAAGTGGACACCGCCCGAAACTCTTCCAGAGTTGATCGTCCCTTTCAAGAAGAAGCTCTATCGCGATCTCCTGAAGGAATTTGGCCACCTGATCTGAGCAGCCCTGCCCGGTTTGCGCCCGGATGTGGCGATAGGCCGATCAGACGAGTGCAAACATACGATAAAATATGTAGGGTTGATTGCATGCTGCTTTGCAAACCTATTGTTACCTTGCTGCTTGCCGCTGCGACTCTGACGACCGCCAGCACGCGTGCGGATGCGGCCGACGATGCGCCAACGGCATCGAAAATGCCGGCTCCCCCGCCCCTTCCCGAAGCGGTGCGCAAGATGCTCGAAGATGCCATTGCCAGCGGCAATGAGGGTGACATCAGTGCCATTTCGAAGGTTGCACGACGGACCTATCCGGAAGCCTCCGCCGAGATTGCCTCGATGGTCAATCAGCATCGCATTGCCGTGGAAACAGCGCGCAAGGAGAAGCTGAGCGATCCGCATGTTCTGGCCTTATGGGAAGGGCGCGGCGAACTGGGTGGGTTCCTCTCGACGGGCAGCACCGAGGAAGTCGGTATCAGCGCTGGTATCAGTCTGCAGCGGCAGAGTCTCAATTGGCTGCACAAGATCCAGGGCAGCGCAGATTACCGCCGCGCGAATGGAGAGACGTCGCGAGAGCGGTTCGTCGGCTCTTACGAAGGCCGTGTACAGTTCGATGCCAGGGGCTATGCCTATGGACTGGCGCAATTCGAGCGTGATCCGTTTCTCGGATACGACAGTCGCTACACCACGTCTCTCGGTGTTGGCTATAAGGTTGTCCAGAACAAGAAGATGGATTTGTCGCTGAACGTCGGCCCATCGCTTCGCATGGTCGACTACACGCTGGACGAGACGGAGAGCAAGCTTGGCGCCCGATCGTCTTTCGACCTCGCGTGGAAGCTGACACCTGCGGTGACATTCCGGCAAAATGGGTCGGCCTATCTCGAGGATGAACTCAAAAGTGCAACGTTGCTGACATCGCTCGACGCCCGGCTCGTGTCCCGGGTAACGGCGCGCCTTTCTTACAACGTCCAGCGCGAAGCGGAGACGATCCTGACGGATGGGCGGACGGATACGCTCAGCAAAGTGACACTCGTCTACGACTTCTGATCTCCCTGATGAGGGTGGAGACTGGGCAAAACGTCTGTTATCCTGTTGCGTATGAGCGCAATAACCTTATCCGAGCGGGCAGTGCTCGAAGCGGCAGCATCAGCCCCGATGCTGCCCCAAGTCGAGCAATGGGCGGCCGTGAACAGCGGGTCGCGCAATCTGGCAGGCCTGAAGCAAATTGGGAATCTGCTCGCCGACGCCTTTTCAGTTTTGCCCGGTGCGCTGACGATGGTCGAGCCGGCTCCAGTCGACAGTGTAACAGCCGAGGGGCAAGTTCTTCCGGTAGCGCATGGCCAGCACCTGCATTTGACCGTGCGGCCGGACGCGCCTGTTCAGCTTCTTCTGACAGGGCATATGGACACGGTCTTCGGCGAAAATGATGGCTTTCAGGCAATGCGCTGGGTCAAACCTGGCGTTCTGAACGGTCCCGGCGTGGCCGATATGAAAGGCGGCATCGCGATCATGCTCGCGGGACTGAACGCCTTCGAAGGCAGTGAGTGGGCTCCGCAAATGGGATATGAAGTTGTCATCAACAGCGACGAGGAAGTTGGCAGCGGATCGTCGGCAGCGCTCATCGCCCGTGCGGCGCGGGGGAAAGTAGCGGCGCTGACCTATGAGCCCGCCCTGCCCGATGGGACATTGGCGGGAGCGCGAGCGGGGAGCGGCAATTTTTCCCTCGTCATCTTTGGTCGCAGCGCTCACGCGGGACGCAATCCGGAAGACGGCCGGAACGCTGTACTGGCGGCAGCCGACATCGCGCTTCGACTGAAGGCCGCCAGCGGGGTGACGCCCAATGGCCAGGGTTTCTCCTGTAACCCGGCCAAGATCGATGGCGGTGGTCCCAACAATGTGGTGCCCGACCATGCTGTCCTGCGTGTCAATTTCCGACCGCGAACACCGGCCGACGAACTCGCGGCAAGCACTCTGCTGGATCATGTGATTGCCGATGTAGCCGCTGAGCACGAGGTCCTGATCCACCGTCACGGGGGCTTCGGCCGTCCGCCGAAACCAATGGATCAAAAGGCGCAGCGTCTTTTCGGGTTGGTCAAGCAATGCGGCGCCGATCTTGGGATCGCCGTAGACTGGCGTGACACTGGCGGCGTGTGCGACGGGAACAATATCGCGGCCTGCGGCGTGCCGGTCGTCGATACAATGGGAGCACGCGGCGGGGACATCCACAGTGCGGATGAGTATCTCTTGACGGAGAGTCTGGCGGAGCGTGCGCAACTCTCGGCGCTCACCCTGATGCGCCTGGCCCGATCTGCGGGCCGGGGAGTCGAGCGGATTTGAAAAAGCATACGGCGCGAAAAGACAAGAGAGTGCGGGGGGTGAGAAATTGAGCTTTTTCATGCGACCGGCACGACCGGATGATCTGCAGACTTTATACGAAATGGCGAAGCTGACGGGCGGTGGCTTCACTAACCTGCCACCCGATCGTAAAGCACTTTCCGCGAAACTGGAGCGGACCGCCGAAGCGCTCTCGCGCGCGGAAGATACTCTAGCCGATGAAATGGTCGTGCTGGTTCTGGAAAATAGCGAAACCGGACAGGTCCGCGGTACGTGCCAGTTGTTCAGCGAAGTGGGTCAGAAATATCCCTTCTATTCCTATCGCCTTGGCACGCTGACGCAGCATAGCCGCGAACTGGGCCGGACTTTCCGGGCCGAAATGCTCTCGCTGACAACCGACCTCGAAGGGTCCACGGAAGTGGGTGGCCTGTTCCTGCACCCGCGTGAGCGTGCGGAGGGGCTGGGCCTGCTGGTTGCCCGCAGTCGCTATCTCTACATGCGGCTGCATCGGAAACGCTTCGGCGACCGGGTGATTGCCGAACTAAGAGGCGTGATCGACGAAGCAGGCGGGTCTCCATTCTGGGACGGCTTGGCGGGGCGATTCTTTGGGATGAGCTTTCAGGAAGCCGACGAATTCAACGCCATCAACGGTTATCAGTTCATTGCCGACCTGATGCCGAAGACGCCGATCTATACGGCGATGTTGACGGAACACGCGCGATCCGTGATCGGCCTGCCGCACCCCAATGGCCGCGCGGCGATGCGCATGCTGGAGACGGAGGGCTTCCGGAATGCGGGCTATATCGACATTTTCGATGGCGGTCCGACCATGGTGGGCAATGTCGATAGCTTGCGCACGGTGGCCGAATCACGCGAGGTTGTGCTTTCCCGTATCCATTCCGAAAAAGCCGCCAAGATGCTGATCGCCCGCGGGAAGCTGAAGGAGTTTCGATGCACTTACGGGTTTGTGACGGACGAACCGGACGGCACGGTTGCGCTCGACGCCGCCAGTGCCTCGCTTCTCGGGTTGGATATTGGCGATACGTTCACCACAGTGGATCGATAAGGCATGGCAGTTACCGAGATAAACTTTGATGGGATTGTAGGGCCTAGCCACAATTATGCGGGCTTAAGCCTCGGCAATCTGGCCTCGGTCGAAAATTCAGGCGCCGCGTCGTTTCCGCGGCAGGCAGCCCTGGAAGGCATTGCCAAGATGCGGGCCAATATCGTGCTGGGTTTGCAACAGGGTATCTTCCTGCCGCATCGCAGGCCCGACCACGCCTGGTTGAATTCACTGGGGACGAGCGTTGCCGACGCACCGACGCATATACGAGCCGCCGCTTTTTCCGCGTCGGCGATGTGGGCTGCCAATGCCGCGACGGTATCTCCGGCAGCCGACACAGTCGATCGTCGATGCCACCTGACCGTGGCGAACCTAGTCAGCATGCCACATCGCAGCCATGAGTGGCCCCAGACGCTGGCTCAATTGCAGGTCGCCTTCGCTTCGCCGAAGTTTGCGGTGCATAGCCCGGTTCCCCCGCCTTTCGGTGACGAGGGCGCGGCAAATCATATGCGCCTGTGCGAAGACCCTGCCTCCCCGGGCGTCGAGGTCTTCGTTTACGGGCGTTCGGGCGGCGCATTCCCGGCGCGCCAGCATCTGGAGGCCAGCCAGGCAGTGGCCCGCATCCACGGGCTCGACCCTGCCCGCACGCTATTCGTGGAGCAATCTGCCGAAGCCATAGCCGCGGGCGCGTTCCACAATGACGTGGTGGCCGTCGCTAACGAAGGCGTGCTCTTTGCCCACGAGCTGGCCTTTGCGGAGAAGATCCGGTTTTTCGAAGATTTGCGCCGTCTCCTTCCGTCCGTCCAGATCATTGAAGTTCCGGCGGCCGCAGTAAGCCTGGCAGACGCGATACAGAGCTATTTTTTCAACGCACAGCTTGTGACTCTTCCCGACGGCGCTGGAATGGCGTTGATCGTGCCAGGTGAAGCACAAGCGACGGCATCCGTGTCGACCTGGCTCGACACTTTGATAGCCGGGAACGGCCCGATCAGGCGCGTCATTCCAGTCGATGTCCGCCAGTCGATGGCCAATGGCGGTGGACCTGCCTGCCTGCGTTTGCGCGTGTTGGCAGATCCGCTGGACATCGATCCGCGCTTCATCGTTGATGACGGCAAATTGGACGGCATTGCCGCCATCATCGAAGACAACTGGCCCGAGCGAATTACCCCCGGGGACCTCTCCGATCCGGCGCTGACCGCGCAAGTCGAACATTCGTGGTTAACCCTTGTTGACCATCTGCAGCTTTCGCGCGAACTATGTGGGGACCGCTGACGAGGCTCCTGATGGCCGGATGGCGGCATCACATCGACCGCTGGAACCCATGCAGAAGCTCAAGCGCCTTTTCACGATCAAGACCAAGTTCGAGGCGTTTCTCGTGATATACGCGCTTGCATTGGGCGCGACGGAACGCGGGATAGTCTATATGGATCAGTATCCCGGCGTAGGCGGCCAGCTACTGGCCTTGTGCTGCACAGGCGCCGTGTTCATGGCGGGCGGCAAGGTGATCGACGCCGTGGACATGCAGCGTCGCTGGCAACTCTGAGCGTCGCCTAGATCTCATACTCCGGCAGAAAATTCGGAGGCGGTATTTGCGACATGGCGGCGCGCTCGCTCCTGGGCTGCATCTGCGCGTAAAGGTTTCGAACAGTGGAACTGCCCGTTTTCACGAACAGTGCAGGCAACAGTCCGTGGATCATGCAGGCTATGCCTCCCCCGACCATCCGCAGTCCAAAGAAGCCAGCCGTCTTCAGGTGGCCACCATATGTCTCACCGACAGCGCGTGGATGATCGAGGAAGTAGCGTTCTATCATGCCAGCGCAGCTCCTTAACTAGCCAAGCGGACATGATAACGCAAAACACGGCGGTGTTCCACGGCGAGAAATTACTTCCGAGCAGGAGCCTCCGCCTTTTGCCCGAACAGGATCTTCCGTTCCTCCTCGGTGCGAATGCCTGGAGGGCTGGGATTGATTTCCACCGCCCGCGCATACGCCCTCACGGTCGCCGGACGAGCCGCAATGACATCGAACCAGCGACGGATGTTCGGAAAATCGGTTAGATCCTGACCCTGCGCTTCATGAGACACGATCCACGGATAGATCGCCATGTCAGCGATCGTATAATCCCCTCCCGCGACAAAGGGACGATCCGCCAGCCGTTTGTTCAAAACACCGTATAGGCGGTTGGTTTCGTTCACATATCTTTCGATCGCATAAGGTATCTTTTCAGGAGCATAATTGCGGAAGTGATGATTCTGCCCTGCCATAGGCCCCAGGCCGCCCATCTGCCAGAACAGCCACTGCAGCACTTCTGCGCGACCGTGCAAGTCGGCAGGAAGGAACTGACCCGTCTTCTCGGCGAGATACAAAAGGATCGCGCCCGATTCGAACAGGGATAAAGCGTCGCTTCCGTCGGCTGGTTCTCTATCGATGATGGCGGGCATCCGGTTGTTGGGGGCGATCGCAAGGAAGTCCGGGGCGAACTGCTCGCCCTTGCCGATGTTGATGCCGTGCAAGGCGTAGGGTACGCTCGCCTCTTCCAGAAACAAGGTCACTTTGTGCCCGTTCGGCGTGGGCCAATAGTAGAGGTCGATCATCAGGCGGACTCCAGGATGCTTGCGACGGACGTCGCGCTCGGCTTCCTAATTAGGACTGATGGAGACACGTTCAACCGTCACGCACGCGTCATCCCGAACAGTGCCCGCTTGCGCAGCATCCCCCTTCTGGTAGTCGGGAGGCTGCTTTGTAGTGAGGTGATCGTGACCGTCGTTGCTGCTTATCTGTATCGGGACGGAAGCCGGATTCGGCCAGTAGCCATCGATGAAATCAGCCCATGCTCCGGTGGCAGTTCAGAGTTCGTGTGGATAGGCCTTTACGAGCCGTCCGAGACGGAATTACGGACGCTCCAGACCCAATTCGGTCTTCATCCCCTGGCGGTCGAGGATGCTCTAAAAGCCCACCAGCTTCCGAAGGTCGATGTCTATGGCGACCAGCTCTTCGTCGTGGCACGTACAGCCCACCTGGAAGGCGACAAGATAGCCTACGGGGAGACGTCCGTCTTCGTCGGCCGCAATCACATCATTTCGGTACGCCACGGCTCAGCCCGGGCGCACACGGAACTTCGGAGTCACCTGGAAGCTGCACCTACTCTCCTGGCGAACGGCGTGGATTATGTGCTGCATGCGATCCTCGACTTCATCGTGGACGGCTATTTGCCTATCGTCGAAGCAATCGAAGAAGAAGTGCTGAACATCGAGCAGCGCGCAATGGACGCATTTCTCTCTCGCGAGGATGTGACGCGGATCTTTTCCCTTCGACGGGAAATCATACGCTTTCAGAGGACGCTTGGTCCTATGGGTGAGCTGTGCAGCAGGCTGGTCAATCTCGATATGCCGTGCATCGATACTGACGTCCGGCCCTATTTCCAGGACGTGCTGGACCATGTGCGGCGCGTTGAAAGCATGACGGGTGGGTTGCGGGACGTGCTGACCTCCGTTTTCGAAGTTAGCAGTCTGCTCGAGCAGCAGCGGCAAGGCGGGATCACCCGGCAGCTAGCGGCCTGGGCGGCGATCCTGGCAGTACCTACGGCGGTTGCGGGCATATACGGAATGAACTTCGAGCATATGCCCGAACTGAAAACCGAATATGGATATTATGTCGTTCTGGCGGTGATCACGTTAATCTGTGCGGCGCTCTATGTCCGCTTCAAACGCGTTGGCTGGCTGTAGTCACAGCAAGGCGATCAAGCCCGCAATCCCGCCCCAGAGCACGAGTGACGATGCAATGATGATAGGGACGCCGCGCGCCAAGCGCTCGGTGTTGGGTGCGTCCTGCGCAAAATCATTCCCTAGAAGCAGGTTTGGTTCGGGAGCGGCCGGTTCGCTCTTGAGCAGCGCTGCGCTGATCATGGCGTCCGTGATGGGGGTAAGGAACTGACAACCGGCCAGCGGACCGCTGCTCCAGGTAACACGCGCTTCTGCCGCTGGGCCATGGGGCAGATTGATCGTCACCGAGTCATTCACGGTGAGAGGCTGGGCCGTGCGCAGGAGAGCGCCGCCCACGGAGATGTCCATTATCACGGCCGTATCGGGACCCGAATCCGCGATGCGGAGAAACAGCGGCTTGCGCGCATTGCGGCGGGACTGCTGCTCTGGCGTACCTTCTGGAAGTGAAAAGGATGGTTCGGCCACGTGCTTGCTCCGGAAATTACCCCGGATCACTAGCACCGACATAGTTGCTAAACAGTTTATGTATCTGGCAGCGCGTTAACCGAGTAGCGCCGCCCAGCAGCGGAAGTCAGCGTCGCCGCGTATATAGCAGAGCTGCCACGATGGCGGCGGAACCGATACCCACCGCTGCGCCCAGCGCCACAGACTTTTTGGAAGGCCCCTTGCCTGGCTCGGAGGCATGCTCCGAGGCCACAGCGTCTTCGGACACAGGCGCTTCCCGTTTATCCGCCTCACGCGATCCTGTAGTCATTCATCATCTCCACGTTTCTGCGGCCACAACGCGCGAAACCGGGCAAGGATGCCACTTCGTGAGCTTCAGGCCAAATGCAAAAGGACCAGCTTTCCAACTGGTCCTTGCTGCGCCGAAGCGTCTTTTTTCCCCTGGTGCACCCGGAGCGATTCGAACGCCCGACCCTCAGATTCGTAGTCTGATGCTCTATCCAGCTGAGCTACGGGTGCGTCAGGGAAGTGCGCAGATAGAAGGGGGCGCTGGTTCTGGCAACCCCCTTTTACCGCTTTGCCCCGTTTATTTCGCTGCCGCCTGTTCCCTGGCCTTCAAAGCGGCCTGCGCCGCTGCAAGGCGGGCGATAGGAACGCGATAAGGAGAGGCGGAAACATAGTCGAGACCAGTGGCTTCGCAGAAGGCGATGGAGGCCGGATCGCCGCCATGTTCTCCGCAGATGCCAAGCTTGATATCCGGACGTGTCGCGCGGCCACGCTCGGCAGCGATCTGAATCAACTCGCCTACGCCTTCGATGTCGATGCTGACGAACGGATCGCGCGGGAATATCCCCTTGTCCACATAGGCGCCAAGGAAACGACCTGCGTCGTCGCGGCTGATGCCGATCGTCGTCTGCGTCAGATCGTTGGTACCAAAGGAGAAGAACTCACCCACCTGGGCTATTTCCCCGGCCTTGAGCGCCGCCCGCGGCAGTTCGATCATCGTGCCCACCAGATATTCGATGGTCGTGCCACGTTCGGCGAAGACTTCCTTGGCCTGCGCGTCCACGATCGCCTTCATCAGCTCCAGCTCCTTCGCGGTGGCGACGAGCGGGATCATGATTTCAGGGATCGGGGCCGTGCCGCTTTGCGCCGCGACATCGATGGCCGCTTCGAAGATCGCGCGCGCCTGCATCTCGTAGATCTCGGGGTAGGTCACACCCAGACGACAGCCCCGATGGCCGAGCATCGGGTTGAACTCGTGCAGTTCGGACGCACGGCGGCGCAGTTCGTCCACACCCACGCCAGCAGCCTTCGCCACTTCGGCAAACTCCGCCTCCTCATGCGGCAGGAATTCGTGCAGCGGCGGATCGAGCAGGCGGATGGTGACGGGCAGCCCGGCCATCACCGTAAAGATCTCCGTAAAGTCGCTGCGCTGTTCCGGCAGAAGCTTCTCAAGCGCCTCGCGACGGCCCTTCTCACTGTCGGCAAGGATCATCTGGCGCACCGCGGTGATGCGGGCCGCATCGAAGAACATGTGCTCCGTGCGGCAAAGGCCAACGCCCTCCGCACCGAATTCCCGCGCCGTCTTGCAGTCGAGCGGGGTTTCGGCGTTAGCACGTATCTTCAGGCGACGGACCTTGTCCGCCCAGACCATCAGCGTACCGAAGTCACCGGCCAGTTCAGGCTGAACCGTAGGCACCGCGCCCGCCATCACTTCGCCAGTCGAGCCATCTATGGTGACGACGTCGCCCTCGACCAGTTCACGCCCGGCGACGCGCAGGATCTTTGCCTTTGCGTCGATAGACAGGCTGCCAGCGCCCGAGACGCAGGGGCGACCCATGCCGCGCGCCACCACGGCGGCGTGGCTGGTCATGCCGCCACGTGCCGTCAGGATGCCCTTGGCCGCATGCATGCCGTGAATGTCTTCGGGCGACGTTTCCGTACGGACCAGGATCACCGCATCGCCCATTTCATTGCGCCGCTCGGCCGTGTCGGCATCGAACACCACCATGCCGGAGGCTGCGCCGGGAGAGGCCGGAAGCCCCTTGGTCAGCACGTCGCGTGGAGCCTTGGGATCGAGCGTCGGGTGCAGAAGCTGATCGAGTGCAGCCGGATCGACTCGGGCAACCGCCTCTTCCTCAGTGATCAGTCCCTCGGCTGCCATGTCGACGGCCATTTTCAGCGCCGCCTTGGCCGTGCGCTTGCCAGAACGAGTCTGGAGCATCCAGAGCTTGCCCTGTTGCACAGTGAACTCAATGTCCTGCATGTCGCGATAATGCCGTTCCAGGATCTGGAACACACGCGCCAGTTCCGCATAGGTTTCGGGCATTGCCTCTTCCATCGAAGCGGCAGAGGCCCCTGCCCGCTCACGCGCCGCCAGCGTCAGATATTGCGGCGTGCGGATACCCGCGACGACATCCTCACCCTGTGCGTTGATCAGGAATTCGCCATAATAGACGTTTTCGCCGGTGGACGGATCGCGCGTGAAGGCCACGCCGGTCGCCGATGTGTCGCCCATGTTGCCGAAAACCATCGCCTGCACATTGACGGCCGTACCCCAGTCACCCGGGATGTCGTTCAGGCGGCGATAGACCTTTGCGCGATCCGCCTGCCAACTGCCGAAGACAGCGCTGATGGCGCCCCAAAGCTGATCATGCACATCCTGCGGGAAAGGCTTCTTCCACTGATCTGCGACGATCTTCTTATACTCGCCGACCAGTGCGCGCCAATCGTCGGCGGTGAGTTCCGTGTCCAGCGTATAGCCATTGTCTTCCTTCGCGACCTCCAGCGCTTCCTCGAACGCGCCATGATCGAGTTCGAGCACCACGTCGGAATACATCTGGATGAAGCGGCGATAGCTATCCCACGCGAAACGCGCGTCACCCGAAGCGGCCGCCAGCCCCTCCACCGTCTCGTCGTTGAGGCCGAGATTGAGTACGGTATCCATCATGCCCGGCATCGACACCCGTGCGCCCGAGCGAACCGACACGAGCAACGGGTCGGAAGCGTCGCCGAACTTCTTGCCGGTCACACCTTCGATGTGCGCGATTCCATTGGCGACTTCCGCACGCAGGCTGTCGGGGAAAACTTCGCCATCGACATAATAGCGCGTGCACATTTCGGTCGTGATCGTGAAGCCGGGAGGAACCGGCAACCCGATGGACGCCATGCCATCCAGATTGGCGCCCTTGCCCCCCAACAGGTTCTTGTTTCCCTTGCCGCCGTCATCGACGCCCCCGCCGAAGCGATAGACATAGCGAACTTCGCTGCCTGTTGTGGTGTCGGTCGTCTTGTAAGCGGTAGCCATGGATGTCCCTCTGCACTGGGAAGTTTAAGGCGCATTGTGCGATGCAACACGGATTGGTTCAAGGCAGGAAGTGGCAAAATATGCAACCGGATTCATGATGAACCGCACTTTCGATGTTGTCAGTTGCAGCTGCCGTGAAAGATAATTGCTTTATTTCAGCCTTCAATGCGGGAGAAATCCGCAACGCCGTGCACCGCATCGCGCATTCTGGCGAGCAATGCGAGCCGGGCGGAACGCTTTTCCGGATCGGGATCATTGACTGTCACGTTATCGAAGAAGGCGTCGATCGGAGCGCGAAGAGTCGCGAGCGCGGCCATGGCAGCGGCGAAATCCTCGTTAGCAATGGCTTCGGCAGCGCGCGGCTCGGCGGCATCGAGGGCAGCGATCAGCGCGGTTTCGGCGGGTTCGGGGGCATAGCCGTTTCTCACATCATAGGCGATCGGGGGCTGTGCTTCCTTCTTGAGAATATTCGTAGCGCGCTTGTATCCAGCAAGGAGGTTTGTACCGTCAGCTGTTTCCACAAATAGCTGAAGAGCCTTCACACGCCCTAAAAGGCGAACGAGGTCACGCTCACCGCCAATGTCGTCGTCACCGCCCAGGAAAACAACAGCGTCAATAACATCGTGCCTTACACCGAAATCGCGCTGTTGAACTTTAATACGATCAATGATGAAATCGTTGAAGTGGTCAGCAGCGAGGATCGCTCCCATATCTGGGGAGCCCTTCGAGAGCGGTTCTGATGCGTGGAATAAGTCGTAAATCGAAATACGTACGCTGTTCGTGATAATAAGGGCGATTAAGCCTAATGCGGCTCTCCGCAAAGCAAATGGATCTTTTGATCCAGTCGGCCTCTCATCAATCAGAAAAAATCTCGATAAAGTATCCAGCTTGTCCGCCAAACTCACCGCCACCGTCACAGGCGCGGTCGGGACTTCGTCGCCCTGTCCTACCGGCTTGTAGTGATCGCGAATGGCATCGGCAACCGCGTCCGGCAGGCCTTCGGCCCGGGCGTAGTAGCCGCCCATGATGCCTTGCAGTTCCGGAAATTCGCCGACCATTTCCGTCACAAGATCGGCCTTGCACAGTTCCGCGGCCTGCCGCGCCAGAGCGGGATCGCAGTGGGGAACGATCCCCTCCGTCGCGAGCCATTCGGCCAGCTTCGCAACGCGCTCGACCTTATCCGCAACAGTGCCGAGCTTCTCATGAAAGGTGATGCGTTCCAGCTTCCTTGCGTGTTCGGCGAGGGGGGTCTTCTTGTCCTGTTCCCAGAAAAAGCGCGCATCGCTAAGGCGCGCCGCCAGGACCTTGCGATTGCCCGCGATGATCGCCGCGCCTCCGTCATGCGCCTCTATATTCGCGGTGCAGATGAAGACTGAGGCCAGATTGCCCGCCGCGTTGCGGAGGACGAAATACTTCTGATTGGTGCGTAGGGTGAGCTGAATGACTTCGGGCGGCACTTCGAGGAACGCCGGGTCGAAATCACCGAGCAGCGGCACTGGCCACTCCGTGAGGCCTGCGTTTTCCGCGACCAGTCCTCTGTCTACGACCAACGTCAGGCCACGCGCTGCCGCGGCGTCCTGGGCCTTGGCTTCGATGATGCCCATGCGCTCGGCGTGATCAACGACGACATGGCAGGCGCGCAGCTTTTCCACATAGTCGTTCGCCCCCCCGATCGTGATCTGATCCGGATGATGAAAGCGATGACCGAGCGTTGCAAAACCGGAGCGGACACCCTCGATTTCCATGTCCACAAGCTCTTCGCCAAGGATCGCGACGATGCCCTGCAAGGGGCGCACCCAGCGGAGGCTTTCAGTCGTCTGGCTGGCACTTCCCCAGCGCATCGACTTTGGCCATGGGAAGGCGCGGACGATCGCCGGGACGGCTTCGGCCAGAACATCGGAGGTTGCACGGCCCGGCTTCTCGATCACCGCGAACAGGATGACGTTGCCCTTCGCATCGGGTCGCTCGACCAATTGCTCGCGCGTCAGCCCGGTTTTGCCTAGGAAGCCCGCCAATGCCTGAGGTGGCGCATCGGCGCGAGGGCCTTTCAATTCCTCGTTCACGGCTTCGGTTCGGAGCGGCAGGCCGCGTGCGATCAGCGCAAGGCGGCGGGGCGTGACGAAGGACTCGATGCCCTCCGCCTTCAACCCGGCTTCGGCCAGTTTCTCCGTAAATAGACGCGCCAGATCCTCCGACGCCTTCTGCTGCATCCGCGCCGGGATTTCCTCACAGCGAAGTTCGAGCAGGAAGTCGGTCATCACGCTGCCCACCCGTTGGTCTTCATCCACGCCTCGCAGCTACCTTTGGCGAGGTCGCGGACGCGGGCGATGTAGCTGGCGCGCTCCTGTACGGAGATGACGCCGCGCGCCTGCAACAGGTTGAAGACGTGGCTTGCCTTGATCGCCTGATCATAGGCCGCCAGTGGAACGTCGGCGGCGATGCTGGCCTGACATTCGGCTTCCGCGTCCTTGAACCAGCGGAACAGCTTTTCGGTATCGGCGATCTCAAAGTTCCACTTCGACATCTGCTTTTCGTTCTCGAGGAACACGTCGCCATAGGTCACGCCTGCGTCGTTGAAGCGCAGGTCGTACACGCTGTCGACGCCCTGAATATACATGGCCAAGCGCTCAAGTCCGTAGGTCAGTTCGCCCGCCACCGGCTTGCAGTCATAGCCGCCCATCTGCTGAAAATAGGTGAATTGCGTGACTTCCATGCCGTCGCACCACACTTCCCAGCCGAGGCCCCAGGCTCCGAGCGTCGGGCTTTCCCAGTCATCCTCGACAAAGCGGATGTCGTGCAGCAGCGGGTCGATCCCAATCTCCCGTAGGCTGCCCAGATACATGTCCTGAAGGTCCGGCGGCGACGGCTTCATGATCACCTGATACTGGTAATAATGCTGAAGCCGATTGGGGTTCTGGCCATAGCGCCCATCGGTCGGGCGGCGCGAAGGCTGGACATAGGCAGCGTTCCACGGATTCGGGCCGAGGCTGCGCAACGTCGTCGCCGGGTGAAAAGTGCCCGCACCGACTTCCATGTCATACGGTTGCAGGATTACGCAGCCTCGCCTGCTCCAATAGGCATGGAGGGTCAGGATAAGGTCCTGAAAGCTGAGCGTATCGGGCTTTGCGGCCATGTTTCGTCTTTGCGCCTGCTCTGGAAATCGCGTGGCGGTGCCTTGGCCTATGGGGCCGGACGGGTCAAGCCGGGCGGGCGGTGAAGATGGTAAAAACGCTTGCCGCCTTACCTGCGCCACCGCATTTAAGAGCCCGCTCCCTAAGCTACGAAAGTGCGCCGCGTGATCCTTCGATTGATATTGTCTCTCTGGCTGCTGCTCGGCCTGTCGACTGCGGCGCATGCTCAGGAAGTCGCTGCAAAGCCTAGCGAAGTCAGCGCCGATCCGGCTTTGTGGGTGGTGAAGGATGAAGATACGACGATCTACCTCTTCGGCAGCGTCCATGTGTTGAAACCCGGCACTGTCTGGTTCGATGACGAGATCAAGGCGGCATTCGACAAGTCGGACGAACTGGTGCTGGAACTGGTCGAACCGGATCAAGCCACCATGGCGCAAAAAGTGGCTGCTCTGGGGATAGATCCCGATGGTCCGCCGCTTACAGAGAAGCTCCAGGCAAAACCCCGCGCCGCCTATGTCTCCGCGATGACGGCCAATGGCCTTCCCTGGCAGGCATTGGAGAAGTTCCAGCCTTGGATGGCGGGGATCACCTTGGCTGTCGCGCCGCTGGGCAGGCTTGGCTATGCCGCCGATGCAGGTGTCGAGAAGACGCTGACGGCCGCCGCCAAGCAGGCTGGCAAGCGGATCGAGGGCTTGGAGACGGTGGACCAGCAATTGGGCTATTTCGCAACCCTGCCTGAAAACCAGCAAATCGCGTTCCTCAACGCCACCGTTGCCGAACTGCCGGAGATGGAAACCACGTTCGCACGGATGATCGCCAGCTGGAAGAAGGGCGAAGTGGACGCGCTGGCCAAGGAAATGAATGATTCGCTGGAGGCTACGCCTGAGCTTGCGCAAGTGCTGCTGTTCAACCGTAACGCCAATTGGGCAAAGTGGATCAGGGCGCGGCTCGACGCGCCGGGCACCGTGTTCATAGCCGTAGGCGCCGGGCATCTGGCAGGGCCGCAGGACGTGCAGGACAAGCTCAAGGCGCTTGGGATCGACACGAAGCGCTTGAGCAAGGCAGACTTCGGGCTGAAGTGAGCCGCCATTGATCGCGGCCTTGCGCGGTCTACATGATAGCCATGCACAAACCTATCATGGCCATCTTCGGCCTCGCCCTGCTCCTGCTGGGCGCCTGCACCGGCGAGCGACCATCGAAGGAAGAGCCCGGCGGCCCCGCATTGTGGCGCGTGGAGAAGAGCGGCAAGCAGGCTTTCATATTCGGGACCATCCATGTTCTCCCTGACGATGTGAAGTGGGAGACAGCGGCGCTTCGGGACGCCGTCGCTGCTGCGGACCGGCTCGTGCTGGAAGCGGAGGGGCTGGACGATGCAAAGGGGACGCAGCAGATCTTCGACCGGCTGGGGCGGACGCCGAACCTGCCTTCCCTCGGTAGTCGCGTGCCCGCGCACGAACGCCCTGCGCTCACGTCGCTGATGAAGCGTGGCGGGTTCGATGAAGCGGGCCTCTCCCGATATGAAAGCTGGGCCGCTTCGCTGCTCCTTGCGACCGTAGCGCAAAGTGAGTTGGGCCTGTCCGGCGCAAAGGGCGTGGAGCCAGTGCTGACCGCCGGTTTCCGCGCCGCTGGTAAGCCCGTCTCCGGGCTCGAGACGATATCCGATCAGTTCGGCCTGTTCGATCGCTTGCCCGAGGACGTGCAGCGCCGCCTGCTGATCGACAGCATCGACGATGCCAAAGACAGCCGCGCCCAATATGACCGGATGCTGCGCGCCTGGCTCAGCGGCAACATGAAGGCGATCGCGCGCGATTTCGTGGCGGAGCTTGCGCCCGAGCCCGCGCTGGCCAAGCCTTTGCTCACCGAGCGCAATCGCGCCTGGGCGAAGCGCATCGCGCAATTGCCCGGACGGCCCTTCGTTGCCGTGGGCGCCGCGCATCTGGCTGGCCCCGACAATCTGCTCGTCCTGCTCCAGCAGCAAGGCTACAGCATCAGGCGCATCCAGTAGCGCTCGACGCGCCCTTGCCTTTCCCCTGATTTCTGCTAATGGCCCCGCTCCCGTCATGGTCATCCCTGGAGGCGTGGCGGGCATTTTGGAACCACTTACCAGTTTTGGAGACACGCAATGAGCGATCAGCTTACGCTGTCGGCCGAGGCACGCGATCGGGCAGGCAAGGGAGCCTCCCGCGCTCTCCGCCGCGAGGGCCGCGTACCAGCCGTCATTTACGGAATGAACGAAGAACCCACCATGGTTCACGTGGAGGAGAAGGCGCTGAACAAGCTGCTGGGCACCGGCCACTTCATGAACTCGGTCGTCATGGTCGAAGTCGACGGCAAGGCCGTTCGCACGCTTCCCAAGGACGTCGCCTTCCATCCCGTAACGGATCGCCCGCTGCACGCGGACTTCCTGCGCGTGTCCGAGCATGCCGCCGTGCATGTCAACGTACCCGTGCGCTTCGAGAACGAAGAAGCATCGCCCGGCCTCAAGCGTGGCGGCGTTCTGAACGTCGTGCGTCATGAGCTGGAACTCGTCGTCGATGCGTCGGAAATCCCGGACGACATCGTTGTCGACCTGACCGGCTTCGAAGTGGGCGATTCGATCCACATCAGCGCCGTGACACTGCCCAAGGGCGCGAAGTCGGCCATCGAGGATCGCGATTTCACCATCGCCACCATCGTTGCTCCCTCTGCGCTGAAGAGCAGCGATGGCGGAGCCGCCGAAGCTGCGGAAGGCGAAGCGGCAGCCTAAGCTGCTTGTCCTTCGTGACGCTAACCGAGCCCCGTTCGTTCTGCGCAGAACGGACGGGGTTTGCGTTTGGAGCCTGAAATCATGCAGCTGTGGGTCGGCCTCGGCAATCCTGGTCCGCAATATGCCCTCAACCGGCATAATGTGGGCTTCATGGCGGCCGACATCATTGCGGAATTGCATGACTTCACAGCGCCCAAGCGCCAGTTTCAGGGATGGGCGAGCGAAGGGCGCATCGGTTCGGAAAAGCTGCTGTTGCTCAAGCCTGCGACGTTCATGAACGAGAGCGGGCGCGCGGTGGGCGAAGCGATGCGCTTCTACAAGCTGGAGCCGCAGGACGTGACCGTCTTCCACGACGAGCTGGACCTCCCGCCGTTCAAGGTGAAGGTGAAGCGCGGGGGCGGCACGGCGGGGCATAATGGCCTGCGGTCGATGGACTCCCATATCGGGCCGGAGTTTCGCCGGGTGCGGATAGGCATCGGCCATCCGGGGCACAAGGACCGGGTGCATGGCTATGTGCTGGGCAATTATGCCAAGGCGGAGATCGATCCGTTGTCGGACATGCTGGGCGCGGTCGGCGCCGAGGCGAAGTGGCTGGCGGCGGGTGACGAAGCGCGGTTCATGAATGACGTCGCCATGCGATTGGCGGAATAGAGATTTAAGGCAGGGACCAGGAATATGGGTTTCAAATGCGGTATCGTCGGGCTTCCCAATGTCGGCAAGTCCACGCTGTTCAACGCGCTGACGGAGACGCAGGCGGCGCAGGCGGCCAATTATCCGTTCTGCACGATCGAGCCGAATGTCGGCCAGGTCGCCGTGCCCGATCCGCGCCTGTACGAGATCGCGAAGATCGGCGGGAGCGCCAAGATCATCGAGACGCAACTCGCGTTCGTGGACATTGCGGGCCTCGTGCGGGGCGCGTCGAAGGGTGAGGGTCTGGGCAATCAGTTCCTCGCCAACATCCGCGAAGTCGATGCCATCGTTCATGTGCTGCGCTGCTTCGAGGATGACGACATCACGCATGTCGAGGGGAAGATCGACCCCATCGCCGACGCCGAGACAGTCGAGACCGAGCTGATGCTGGCGGACCTCGACAGCCTTGAGAAGCGCGTGCCCAATCTGGTGAAGAAGGGGCAGCAGGGCGACAAGGAGTCGAAGGCCGCAGCGGCAGTGCTCGGACAGGCGCTGGAGTTGCTCCGTGAGGGCAAGCCTGCGCGCCTCACCAAGCCGAAGGACGAGGAGGAGGAACGCCTGTTCGCGCAGGCGCAGCTTCTGACCAGCAAGCCGGTCCTGTACGTCTGCAACGTCGATGAGGGCAATGCGGCGGAGGGCAATGCGTATAGCGCCCGCGTGTTCGAGAAGGCCAAGGCCGAGGGCGCGAGTGCGGTGATAGTCTCCGCCGCCATCGAGGCCGAACTCGTCACCATGCCGGTCGAGGAACGCGGCGAGTATCTGGAGGCGCTGGGCCTCAAGGAAGCCGGGCTGGCTCGCATCATCCGGGCCGGATACGAACTGCTGGGCCTCATCACCTTCTTCACCGTGGGCCCCAAGGAAGCCCGCGCCTGGACCGTGCATCGCGGGTCGAAGGCGCCGCAGGCGGCGGGCGCGATCCACAGCGACTTCGAGAAAGGCTTCATCCGCGCCGAGACCATGGCCTATGACGATTACGTCAAATTCAATGGCGAAGTAGGCGCCAAGGAAGCAGGCAAGTGGCGCGCGGAAGGCAAGGAATATGTGACGCAGGACGGCGACATCATGCTGTTCCGGTTCAACGTGTGACGCAACTCCAGCGGGTTGACGGGCACGTAACCTGCGCTTAGACCCACTGCATCAGGTTGCAGGTTGAAACGCATGTCCTATTATTTTGAAGATATCGAGATCGGCGTCGTCGAACGCTTCGGCAGCTACACGGTCGAACGCGAGGAGGTCATCGACTTCGCTTCGAAATACGATCCTCAGCCCTTCCACTTGTCGGATGACGCCGCTGCGCGCACCCATTTCGGCCGAGTTGCCGCGAGCGGGTGGCATAGCTGCGGGATGATGATGGCAATGATGGTCGAGCATATGCAGCAACGCCCCGAACGGCAGGAAGCGAGCCTGGGCGCAGCGGGGATAGACGAACTGCGCTGGCTCCAGCCCTGCTATCCCGGCGACGTGCTGCGCTGCGAGGCCGAGGTGGTCGAGAAGATCCCTTCACGAAGCCGCCCGGAGATGGGAATCGTCAAAACGAAGGTGACTGTCTTCAACCAGCGCGACGAGCCGGTGATGACGTTGAAGCCCATTACGATGTGCCGCACGCGCCCCATCTGATCGCGCTCGCGAGGCCATCGAGAGCCGGAAGGTGACAAAGGTGACACTACGTCACCCCCCGCCTCGCCCTGATTGCACTCGTGAAGGGATCGCGACGGCGGACACTGCTGCACAGATGACGTACGACATGAAAATCCTCCAGCAATAAGGCCAGCGAAAGCTCGCCGTCCTGGTTTGGGTCGTTTGGGTATCACGCAATGGCCTACGCATTTTCATGCGCTGTAGGACAGCTTATTTGGTCGCAGTGGCAGGCGTCCCGAGAGGCTGCGCGGGCTTTCCCGGATCTCCCGCGGCGGGAGATGGCCGCCCGCCGAGGAACACGATCTTGACCCAGGTGAACCGCCCGAAGATGCGCCAGGCGAGATAAGGCAAGGCGCAGGAGAAAAACAGCAATATCCAGCTCGTCTCCACCCCCACCCGGCGCAGGGAGAAGTGGATGAACTGATGCAGGCAAAGGATCACGAGCGAAGCCTGCCCCACATTGGAGAGTGCAGGAGCCAGCAGCGGGATTTTGGCGATACCGCGGTACGCCAGCACCGCTAGTCGGGCCATCACCATGCCGAACAGGAGCCCGAGAACCGGCGGACTGACGAAACCGCCCTTGATGCCGATGCGAAACACCTGCCCGAACAGCAACGCGACGATTGCGGCACCGATGACGGCGATCATGGCAAGGCCGATCCACCGGGCGTGCGCACGCTCGCGCTGAAGCAAGTGGCCGAACCAGAACAAGGGGATCGTGAACGGCAGGGTCTCCAGGCTCCAGGGCAGGCTCAGGCCCGGAAAGATGTGCAATATTGCGGTGCCGACCAACAGGATAGCCGCGACGATGCTGACGGGAACGGGTCCGGCGGGGTCCGGATAGCGGAAGGCGAGCGCGTTGTAGGCGATCTGCGTGAACAACAAGGACGTGAGGAACCAGAATGTGCCGAAATCGCCCTTCAATATAGCGCCGCCCCAGAGGAATTGCTCCAGCGACGGCAGGCTGTTTCCGCCCAGCACGAAGTCCCGGGCGAGGACGCCTGACATCACCAGACACAGGAAGGCGACGTACGGCCCGAGCATGGACCGGACCCGGCGCATGGCGAGCTGCATCGGCGGCCGGGGTTTGAACATCAGTCCGGCCAGGGCGAAAAAAGCGGGGATGGACGTCAAACCCAGAGTGGACCTGACCACGCCCGGATCCACCGCGGGGTCGTGAAGCAGGATATGCGTAGCCGCGACGGCAATGATGCCACACCCCTTGCCGACGTCGCTCCATGTCTGCCGCTGAGCCGGTCCTTGCATGGGACCGCGTTAGGCGATGATGGACTGACGGTCGATCAGTAGAAGTGCCTACGGGGACGCCTCGGGTCGAGGTGTCACTTTCGACCGAACAGCTTTTCTATATCGCCATGGCCAAGCTTAACCCATGTCGGTCTGCCATGGTTGCACTGGCCGCTTCGGGGCGTGACTTCCATCTCGCGGAGGAGTGCGTTCATCTCGGCGACGGAGAGCACGCGCCCGGCCCGCACGGAGCCGTGGCAGGCCATGGTGGCGGCGACGTGGTCCAGGCGCTCCTTCAGCGACAATGTGCTGTCATAGGCCGCCAGTTCGTCGGCAAGATCGGTGACGAGCCCATGCACATCGCCCGCGCCGAGCATCGCAGGTGTCGATCGGACGAGCATCGCTGACGGGCCGAAGCGTTCGAGGTCGAGGCCGAATTCCGCCAGTTCGGCAATGCGGCCCTCCAGCCGGTCGCAGGCGGGTTCGTCCAGTTCCACCACTTCGGGGAGGAGCAATGCCTGCGACGCGACCCCTGCCCCGTCCAATGCGCGGCGCATACGTTCGAGCACCAGCCGTTCGTGGGCGGCGTGCTGGTCGACGATGACGAGGCCGTCTTCCGCCTCCGCGACGATATAGGTCTTGGCGACTTGCCCCCGCGCCACGCCGAGCGGGAAGCTCTGGCCCTGCGGCGGAGCTTGCGCGGCGGGTTCGGCGCGGGCCATGGGCGGCGGCGTCAGGAAGGACGTGCGGCGGTCGTGGAGGCTGGGCGCGTAGGGCGCGGGCGTAGAGGCAGCCTCGAAGATCGGCATGGCGCTGATCGGGGTTGGCGAGAGCGGCTCCTGCTGCCACACGGACAGTGCCGCGGGATCGGCGCGCTGGACCGAGCGGAAGCCTGCCTCGTCCAGTGCGCGCTTGATGCCGCTGACGATCATGCCGCGGATCATTGCCGGTTCGCGGAAGCGCACTTCGGTCTTGGCGGGATGGACGTTCACATCGACTTCGCCCGGCGGCAAGTCGAGGAACAGCGCCACCACCGGATGCCGGTCGCGGGCGAGCAGGTCGGCATAGGCGCCGCGTACCGCGCCCACCAGCAGCCGGTCGCGCACCGGGCGGCCATTGACGAACAGGAATTGATGGTCCGCCACGCCGCGGTGATAGGTGGGCAGGCCCGCGACGCCCGCGAGCGCCACGCCTTCGCGTTCCAGCGCGATCACTACATGATTGTCGGCCAGCGCCCGGTCGGTCAACGCGGCCACCCGATCCTCGCGGCTCTCGCCATCCTGCACGCCCAAGGCGCGGCGTCCGTCATGTTCCAGTGTCACGGCAATGTCTGGCCGCGCCATTGCCAGCCGCCGGATCACGTCGAGGCAGGCGGCATATTCGGAGCGGGCGGAGCGCAGGAACTTGCGGCGGGCGGGGACCTTGCCGAATAGCTGCTCGACGCGGATGCGGGTGCCGGGCGGGATCGCGGCGGGGCCTTCGCTCACCAGTGCGCCATTGTCGATGATCCGCTGCCAGCCGTCGCCCTCTCGCGTGCGGCTCTCGATCGTGACTTGCGCGACGCTGGCGATGGAGGGCAGCGCCTCGCCCCGGAAACCCAGGGTCGCGACATTCTCTATGGCGTCGTCGGGCAGCTTCGAGGTGGCGTGCCGCTCCAGCGCGAGGGCCATGTCCGCGCGCGTCATGCCGCAGCCGTCGTCCAGCACTTCGATCCGGTCCAGACCGCCCGCCGCCAGCCGGATGGTGATCCGCCGCGCACCGGCATCGATGGCGTTCTCTACCAGTTCCTTCAGCGCGCTGGCGGGTCTCTCCACCACTTCGCCCGCAGCGATGCGATTGACCAGATGTTCGGGCAGGCGGCGTATTGACATTGGTTAGTGACTAGCCCAATCGAACGCCTTCCGCGACCCGCTGCCCGACATTTTTCCGTATCGAGAGCTGGCTGAGCGCAGGTGGGGAAAATGAGATATCTCGCGGCTGCTGCCCCTTCCGGGTGGGTGGTCTGGACTAGGGAAAAGCATGTCGATCTTTTCGCGTTTATTCAAATTCTCCTCGCAGGACATGGCCATCGATCTCGGCACGGCCAATACCGTGGTCTATGTGCGCGGACGCGGCATCGTTCTCAATGAGCCTTCGGTGGTGGCGGTCGAGACGCTGAACGGGATCAAGCGCGTGAAGGCCGTCGGCGACGACGCCAAGCTGATGATGGGCAAGACGCCCGACAGCATCGAGGCGATTCGCCCGCTGCGCGACGGCGTGATCGCCGACATCGATGTGGCCGAGCAGATGATCAAGCACTTCATAACCAAGGTGCATGGCGGCAAGGCCCGTCCGTGGCGCTTCCCCGAAATCGTGATCTGCGTGCCTTCGGGCTCAACCAAGGTCGAGCGCCGCGCCATTCGCGATGCGGCGAGCAATGCGGGGGCCAGCCAGGTGTTCCTGATCGAGGAACCGATGGCCGCTGCGATCGGCGCCGACATGCCCGTCACCGAGCCGATCGGTTCGATGGTCGTGGACATCGGCGGCGGCACAACCGAAGTCGCGGTGCTCTCGCTGCGCGGGCTTGCCTATACGACATCGGTGCGCGTCGGCGGGGACAAGATGGACGAGGCCATCGTTTCCTATGTGCGCCGTCATCACAACCTGCTCATCGGCGAAGCCACGGCCGAGCGGATCAAGAAGGAATATGGCGTCGCGCAATCGCCCGCCGATGGCGTGGGCGAGACGATTCACATCAAGGGCCGCGATCTGGTGAACGGGGTTCCCAAGGAAATCTCGATCAATCAGGGCCAGATTGCTGACGCGCTGGCCGAGCCGATCAGCACCATCGTCGAGGGTGTGCGCATCGCGCTCGAAAACACCGCGCCGGAACTGGCCGCAGATATCGTCGATCAGGGCATCGTCCTGACGGGCGGCGGCGCGCTGCTGAAAGGTCTGGACGACGAATTGCGCGACGAGACCGGCCTGCCCGTCACCATTGCCGAGGACCCGCTGACCTGCGTAGCCATCGGCACGGGCCGGGCGATGGAAGACCCGATGTTCCGGGGCGTCCTGCAAACCGGCTGAGGAAAGGTTAAGCGATGGCGCGGCCACCCAGCCGGCGCCCCGGCTATGACCGGAAGGCGCAATATGGCTTGTTCGCCGGCTATGTCGTTGCGGTCTCGGGCGCCGGTGTCGGCTTGCTGCTGGTCATCGTCGCCATGTTCGACCCGACGGGCTTTGCCGCGATCCGTTCGGCATCGGGGGAAATCACCCGCCCTATATCCGCGACGCTGCGGCAACTGGTCAGCGGCGTCGGCACGATCGACGAGCAGATCGTCGCCTACTTCCGCGCCGGATCGCAGAATGTCGGATTGCGGCGGCAAGTGGACGCCAACCGCACGCGCCTGATCGAAGCGGCGGCCATCGAGCAGGAAAATATTCGCCTCAAGAAGCTGTTGAAGCTGGTCGAGGACGAGGAGGACGAGGTCGTGGCCGCGCGCCTCATCAGTTCCTCCTCCAGCAGCACGCGGCGCTTCGCACGCCTCAATGCGGGCCGGTCGCAGGGCGTCTATCCCGGTATGCCCGTGCGCGCGCCCGAGGGGCTGATCGGCCGCGTCCAGACGGCGGGACCCAATACCGCAGACGTGCTGCTGCTGAGCGACAGCCAGAGCATCGTGCCGGTTCGCCGCGCCAAGGACAATATTGCCGCCATCTGTACGGGGCAGGACGATGGATCGCTGGAGATCCGATCGCTGAACGCGGGCAATAACCCTTTCAAGCCTGGCGACATCATGGTGACGTCCGGCACCGGCGGTCTCTATCGCCCGAACATCCCGGTCGCCATCATCGTGCGTGTCGATGGGGACAAGGCGCTGGCGGCTCCTCTCGCCAACCCTGCCCGCGTGGAAGCCGTGATAGTGCAGCGCCCCTATGAAGCCACCGTGACGCGGCCGGACCCGGTCGCACCCGAAGCCCCGGCTGCCGTCAACGACTCCGGGCCTGTCGCACCATGACCATACCGCAGGGGCCGCGCCTTGGCGGCAACCCCTCGCGCTTTCGGCTTGAGGGTACGCCTGTCGTTACCGTGATGCTGGGGTCGATGCTCACGTCGCTGCCGATCATTGCGCAATCGCCGGTGCTGCCGCCGCTGGGGCTACTGCTGCTGCTGTCGTGGCGGCTGTTGCGGCCGGAGCTTTGGGCGGCATGGATCGCGCTGCCGCTCGGCTTTTTCGATGACATGATGACGGGACAGCCACTGGGCAGCGCCATGTGCCTGTGGACGCTGACGATGATCGGCATCGATGTCGTCGAGCGGCGGCTGATCTGGAGAGATTACTGGCAGGACTGGCTAATTGCCTCGATTGCCGTTATTTTCTGCACCATCGGCGGCCTCTGGTTCGCGCGGCTGACGGGCGGGGGTGGCACCATCGCGCTTGTCGCCCCGCAGATCCTGTGGTCCGTGCTTCTCTATCCCTTCGTCGCGCGGCAATGCGCGTGGCTCGACCGCTGGCGCATCATGGCATGAAATTTCCCAAGCCGAACCGCAAGACCGTTACCGAAGCCAGCCAATCCTTTACTTTCACGCGCCGCGCCATGGTGGTCGGCGGTATTCAGGGCGGCATGGGGATGCTGCTGGCGGCGCGCATGGCGTGGATCAGCGTCGCGGAAAACGAGAAATACCAGCTGCTGTCGGAGAGCAATCGCGTCAACCTGACGCTCATTCCGCCGCGGCGTGGATGGATCATCGACCGGCACGGCAAGCCGCTGGCGAACAACCGCACGGATTTTCGCGTCGATCTGATACCCGACCGGCTGCGCGACCGGAAAGCCACGGTCTCGACCCTGGCGAAATTGCTCAACCTGCCTGCCGACGAAGTGGAGCGGATCGAGAGCGACATCGACAAGGCCAGCGGGTTCCAGCCGGTGCAGGTCGCGGAAAGCCTGACCTACGATCAGTTTGCGGCGATCAGCGTGCGCCTGCCCGAACTGCCCGGCGTCGCGCCGACGCAAGGGTTTTCCCGTTATTATCCCGCCGGTTCGGCCGTGGGCCATCTGCTCGGCTATGTCGGCGCGGCGTCTGCGAAGGATTATGAGGAGAACAAGGACCCGCTGCTGATCACGCCGGGATACAAGCTCGGTAAGGACGGGCTGGAGAAATCCTTCGACCGGCAACTGACGGGAAAGCCGGGGGCCAAGCGCGTGGAAGTGACGGCGCGCGGCAAGATCGTCCGGGAATTGACGACGCGCCCCGACCAGCCGGGGCACAATATCCAGCTTACCATCGATGCAGGCCTGCAGGAATTTGCCGGGCGGAGGCTGGCGACGCAATCGGGTTCCGTCGTGGTGATCGATTGCCGCAATGGCGACGTGCTGGCGATGGCTTCGATGCCGAGTTTCGATCCTAACAGCTTTTCCGATGGCATCAGCCAGCTTGAATGGCAGATGCTGTCGGACGACGACCATGTCCCCTTGCGCAACAAGACGCTGAAGGGCCTGTATCCTCCCGGTTCGACCGTGAAGCCGATGGTGGCGCTGGCGCTGCTGGAGTCCGGGATCAGTCCGAACGACAGCGTCAATTGCTCTGGAGCGCTGCGGGTCGGCAACACGCTGTTCCACTGCCACAAGCGCCGTGGCCATGGCGGCGTAAATATGGAGCGCGCGATTGCGCAAAGCTGCGACATCTATTTCTACCAGATGGCCCAGCGCGTCGGCATGAATGTCATTGCAGACATGGCGCGGCGGGTGGGCATGGGGCAGAAATTCCCCCTGCCCTTTCCCAGCCAGAGTTACGGCACCGTACCAGACCCGGCTTGGAAGATGCGGAAATACAAAGAAAAATGGCAGGTCTACGACACGGTGAACGCGACCATCGGTCAAGGCTATATGCTGATCAACCCGATCCAGATGGCGGTGATGGCGGCGCGGCTGGCGTCGGGCAAGATGCTGATGCCGCACTTCATGATGGACCAGAAGCGGCCCGAGCCGGCCTCTATCGGTGTACTGCCAGAGCATCTGGTGACGATCCGTCAGGCGATGAGCGCGGTCGTCAATGGCGGCGGCACGGGCGGCGCAGCGCGCATGCAGGTTCCCGGCGTGCTGCTCGCGGGAAAGACCGGCACCGCGCAGGTGCGCCGCATCACCATGGCCGAACGCCGCGGCGGCGTGCGGCGCGACGCTTCGCTGCCGTTCAAGCTGCGCGATCACTCGCTTTTTCAGGGGTTCGCCCCCTATGACAATCCCCGTTATGCGGTCGCCTGCATCCTGGAACATGGCGGACATATGATCCGCAATCAGGATGCCGGACCGATCGCCAGCGATACCCTGTCGTTCCTGTTCGATCCCAAGAAAGCCATGGAAAAGCTGGTGGCGCTTGAGAAGGAATGGGGCGGCACTCCCGCCGAGCGCATGAGCGCGCAGATGGCGACATTCCGTGCCGCAAAGGGGCTGGAAACGACGCTCTCGCCCGAAGCGATGAATGCCGCCAATGCCACCGTGGCGACCGTGGCCAATTCGATGACGGCGAGCGACAACGCCGTGCCGGAGCAACCCGATTGAGCATGATCCCAGCCCCCATCGCGGCGCTGCCGTGGCGCGTCATGCTGCTGCTGACGGCCATCGCCCTGTTCGGCGTCGTCGTGCTCTACAGCGCGGCGGGCGGAAACATCACGCCCTGGGCCGTCAATCAGGCCGTGCGGTTCTGCATCTTCATGGGATTGGCGCTGGCGATCTCCCGCGTGCCACTCTCGACGATCAGCAACTTCGCGTTCCCGCTCTACGGCGCGATTCTCATCGCGCTGGTACTGGTCGAGTTGATCGGCGGCGTCGCGGGCGGCAGCCAGCGATGGATCAACCTGGGCTTCATGCAGTTGCAGCCCTCCGAGTTCATGAAGCTCGCCATCGTGCTGGCGGTGGCGCAATTCTATGCGCGATTGCCGGTCGGCGAAGTGCGGACGTGGAATGCGATCTGGCCGGCGCTGACGTTGATCGGCCTGCCCTGGGCGCTGGTGCTGGTGCAGCCCGACCTTGGCACCGCTACGATGATCCTGGCGGGCGGCGTCACCGTGATGTTCCTGGCGGGCCTGCCGCTGCGCCTGTTCGTTGGAACAGCATTGGCGGGCGCGGCGATTATCCCGATCGCGTTCAGCTTCCTGCATGACTATCAGCAAAAGCGCGTGCTGATTTTCATGGACCCGGAGAGCGATCCGCTGGGTGCAGGCTATCATATCAGCCAGTCGAAGATCGCCATCGGATCGGGCGGCGTCTTCGGCAAGGGCTTCCTGAACGGCACGCAGAGCCATCTCGATTATCTTCCCGAGGGGCACACCGACTTCGTATTCGCCACCATGGCCGAGGAATGGGGGCTGGTCGGCGGCGTGCTACTGATCGTCGCTTTCCTGTTCGTGTTCCGCTGGGGCATCCGGGTGTCGCTGCGCACCGAAGACAAGTTCGCACGCCTGACTGCGGCCGGCCTGACGACCACCATCTTCTTCTACGTCGCGATCAACCTGATGATGGTGATGGGTCTGGCGCCTGTCGTGGGCATCCCCCTGCCCTTCATGTCCTATGGCGGATCGTCAATGCTGACGGTCATGCTGTGCATCGGCCTGATCATGTCCATCGACCGCTCCCGCCGCCAAAGCCGCCGCGACTGGGGCTGAACAACGCTCTGCCGTCGCAAATTGTGCGGCAGGGTGAAATTGGGACTTGCAAAGCCCCGCCATGATGGTAATTGCCGCGCCCTGACCAACGGAACCGCCGGTCTGCGGCGGCCCCTCCAGGCAATGTGGACGCATAGCTCAGTTGGTAGAGCAGCTGACTCTTAATCAGCGGGTCCTTGGTTCGAGCCCAAGTGCGTCCACCATATTTTCAATGACTTAGCGGCAACGTGAGGCCTTTAAAAGTCTCCGGGTAACAGTCGGGGTAACGCACCGACGTGTTAGGCTGCGTTATACGCTTGGCTGCTGAATTAGCGGATTATATTTCAGAAAGGTCAACGTCGAAGAAAGCGTTTGGTGTGCGATGGAGAAAGTTCGGAAACCTTTACCCGATGTGATACCCTCGTCACCTAGGTTTCACGCAAGATACGAACAAGCAATTAGCCATTACGCTGAAGTTTCGTATTATCGATTAAGCCAAGCCTCTCGCAATTCAGAAAATTCTGCGGGATGCTGTGACCGGACCAGACCAAGAAAGTAGCTTTGTTCGCCCGCTGCCTGTGCTTCCAATTCCGGCACCATCGCGCGGCAGGACGCTTTTAGCGTTTCAATCAAGTAGCATGTTCCTTCTTTAAAAAGGCGCATGAACGCATTGCCGAACTGGTTTACAGTAAGGCCGGGCCGATCGGTGAACAGCCAGTCTGCAACTTCTACCAAGCCCCATCCATCAATGTGCAGCGTATCATTGCGAATACCTTTGCGGTCGCTGTGTAAAACAGCGTCCATTTCTTCGACTTGAACAGCGTGTGGATTAATCTCCCGCACCGTGTTCCGCTGGATAAGGCGAACGTCAAAAGTGTCAGATAACGCGAGATAGAGGTTCGGTTTGCGAACGTAGATGATTTTCATCTTATGCGCCTTCCGCGATACCGCGACCGCAGTGGAAATCGGGTGCCAGCTTGTAAGTTGTGCCATTCGCGACGATCGACACGTTTGCAAATTCACCTTTGCCGCCGGTCCCGTTGGCAAGATAGCTCGTTATTGCGCTGACTTGATTTCGTTCGTCGATCGTCAATTTTATCCCCTGAAACGGATCGTACAAGACAGCTTTGGTCAACAATGGTATGATCATTTCCTTCCTTCGTTGAGATAATCGCGGTAAATTTCCGCCGCGTCGGTTTCACTAATTCCGGCAGGCAAAGTTGGAGCCGGGCCATCAATCAAATTCCTAATTTCAGTGGGTAATTGTGGCCCGTTCTCACCTTCTAACATCGCGGCATACGCATGATCAGCTTGTGCAAAACGTGCGATCCATGCTTTGCGGTCGATCATCCACTTATCGAACCATTTGCGGTGTTCAGCCGTAAGGTTAGCGATGCGCATTTCCCGGCTGTTCGGCGGGCAAATCAGCGCCCCGATGCGTTCAATGCGTTTGAGGAACGACCGGCTGTTCATTTCCGGCGCTCCGCCAAGGCTTCCTCTAGTTCTTCGATCCGGCGTTCGATCTCGTCGAAATCACGAACGGACTTAAGTTTCTCCAAGGCTGATGCTGCAATCTGTGCCTCCGCAGGCGTAATTGCCCCTTCGATCATGGCCGCTTCGATGGTTGCGGCTGACACATCGTCGCCAAATTCAATCGTTCGGCCATGAGCCTTTGCGGGAAGAACGTGCGCCAAAACTATCTCTGCCGCGCGCAGATCATTATCGGCTAAACGCGCACGCAGGACGGCTACCGCTTCGTTGAAAAGGTCGGTAACTGCCTTCAGGCTGGTGCGACTGACCCTATTGCGTGCGCCGGGTTGCCGTCCGCCATTGCCCGGCGCGAACTGGCCCAGATTGTTGCGGCCCGTTAAAATAGGGCCATCAGCGGTAGAGAGGGACATAAGCTAAACCCATTTTACTGTGCGGCCATGGGCCGCGAGAAAAGCCGCCACGTCGGCAGTTCGATAATCCGATAAGCGCCCCCGATAATGAGCAGCGGGAAAGCCGTGACAGCGCCGATAATTGTATAGCGATTGACGGGTAGCGTTCAGCGCATCTCGAACTGCCGCCGCTGTCATGGTCGCAGTTGTGGGAAGCACAACTAAAGGGGGCAAACGCGGTCCAGCCATCATGCTTCCACCTTCTGCGGAGCGGTAAGTAAGTCGAAGGCCGCGTTCACGTTAAGATCGCAGACTAAAGCCACCATCGTTGTCAGCCCTTGAAGTGCCTGCTTAACTCCATCGACGATTTCGTTGCGCGCACGGTGGCGACGTAATGCTTCGTCAGCGGCGCGCTCTACAGCATCTTCGTCCACCCCCGTTGCTAGCGGATCATGCGCCGAAGGCTTGCGGGCGTAGTCCGCTGATAGTCCGGTGCTGCGCACGAAGTTGAGTTTCGCGTAACGCTCTTCCGCCTGCCCCCATATTTCAGCCGGAACGCTGGCACGCTCTTGTCCAGCTTCTATGATCGCATCCAACCGATCAACGTCCGCGTTCATGATCCACGCTGCCTTGTCCCCAACGCTGAGAGAAGCAAACGTATCTCGGTCCTGCTGTCGCAGTGCCGCCGTGGTGGGATTTGCAGGCGGGACAGTCAGCATCCGCGCCCAAGCGGCGTCGATTGCCTGCTGTTCCGCTTGACCCGCTGCCTGTAGCTGTTGTGCCGGGTCGGAGAGATCAAGGACTACAAGCGCGCGCAGCTTCTCGATGCGCGCAGCGGGCGTGAAAGTGTCGATGATCCCGGAGGCACCTTTGCAATAAGCTGTGGCTGCATTGCGTACCCTAATAGCCGGTTCGCGAACCGGGCTATCCTGCGCTTCAAGTTCGGTGGGCATAGCCATTACTGCCCGCCGATCGCCTCTATCGGTGGTAGCCGTAATGATCGCTGCCCGTGCTGTCGTGGAATATAGAAACTGCATCTGATGTATCCTAACCTATACGCTTGGACACAAGATCAGCATTAGGATAGCCATTGTCAAATGAAAACTATATGCTTTGGTAATTTATCATAGTGGAAGGTTTTACTTGGTTTAACATTGACGAACATCGGAACAATTACTTTAATGACCATTCGATATTCCAGATTGCCGACCGACAGACGTTTTGATTGGTGATTTATCAATCGATCAAATTCGAAAAGTACACAACATCAGGTGCATCAGGTCGCGCCGTTGCGGACGGTTACTCCGGTTAGTTGCACAAAGTTTAGCAACGGTTCGAACGGCTGTTCACAAGGTTATCATCGCGCCCAAGGTTTGAGTTTTGATATCCTGCTGATTTGTGGCATCGCGCGAACGCGACGCGTAAATCCGCGCCGTGGAGGCTGGTAATCTCCCTAGCACGTAGACCGGTCACATGCGTGGCCGGGCGGCGGGCGCGCATGTCCAAGGCTTCGGCCCAAAGGCGTCCGCGCCTTGTGCTACGTGCGAGGATTACCACGCCCGGCTGCAAACCGGGTTAGTCTCCTAACTAAGGAGACAGAAATGAACGTCACTAAAAGAATTGCGCTGCCAGCTTTGGCATTCACGCTTCTGGTTTCGACCACTCATGGGACCGCCGCGCCGGACTTCCTTGCAGCTAATACCGGTTTCGAACAATTCGCACGAATGGTGCATTCTGCCGGGACATGCGGGCGTCTAGGTTATCAAGTGGATCGCGACGGACTTACAGGTTTTGCTGAAACCTTGATATCAGACGCCGTAATGGATGGGATTGCTGCTGCTGACGCAGACACGATTCTCGATGGCGCATTGCAGCGTGAGCGCGACAACCAAAGCCGATTGGTCGAAGCCGCTGCGGACACACATGGGCTTAGCACCACGCCCGCCGAAGCCGCCGCTACCCTTAGCGCAAGAGCGCACAAGTTTGCTGATTACTGGACAACGCGATGCGCTGATCTTGCAAAAGACGGCACTGGTGCTCGCTTTTTTCGGCCTGTTTCCTCCACTGCGACTACGAACGCGCGCAACAGCTTCATCGCGGACGTTGAGAAGAAACTGAGAAACTAAAGACTCAATGCACCGTGGAGCGGTTGACCACCAATCAACGGGTCACAGTCATCATTACATTGAAAATCAACGCTCTATGCGAAACAACCGGTGCGATTGAACGACAAGGGTAACGGTCGGGTAACGCTGCGTTGCTTTTTCGCGATGATCGCTTTCGGAGCGGCACCGCTGTCACCAGAAGCATGGCGAGTAGTGGTGATACAAGAGGGTAGTTTTTACGCCCTTTCCACCACTGTCACCACTGTCACCACTAGTTCTGATGATAACTGTTAAATGGGGAAGTAGCTAAATGCCAGCCTGTCCGCTGCGTGTGAGAATATATAGAGAACGAGGGTGTGACAGTGGTGCGAGTGGTGACGAGCCGTCAAAATCACGTCCAAAAGGTGGTTGTAGCTAATCCTTGACGTATCGCCATCGCCGTTCCTCGCCAAAACGAATTTGGCGGCGTGTATATCCGGCCCGTTTTAAACAACTTGCTACTCGCCTGTTTATGGTCGCGTTGTGCTTCTCAAAGGTGATCCCAAGGATAGTCAAACAAACCTGTTCAATGGTAATAGGCAGGCTCCCGTAAACCGCTAGCCGTGACGAAATGAATTCCTCCCAAGGATCGCGCTCCCGCCGTCCATCCTGTTCCGTATGTGCAAGCCGCTCTTGGTCGCCTTCGAGCCACCAATGTTCGCCAACCTGATAGCGAAACACGGCTTCCGCCCAAAGTTGGTCGCGATCCCGCCGGATGGCCGCACCGTCAATCGTGCCGCATGTAATCGGCCAAAATCGACGGTTGCCGGTTTGGTCGCGAAGATATTCCGTTTCGTTAGTCGATCCGGCAAAGATACATTGGCGCGGCACGTTGATCGTCGCTCGACCGTATGGCGGTCGGTAGGTGCCAATCTGTCGCGACGCGTAGGATTTCACGGCGGTCACTTCGGCCCGGTTCATGCGGTCCAGTTCGGCAATCTCTATCAGCCATTTTCCACTTAGCTGTATTTCCGCGTCTTTGGTTGAAAGGTCCGGCATTTGATCGGTGAACCAATCGTTGCCGACAAGCGAACGTAAAGCCGATGACTTTCCAGCGCCTTGCGCGCCCTCCAAGATAAGCATCGTGTCGGCTTTGCATCCGGGTTCTTTGATCCGTGCGACCGCGCTAATCATAAATTTGGTGCTGATCAATTCAGAATACGCTGTGTGTGCCGCGCCGAAATATCGTGATGCAAGTGTAGGTAGGCGCATGATGCCATCCCAACGAATTTGGTTCAAATAGTCGCGAACAGGATGGTATTTGTTGCGTAAAGCGATGAACCGCACCGCATCGAATACCGTTTCTTTGGATGGTTTAATGAACGTCGCTTCAAGTGCGGCCTTGCAACCGTGTGTATCGTTGTCGGTCCACTCGCGAGGATAGATTGTATCAACGCTATCCCAAGGGACTTTCCCTATAATCATGGTGCGATCGGAAAATTCATTGTGCGCCACCTGCCAACCGATTTCCGCAAGATGCTTGGTGCAGACAACGGCCGATGCCTTGTTAGCGTCATCTGCATTGAACGTTGCCCAAAAATCCACCGGCGCAGCGTTGGCAGCCGGGACCATCGGCAAGTTGTGAACCGTGCCATCGAACACAATGGTCGGGAAACGACGGACAAGCGATGACCAACCGAGGGTCGTTTCCCTAATCGAAAGCCACTGCTTGTCGTTCTCAGCAAGGTCGTTGCCTTCAAATCGAGCGCACCACTGATCCCACATCGCTCGCAAGGATGCTTCGTCGGCGTGCGTCCATCCGGCTTGCTTGATCGCGGCGGTGATTGCGATCCATTCTCCCCTATCAAGATCATTGGGATCGGCCGAATCGAAGGCGCGCTGAATATGTGCGAGCGATGGCGCGGCAAGCGATGGATCGCCTAATTCATGCCGTACGCCGATTGCAATGCCAAGATCGGGGACGTTGACTAGAGCATCGTTGAGCATCGCAACTAAAGGAAGTGATCCAAAGCCGCGAAGCGCCCCAACTGTGACTAGATGTGGCGCATCCGGTCGCTTGAGGTGTAATGTACCGGGAAGGCGTAGAACGCGCGAAGGGTCAATTACGCTCTTGTCGCCGTCGAAATGCTGACGAAGGCGGCGGTTGATCGAGGTGGCATATTCGTTCCCTATATAGGGTTGAATAATCCAGTATAAGTGCGCCTTGCCGGGGCTTGTTTGCACCGCGAACGATGGTGGTGGCGTCCAAGCCGCCGCGCGCTCATAATTTTGTTGAGCACTGGCGTTGTCCAAATCGACCGCATGGGCACGGATTGCAGCGACGTTCTCAAGCTTATGCCCCTGCCCGTCCATTTCGTTGATGTTGATGAACGCGCCGAACCCTTGCGCCTGATGGCCGATGATCACCGGCCACAGTTGCAACAATCCCCCACGCATCGGGATCGCTGGGCGCGCCCGGTCGGTATCGTGGATCATTCGAACCTCGATATTGACATTGGACGGATCGCGCCCCGTCAACGCGGCAACATAGCAAAAGGCCATGTTGTAGTCTTGCGCAGGCGCAAGCGGCCGGTTGTCGTCACCGGCGACATTCGGTATGATACTCATTGTGCGATCCCGGCCCGGCGCGCTCTGCCAAGCGTTGCCGGGCTGTTTGATTTAAGGTGTACGCGGCATTCGCCGCGATCGTTGCGGCGTTAAGCGGCGATTTGTTCGCGCGAGCGGGCTTCCCACCATTCGCGAATTTCGCCCTCGCGCCAGTAGCGACGACGGCGGATATAGATCGGCTGGGGAAATGCCGTGGCGGGATCGTTCAACCACCGCCAAAGTGTCATGTCTGTGACGCCACATAGCGTCCGTACAGCCGAAGCTGGCATGTAGCGATTTTGGTCCATAGCGTTACCCTTTGTTCGAAAGTAGTAACGCTCAGTAAGCGGCGTGGCGCAGACGGGCCAATCGAGGCGTGCAATACAAACCTCGTTGATACTACACGTGCGGATATTTTAGCAGTTTAGTCCGAAGTTCGCGGAGCATATTTTCAATTGTCTCGACCGAAACATTCAATGATCCGGCAGCACGCACAATTACTTCCTTCGCGCGGCTTTCTAGCATTCTCTTGATTTGAAGCGGCTCCACGCCGTCACGATCCGCTTTGATGTCAATCGATCTGCGATGCGGCCGATCTTTGTCCGAGAGATCGATTTGGTCACCCGTTTTAAGTTCGTTAATAAGTCCTAGTACAGCCGAAATGCTTCCCGCCATTCGCATCCTCTCTGCCGCTGCCATCTTAAGCTTTGCGGCGGCTCGAAGGTTCGGCTTGCGAGTTCCTGCGATGATCATAGCAAGCGCGGGGCGCAATTCTTCCGGTATCGGTTTGTCACTGCTCATCAAATGAAAAAGCGGCTCGATATCGTTGTAATCGAAAGCGTCTATGGCAACGATCCACTCCCACGCGGCGTCGATGCGCGGATCAAGGCAGTCGTCGCCGAAGCCAAGATTCGGGGCGGTCATGCCGCTTCCTTTGCGGTGGTTTGGTGCTTCAACATTGACAAATAACGACGCCATCGCTTCTCATCGCCGTGGATAGCAGTAATGAACGTGCGTCGATCCCGCGTGCGTCCATATGCAAGTCGCACCGCTTCATCGGTGATCACGTCGTGAACGAAGCGATCCCATGCCGTAATCGCTCGCGCTTTTTCCTCGAAATAATCATGGCGATTGTAAACGGCTGCCACGCCTTTGATCGAACCGCTTTTGTGGTTCAACACCGCCTCAACGACGTGGATTGGTTCGCCCAACTCGGCCATGCCGGTTGCAACTGTTCGCCTAAGATCATGCAAGGTCCAAGGCGCATTAAACTCCAAAGCATCGTCTAACCGGGCCTTCGCCTTACTGAACCCTGATACCGGAGTTTCGCCCGTGGTGCTGAATACGATGCCTTTTTTGCCGATCCGCTTCACGCCATCGATCGTTGCAATGAAACTGTCGGTGATCGGGACGATGTGAGCCTTGCCGTTCTTAGCGCGATCGGCGGGGATCGTCCAAGTCATGCGATCGCGATCAATCTCGCTATCAGTCAGCCCGGCAATTTCCTCGCGTCGCTGTCCCGACAACATCAAAGCCCGGACCAGCGGGCCGAACGGCTCACCTAGATCATACGTCGCGCGCCAAAGCGCCTCCACTTCGATCCACGAAAGCACGCGATCACGGGACGTTTCAGCACTCGGCATGGACAACCCGCCGCATGGGGAGATATCCAACACGCCCCGTCCGACTAACCAATTGAAGAATTTTCGCAGTGTCGCGAATACGCGGTTTGCCATGATAGGCTTGCCAGCTTCAACGAGGCGATCGCGCATACCGACGATATCAGCCTTGGTTATTTCATCGATCCGCTTCGCACCGATCACCGGTAGAATTGTGGTATTGAATTGGCGCTCCGTCTCCCGCCAAGATCGGTTTTTCGGCTTACAGTATTGCTCCACAAACCGGCTGGCATGCTTACGCACCAAGTGCAGTTCGGGATCGGCGGGAGGGGCTTTTTCCGCGATCTTGACCAAGCCGGGATCACGACCACCAGCGACAGTCAGCTTAGCTGTTTGCGCCGCCGTGCGCGCTTCGCCTAGCGTATGGGGGCTTCCCAGCGGTAATGGACCGCTAACCGGATCATCGCGATTCACCAACACCGGGCCAATGGTCAGCTTCCTCGGACGACCTTCGAAGCGATAGCGTAGCGCCCAAGATTTCATGCCGGATGGCTGCACCACCAGAAAAAGGCCCCGCGTGTGACCATCGGGGATTTCTACCCGCTTGCCGTCTGCATCCGACCGCGCCGCTTCAACACCCTTTACTGTCAACGCCTTCGCCATGAAAATCCTTTGGGGTAACGCAGGGGTAACGGATCAACCTTGATAGGCGGAGTTACCCGGTGTGACTAACAAGGCATAACATAAGCCCGAAATCGATGCATTTCTAGCGTTTTCTAATGGTTGGACGTTTTGATTTGTGAGGGTGCGATATGGTCAAATCTATGACTCTTAATCAGCGGGTCCTTGGTTCGAGCCCAAGTGCGTCCACCATATTTTCAATGACTTACGCCGACTTACTTCTGAAAGCCTCAAGTCGTGTCCGTCTGGTGTACGTACCTCTGAGCCTGCTCCTACGTGCTACTTTCTTCTCCCCGGCAGCCGGAATATTCGCCGTCTGCCAAAAGAAGTCGCTTATAGGTTATACGATACTCACGCTCCGTCGGCCTCAGACATCCGCATATCATCCAACATTTTTCCGGTGAAATCACATTGAGCGTCGTATTCCAACTGGAGGCCAAAGCCGTTTTTGGCTTTGAACGACATTAGCAGTTCCGTCTTCCCACTGCCCCTATCACGGAAGTCATAATCGAGGGCTGGGAACTCGACAGTCGAAGGATGGGAAGCGCTGGCCAGTATGGCGCTCTTGCAGACCTCAATGGCGGCAAACTTGTCTATCGGCTTGATATCCTCGAAGCTACGGCCATTGCTGGCATCCTCTGGTGAGAAATCGAAGGACAGCATTTCGCCGTCACTTTTCCAACACGGGATGGAGAACACTGATTTTCTTCCGACCTTGTTCATGACGAGCGATGAGTGATCGAGGGCTTGGCAGTCGGATCGTTGTTCCATGATGTTGTTCATGATCTTCACAGCGGCGGAGCGGTGCGGCAAGCTGCCCTCCGGCCACTCAAAGTCAGCAGACTGATAAATCCTCCGGCCGGAAGCGCTCGTGGGCACCTTGCGCAATGCTGACGTGGGAACCCAGCCCTCTAGAGGCCCATGGTCCTGCGACGACGTCAGGACGCGGACTTGCGACCACTTGCCTGCCCTGCACGTTTCGCGAACCGTCGCGTCCCCTTCCAGCGGCACCGGAAGGCGTGTGCCGCTAACATTCATCATGACCGGCGAAGCACCAGTTCGGGGCTCCGACACGAACGTTGTTTCGCTATCTGCTACCACGCCAAAGTCCGTTCGCGCGACGATGCCATAATCAGCACACTTGCTCCCCCGCTTGGCCTCCGGGATGTGCGCCACAGACGCGACTTCCTTTGCAGGAGCCGCTGCTTCTTGCTTAGGCCAAAGGGCAACCGCAATTACGACCATGAAGGCCCCGGTGATGAAGCGGCCGAGGTCTGAAAACGATCTCTTCCCCTGAGCAGCTTGAAGGCGATGCTGACGCGTCCAGCCCATTAGTGCAGCCAGCGCCAGAAAGAGGGCTGACAGGACACCTCCGTACACCAGCAGCACTATGGCTGCCATGATCAGCGCGACGACAGAGAGGCGCTCCGGCCAGTCCAATTTAGCACCAGCCACTGCAACGGGGCGCAACGGCTGCTGTGCGGAAGGACTGTGATCGGACTGTGCTTTCTCTTTGCGATCCACGACTTAACAGGGTGCGGAAATAGGGTCGTTCGGGGATCGATCTGAGGACTTCGACAGTTTGACGTCGGTCATTTGAAGCGTTTT
>NZ_JARYGI010000049.1:0-21077 GCF_033795625.1 Sphingobium sp. | reverse complement strand
GCTTGATCATCTCGTCGGTCTCCTGTTGCGAGCTCTAATCGCTCAGGTGACCGGCGCAAAACCGTTACAAGTCCATATTGCTCGCGCACGATGCTGATCACCGCTTCGAGCAACGGATGACCCGGGCACACGAATGTCGCGACCGGTTGCTGGTTGATCCGGCCCTTTTCGAAACAGATGCGCTCATACTTCTTCTGGATCGGCGCGCCGGTGCCGATCTGGCGATCCCGCTCGCGGATCCGGACCGGGACATGGGTGATCTCCCAACGCCCCTCTTCCCGGCGCTTCATCTTGCCGCCCAAATGCTGGAAAGCTTCAACGAAGAAGCTTTGGACATGGTGCGGTTGCAGCCGCTGAGCCTCGGCGCGCTCCATCTCCAGCCGCAGCTCCTCGACCTTGGCCTCGGGCATGGTGTCGTTCGTCAGCGCACGCCGCTGGAGCAACTCAAGCAGGTGCCCTTGATCGACCGCGCCATCGACCTGGCGGAATAGCCTGGCTTTGACGTCCTCCTGCTCGCCATACTGGATGGCCTGAAACAGGAGATCTTTGAGCGCGACACCCTCGAAAAGTTCGCCCAGGACATCATAGACCCGGCCGCCCAAGGCTTCCCGCGCCGCCTCGAGCTTCTCGAGAAGCCGAGCGTATACCTCGCCTTCGCGGGTATCGGCCGCGACGAGGTTCCACAGATGGCAGACTTCGGTCTGGCCGATCCGGTGGATACGGCCGAAACGCTGTTCGATCTTGTTGGGATTCCAGGGCAGGTCGTAGTTGACCATGAGGTGGCCACGCTGAAGGTTCACACCTTCGCCGGCTGCGTCGTTGGCAATCAGCACCAGCATGTCGCGGTCCTGCATGAACCGCTCGATGACCTTGCGCCGCTCTTCCCGCGACACGCCGCCATGGATCACATCGACCGCATCAGGATTGCCGAGCCGAGCGCGGACCTTGTCGACCAGATAATGGAGCGTGTCCTTCGGCTCGGTGAAGATGATCAGCTTGCGACGATTGCCGTCGGCATCGACCATGAGGTCATCGTCGAGGATACGATTGAGCTGCGTCCACTTGGCGTCGAGGCCAGAACGCAGGACCCCTAGCGCCATGGTCTCCAGGCCTTTGAGCGTCTCAACTTCGAGCGCGAGCTGCTCGACCGTCTCCGCGGTCGTCGCACCAGTCGCGATCAGGTCTTCGAGGTCGTCGATCTCGTCCTGGCCATATTCCTCGATATTCTTGAGGATGTCGGCATTGACGTCCGGCGCGGCAAAGCCCGCACGGCGGCCCTTGGCGGCAAGCCGAGCCTCCCCGAGTTCGTTTTCAAGCCGCTCGCGCCGGCGCTTGAGCGACTGGTAGATCGCCGCCGGCGATGAGGCGAGGCGCCGCTGGAGAATCTGCAGGGCGAAGCCGACATTGTTGCGCTTCTTTCCGTCGCCTTCGGCGAAGCGCTGCACCCGATTCATCTCGGTTCGCACATACTCGGTGACGGCGGTGTAGAGCGCCGCCTCCAGCTCGGAGAGCTGATATTTGACGGTGTACGCCCGGCGTTCCGGAAACAGCGGTCGACCGTCGAAGCGGAGCAATTCCTCCTTGGTGAGGCGGCGCATCATGTCGGCGGTGTCGGCGTAGTGAACGCCGTCGCGGAAGCGTCCCTCAAAACGGTCCCCGTCGAGGAGCGCCATGAAAAGCTGGAAATCCTCCTCCTTGCCGTTGTGCGGCGTGGCCGACATCAGCAGCAGGTGGCGACACGCTTCGCCGAGCTTCTGACCGACCTGGTAGCGTTTGGTGTATTTAACGTCGCCGCCGAAATAGGTCGCCGACATGCGATGCGCTTCGTCGCAGATGATAAGGTCCCACTCGCGGGCGCTCGCCAGCTTTTCCTGCAACTCCTCGTTCCGGGCCAGGACATCGAGGCGAACGATCAGCCGGTTGCGGTCCTCGAACGGATTACCTGACCGTGACGTCTCGATCATGTCCCGGGTCAGGATGTCGAATTCGAGATTGAACTTCTGACCCAGCTCGTCCTGCCATTGCTCCACCAAGCTGCCCGGCGCCACCACAAGACAGCGCTCGAGATCACTGCGCGCGATCAACTCCTTGATCAGCAGGCCGGCCATGATCGTCTTGCCCGCCCCGGGATCGTCGGCCAGCAGGAAGCGTAGTGGCTGGCGCGGCAGCATCTCGCCATAGACGGCCGAGATCTGGTGCGGCAGCGGATCGACTAGACTCGTGTGGATGGCCAGATAGGGGTCAAAAAAATGGGCGAGCTTGATCCGGTTGGCCTCAGTCACCAGTCGAAGCAGCGCACCATCGCCGTCGAAAGACCAAGGCCGCCCGTTGACCTCGACTTCGAGCCGGTACTCGTCGTCGCGATAGAGCACAGCTTCGGCGACGGCACCGTTCAGATCGCGGTAGACGACGTTGATCGCCTGATCGCCGATCCAGTCGACAGACAGGATCTGGACCGCCTGGGGTGAGGCGATGCCGCGCACCGACGCGCCATTCCGAATCTCTTCAAGCCTTGCCATATCTACCCTTACTGATCCCAAACGCCCTGATGCTCACGCCGCAAAATCGGCTTTCTCCAAAGCCGCCTGGGTCTCGGCCTGATTGACGACAACGATGTGCTGACTCCGGGCCGGCAGCTTGGCGGCGTCGCCCAAGAGGCCGAGCCGCTTCAGAACATAGAACAGCATGGCGTAGCGCACGGTTAGGACCGCTGAGCCTTTCTCCATGCCATAGTCTTTGGCGACGACGGCCTTCTGACTTGTGGTCAGATCAGGGTGAGGGCCAATCTCGACACCGAACCGCTCTTGCCAAAGCGCATCATGCTCTGCGGGCGCCCCAGGTTCGTCGAGGCTCCCGATGCCGAGAACGCGCGGCAGCAGGAAATCCTTGAACTTGTCGGTGACGTGACAATAGCCGCGAACGTGCCAGCGGAAGCCGTCATAGCCGAAGGCGTGGGGCGTGATCCGGCGCCAGATCGGATCGGGCCGATCTTTACTCATCGACTGATAGTGAATGTCCACAGACCGGTGATCGCGCACGGCGCTGAGGACCGTGCGCAACACTAACGCGTCGATATCCCTCCGGGGCGTCAAGGCGATATCAGTGTCAGGAACCTGGGTGATCCAGGATTCCGATAGATCGATCAGTCCTTCAGCGACCGACCGCAGGCGCGACAGATAGCCGTCGGGATCGGGCTTGAGGAAATGGGGCTCGAAATGCTCGCTCGCGACGTACCGCTTGGCGCTCTTGTCGTAGAGGGCGTTGTTGGGCGCTCGCTCCTGGTAGAGCGTCAAATCCTTTGATGCTTGCGGCACCGAGACATCGAACATCTCGATGATGTCCGAGCGATTGACCCCGCCTTCCCAGAACAGGCGGAACTCGATGAACTCGAGCCGACGCTCAACGCCCCACTTCAATGTCGTCAGGCTTTCCGCCATCCGAATCTTCCTCCAAAACGGATGCAGATAAAAACTATATGGACACATCTGCACGACGTGTGTAGTTTCTATTCCCATCACGGAGTCGCGTCAAGCGAAACCGTGCCGGGCAACAGGAGGACCACATGGCCAAGACCCCCTCGAAGAATGAAGTAACGAGCAAGAAAGCCGCGACTGCGGCATCGCAGGTGCTGCGCGACCCCAAGTCAAGCGCAGCGGCAAAATCGGCAGCGGCTTCGGCGCTGACGCAGCGCCCGAACAAGAAGTAAGTCAGGGAGAACGACGATGACCACCCTTTCCAACCGGCGGACCATCGTCGCCCATGGCCGTTTGGCGATGCGCGAGTTGCGCCTCGACGCGGCGCGCCAGCGCCGACACGGCGTGCAGATCATGTCATTTGAACAACTCGCGGTCCGTCTGGCCGGCGGCTTCGCCCGTCCGATCGATGACGAGTGTTTGCGAACGGCGATTCAGGCCGTGCTGCCGGACACAGCACTCGGAGAGCTGGAAAGCATCAAGCTGCTTCCTGGCATGGTCGATGCGGCGGCCGACACCCTCCACAAGGCGTGGCGGGCGGGTATCGATCTGGCCGCTCGCGCCGGGGATCATCCTCGGCTCGACTCGATCGCGCGCCTGGAAGCTGCGGTTCTAGCCCAGTTGCCGCCCGGTATGATGCGTCCTACCGATCTCGTGGCCCGCGCATTGGAGCGCGTTGCTCATGCTCATGCGGTTTTGGGTCCGCTCGAGATCGTCGGTATCACCGAGCTTTCGCCGTGCTGGCGTCCGCTCCTGCGGGAACTCACCGCGCATACTTCAGTGAGCTGGACAGCCGGCCCTCGGCCGACCCCGCCGTGGCTGGACCCGTTCGGCGTCACGATCAACCGGGCAGACCCAACCGCTCCGGCAATCAGCACGGTCAGCGCCGCGACTGCCTATCACGAGGCGATCGAGGCCATTCGATGGGCGCGGGGCCTGATGGCTTCAGGCGAAGCGGAGCCCGCCGACATCGCGATCGCGGCCGCATCGACCGGTGACTATGACGATCACCTCCTCGCCCTGCGCGCCGATGCGAACCTGGATCTTCACTTCGTCCACGGCATCAAGGTCACGACAACCCGGGATGGTCAGGCGGCTGCGGCGCTCGCGGATCTCCTCATTCGCGGCTTCTCGCAGACCCGGATGCGTCGGCTCGCAGCGTTGTGCGGTTCGGAAACCGGCCCGTTTGCCGGATTGCCGCAGGGCTGGCTGCGGGTCCTGCCGACCGACGCGCCGCTGGCTTCGCCAGCATCTTGGCAACGCTTGCTGGACCGGCTGACCGCCGACGACTGGCCCGATGCGACGGATCATACGCCGACCTTGCGTGGCATCATTGATTTGTTGGCGAAGGGACATCCGGCAGCCGACGAGATCGGCGCAGCCTTTCTGTCAGGTCGCGCCCTGGCGATCTGGCGCAAGGCACGGCTGGCTGGACCATCGGGGTCGCTCGATGCGACGCTGGACAGCCTGAAACAAGATGACGGGCTTGAGGCCTGCGTTTCCGTGGCTTGGATGCCCGCAAGCGCCTTGGCGGCTTCACCGCGTCGCTTCGTTCGGCTCATCGGCATGAATTCATCGCGCTGGCCGCGCGGCATTTCCGAAGATCGTCTGATTTCCGATCACATCATTCCAACCGCTGAGCTGGACCCGCTGCCGGTCGGCGCGGCGGATCGGCGAGATTTTGAGACCATCCTCGCCACGACGAGCGGTCAGATCGTCATGTCGCGCGCTCGCCGCGACAGCGAAGGCCGCTTGCTGGGGCGCAGCGGGCTGCTCGGTCCGGCATCTGAGGAGATCTACATCCGGCGCAATGCGGTTCCGGCTCACGCATTCAGCGAGACCGATCGATTGATGGCACGACCCGATGAGTTTGCACGGGACAGCCAGGCCATCAGCGCCACCACGGCTTGGCGCAACTGGCATCGCAAGGAGATTACACCGCACGATGGACTGGTTCGCGCTGACCATCCTCTCCTGCAAGCCATTCTCGGCCGGACTCAATCGGCCAGTTCGCTTCGTCTGCTGCTCCGCAGCCCGCTCGGCTTTGTATGGCGCTACGGGATGCGCCTGCGCACCCCAGAGAGCGGCGCGGACCCGCTTGTCCTTGATGCATTGGCCATGGGCGACCTGGTTCACATGACACTCGATCTGGCGCTTGCGACGCTTGAAAAGGGCGGCGGCCTCGCCGCGGCTGACGAAGCGCAGATCGCTGGCGCCGTGCAGGATGCTGCTGCCAGGATCGCGGTCGTGTGGGAAAGCGAACGAGCGGTGCCACCCGCGCTCATCTGGCGACGGACGCTCGACGACGCCCGGATTCTTACCACGCGCGCCCTGACATACGGCGATGAGCATCTGCCCGACGCCCGCTCTTTTGGCGAAGTCGCCTTCGGCGGCGCGACGCCCAAGGCGGACGCCGCCAGCCCGTGGGATTCGCAGACACCCGTCGAAATCCCCGCAACCGGCTTTCGCATCGCCGGGTATATTGATCGCCTGGACATTGCCGGAGACGGCAAGCGCGCGCTCGTTCGCGATTATAAGACCGGACGGCCGCCCAAGGACGATATCAGTCTCGATGGTGGCCGCGAGTTGCAACGCTGCCTCTATGCCTTCGCCGTCAAGGCGCTCCTTGGCGACGACGTGTCGATCAGTGCATCGCTGCTCTTTCCGCGCGATCAGGTCGACTTCCAACTCGGCGACCCGGAAGCGACGCTCACCGAGATCACCGGCTATTTGCAAGCCGCCCGGGCGAACCTTGAATCCGGTCAGGCCCTCATCGGTCCGGACACCGGCGGCGCCTACGACGATCTGGCGTTCGCCCTGCCGGCCAATGCGGGCGCCACCTACTGCAAACGAAAACTGCCCGCCGCTACCGAAGCTTTCGGCGATGCTGCGCTGGTCTGGGAGGCACAGTGATGACCGCTGCTACCAACACACTGCGCGATGACGCCGCCCGCCGCACCGCCATCGGCGTCCATGATCGCTCGATCCTGGTCGAAGCCGGCGCAGGCTCCGGCAAGACAGCTGTTATGGCCGGCCGCATCGCCGCCATGCTCGCCGAGGGCATCGCGCCCAAGTCGATCGCAGCCGTCACCTTTACGGAATTGGCAGCCAGCGAGCTGCTGATCCGCGTTCGCGACTTCGTCGCCGACCTCGCGGCTGGCAAAATTCCGACCGAATTGCGCATCGCATTTCCCGACGGCTTGTCAGCCAAACACAGCGCGAACCTTGCGGCCGCCGCATCGGTCATCGACGAGATCACCTGCTCGACAATCCATGGCTTCTGCCAGCGGCTGATCAAGCCCTACCCGGTCGAGGCGGACATCGATCCCGGCGCGAGCGTGATGGACCGCAATCAAGCCGATCTCGCCTTCATCGAAATCGTCGAGACGTGGCTGCGCGAACAGCTCTCGGGCGGTGAAGGCGGCATCATCGCGGAAATGGTGCTGCACAATCCCGGCGAAACCGTGGGCTTGATCCACAAGATCGTCGCCAACCTGCGCAAACGCAGGACCGTCTCCGCACCGCCGGTCAGCGGCCTGGCCCCGCACCTGGGCGCTTTCCATCACGCCGTCGATGGTTTGATGGAGTTCATCCGCACCGCACCAGCGGTGGAGGAAGAAACCGCCATGCTCGCCGAGCGCTTCGCCGGAGTGGCCGCAGGGCTCGACAGCGGGCCGGTCATCGAAACGCCAGTCGGCTTGGTGCGATTGCTGGTTACACCGCCGCATCCCGACCTCTGCACCAAAACCGGCTCGTTCCTTGCCTACAAGAAGAAAGGCAAATGGGTCGAAGCCGCCAAGCGCGAAGGCTTGGCCAAGACTGAAGGCGAACGGCTGAACATCGCGGCGGATGCGCATTACGCCGCGTGCTGCCAAGCCTGGCAGGATCTGGTCCAGAACGTCGCCAGTCGCGTCCTGTGCGACCTCATCGCTCAGGTGCAGCCAGTGCTGGCCCGCTTCCGGGACTATAAGCGTTCAGCCGCTCAGCTCGACTTCGACGATCTGATCTTCGCGGCGCGCGATCTTTTGCGCGATCACGACGATGTCCGACGGTCCCTCGCCACCCGCTTCGCCCACGTCCTTGTCGATGAGTTTCAGGATACAGACCCGCTTCAGACGGAAATCTTCTGGCGCCTCTGCGGCGAGCCGCCGGCCGGGGTCGCGAGCGCAGACTGGAGCGCCTTCACGATCCGTCCCGGCGCGCTCTTCCTCGTCGGTGATCCCAAGCAGGCGATCTATCGCTTCCGCGGCGCCGATGTCAGCGCCTATGTCCGGGCGCGCGATGCCTATCTCGCGCAGGACCCTGACAGCGTCCTGGCGATCTCCACCAATTTCCGTTCCTGCGCGCCGATCCTGACCTATGTGAACGACCGCTTCGAGGCGCTGCTTTCGAGCGAGGGCCAACCCGGCTTCACGGCGCTCGATCCCTTTCACGCCGATCGCGGCGAGGCCCTTTGCGTTGCGGCTCTCGACGTCGCCGTTGCCGATGAGAACGGCAAGGCCTCAGCCGAGCAACAGCGCGACGGTGAAGCCGACGCGATCGCCCAAATGTGCGCCCGGCTGATTGGCAGTGAGATGATCCTCGATCGTCGCTCCGGCGCCAGTCGACCTTGCCGGCCAGGCGACATCGCGTTGCTTGCGCCCACCGGCAGTGATCTTTGGCGATACGAGGAGGCGCTCGAACGTCACGGCATCCCGGTCGCCACGCAGGCAGGCAAAGGCCTGTTCCGCCGCCAGGAGATCCAGGATCTGACCGCGCTGACGCGTGTTCTGGCCGACCGCCGTGACACGCTCGCCCTCGGGGCATTGCTGCGCGGCCCGCTCGTCGGTCTGACCGAAGAAGAACTGCTCGACATCATCTGGGCGCTTCCTCGTGCCGAAGACGATCCCGAACGGCTGCCCCGCCTCGACCTCGGCGTTGAGCTCGAGCATATCGCGCATCCGCTGGCCCGATCGACCATCGAGACGCTACAGGCGCTCTATCGTCAAACCAACAGCACCACACCGCACGACCTCTTGTCGCAAGCGATCGACGCGCTGCGGGTCCGTCCCATCCTGCTGGAACGCCATCGCGGCCAAGCAGAGCGCGCGCTTGCCAACGTCGATCTCTATCTCAGCCTGACGACGTCCTTTGCCGTTCGCGGTCTGCGCGCTTTCGCCGAGACGATGACAGCGGCGTGGACCGATGAGGCCCGGGCGGTCGAGGGACGGCCCGATGCTCAGGAAGAGGCCGTGGCACTCTACACGATGCACGCGGCCAAGGGCCTTGAATGGCCGATCGTCGTCCCGATCAACACGATGACCGGCATTATGGCGCCCGAAAGCGCCGTGACCGACCGCGACAGCGACACCTTCTATTGCCCGGTGTTTGGGGTGAAGCCTGTTGGCTATGAAGCTGCGCGGGACGCCGAGAAGGCCGAACTCGACCGGGAGCGCATCCGATTGTGGTATGTCGCAGCAACGCGCGCCCGCGAGCTTCTGGTGCTTCCGCGCCTCGATGCGGCGCAATCGAAATCGGCATGGATTTCGCTTCTGGATCTTTCGCTTGCCGAACTGCCGGCGCTCGACCTGTCGCATTTGCCGCCCGAGCTCGACCTTGCGGCAGGCGGCGAGGCCAACGACCAGACCAGGGATGATTTTGCCGCTGAAGCGGCATCGATCGTAGCGCGACAGCGTCGCCTGATCTGGCTTGCGCCAAGCCGCGACGAAAGCGCCGATGGACCGGTTTTGACCCCGGAAGCGGTAGAAATCTGGGCAGCGTCGGAGGCCGGTCAGCCCGATGACGAAGCGGTGCGCCCCAATGTTCAGGGCGGTCGCGAAAGGGGCCTGATCCTGCACAAGCTGCTGGAAGAGGTCCTGACCGGCGAGACGCCGGACGATGCCGGAACCCTCAGCGAACGCGCACGAGCGCTCATCGGGGAGATCGGCAGGCCCGTTATGGCAGACCCTTCTCATGGCCTTTCTCCAGACGAGCTTGCCGGTTGCGTAGTCCGCACATTGGCGCTCCCCGAGATCGCGGAGTTGCGTCCTACGTTAGTGCCCGAGCTGGCGGTCTATGCAGCGGTGGACGTTGACGGCGTCGAACAGGCGACTGTGGGAATCGCTGACGCCACCAGCTTCGACAACGCGGGTAGGCCAACCGTTGTGATCGACTGGAAAAGCGATGTGGAGCCGACAGCCGAAACCCTCAATCACTATCGCGCGCAGGTGCGAGCCTATCTCGACATGACGGGGACTGACCGCGGCCTGATTGTCTTCGTCACGACAGGGCAGGTCATCGCCGTCACGCCCACACCCGCGCCCATGGCCGTCTAAAGAGAAGGGAACGGATGCCATGTTGCCGCGAGCGACGGCCAAGGGTTGCATCTTCTCGCCGACGGTAAGACCTATCTACTAGAAACTCGTGCGATGAACCGTCGCATCATCGGCGGTGCTTAACTCTTTTCTTCGATAGCCAATGGCTTCCCATCCGCCCCCGGCAACTGCCGAAGGCCCATTGCGGACAAATCAAGGACCAACGGGTGCAGCAGCGCCCGAGTGGCGGCACCCCCGCGAGACAAGATTTCGAGGAAATCCTCCTGGTTGGGCTGCCCCAGAGCTAAGCGGTAGATCATGCGCTGCTCCTTGAGCTGCGCGAAACGTGCGATGTCGCGCCCAAAGGGTCGCTCGAATACGTGGCGGGTGATATCGGCCCCTTCCAAGACCCACCAGGGCTGCATTCCGCTGACATCGCTTTGGCTGTCCGCGAACTTGGCGAGCCGAATCCAAGGCGACCCATCCGCTTTGTCCGGATCGCTCCAGATGTCGCTCGTTAGATTCTTCGCCAATCGTCGGCGCACTGCCAATCCAGCAAAACGCTGAACACGCCCCTCGCGCTGCTCGAGATCGAGCGGATTTGACGACAAATCCCAGTGCAAAACCCGCGAGCACCATGGATGGAAGTCCAGCCCTTCCTGCCCTACCGACGTCGTCGCCAGGACATGCGGCCAGAACGGCGTATTGAAGCTGCGCCGAATTTCATCCGGGCGGGCTGCTGTGGATGGTGTCGAGTCGCCACCCTCCTTGATCTTGACGGCAGGCTCAGCCTCCGCGTCACCAAATGGAACAGCCGCGTGGCATCGAACCTGAATCTTATGATGCTTTCCGCCGACGCTATGAAAATTGAAACTACCAGCACGAAGAGTCAGCGCCGCTTGAAGATCCTTCGCCAGCCCTGCCGCGCCCTCCTGGAGATTTTGTGCGCGAAGCCAGAAATGCTCGTCCAGCGCACTTTCCAAGCCGCCATCGACAACAGCGCGCATGACCTGATCGACGGCAGTCTTGCCATCCAGCGCCGACAATAGGACTGGATTGTCCAGGTAGGCGCGCAGTCCCTGCCAGCTCAAACGCACCAACTCCGGAAAACGCTTGGTCCCCAGGATGCTCGGGTCATGGCGCGACAGCGCGCGCCCCAGCGCGACGCCCGGCGCCCCCAATGCGTAGTCCACGAGATCCGACAGTTCGGCCGGGGATATGGACTCTATCGCACCTGCCTGACGCCAACGATTGACCGCGGCCTTGGCCGCGACGTCGTCGCCTACAGCGCTCTTCCAGCCGTCCGCGGACTGGTCGGCAGTTCCGGCAAACTGCTCGATCGACGAGATAACCTTCGCTATCGACCGATGCCGACGGCGCGCCTTCAATGTGTCCTTCTCAACAATGCCTTTCGGCAGGGCATTCAGAATCTGCCGACGAACGATCTTCTTAATCGTGGCCAACGATCCTCCCGCCGCCGCGAGGGGGTTGGTATTTTGGATCAGCCATGGTGACGGATGAAATGCCGCCATCACCGGTCCCGGTATCGCTGACAACTTGAACCTTCGCCGACGATAGGCCTTTTCGTACCCGCCCCGCTTCTTGGGCAAGCACTGAGCCTCAACGCCAAAGCTGAGGAGCGCAGCAACACTCGGTGGGGTCGCGCGAAAGCGACTAAACATCAGGAGTTTCGGATCGCCATCGGTTGACGACCAATGCGCAGATAACGGCCACCACGGAAGCGATGGCGCCACCCATGGAACGGCCAGACGTCTGGGCGAGGCGATCTTGGTCAGGGCACGCAGCTTCGCATCTGGCCAAGCCGGCGGAGGACTGAGCTGATCGCGGCGTGTCATCGTCATCCGGACGAGCTTGCCGTCGGCTTTAATGCGATCTCGCTTCCAGGCCGCGTATCGGGGACCAAGCGACTGCGCTGGTAGCGGGACAGAGGACCAATACGGCAATGCCTCGTGGCGGTTTCTGTCATCGAAACTTTCGACGAGATGCCGATAGGTTTGAAAATCTTCCGGAAGCGGCTCAGCGTCCAGAAAACGCGTTCCCGCGAGCGGATCGATCTTCCCTACGCTGTCGCGTTCTGTTCGAGACATCACCGGGGTCAACAGTGCCCGAAGCTCGTCCCGCAGGCTTGCCGCTTCCCTCACCTCCGCGGCAAGATCGGGATGGCCGGTGTCAGTATGCGCAACGATATCACGCAATCGGTCTCCGAAATCCGCAAAGAGTTGCTTAGCCCGCTCCCTGGCAGATGCCCCGGCAAGGAATTCGACCAGCTCGAGTAGCTCCCGCTGGGCCAGAGCTCCGCGTGCTTCATCCCAGCGCGTGCTCAAGAGACGATAGGGCGTGGCGCTCAGCAGCAAAACAGCAGGCCCGGTTGCTGCCCCATCCGACCCGAGGAGCGCCTTCAGAAGGGGGTCTTGATCCTTCTCGTCGAGAATCTGCCGATAGCGCTGGAACTCGTCCAAAATCACAAGGTCGGGTGTCTGATGTCGTAAGGTCGCCAACGCCAAGGCGCGACGTAAGCGGCCGACGAAGGCCGTTGCTTTACCCCCGGCTGCTAACTCAAGCTGAGCACGTACAGGCTCACCGAATTCCAACGCCAGCGCCTCGCGGAACCGACGCCCGAGGTTTGGAGGGGACTTCGCCAGCTTGCGTTCGCTGTCTTCAAGCACCCAATCCCATGATCCCCGCGCGCCAAGGCGCAGAATGGCGGGATCCAGCTCGCGAGCAAACGCCGGATACGTTCTCTCCAAAAGCACTTTCAGGAAGGCTCGCTCTTCCTTTCGACCACCGGTCAAGCGCGCGCGCGCACCTGGGAAAGATGTCCCCGGCGTTAACGCATAGATGACGACAGAACTCGTTGGAATCTTGGATACGGCGATCAAAGACAACCGATCAGGTGTACCCGTAGCGGCTTCGCGGTCCTCATCACCAAGGAAACCGACCACACGATCCTTGTTCTGATTAGAAACAGAATGACCGTTGGCGATGTAGTAGACGATCAATGGCCGCCTGCCATCTTCCGACATTCGGCGCGCAATTTCCTTTGCCACGACGGTTTTTCCGAGGCCCACTTCGTCGGCAACGAGAAACCGGCGGCGGCCGCCGCCTCCACCCGTAAAGGCTCTCAACGCGGCGTCTACCGCAGCTTCTTGAAAAGGTTTGGGCTGACTCAACGACCGCGCCTCCGGCCGCTCGTGTGGCCCAAACCGGCCTGCACCGTTCGCCAAAGATCGCTGAAAACCCTTATCTGCTTAGCCGCCTTTGGGTCTTCACGTTCGACCTGTTCCAAAACTGCCGGGAGATATGTCGATACGCGTCGATCGATCTCTGCGAATTTCTGCGGGTTTCTCGCCCATGCGGACAGCATTTCCTCGAGCGTGGGCAGGTCCGGATCGATGGCCAGGTTGATATCGGATCGCGCATTCTCAGCGCGGTCGTCCTGAGTCCAATCACTGTCTCCATCCGCGGAGCTATCGGACAACAGGCTTGCAAGCCACAGGAGGAAACCTCGCGCGCCAAGGAAGCGTGCAAACGCGGCTCGGTCACGTTCCTCGCCGAAAGGCGGCTGCGCGGGGGCTCTCTGAAGCCACGACAACCCCTTGTCCGCACGACTGACACGCAGACGCACAAACTCGCTGCGCTCGTCCCGCAGGACATCTCCGAGGCTCACGCTGCGTTCATCACGCGGCCAAGGCAAAAGCGGTCCGTTGAGCGCACCCACCTCAAGGAGGATGTCAGCATCGTCCGGATGTGGCCCAGAAAATGCCGAGCCCAAGAGATGCATCAACCGGAGGCCGTTGCTTTCTACCGTTAGCTCGCCAGCCCATCGTGCCGCGACCTGCGAACGAGCCCGCTCCAAGGCTTCCTCTTCCAACGCAGAGACGTCGGGCTCATATTCATCGATCGGCGCCGGGATGAGCCGCGCCGCATCGAGAAGCGAAAAGAGCCCCTTTTCGACCGCCTCGCTGATAAGCAACTCGGCCATGATCTCGACATTGCGTCCGGTCCAGGCGCGCATCGTTGCATTCGCACTGCCGAGCCACAGCCGGCGCTTTTGGCCCGTTCGTGTGTAGAGCAGCTTTGCGTGAAGTCCGCGTCCGATCTCCTCTTCTTCATTGGGGATCTGGCTCACCTCGCCCGGAGTATGCTCGTTCGTGTCGGCCGATGGGTCGGGGGCCGGGTAGTCGGGCGCATCCAAAGCTAAAAGATCATCAAAACCTGACAACGCAGGCCCTACGCGCTCAATCTCGCGCATGGTGGTCAAGAGGATGCGCCGAGCCCCGCCACTTTCATGAGCCCTCTGGCGACCGAGGAACGTCTTGTCGATGAACGGACTGACGATCACCACAGTATCAGTCCCGGGGGGTGGAACGGGAACCGCGAAGTCACCGGTCCCTGTCGTCCATCGGATGCGCTGAACCTTCACCCCTAAAGGTGACCGCCACGACAGCGAGCGCATTTCAGAAGCAAGGGCTAGCGCGCGCACTCCCTTCAGTGCGGCCTTTCCGGCCAGAGCGCGCGCAACGTCCTCAACACCCTCGACTTTAGAACCGCCTTTCGCCGCAGAAACCAACAGCAAACCAATATCGCGGTTAACGCATTCGGTGAGATTGCGGCTACCAATCCAGAGCCGCCAGGTTGCTGTGCCGTCCCCCGCACGCAGCTTGATCAATGCGGCTTTCGGATGCCAACTGCCGGTCGCTTCGTCGATATCGACCTCGCGCACGAATTGGTCCAGCACCGCGGCGACCTTTGGCGTTCGTCGCATTTTCGCCAATCGACCGCGTTGAATCACGATCCTGGCCTTGCCCCGAAGCTTCTCGACCGCATCGGCAAAGTCCGACGGGCTACCTCGCCCCGCATCGTTGTCTTTGCCAGCCAGCGCCAACAGCGCCGCTCCGATTGAACCCAAATCTGCGGAGTAGGCGGCAAGAAATGCAAGCTCGACCGTTTCCTCCGGACCTGGTCGTAATCCTTCAAGAAAGGACAGCGCGGGCCAGCTATCGATCGCCGCGCTCACTGTGCCGCCGCCAGATCGTTCAGCAGAGTTCCAACCTGCTCCCAACGATAATGCAGCGGGGTAGCGAGCCCGTGCTCATCACCCGACCACTCTAATCGACGAGTTCGCCCGTTCGGCGTCCGTGCAAGCCGAGCGCGCGTGCCTTTTCTCGCCTCCGCTGCCTCATATGGGTCGAAGAGCCCGTCCGCATTTCGGGATCCATCCTCTAACCACGTCTTCGTCGCAGACAGGACTGCTCTCAGCTTGGAAGGCAGGCTGCCGATGTCCGCTTCGAGCGCGTCGACATCGAGCTTCCTGGCGGTCGCACCGTGCATGTCCACGATATCGACGAGATGCTCGCGATGGCGCGACGATATCGGGCGCTTGTCCTCCCGCTCGAACATGGATTCCAACAGCGCGTCGTAAATCGCACGACCGATACCTGCCAAACTAGCCGCCTGCTCGGCCCGAATGAGCGCCGGACGATCCGGTCCCGCAATCGCCCTGACTTCCGCCGACCACATTCTGTTTGGGGCGGCAACACCAGTTCGCACCAGCCGCGCCAGCAAAGACAACTCATGATCATTCGGGCGTCGCAACGCAGACAGTTTTTCCTGGAGGAATTCCGCCTCCTTACGTTCAAGGTCAGGCGTGATATGGCCCTCACGCCAGTTATCCGGACGCGATGGTAAGCCGACAAATGGCGGATCGAAGCCGAACAAGGGCTGGCCATCGTCGTCAGTCGTCGTGCCGATGGGACGAAGCAAACGGTGCGCTTGGCTCCGCGTGATGGTCTTCCCGTTCAACCTAGGTCTGAGCACGCCCCACACAGCTAAAGCATTCCAGTAGACCGTTGATGGTGGCTGGCTTGATGGCTTGGGAAAAACGCGTCTGCCTATCACGCCTGCACCAGCTAGGCGCCCAGCGAGTTCGCACTCGCGATCGCGAAGTGCGCGTGTTGCCGCCGGTCCCGTCAGACCTGCCAAATCTTCGAATAGCCAAGGAACGATAAGCGCGTAACGCGCTCTCGTATGCAGCACCGATGTGCCGGGGAAAAACCGGTCTGCATAACTCTGGTGGATTGTCAGAAAGCCGATTTCATCTCTGACGCCTGTGGACTCTTCATCCATCTGCGCCTTCGCGCGCGCCAAGGCATCGCGCGAAAGATACGACCACCCCAGCGATGGCTCCACGCCTTGTGGGCGCCTCACGCGTTCACCCCGCTGAGGCCAGCGCATCGCTCAACGGTGATGGCGGTTACTTTATCATGCGCGAACCTAGCAGCTTCAGCCTCACCGGCGAACGCGGGCAGGCACAGCGTTTTGGCGCGCCCGGACAATCGCCCGGCAAGTTCGCTCATAGCCACCTCGGCGTCACCGACCGTCAGACCAATCGTCCGCGCCAGCGCCAGGAAATCCTGCCGCGTCAGCCGATCATCCTTGCCGTTTAACTTCAACGCCATCCGGTCACCGCCAAGTCCCGGAAAGACACGCGTGGTGACGGCGTCATAGAGCGGCGCGAAACGCACACTCGTAAAGGCCTTAGCACCTGGGGCAGCCGTCTTGAGCATCGCGAGGTTCTTCAAGTGCATATCGCCGTCGGCAATTAGCCAGGCGAAGACCGCACGGCGGAACAGGATGTCTAGGTCGGCGACCGGATCGGTCGAAAGCGGGCGCAGACCCCGAGCCATGCGCTCAATCGTGCCATCATATTTCGCCGCAGCCGGTAAGTCCAAAATGGAGCAAAAGTCCTCCAGCGCCAGACGTCGCTGATCCGTTGGCCCGCGACGAATATCGAACCGCTCGACGACTAGTGCAGGCGACATGCCGTCGGGCATTTCCAGCAGCGCGGCATCGGGCACATCGAACCCGGCCGAGCGGCCGAGCTCCAGGCAAAGCCACTCGACGACCGGCAACGTCTCGAAGCCCGCCGTGCCGGCGGGCTTGAGGATATGGGTGAACGGCTGATCAATGGCCGGAACGAGGGCGCCATCAGGCATCAGGCTCATTGGCGCCTTGATCTGGACGCCTGACAGGCGCGGTGTTTCCGCGCGCGCGAAGATGCGCGCCAGGTTCTGCTCGAAGGTCTCCTCAATCTCACCCCGCGCCGGACCGGCGTAGCGGCCGGTGAAGCGACCGGCGTCGACGTATCCAGCCAGTGTTGTCGTGAGAATGTCGGCAGGCAGCGCTGCCAGTTCCTCTCGACCCTCGACGATGACAATGTTCGACATATATCGCCGTCCGCGCCGGAGCGCCTCGCGTTCATCGCGTTCGTGGAGAACCTGCGCCAGCCAGCCCTCGGGCAGCAGCGATTCAATGAAGGCCGGCAGCTTGCCCGGCGTGGTTTCGCGCACGAGAGCCGGTCCCGCTCGACGCCCCGGTTTCCAGCGCCATTCGAATCCATCGTGGGTCAGCCGACCGAGCGGTTCACCGTGCCAGGCGACGAGAAGATCGAGCGCCGCCTTGTTGACCGGCGCCTTGGCAACGCCCGATTGTGCCAACAGGAAGCGTTCGGCGCCTTCGCCTTCGCGATACCATTCATTCTCACGCGCCAGCACCCAGACGGCGTCGGCTGCGGCTTGGGGCGTCCCATGCTCCTCCACCAGACGCGCTGCCATCTGCGCGCGCATGTCGGCGGTAACGGCGCTCGCATGTTCGCTGCGCAGGCGGAACGCTTCGAGAAAACGCTGGCGCGGCGATGAGGCATCGATGCGCAATTCGCCCAGGTCGTCGCCGATAACCGCGATCGCCGTCGATGGATGCTTCGGTGCTTCGTTCTGGATGATCTCGAGCGTCCGCAGCCGCGTGCGCTGGTTACGGCGGCCGCTGATGAAGAGGCGTCCGTCCGGCGTGGGTGCAAGCAGTGCTGCGCTTGCCGACGATAGATAGGCGTTGGGATAGAGATAGTGCGCAATACGGACCGCATGGCCGAGGATCGTCGCCTCGATATCCCCTTGGTCATCGACGTAAACACCGCGTACGAGCTGGACTAACTCACCGACCTGCGCGCGTTGATGCGCACGTTTGGCGTCGATCGTCTCACCGACCAAATGAAGAGCCATAGGATTATCTCGCATCTCAGATGCGCGTTAATCACACGATCCGGCTTCGCGTGCAAGAATTATCGCGCATCTGAGATGCGAGATAATCCCGGCCCGTGGACCAATTGGAGCGCGCCAACCTTGAATGATCGGCGCGCTCCAGAACAATCATGCCGCGAACGGCACGCAGCCAGCCCTATGGCGACTGGCCTAGCGGGCTCCGAGCGGGTTCGCCGCCATCCCCGCCACCGCCCTTGATCCGCCCCTCGCGGCGGCTTCTCCGACGGTCCCGGCGCTTCTGGGTCCCGGTCCCCAATCTTGAACGGTCAGGGCGTCGTCGATTGATCGAGCGAGGTGGCCTGCACGATGGCGCGGAAATTCTCCAGAAACTCAGGGTGCCGCCCCGCGAGAAATCCCTCGATCTCGGGCTTCGCCAGCAGGCGCTCGATAAAGCCGGAAGCCACGACCAGGACCAGCATGTCGTCGCCATAGGAGACCTCAAGCTCCTTATAGTCTTCGCTCACCGACGCCATCTCCCGTTCGAGACGCCCCATCTGCTCGGCCGACAACCCCGTCGCCTTCTTGAGTTCGTCAGGCTTGTGCAGATCCGACGGCTTCGAGGTCGCCAGGAGCGCCTTGGCATAACTGACCGTATAATTGTTCGCCGACACCATCAGTTCGGCCACCTCGAGCTGACGGATCGGCTTCATCTTGCGCAGCTTCTGGAAGGCGTGGTGCCCAACCGGCTTGTCCTTCAGCAGCTCGGCGACATCCCCGCTGATCCCTGCCAGCAAATGCCGGCGCTGGCGGATCACCTTCACGTCGACATTGAGCGCGCGCGCCAGCTTTTCCTCCGATACCCCACGATCAAGCGCGCGCACGATCATGTAGTGTTCCTGGATCGTCGCCAGCCGGTTGACCCGCTTGTTGTAGGTGAAGGACTCGTCGTCGTCGGCGACAACGCCAGGGGCCTCGGTCGCACCAAGAAACCGCAGGGCATCCAGCCGCATGTGTCCGTCGAGGAGAAGGTAGCTGCCACCTTTCTGGCGCGCGATCGACAGCGGCTCGATCAGCCCGACTTCCGCAACAGATGCCGCGATCCGGCGATATTTGACGGACTCACGCACCCCTGACGGCAGCGCCTTGGTCGCCAAGAGCTCACCGATTGGGAGGGCTAGGATCTTGCGCTCGAAGGCGATTTTGACCGTATCGGACATGCTACGCCTTCGTCGGTCCAATCCGCTCGGCCAGTGCGCGCGGCAAGGTGCTCAGCCCCTCCGCTCGCAGCAGCGTCACGAAATGATCGTCAGCCAGCAGACGTCGCATGGCGTTGGCGACGAACAGCAACCGGCTGCGCGCCAGGGAGGCGCGCTTGATCAGCAGCTTTTGCCGTTCCGTTTCGCGTTGATAGGCGCGGATCAGGCTCTCCGATGTGACAGGCTTTTGGGTGCGACCAACCCGCGATCCCCGCTTGTGAAGCTGCTTGCCGCTGGTGTTGCGCTGTTCGATGATCTGCCGGATCGCGAGCACCTGATTGCCCGGGATCGACTTCTCCTCATAGGCCTGCGCCAGCGCCTGCTGAACCTCGCCTTCCTTGGCGCGGGCGATTTCCATCGCGATTGAATGTGGGATGACGCCGCGCTCGACCGCCGCAATCAGCTTCTCCTCGCCATTGTCGAGCAACAGGCAGATCGCACTGACATACTCGACGGAAAAATCGACCTTGGCGGCGATCTCCGGGTGCGAATAGCCCCGGGCGCTCAGCGCGCCGATGGCGTGAACCAGTTCCAATGGGCTGTGCTGGCGCCGCGCAAGGTTCTCGACCAAGCTCATGACGTAACAATCTTCCTCGGCCGCATCGATCACGATGGCCGGGATTTCGGTCTGGCCGAGCGCGATGAAGGCCTCGAGGCGACCCTGACCGCACACCAGGTCAAACCGCGTCTTTCCGGGTCGCTGGCTGACCGTGATCGGCTTCTTCAGCCCGAGATGGGCAATGCTATTCACCAGCTCCTGGAAGATCCGCTTGTTGCGAACCCGCGGGTTGAGAATGGTGATCAGATCGACCGGCACCGAGCGGATTTCGGGGGGCGGCGCGCTCATGCGGCAACCTTCAGCGGCACGCGGCGCGTCAGATCGAAAAACGCCTCCAAGGTATCGAAGCGGTAGGCATCGAGCAGGATGCCGTTCTCTGGTGCGAGCCTCAGATTCGGCGTGGTGCCGACGTCCAGCCATGGCAGCAAGTAGTAGTCGTGTATGGCGGCATTATCTTCCTGCATCCGCGCCACGATGGTGATGCTGGGCCTCAACCCGCTGTCGAAGCGGACCTTCCAGCGCAGCCCGCCGGCGGGGCTGATGTGACACCGAGAAATCACCAGCGAGGCCGTGAACTCGTCGTTGATATGCAGGAGGTCGGTGATGGGGTCGCGGCGCACCGTGCCGCCGGCCGCGCCAATGTCGGCGATGACCTGTGCCACGACATCGGGATGCAGTGTCCGCAGCGTTCGATTGGTCTCGATATAGCGATAGTCCCGCGACGGGGCGTACCCGACAAGCTGGTAGGCGCGCACCAGGCTTCCGAAACGGTGTCGGAACGTCGAGCTGGACGGCATGTCCTCGACCTCGTCGATCACGAGGCCCGACAACCAACCCTTCTCAACGAGCAACGCTGACAGCCGACCAAGAAGCTCCTCGTCGGTGAAACGGCGGCTGCGCTCTTGAATAATCCGCTGGGCCGCCTCGAAGAAATCACGCTCGACGATCGCCTCGAAAGCCCCATCGCCCCGGACCCACATATCGGGCGTGTTCACCACCCGCTTGGCTTTCAGCTTGAAGGACGCCCGATTGTAGACGTTGTTGCCGATGTACTTTTCATTGGTCAGCACCTGGTGAACGGTTCCGCGCGTCCATGGCCGACCAAGATCAGTGAGGATGCCCTCATCATTGAGGGCTGCGGCGATCTCCGTCTCGGTGCGGCGCTGGACGACGAACATCCGGTAGAGACGCCGGACAACCTCGACCTCTTCAGGTGGCCCCGGCCTGAGCACGACCCGGTCCGTTTGCAGGCTCTTCTTCTCTCCATGATTGAGGACCGCTTTGGGCTGGCGATGCTCATCGACGAGATAGCGGCGTAGGCCAAAGCCCGCTGCGCCACCTTGACGGAAACCGAGGCGGATCAACCGGCATATGTGGACGGCTCCCTCTTGCAAGAGGCTGAGAGGATAATTTGATCGGATCGATTGCGATCATATGTC
>NZ_JARYGI010000048.1:0-21843 GCF_033795625.1 Sphingobium sp. | reverse complement strand
CGCATCCTCACCTCCCGTCAGCCGCAATGAATCAAATCACGCAGCCATTGGCTAGGGGTTTTTGGAGGTCCCCATCTCCCAGAGCATCTGGAAATACTCCCCCTTTTCGGGGTCCTTGCGCAGCGCATAGGCGCTCTGCCGGGTCATGCCCACGGCCGCTGCCGCCTGTTCGACGTTGCAGGTGATCGCCAGCGCCGCAGCGAAGTCGAACTGTCGTTCGATTGTCCACGTCAATGGCGGCGCAGAGCGCGGCGCGGGCGTGGCGGGGGAGTCCGGCATGGACTTGCGAGCAGGGTGTTTGGCTTGGGTCATGCGCATGGCGTAGCGTGGTGGGTGGTGTGTAGGACAGGGGTTTTGAGGGGGGGCTGGCGAGCGGCCCGACCTGTTCGTCGGCTGCCGAAGGGATTCCGTCGGGTCAGAGCGAAGATCGCGGAACGGCTTCGCCGCAGCGCCGTTGGAACACTCTTTGCGGGCCTCGGCAGCCCTGAATTTACTGAGTGGAGCATGTCATGACCGGTACGGCTTTGGTAGTGGGGGCGAGCGGGATCGTCGGCAGTGCGACCGTGGACGCGCTGATGGAAAAGGGCTGGCGCGTGTATGGCCTCGCGCGCCGCCCGCTCTCGCGCGAGGACATGACGCCCGTCGCGGTCGATCTGCAGGACAAGGCCGCCACCGCCGATGCCCTTTCCGGTCTTCGGCCCGACGCGGTGTTCATCACCACATGGTTGCGCCAGGACAGCGAGGCGGAGAATATTCGCGTCAATGCGGCGATGGTGCGCAACCTGCTCGACGCGCTTCGCCCCGGCCAAAGCACGCGCCATGTCGCGCTGGTGACGGGCCTCAAACATTATCTCGGGCCGTTCGAGGCTTATGGCAAGGGTGCCCTGCCGCAGACGCCGTTCCGCGAGGATCAGGGGCGGCTGGAGGTGGAGAATTTCTATTATGCGCAGGAGGACGAACTGTTCGCCGCGGCCGAGCGCGACGGCTTCTCCTGGAGCGTCCATCGCCCGCATACGGTGATCGGCATGGCGGTGGGCAACGCGATGAACATGGGCACCACGCTCGCAGTCTATGCGACATTGTGCAAGGAAACCGGCCGTCCGTTCCGCTTTCCCGGCTCGGCCGCGCAGTGGAACGGACTGACCGACATGACCGACGCCAGGCTTCTTGCACGTCATCTTCTGTGGGCGGCGACCACTCCGTCGGCGCGGAATGAAGCGTTCAATGTGGTCAACGGCGATGTCTTTCGGTGGAGCTGGATGTGGGGGCGGATCGCGCAATGGTTCGGCCTGGAACCGACGGACTTCGATGGCAGCGTCCAACCGCTGGAAGCCCAGATGGCCGATGCGGGGCCCGTGTGGCAGTCCATCGCCGAGCGCGAGGGGCTGGTCGAGCCGAACTTGAGCCGCCTGTCGTCGCCCTGGCACACCGATGCCGACCTGGGACGCCCGATCGAAGTTGTCACCGACATGAGCAAGAGCCGCAAGCTGGGCTTCACGGACTATCAGCCGACCGATGACGCCTTTTTCGACTTGTTCACGCGCTTGCGGGCCGGGCGGATCATTCCCTGAAGTGCGCGGTGGCAAAGGATGGCGGCGTTGCGTGTCCTTTTTTAAGAGGCCGCTGCGCCGGCTAGGCCCGCGCCAGCAGCCCCTCGACCAGTCCCTCGAACAGGCGTCGTCCGTCGGTGCCGCCGTGGGCGGGTTCGATCATGCGTTCGGGGTGGGGCATCATGCCCAGCACATTGCCTGCGTCGTTCAGGATGCCCGCGATGTTGCGGGCGGAGCCGTTGACGTTCTCTCCATAGCGGAAGGCGACGCGGCCTTCGCCTTCCAGCCGGTCCAGCGTCGCGTCGTCGGCGAAGTAATTGCCGTCATGATGAGCGACGGGGACAGTGATCGTCTCGCCCGCTTCATATCTGGCGGTGAAGGCGGACTGGGTGTTCTCGACCGTCAGCGCGACATCGCGGCAGACGAAATGGATGCCTGCGTTGCGCATCAAAGCGCCGGGGAGCAGGCCGGTCTCGGTCAGCACCTGGAAACCGTTGCAGACGCCTAGGACGAAAGTGCCGCGCGCGGCCGCCTGCGCGACGGCCTGCATGACGGGGGACCGCGCCGCCATCGCGCCGGAGCGGAGATAATCGCCATAGGAAAAGCCGCCGGGCACGCCGATCAGGTCCAGCCCTTGCGGCAATTCGCTGTCGCCGTGCCAGACCATCTGCGGCCTGTTGCCCGTCACCTGCTCGAAGGCGACGGCCAGATCGCGGTCGCAATTGCTGCCGGGGAAGACGATGACGGCGCTTTTCATGGCGCTGGCCATTTCAGGCGACCTTCTCGATGCGGTAGTTTTCGATGACGGTGTTGGCGAGCAGCTTGCGGCACATGGCGTCGAGGTCCTCGTCGCTGGTGCCGTCGGCGAGGTCAAGCTCGATCAGCTTGCCCGCGCGGACATCATTGACGCCGCCGAAGCCGAGGCCGCTCAGCGCATGATGGATCGCCCTGCCCTGCGGATCGAGCACGCCGCCCTTCAGGGTTACGAAAATGCGGGCTTTCATGGGGTCAGACTCCTAGCGGTGCGCGTTGCGCCACCCCCTAGACTAAATGTGCGTGGAGATGAAGGGGTGAGGTGCAACCCAACTGCCCCGTTCGCCCTGAGCTTGTCGAAGGGGCAGCCTGAGCGAAGTCGAAGGCACTTCACTTCGTTCAGTGGAAGGCTTCGACAAGCTCAGCCCGAACGGTGAGGGGTGGTTCCATGAACCAACCCCGCCCCTTCAGATCCCGCGCTTCTTGCGGTGGGTTTCCATGTCGAGGATCGCGTTTTCCGCGCCTTCGGGGAGGAGGCCCAGACGGCGGGCGACTTCCTGATAGGCCTCGACTTCGCCGCCGAGGTCGCGGCGGAAGCGGTCCTTGTCGAGCTTTTCGTTCGTCACCGCGTCCCACAGGCGGCAGCCGTCCGGGCTGATCTCGTCGGCCAGGATCACGCGGCTGAAATCGCCGTCCCAGATGCGGCCGAATTCCAGCTTGAAGTCGATCAGGCGGATGCCGATGGCCGCGAACAGGCCGCACATGAAGTCGTTCACGCGAATCGCCATGTCGGCGATGTCGTGCATCTCCTCCTGGCTGGCCCAGCCGAAGCAGGCGATATGCTCGTCGGAGATCATCGGATCGCCCAGCGCATCGTCCTTGTAGCAATATTCGATCAGCGTGCGGGGAAGCTGCGTGCCTTCCTCGATACCGAGCTTCTTGCTCAGGGACCCAGCCGCGACGTTGCGGACGATCACTTCGATGGGAATGATCTCGACCTGCCGGATCAGCTGCTCGCGCATGTTGAGGCGGCGGATGAAGTGCGTGGGGACGCCGATCTGCGCGAGAAGCGTGAAGATATGCTCGGAGATGCGGTTGTTGAGGACGCCCTTGCCGGAGATCGTGCCCTTCTTCTGCGCATTGAAGGCCGTCGCGTCGTCCTTGAAATACTGGATCAGCGTGCCGGGTTCGGGACCCTCGTAAAGGATCTTGGCTTTGCCTTCGTAGATCTGGCGGCGACGGGCCATGGGCATATCCCTGATTTGCAAAAACAATGCGCCCCGGCAGACGCGAATCGAAGAGGATCAGCGGTTGCCGGGGCTGTAACCGCGGCCAATAGACGAAAGTGCGATGGGGTGCAAATGGCGGTGCCTGTCGTACCGTTCGTCCTGAGTAGCCGCTGAGCGAAGTCGAAGTGGCGTATCGAAGGATATCCTGCGCGGATGCTTCGATACGGGCCTTCGACTTCGCTCAGTCCCTACTCAGCACGAACGGAGGTTTGGCGGCTTTTCAAGGATATGTGGCGCTCACGAAATAGAGCCCGTCGGGCGGGGCATTGAGGCCGAGCGCGGCGCGGTCCTTTGCCTCCAGCGCGGCGCGGAGATCTTCGGCGGACCATTTTCCGGTGCCGACGAAGGCGAGACAGCCGACCATCGATCGGACCTGATGATGCAGGAAAGAGCGCGCCGCGGCGTGGATATCGATGCGGTCGCCGCTGCGGATGACGTCGAGCCGGTCGAGCGTCTTGATCGCGCTGGCGGACTGGCAGTGCACCGAGCGGAAGGTGGTGAAGTCGTGCAGGCCGATGAGTTGCTGCGCGGCCTCGTGCATTGCTTGCGCGTCCAAAGGCTGGGTGACGCGCCACGCTAGCCCCTTTTCCCAGGTCAGCGGCGGGCGGCGGTTGACGATACGGTACACATAGGACCGCGCGGTGCAGGAGAAGCGGGCGTGCCAGTCGTCGGGGACGATCACGCAGGCGGTGATCGCGACGGGCTGGCTGCGCATCTTCGCGTTGAGGGCTTCCATCAGGCGGAACGGCGTGAGGGGCTTAGCGATGTCGGCATGGGCGCGCATCGCGATGCCGTGGACGCCGGCGTCGGTGCGGCCAGCGGCATGGATCGTGGCGCTTTCCCCGGTGACGGCGGTGATCGCGTCCTCGATCGCCTGCTGGACCGAGGGGCCATGCGCCTGCCGCTGCCAGCCCATGAAGGGGCGGCCGTCGAACTCCACGGTGAAGGCGAAGCGAGTCATGATGTCCTCAGTCCGTTCGCCCTGAGCTTGTCGAAGGGTTCTGCTGAACGAAGTGAAGTGTCTTCGCCTACGCTCAGACTGGTCCTTCGACTTCGCTCAGGACGAACGGTTGAGGGGACGGCATGCTCAATCATCCACGCGCGACCCGGCAGGCATGTCGAAGCCGCGGAGCAGTTCGCCGGGCAGCATGGCCGCCTTGCCGGCGCGCTGGATCAGGGTCGGGCGGATGCTTCCCGTGCCGCAGCCGATCAGCAGGCTGTCGTCCAGCAACGCGCCCGCAGCGCCACTCCGCGCCTCGACATGGGCGGCGTGGATGCGGAACCGCTCGCCGCCATAGCTGAAGAAGGCGCCGGGGGCGGGATTGAAAGCGCGGACCTGCCGCTCCACGACGGGCGCGTCGGCGGTGAAGTCTATCTTCGATTCCGCCTTGTCGATCTTCGCCGCATAGGTGACGCCCTCATCGGGCTGCGCCATCGGAGGGAAGGCGTCGAGGTCCTCCAGCACCTGCGCCATCAGGATCGCGCCTGCGTCGGCGAGTTCCTCCGTGAGTTCCCCGGCCGTCTTGTTCTCGATCGGCGTGACATGCTTGGCGCGCATCGGGCCGGTGTCGAGCCCCGCCTCCATGTCCATGATGGTGACGCCGGTGACGTGATCGCCCGCCAGTATCGCGCGCTGGATCGGAGCCGCGCCGCGCCATCGGGGCAGCAGCGAGGCGTGGATGTTGAGGCAGCCGCGTTTGGGCGCGTCGAGGATCGCGCGCGGCAGGATCAGGCCATAGGCGGCGACGATCGCCACGTCCGCTGCATGGGCGGCGAACAGTGCCTGCGCTTCCGGGTCCTTCAAGCCGATCGGGGTATGCACGGGCAGGCCCAGCGCCTCCGCACGAGTCTGCACCGGCGACGCACGGAGGCCCTTGCCGCGCCCCGCCGGACGCGGCGGCTGGCTGTAGACCGCGACGATTTCATGGCCCGCCCCGACCAGCTTCTCCAACCCCGGCACGGCGAATTGCGGGGTTCCCATGTAGATGATGCGCATGGCGTCCTCTCAAGCCCTTGTCGCGGGTCAACGCAAGCCCCTCCGAACATTTCCAGGTCAGGGGCAATCTCCTGACCACGCCGGGAAATGTGGCCTGCAGAAGCGAATAGGTGATGACCGGCTTCTCTCCGCGCCAGTCATCACCTATGTTGGGCTCCATGGCCTCTCCTGAAATCGAAGCGTTGACGCAGGCGCTCTCTCGCCTCCCCGGTCTTGGACCGCGTTCGGCGCGGCGGGCGGTGCTGCATTTGCTGAAGAAGCGGGAGCTGGCGCTGGGGCCGTTGCGGCGGGCGCTGGAGGCGGTGGAGGAGCGGCTGTCGACCTGCGCTTTGTGCGGCAATGTCGATACCGTCGATCCGTGCGGCATCTGCACCGATCCGCGCCGGGATGCGCGCGCGCTGTGCGTGGTGGAGGATGTGTCGGACCTCTGGGCGCTCGACAAGTCGCGGCTGTTTCCGGGGCGTTTCCATGTGCTGGGCGGGCGGCTGTCGGCGCTGGAGGGGGTGCGGCCGGAGGATCTTTCCATCGACGCGCTGGTCAGCCGCGTGGCCGCGGGCGGCATCGATGAAGTCGTGCTGGCGATGAATGCGACGCTGGAGGGGCAGACGACCGCCCATTATATCGTCGAGCGGCTGGAGCGATTTCCGGTGCGGCTGACGCAACTGGCGCATGGCCTGCCGGTCGGCGGGGAACTCGATTATCTGGACGAGGGCACATTAGCGCAGGCATTGCGGGCGCGGCGGCCAGTGGGATAAACCGCCGCGTGACTTGATCTTTTTGCGTTCTGCCCATATTTTAGCCTTATGGCCATTCTTCCGATTATCGAGACTCCGGACCCCCGGTTGCGCACTATTTCCACGCCCGTGGAGGCGATCGACGCCGATCTACAGCGGCTGATCGACGACATGTTCGACACGATGTACGACGCGCCGGGCATCGGCCTCGCCGCGATCCAGATCGGCGTGCCCAAGCGGGTGCTCGTCATCGACTTGCAGGAGCCGGAGGAAGAGGACGGCCCGCCCGTCAAGCATCCGATGGTGTTCATCAACCCGCAGATACTGGAGGGTTCTCAGGACCTTTCGGTGTATCAGGAGGGTTGCCTGTCGATCCCCGAACAATATGCCGAAGTGGAGCGCCCCGCGAAGATCCGCGCAAGCTGGATGGACCGCGATGGCCGCATCCGCGAGGAAGAGCTGGACGGGCTGCTCGCGACCTGCCTGCAGCATGAGATGGATCACCTGGAAGGCGTGCTGTTCATCGACCACCTTTCGCGGTTGAAGCGCGAAATGGTGCTGAAGAAGCTCAACAAGCAGCGCAAGGAATCGGCCAAGGCCGCCTAAGCCTCTTCTTTTTGAGGAGGGTTGCCACCCTGCCTCCGGTCCGATAGGTTCTCTTTTCGTTCTTCTGACGGAAAGCATCCATGGACCCGATCTCCCTCGTCTTCATTCTCTTGGCCTTGCTGGGCGGCGTGTGTGTCGGCTGGGTGCTGCGCGGGCAGGGAATGGCGGCGCTGACCTCCCGGATCGACAGCGCGACAGCGCGACGCGACGCCGCCGAGCGCGATCTGGCGGTGGCGCGGGAGCGGGCCGAGCAGACAGCTTTGCTGTCGGCGCGGCTTGATATGGTGCAGGCGGAGCGTGAGGCGGCCTTGCGCGATCTGGCGGCATTCCGGTCAGAACAGATGGCGCGCACGGAGGCGTTTCAGGAGCAGATTCGCGGGCTCACCGAAGCGAAGGAACAGCTCTCCGCGCAGTTCAGCGAGATCGGCGGTAAACTTCTGGAACAGGCGCAGAAGGCGTTTCTGGAGCGCGCCGACCAGCGCTTCGATCAGGCGAACCAGAAGGGCGAGGCGCAGTTGAAGGCGCTGCTGCAACCTGTCGAGACGACACTGAAACGCTACGAGGAAGGCCTGCAGCGCGTCGAGAAGGACCGCGTCGGCAGCTATCACGAATTGCGCGAGGCAGTCGAGCAAGTGAAGCTCGGACAGGGGCAGGTGCGCGACGAGACCGCCAAGCTGGTGAACGCCCTGCGCGCCGCACCCAAGACGCGCGGACGCTGGGGCGAACAGCAGTTCAAGAATTTGATCGAGACGGCGGGGCTTTCCGCCTTCGTGGATTTCAAGTCGGAGGTGTCGGTCGATACCGAAGACGGCAAGCTGCGCCCGGACTTCATCATCCGCCTGCCCGGCGACCAGCAACTGGTGGTCGACGTCAAATGCTCGCTGGAGGCCTATCTCAATGCGGTCGAGCAGACCGAGCAGCTGCCGCGGGACCGCTATCTCGCCGACCATGCGCGCGCAGTGCGGACCCATGCCGACGCGCTGGGGCGCAAGGCCTATTGGGAGCAATTCGAGAAAGCGCCCGACTTCGTCATCATGTATGTGCCGGGCGATAACTTCGTCACTGCCGCGCTGGAGGCGGACATGGACCTGTGGGAGCGCGCGGCGAAGAACCGCGTAATCATCTGCGGTCCGGCGACGTTCCTGCCCTTGGCGCGGACGCTGGCGGGGCACTGGCGGCAGGCGCGGATGCAGGATCAGGCGAAGCAAGTGGGCGCGCTCGGCAAGGAACTGTACGAGCGGCTGGCGGTGGCGGCGACGCATCTGAAGCGGCTGGGGAGCGGGCTTAACAGCGCGGTGTCGAATTACAACAGCTTCATCGGCAGCTTCGAAACGCGCGTGCTATCCTCCGGCCGCCGCTTCCGCGATCTGGATATCGAGACGGGCGGCAAGGAGATCGAGGGGCTGGACGCGCTCGACGTGCTGGCGCGCGAGCCGACCGCGGAAGAGAGCCTGCGCGCCTTGCCGGAGCCGGTCGCTGGCGCGGTGCAGGCGGTGGGGTGATGCGATGCGTTATTCGCAAAGCAGGAGGCGACTGACGGCCTGGAGTTGCCGTTCCATGACGCCTTTGATCGTTTTGATTGCGGATGTCTGTTTGGCAAGGCAGCCTATCGCAATCTCCACCCGACGGAAATGATGTAGCGTCGCCTGCGTCGCCTTGCGGCTCGACACACCTCGGAAGCGCTACTGCAACTCCACCCACACCGGCGCATGGTCGCTGGCCTTTTCCCGGCCGCGAAAGTCCTTGTCGACCTGCGCATCGTATAGCCGGTCGGCGGCGGCGGGGCTGAGCAGAAGATGGTCGATCCGGAAGCCCGCGTCGCGGGGCCAGGCGTTCATCTGGTAATCCCAATAGGTCCACACGCCGCCCTGCGGATGGCGGCTGAGCAGCGCGTCGGTCCACCCGTCGCCGAGCATCCGGCGATAGGCGGCGCGGCTCTCCGGCTGCATCAGCGCGTCGCTCGCCATCGCGGAAACGGAGTAGGTGTCCTTGTCGCGGGGGATCACGTTATAATCGCCCGCCAGCACTGCGGGCACTTCCTCGGCCCGGATCTCGGCGGCCCGCTCGCGCAGGCGCCGCATCCAGCGCAGCTTGTAATCGAATTTCGGCCCCGGCTGCGGATTGCCATTGGGCAAGTAGATGCTGGCGATGCGGACGCCATCCACATCCGCCTCGATATAGCGGCTGTGCTCGTCCTCCGGCTCGCCCTCCAGGCCGCGGCGGACTTTCTTGGGAACCTGGCCGCGGGCCAGGATCGCGACGCCGTTGAACCCCTTCTGCCCATGCCAGATCGCGCCATAGCCCGCATCCTCGATATCCTTCACCGGGAAGGTCTCGTCGGATGTCTTGATTTCCTGCAGGCACGCGACGCTCGGCTGCGTCTCGTTCAGCCATTCGATCAGGCGCGGCAGGCGGGCCTTGATCCCGTTGATGTTGAAAGTGGCGATGCGCATGGCACCTGTTAGCCAAAGCTATGTCCGGGGGCCAGCCAAAGCGCCGCCGCCGCCGATAAATTCCCTAAACGGAAAAGCTCGACCCGCAGCCGCAGCCGGCGGTCGCATTGGGATTCGTCACCTTGAACGCCGCGCCGCCCAGATCCTCGACATAATCGACAGCCGCGCCGCGCACGAGATCGAGGCTCATCGGATCGACCACCAAAGTCACGCCGTCCCGCTCGACACTGACATCCTCGGCATCAACCGCATCGGCAAGCCCGAAGCGGTACTGGAAGCCCGAGCAGCCGCCGCCCTCGACCGCGAGGCGCAGGATCGCGGCCTTGCCCTGGCGCAGCGCGATGGCGGCGACGCGGGAAGCGGCGGAAGGCGTGAGGTCGATGTCTGTCATGCGCTCTTAGATAGGGACAAGCAAAAGGCCCGGCAAGCTCTACGCTCCTGGGCCGTTGCAAAGCGCGAACTAAATTCCCTCAGCCGAAATTCAATCGGCGTTCTTTTCCTGGCGCGGCGTCGGGCCGCCCATCGCGATCGGCGGCTTGGTGTTCAGCGCAACGAGATAATCTGCGCCGGCCACGAAGGGCAGCGGATTGATGGCATTGCCCGCAACGCGGACTTCGTAATGGAGGTGGCTGCCCGTCGAGCGGCCGGTCGAACCCATGAGGCCGATCAGCTGGCCGCGATGCACGCGGGTGTTGGGAGCGACGACGAGCTTGGACATATGACCATAGCGAGTCTCCATGCCGTTACCGTGCGAGATCGCGACCAGATTGCCGTAGCCGCTGGCCCATTCAGCGCGATTCACGACGCCGTCGGCCGTTGCATAGATCGGCGTACCGACGGGACCGGGAATGTCGATGCCCTTGTGCATCCGGCTGGAGCCATTGAACGGATCGGAGCGAACGCCGAAGTTGCTGGTGAGGCTCAGTTTCTGGACCGGGCGGCCCGAAGGGATGTAGACGGACGCCTGCGCCACATTGTCCATCCGTTTCCAGCTGGAGAACAGGGAGGAGAAACCGGCGTCGTTGGGAGCCTGAACAGCGGGAGCGAGGTCAGCGGCCGTCACATCTCCGTAAGGACCGTCTTCATCGGCGGCGGATGCCGGAGCAGCAGCGCAAGCCAGAAAAGCGGCGGAAGCGGCAACGAAGGTCTTGGCAGAGGAAAACGCGAAACGTTGGAACAAAGATCTATTCTTGTCGTTGGTTATATGACGATGCGACATGCGAACCCCGATTTTGCCATCCCGTTGCCGAAGCAACGAATGGTGAACCTTGTTTTAAAGCAGTTTGAACTGCCCCCGTCGCCTTGTCTCCCGAACCCGGTTAATTAAGCAAGCACAGGGTTAATTTTCAGCGTTCAACCGGCACGTCGGCGGGGTGAAGCGTTGAATGGACTGCCTGCCTAGCCTCAAAAATCGCCATTTTTAGGGATTTGTGAGGTATTTACGGCCGAAGCTACAATCGGTTCATCGCCAAACGCGATCGGTTGAGCAGCGCAACTTAATACCACGGCGCTGTAACGATTCGGCACGATGTCAGGGCTTAAGGTACTGGCGATCAGAGCGATTTCAGCGCCTCGAAGACCTCGTCGGCATGACCCTTGACCTTAACCTTCGGCCAGACGCGGGCGATCACGCCCTCTGGATTTACCAGGAATGTCGAGCGTTCCACGCCCATATACTGGCGGCCATACATCGACTTTTCGACCCATGTTCCAAAAGCTTCGCAGAAAGTGCCCGGCTCATCCGATCCAAGCCTGACCTTCAGACCATATTTATCGGCAAATTTCTTGAGCTTCGCAGGCTTGTCCCTCGACACGCCGATCACGGCCGCATCGGCTTGCGCGAATGCCTCGGCCATTGACGTGAAGTCCTGCGCCTCGCTCGTGCATCCGGGCGTATCGGCCTTGGGGTAGAAATAGAGCACGACCGGCTTGCCCGCGTAATCGGCCAAGGTGAAGCTCTCGCCCTCCCCGTCTACCAACGCGATGTCCGGCACCGTGTCACCCACGTTCAGCATTATGCACCCCCTGCATGGCGTTCGACAATCGCACTCCATTGGTCCTGAGTGTCCTGCCGCGCCGCCGCGTAGCTTGCAAGCAGCACGTCCCAATCCTCGGCCGCGCAAGCGCGCGCCACCAGAGGCCGGGTCGTTATAGGCGGCTCGGTAGACTTGGGCGAAACCAGCCGCGAGACGAGAAGGAACCGCGTGATCAGGTCGTGCGCAGGCAGCAGCGATTCCGGCAGATGGCCCGCCGCGATCAACTGCCGCAGAGCCTCGCGCAGATTGGGCGTAAAGGCGCTGCGCGTCAGGAATTGCGTCACGTGAACCAGAAATTCGAGATCCACGAGCCCGCCCGGCACGAGCTTCGCATCGAGCGGCCCGGCCGGAGGTTTATGCGTGGCGATATCAGCGCGCATCTTGACGGCGGCGCGGACAAGCGCGTCCAGATCGCGTGGCATCGCCAGCGTGTCGTCGATGATCTTCTGGATCGCCGAACGGGCCGCCTGCGAACCGAACACCGGGCGCGCCCGGGTGAGCGCGAGATGCTCCCACGCCCACGCCGCCTCGCGCTGATACCGTGCGAAGCTGTCGAAGCTGACGGCCAGCAGCCCCTGCGCGCCTGAAGGGCGGAGCCGGGTGTCGACTTCATATAGCGGTCCGGAGCCGGTCTGCACCGACAACGCATTCGTGATGCGTTGCGCCAGACGGTTGAAATACTGGGTGGCGCCAAGCGGCTTTGGACCATCGGACTCCGCGGCAAAATCGCCGGAGAACAAGTAGATGAGATCGAGATCGGACGCATGAGTGAGGGCCCCGCCGCCCAGCCGACCCAAGGCCAATATCACCAGCTCGCCGCCGGGTACGCGGCCATGCGCCGCTTCGAATTCGACGATAGTGCCCTGTACCAGAACCTCGATGGCCGCTTCCGCCACGCGGGAATAGCCCGCGGCCACCTCCAGCGGGTCTGCCGATCCGCGCACGATCTGCGCGCCCAGCGCGAACGTCTTGTCGCCCACCCGTTGCCGCACCCGGTCCAGCAGCATCTGATAATCGTCACCCGACTCCAGCGCGCCAAGTTGCTCCGCGAGGATCGGCACGGGCGGCGGGGGATCGAACGCGCTGGCGTCGATGAGGCTATCCAGCAGCTCGACACGCCGGGCGAGCGCCTCCGCCAGCGTCGGCGCGTGGCTCAATATCTCTGCCAGCAGTTGCACGACCGCCGGGCGGGTCGTCAGCAGCTTGAAGAAGTTTATGGCGCTTGGCAGCCGCGCGATGACATCGTCCAGCCGGTTCAAGGCGGCGTTGGAGTCCGGCGCTTTCGCCAGCGCTTCCATCAACGTGGGCAGCAGTTCCTCGAGCGCCGACCGCGCCGCCGAACTGCGCAGCGCCCGCAAGCCGCCGGAGCGCCAGTGCGCAATCCGCGCCGCAGGGAACTCCGGATCGGAAAAGCCGAAGTCCGCCAGTTGAGCGTTGAGCACCACGGGATCGCGCGACAACTGCTCGGTCGCCTCCTCCCGGACAAGCTTGTCATAGTTTCCTCCGACCCACCCGACGTGCGGCGCCAGCAGCGCAAGGAGGGACTGGCCATCCGCCAACCCGTGCAGCCGCGCCACGTTGTCGAGGCTCGCTTCACCAAGCGGCAATTCATGCGTCTGCCGGTCGTCCACCATCTGCAGGCGATGCTCGATCGTTCGCAGCAGAACATAGGCCGCGTCCAGCCGAGTTGCGGTGTCGGCATCGATGATCCCGGCCTCGCCAAGCGCGCGCACTGCTTCGCGCGTGGCGCCCGGCCGAAGCGCGGCATTGCGGCCGCCATGGATCAGCTGATGTACCTGCGCGAAAAACTCGACTTCGCGAATTCCACCCCGGCCCCTTTTCAGATCGTAACCCGGCCCGAATGCCTGCCCCTGCGCATAATGGTCCCTGATACGGCGGGACACGTCGGTGATCGCGTCGATCGCACTGAAATCGAGTGACCTTCGCCACACGAACGGCCGGATCGAGCGGAGGAAATATTCCCCCAGCGCCCTGTCGCCAGCCGCGACCCGCGCACGGATGAATGCCGTTTGCTCCCATCCCGCCGCCATGGATTCGTAATAGCTGATGGCTGCTTCGACCGGGAGAGCGATGGGCGTCGCTTCGGGCGAAGGGCGGAGGCGCAGATCTACCCTGAAGACATAGCCGTCGCCGTCCCTGGCGCTCAACAATTCGGTGACGCGTTTGGCGATGCGAACGGCGGCGTCGATGGGCTCCTCGCGCTCCCGATGTGGCAGCGTGGCGGGATCGAAGATCAGGATGGGGTCTATGTCGGAGCTGTAGTTCAGCTCGCGGCTGCCATGCTTGCCAAGGGCAATGACGGCAAAGCCGCGCTGTGGTTCTCCGGGGTATCGCTCGGCAAAGGCGGCGGCGATCGCGCGATCAAGAGCGTCGTCGGCAAAATCGGAAAGCGTCGACACCACGCGGTCGAGGTCCCATGCTCCGGACAGGTCGGCAATGGCCGTCACCAGCGCCAAAGCGCCCCTCTCCCGCCGCAAAGCCTGCCCTACGGAAGCCGCATCGGCGCCGGCCGATCCGACGCCCGCCAGTGCCTTGTCGAAGTCTCCTGCCGCAAGCTGAACCGCAAGTTCCGGATAGCGCATCAGCATGCGCGCGAGAAACGGCGCATGGGCCTCGGCACGAGCTACGGACTGACCGCCGTCCAACAAGGAAACGCGACTGGCGGCGATGCTGTCGCTATGCACGGTGCTGGCCTCTCATTCGGTTCGGCGCATTCACTTGCAACAACTGGAAAATCGCGCGCAACCTTTTACTTATTCGGGTCGTTCAATACCTCATGATAAAGCAAAATAAAACATCGAGTGAACGAGGAAAGGATCCTGTGTCGCACTTTGTGACCGTGCAACTGCCGTCGGCGAAAGATGGTATCGCCCGGGCATTGTCTGCAGCGTACGACAACCGGTCCCTTGCACTCCCCGACGATATGCTCGGGTTACTGGCCAAGCTCGACCGGATCTGACAATCAGCCGAGCCGGGTCAGCGGCCCTGACTTAGCTTTTCCACGTCGCCCATGATTTCGTCGAGCACGCCATTCTCGCTCGTGATCTGCCCGCGACGAGTGGGTAAGTCACCGCTGTCCATCATCTGCTCGAGCGCTGCACGGCCACGTGCAACGCGGCTCTTGATAGTGCCGACCGCAACCCCGCAGATTTCGGCCGCTTCCTCATAAGCGAAGCCGCCGGCACCGACCAGGATCAGCGCCTCGCGTTGCGGCTGGGGCAACTGCAGCAACGCACGCTGCATATCCGCAAGCTCGATATGCTTGTCCTGCCCGGCAGGCGCCGCCAGCAAGCGGTCAGCCGTCAGGTCATCCCATTCGCCCCGAAACCGCGAACGCCGCATCTGAGACAGGTAATGATTGCGCAGAATGATGAACGTCCAGGCCCGCATGTTCGTGCCGGCCTGAAAGCGCGATCGCGCCGCCCAAGCCTTCAGGAGGGTTTCCTGAACTAGATCGTCCGCCAGATCGCGATTACCCGACAGCGACCGGCCAAATGCGCGCAGATGGGGAATGACGGCTGCAAGCTCGCGCTTGAAGTCGACGTCGGAGAGAGCCTGCCGCTCCTCCGGTATCGCAATGGCGTCACCCTCCTCCACGTCGAACGCAGGATTGCCGGCATTTGCGACAGCCATCACGCGTGCGATTCCGAGGCGATATGGTTCAGCGATTGAGGCAGCATACTCATTAGGTTCAAAGCGGTATTTCCCGATCGCATTTCTAGAGGCAAGTCAGCCTTCAACACGCAGTCACAAAAGCAGCAACAGCGCCATCACGAGGATCACCAGCGTAAGCGAGATAACGAGCACATAGCGTACGATGTGCGGCGTCGATCCTGCCCGCGCGTCGTCCGTATTAATATGCTGTTGCTCGTCCGGCATTCTGGCTCTCCCGTTCGTTACGCATCAATAACACCTTCGATTGAACGATGTTCCCAAAAGCCTCACTGTATCCTGTCGATAACGGCAATGAACGCTGCTGCCATTATCTTAAGCTGGTGCCGTAGCCTCGTCGAAGAACAATGCCTGAGCGATAGCAGCCTTCACCGTCGATCGCTGGAACGGCTTTGTGATCAGGAACGTAGGCTCGGGCCGTTCGCCCGTCAGCAAGCGTTCTGGAAAAGCGGTGATGAATATTACCGGAACGGCAAATTCCGCCAGGATATCCTTCACGGCATCTATGCCGCTGGAATCATCGGCCAGCTGGATATCCGCCAGAACCAGACCAGGCCGATCGGCCATCGCTTCTCGCACCGCTTCGTCGCGAGTCACTGCTATGGCGGTGACGTCATGGCCGAGGTCCCGCACGATGGTCTCGATATCCATGGCGATGATCGGCTCGTCTTCGATGATGAGGACTTTCGCCCGCGTCTGCGCTTCGATCTCCGCCAGGGCTTCGCTGACCAGAGCGTCCACATCATGCGCCGAGACATTGATCAGATAGGCTGCATCTTCCGACGAGAACCCTTCCATGGCCGTCAGGAGCAGCGCCTGACGCGACAAGGGGGTGATACGGGCAAGGCGCGCACGGGCAATGGCTTCATGATCGCCACCAACGGCGCCCACCGGCTCATCGTCCACATGCGAGGACGCCCAGATGGCATGGAAGGTGCGATACAGGCCAAGACGCGGATCGACATCACGCGGAAACTCTTCCGGAGCGGCAACGATGGCTTCCAGGGTGGCGCGGACATAGGCGTCGCCATGGGCCTGACTACCCGTCAGCGCACGGGCATAGCGGCGAAGAAATGGTAGGTGCGGATGTAATTGCTGGCCCAGCGACATAATGAAACCTGTCTCCCTCAGTGCGGTCGGCAGCATGATGCAGGGCCGGAAACACGCTTTAAGGATGGAGGGCACATTGCTCTAATGCAAGCCCCCGATCCGTGATAAGGTTTCCCGCCCGGACATCGCGCCCCTGGTTCTACCAGAGTGCCGATGAAAAAATATCGTGATGCCGGAACCAACCACATTACAATTTGTTTCACGGCCGTTCGGTTTTTTTGTTCCGAGCAAGATTAAATAGCGGAGCCATTTTTTTAGGTCAGCAGCATTGACGTGGAAATAGGATGAAGCGATGTCATCCTTAACTTGGCAATTTGTGTAATAGGCGAAAAAGGGGCGAATTTTGGGTTCTTCTGACATGCGACCGGATGCGATGGCACCATTGGACGCGTCCGCAGCCGCGGGAGAAGTATCGTCGTCTTCCAATCCCGCCCAGAACTCGGGAAAGAAACCCCGAAAAGGAACGCAGCGTGTCGCGCGCGGCGGTAGTCCCGATCAAAACGTTGGCAACGTCCTTCGCTCCGTGTACCAGAATGCTGTGCAGGAAGAGATTCCGCCTGAGATGCTAGACCTTCTCAGCAAGCTGGATTGATCGGGTAAGATGTGGGCGACACTGCCGGTTCTCCCCCGCCATCGCGGGCGGTAGGCTTATTTTCGTTCCACTCGACCGGCGTCAAGATGTTCTTTATATTGACGCTGGCGTTGTTTCCCCTGGGGCTGGTCGCCCTGCTCGCATCGCTCCAGGCCATACGCACATCCGATGCGGAACGACGCGCCATCCTCCAGATGGAAGCGATGCAGAGCGTACGCTCGCTGACCGCCGAATTTGCCGCCGACCGGATGGCGTTGCAGATCGGGGCTAACGCACTAGGCCGCGCTATCGAAGATCCACGTCAGTGCGCACGGCTCGACAGCTTCATGCGGGCAGGGACGTCATTGGACACGCGGTTCGAGATCTTCGATCGATCAGGCAGGCGCATTTGCGCCACGCATGGCGGGTCTTCCGTCAACCTTCCCGCCGGACGCCGCTTTTCCGGGCAGGCTGTCGAACTGCTTCCAGAGCATGAGAGCCTTCTGGTAAGAACACCCGTTCTCGAAGGAAGCATGATCGGTCTGGTGTTTTACGGGCGCGACCATCTGAACCAGATTGCCAATGCCGCTGCCGCATTGACCAATCGCCGCACGATACTCGCGCAAGGCACGAGGCAGCTTGCCTTGAATGCTACTCGCGCGCCTTTTGAGGGCGGGACGCTCGAACGTGTTTCAAGCCGTGTCGACGGGACCGATCTGACGTTGATACTGGAGAGATATCTGCCGCCTAAAACGGTGGCCCGAATGCTCCTGCTGTTCCTCCCGGTGCTCATGTGGATTGCGGCGGCCGCCATCGGCTGGTTCGTGGTCAACCGGCTGCTTATTCAGCCGCTGGTGATGCTTCGCAGAGCCGTGGCCGCTTATCAGCCTGGCGTAGTGCTGGAGCCCTTCGCGCGGGTACGTACGCCGGCCCAGGAGATTGCGGATCTTGGCGAGACCTTTCGCGCGATCAGCGAAGATGTCGCGACCCATGAGGCCGAAATGGCCGAAAGCCTCGTGCGCCAGCGCAAGCTTACGCGGGAGGTACACCATCGAGTGAAGAACAACCTCCAGATCATAGCCAGCCTCATCAACCTGCACAGCCGATCTGCGGCCACATCGGACGCCGTGGATGCCTATAGCTCCATCCAGCGCCGCGTCGACGCCTTGTCGGTCGTTCATCGCAATCACTATGCCGAGCTGGAAGAAAATCGCGGCGTTTCGATACGGCCCCTGATCAGCGAGCTTTCAGCCAGCCTGCGCGCCACGGCTCCGGAGAGCGGCGCAAGGCTGAAGATCCAGATCGACAGCGCGGACCTTCATGTGAGTCAGGACGTGGCGGTGCCGGTTGCCTTCCTGACCACCGAACTGGTCGAACTTGCGATGCTCTGCGACTCTGGGCCGACCATCAGTATCTCGGTTCAGCCTCGGGAAGATGAGCCCAACCGGGCCCAACTGCGAGTCGAGTCGGAAGCGTTGCGGACTACTCCCTCGTTGCAGTCGAAGCTGGAAGGCCGATTCGATCGGGTCCTGACCGGCCTGTCGCGTCAACTACGTTCGCCGTTGAAGCGTGACGAGGAAGAAGGCGTGTTCTGTATCGACATCGCCGTTCTGGACTGACTGGCTACTTACGCAGATAATCCGCCCTGAAGCTTTGGGCAAAGGACGCGAACCTGCCGTTGGCGATCGCGTCGCGGATGCCCTGCATCAGCGCCTGATAGAAGTGGATGTTGTGCTGCGTCATCAGCATTGCGCCCAGCATTTCTCCGGCCTTCACCAGATGATGGAGATAAGCGCGGCTCCAGGTCGCGCAAACCGGGCAGCCGCAGCGCTCGTCTAGCTGCGCCTCATCCTCGGCAAAGCGCGCGTTCCGGATATTGAGCGGGCCGGTCCAGGTGAATGCCTGCCCGTTCCGTCCCGATCGCGTGGGCAGCACGCAATCGAACATGTCGATGCCACGCTCGACGGCGCCCACGATGTCGTCGGGCTTGCCGACGCCCATCAGATAGCGAGGGCGATCAACCGGGAGCTGGCCGGGCGCGAAGTCCAGCGTGGCGAACATGGCCTCCTGCCCTTCCCCCACGGCAAGGCCGCCCACCGCATAGCCGTCGAAGCCGATCTCCATGAGCTGCTGGGCGGACCGAAGACGCAGATCCTCGTCCAGTGATCCCTGCTGTATCCCGAACAACGCAGACCGCCCGGCGTGATCTCCCCCCGCGTCGAAGCCCTCTCGCGACCGTCGCGCCCAGCGCATCGATCGCTCCATCGACTGCGCGGCCTCATCACGCGAGGCCCCGTTTTTCGTGCACTCGTCGAACGCCATGACGATATCGCTGCCAAGCAGGCGCTGTATCTCCATCGAACGCTCGGGCGTGAGCAGGTGCTTGGACCCGTCGATATGACTGGAGAAGGCGACGCCTTCTTCCTTGAGCTTCGTCAAGGCGGACAGGCTCATCACCTGATAGCCACCGCTGTCGGTCAGGATCGGACGATCCCAACTCATGAACCTGTGCAGGCCCCCCAGCCGCGCCATGCGCTCGGCCCCCGGACGCAGCATCAAATGATAGGTGTTGCCCAGAATGATGTCGGCGCCAGCGGCCCGCACTTCCGCTGGACGCATGGCCTTGACCGTCGCTGCGGTGCCGACGGGCATGAAGGCAGGCGTGCGAATGTCGCCGCGCCTCATGGAGAGCACCCCGGTCCGGGCTTTTCCGTCGGTTGCGGCGATCTGAAACGAGAAACGGGGTCTATCGAGCATCCGGATGCTCATATGCTGTTTCCGCTACGATTGTCAGCCCCGGCAAACGCTCCAGGATCAGGCGCGTTTGCGCAGCAGCTGACGCGAGCGCAAGCTGCGTTGCGTCCCGATGTCAAAGCTTTCCGACAGCATACGAGTGATCTCTGCACGGGGCACCGGTGGGCACAACAGGAACCCTTGCGCATAATTGAAGCCAGTGTCGCTGGCATAACTCAGCTGGCCGTCGCTCTCGATGCCTTCCGCCACCGTATCCATGCCCAGTTCCGCAGCCAGGAAGATGATGGCGCGGATCACAGCCTGGGTTTCGGGACTGGTATTCACAATGCGCATGAAGCTTTCGTCCACTTTTATCGTGTCAAAAGCAAAAGCGCTCAGATAGCTGAGCGAAGAATAGCCCGTGCCGAAATCGTCGAGTGCCAGTCGAAGCCCGATCTTCCGCAGGTCGAGCAGCATCGCATTGGTGCGTGGCTCATCCACCAGGAGCACGCTTTCGGTTACCTCAAGTTCCAGCCTCCGGGCCGGCAAACCCGTCGCCATCAGATGACTGATCACGATCCGCGGAAGATCGGCCGACTGGAACACGGCAGGCGATATGTTGACCGACAAGCGTACGTCTTCAGGCCATTCCGCTGCCGCGGCGCAGGCTTCGGCCAGTACCCACTCGCTGATCTCGTTGATGAGCCCGATGTTTTCGGCAATGGGAATGAGCTCCCGCGGGGCGATCGATCCGAGCAAGGGATGCGTCCACCGCAGCAGCGCTTCACAGCTGGCGACCTTGCCGCTTGCCAGATCGAAGATGGGCTGGAAGTGGAGCGACATTTCGCGATCCCGCAGGGCAGTGCGAATGCCGGTTTCGATGTCGTGAAGCCGGTTGAAACGCTCTTTCATGGACCAGGTGAAGCTCACCGCCCGATTCCTGCCGTTTCCCTTGGCCTGATAAAGGGCCATGTCGGCATGCTGGAGCAACTCGTCGGCATCGCGACCGTCCTGTGGCGCAATGGCTATGCCAAGCGACGCTGTCACGGAGAGCGTATGGCCGGCTATTTCAAAATTCTGGCGGAAATAGCCTAGCACATCAGCTGCAATGGCCTGAGCGCCGGCGCGATTCGCTCCGGGACAGACGAGGATGAACTCATCACCGCCAAAACGGGAGACATATCCGCGCCGGTCGAGCGCTTCCGACAATGTCTCGGCAACGACGCATAGAAGCTGATCGCCGATCATGTGGCCGATCGAGTCGTTGATTTCCTTGAAGCGGTCCAGATCCATCCAAAGAACAGCGACGGCGTCATTGGCGCGCTGGTTCTTTTCGAAGATTTCCCGCAGGCGCAACTGCATCGCCATGCGGTTTTCCACGCCTGTAAGTGTAGATATCAGCGCTGATTGGCACCGTTCTGTCAGCGCTAAGTGACACCGATCACGAGGGTGCTGCGTGCAGCTTCCACCACGTCGTCAGTGATCGCGTTCAGGCCGTTGATCCTCAGGATGCGCTCGATCTGAACGAACAGCCGGTGGAGCAGACGGAAGTTGCCGCCCGTGATCCGCACGATGGTGGCGACCGCCTGCGCGTCGGTGAAGTCCGCTTCGTCCATCGCGAGTCCGAGGTCGCGCCAGCGCCGCGTGAGGACAAAGGTCAGCTCCTGATCCTGCAAGGGCCGGTACTGGTGGGCGAAGCCGACACGGCTGAAAAGCTGTGCGTATCGCTCCATGCGCTTTTCGATGCCCGGCATCCCGATCAGGATAAGGCCGATGCCCTGCCGGTCGAACAGGTCACGCAGATATTCCAGCCCCGTGTTGGACAGGCGGTCGGCTTCATCGACGATCAGCAGTTCGACGAAATGCTTCCGGGGCGAAACGACGATCTGATCCTTGGGCCGGACATGCTGATCGATACAGATATCGACCCGATCGATGAGGCGGGGCAGGTCCTGACGAAGCTCGCGCAGCGTGCTGCCGACTGTCGGCGTATAGAACACGGCACGCGCACGGGCGAGGTCGGCATATATCTTGAGATCGGACGCCTGCCGCGCACCCCAGGTCATGAGCAGATCGACTGCGCCGTCCCAGCGCGCGTAGCGTCGCGCGGAAAGGGTTTTGCCGACGCCGGCCGTGCCGTGACACAAGCCAATGTAGCGGTGCTTGCGGACGGCGTTGGCAAACTCGGTGAAGCGGCGATGTTCCTGCGTCGAGATGAAGCTGGTGGCGCGAGCGCTGCCGTCTGCCATCACTCGCCCTCGTAATAGGTGCGGAGACGCGGCTTGCTCCGTGTCACCTCGGGGGACGTGGCAGGCGTGG
>NZ_JARYGI010000047.1:0-22443 GCF_033795625.1 Sphingobium sp. | reverse complement strand
GTCGATGACCGCGCATCGGGTGCCGCCACCCCGGCGCTCGCCTGGTATCGGTTCACGCCAGATCGCAGTGGCATCCATCCGCAGAGCGAGCTCAGGTCGTTCACCGGCCTTCTCCAAGCCGACGGCTATGCCGGATATGAGAAGCTTTATGAGGGAGATCGCATCCAGGAGGTCGCCTGCTGGGCGCATTTCCGCCGCAAGATCTTCGAGTGCCACCAGACGAGCCCGACGCCGCTCACCACCGACCTACTCGATCGCATCGCCGGGCTCTACCGGATCGAAGACGACGTCCGCGGCCAGCCGCCCGATGTCCGGCGCCGACACCGGAAAGAGCAAGCAATGCCACAGATCGACGCGCTTCGCGGCGCGATCGACGATGCCCTGCGCCGCCTGTCGCCCAAGTCGGCGATGGCCAAGGCGCTCGCCTATGGCCGCAAACGCTGGGACGCGCTCACCCGCTACACGGAGGAAGGCATGGCGGAGATCGACAACAACATCGCCGAGCGCGCCATCCGATCGATCGCGATCGGCCGCAAGAACTGGCTGTTCGCCGGATCGAAGGCCGGCGGCGAACGCGCCGCCGCCATCTACTCGGTCATCGAGACCGCGAAGCTCAACGGCGTCGAGCCGCAGGCCTATATCGCCGACGTTATCGAGAAGATCGCATCGGGCTGGCCCGCCTCCCGGTGGGACGAACTCATGCCGTGGAACTGGCAGCCCGAGCAGCAGCAGATCGCTCAGGCCGCCTAACTGCGGCCTTCAGAACACGCTTACATGCGATCTACGACCTCCTGTTGGGAGATACGGCCTTTGGCGGCCGACGCTTCGTAGTTCTTACGGATGAGCCCAAGTCCGCGCTCAAGCGCCTCGGCCCCAACTTCCACGAGCACGCAGGGGATGCCCGCATTCGCGAAGTTCATGGCGATTCCCCCGCCCATCGTACCGGCGCCTACTACACCCACCTTCCGGATCGCGCTGCCGCCCGGTTGGGTGTCTACCCCAGGAATTCGGTGCGCTTCGGCAACCGCTTGTTCGAGGTGGACAAGGGGTTGGGGTCGGTTTGCGGTCATAACAAGATCCTGAAAAGAAGAAAATCGATAGAGGTGCGGCGATGTCAGGTGCCGGTCCAGCGTGGGGCGCGCTTTTCGACGAAGGCCAACGGGCCTTCCTGAAAATCTCGTGTCTCCATGATGCGCGCCTGCGCTTCCAGGCTCAACGCATGCAGTTCCCGATCATCGTGGTCGAAAGCGGCACTGGCGATCGCGAGGCTTTCGCGGACCGCAAGCGGCGCATTGTTCGCGATTTCCGCCGCAAGCCTCAGTGCGACCGCTACCGCCTCACCCTTGGGGGCAAGCCTGTTCACCATTCCGAGTTCCGCAGCTCGTGTCGCAGAGAGCTTGCCAGCGGTAAGAATTAGCTCTTTGGCTATGGCTATGGGAAGGGCACGCGGCAGCCGGTAGAGGCCGCCTGCCGAAGCGATCAGGCCACGCGTCACCTCAGGCAAGCCGAAGCTGCTGTTTTCCGACGCTACGATCAGGTCGCAGGCCAAGGCAATTTCGCATCCTCCGGCGAGGGCAAAGCCGTCGACTGCGGCGAGCCACGGCTTCGTCCGGTTCGACTGGACAAAACCCGCAAAGCCCGTTCTCGGGGAGATCAGGTCGGTGAGCTTTCCGTTTGAAACTTCCTTGAGGTCTGCGCCGGCACAGAAGGCCCGGCCCCCTGCACCGGTGAGAATGACGACCCGGACGCTATCGTCTCCTTCACTCTGGTTCACGATCCGCTCAAGCTCAGTCGTAACGGCTGCGCTGACCGCGTTCATCGCGTCGGGGCGGTTCAATGTCACCAGCGCAACGTGGCCTGGCAACTTCTCGTACAGCACGGCATCGTTAGGGTCTGTCATAAATCTCGATCTCTTCTCGCTTAACCTGTCGGAATGGGTCCGCAGCGGCCGTCGTCTTTTGGTTATGGCTGCAACGCGACCGAAATACCGATCTGCGCCAATGGACCGGCTTTGGCCCCGACCTCGGCGGCATCCGCGCTGCTCGCTTGCCCATTCAGCGCGCGGGACCGCACGCCCTGCAGGATCGCTGCGACCCGAAAGAAGCTGAACGCGAGATAGAATTGCCAGTGCGGAATGTCGTCGCGCCCGGTTCTTGCGCAGTAACGGCGCACATAAGCATCTTCCTCGGGAATGCCGAGCGCGGCGCGATCAAGATCGCCGAATCCGCGGAACAGATCGGCACCGACGCGCCAGACCATCGCGTGATAGGCAAGATCGGCAAGTGGATCGCCCAGCGTAGATAGTTCCCAGTCCAGGATAGCAACGACGCGCGGCTCGGTCGGGTGGAAAACCATGTTGTCAAGGCGCAGGTCGCCGTGAAAGATGCGGGCACGCTGCTCGGCCGGCAGGTTTTCCGGGAGCCAGGCGATGAGATCTTCCATCGCGTCGATCGTTTCGGTCTGACTGGCACGATATTGCCTGGTCCATAAATCCACCTGCCGAGCAATGAACCCCTCGGGTCGGCCATAATCCGAAAGTCCGATCGAGGCCGGATCGACAAGATGAAGGTTTGCCACAGCTTCGCCCATCGCGTCGAACAGCTGCGTCCGCTCTGCAGGAGTCGCACCGGGCATTCGCTGATCGTAGAACATCCGGCCCTCCACCAGTTCCATCACATAAAACGCCGCACCGAACACTTCAGGATCCTCGCATAGCGCGAAAACGCGCGGCACCGGCACGGCCGATCCGTCCAGCGCCTGTAGGACACGGAACTCGCGCTCTATCGCGTGCGCCTTTGGCAGCAGTGGCCCCAGCGGCTTGCGACGCAGAACGTACGCGCGGTCCGCAGTCACTAGCCGGAAGGTCGGGTTCGACTGCCCGAGCGAGAACTTGCTGAGAACTGCTGGTCCGCGAAACCCGTCTACATGGTCCGCAAGCCACGCCTCGGCTCGAGGAGAAAGTTGGTCATAATCGGCGGCGGCGGGATTAGACATTGAGCCCATACAGTTCGGTTTTTAACATTTAGTTGTCCTACAAATTAAGGGCTTTGCGACAGCGGATGCATCTAGCAATCCCAGCAAACTATGGAAATTGCCAACTGAGCGCCTTGCGGCCACATCTTTCACAATGTAGGGCATTTTGCAAGCGATTCGGAGGATATTGAGTTGAAGCAGATGGACGGTCGCGTTGCGGAGTTGAAGGATCGGTTGCTCGTATTCATGGCGGAGCACATCTACCCCAACGAGAGGCGCTTCTTTCTGGAAGCTGAGCGGCTTGGTCCGTGGGCGACCTATCCCGTAATCAACGAACTTAAGCCGCTTGCGCGAGCGGCTGGTCTCTGGAACCTCTTCCTTCCTGCCGAACATTGGGACGACGGGCTAACCAACGTGCAATACGCCCAACTCTGCGAGATTATGGGGCGCAGCCTGATGGCGCCGGAGGTCTTTAATTGCTCGGCCCCCGACACCGGCAACATGGAAACGATCTTGCGTTATGGGACCGATGCTCAGCGGTCCGAATGGCTCGAAAAGCTGCTGCGAGGCGAAATCCGCTCGGCCTTTGCGATGACCGAGCCGCAGGTGGCATCTTCGGACGCGACCAACATTGACACGTCGATTATCCGCGATGGCGATCATTACGTAGTCAGCGGGCGCAAATGGTACACGACCAATGCTACGCACCCCGATTGTCGAATTATGATCGTGATGGGGAAGAGCGACCCGGATAACGCCGATCCATACCGCCGCCAGTCGATGATCCTGGTTCCGCGCGAGACTCCCGGAGTCGAGGTCATCCGCGCGTTGCCAGTAATGGGTGCCTATGGCGTGCCAGACCGAGCGGCAGAGGTCCTGCTGACTGATGTACGCGTTCCTGCCAGCAACATGTTACTGGGCGAAGGCAGGGGGTTCGAGATCGCGCAAGGCCGGCTTGGCCCTGGTCGCATTCATCATTGCATGCGGTTGATCGGTTTAAGTGAGCGCATACTCGAGCGAATGTGCAGGCGTGCCGAATTGCGCATGCCGTTCGGTCGTCCGTTGTCGGAGCAGACCGTAACGTTGGAACGCATCGCCGAATCCCGCGTCATGATCGAACAGGCACGCCTGCTGACGATGAAGGCCGCCCATATGATGGACACCGTCGGCAACAAGGCTGCTCGAGCCGAAATCGCCATGATCAAGATTGCCGCACCGCAGATGGCCCAGAAAATCATTGATTGGGCGATCCAGATGTTTGGCGGCGGTGGCACGAATAACGACCATTTCCTCGCTACTGCTTTTGGCACGGCGCGGCTGCTGCGACTGGCCGATGGACCCGACGAGGTTCATCGCAACCAGCTCGCTAAATTCGAACTCAAGCGTCACCGCGGTACCTCGTCGACCGAGACCGGCGGCGGCGGTGACGTGCTGACCGTCGATGAGGCCCGGAATATGTCAGCTGACGGACCGTGGCCGCGTCCTCCTGGATTCGGGGGATGAGCAGTCGCCTAGAGGGCAAGAAGGCGCTCGTGACCGGGGCGGCGCAAGGGCTAGGATCGGCGATCGCGACGGAGTTGGCGGCTGAGGGCGCCCGCGTCCTGCTGACCGACCTGAACGAAGCCGGTGCAACCGCAGTGGCCAATCAGATCAACCGTGAGTTCGGAGCCAGCCGCGCGTTTGCCATTCGACACGATGTTACGAACCAGGCTGATTGGAGGAGAGCGATCGAGGCGGCCCGTAGCGAGCTTGGCGGCCTGTCCGTTCTGGTCAACAACGCCGGAATCGTCATCACCGGTTCGGTCGAGGATCTCGACATGGACGAATGGCGCAGGGGAATGTCGGTCAATGTCGACAGTGTGTACCTTGGTTGCAAGGCCGCCTTGCCGTTGATGCGCGAAAATCAACCTGCTTCGATCGTCAATCTATCCTCGATTGCAGGACTCGTCGCGTCCCACAATTTCGCGAACTACAACGCATCCAAGGCCGCCGTCTGGCTCCTGACGAAATCGATCGCCCTGCATTGCGCCCGTAATGGGTGGGACATTCGTTGCAACTCGATCCATCCCGCATTTATTCGCACGCCGATTTTGAACGACCTGGCAAAAAGCGGCGAGGACGTAGTGGAATTGCACGCGAAGCTGGCGCGTCAGGTGCCGCTGGGACGATTGGGCGAACCATCTGACGTCGCCCACGCGGTGACGTATCTGGCGTCTGATGAGAGTCGCTTCATGACCGCCGCCGAATTGAAGCTGGATGGCGGCATTTCCGGGATGTGACCAATGACATTATTTGATTTGACCAGTCGCACTGCAGTCGTGACGGGTGCCTCGCGCGGCATCGGAAAAGCAATTGCCGAGACGCTTGCGGCTCATGGCGCGAATGTCGTCATCAGTTCGCGCAAGCAGGACGTCTGCGATGAGGTTGCCGAAAAAATCAACGGGCGCGGCGCCGGGCGCGCGATAGCGGCTGCCGCGAACGTTGGCGACAAGGAGTCACTCGTACGTCTGGTGGAGCAAACCCAAAACGCGTTCGGTGACATCGACATATTGGTCTGCAACGCGGCCTCGAATCCTCATTATGGGCCGATGGCGGGCATCTCGGACGATCAGTTTGAAAAGATCCTGCGGAACAATCTACTGTCGAGCCACTGGTTGGCAACTATGGTCACGCCCGCGATGGTTCGCAAAAAGCGCGGGTCGATCATTCTAATTTCGTCGATGGGCGGCTTGCGCGGATCCCCGGTGATCGGGGCCTATAATATCTCCAAGGCAGCCGACTTCCAACTCGCTAGAAATCTGGCGGTCGAACTTGGGGCCGACGGTGTTCGCGTGAACTGCATCGCGCCAGGTCTGATCCGCACGGATTTTGCGAAGGCTCTTTGGGAAGATGAGCACAACCTTGCGCGCGCTCTCGCCGGCACACCGGCAGGACGCATAGGCGAGCCCGAAGACATCGCGGGCGCGGCAGTGTTCCTTGCAAGTGACGCGTCGCGCTACGTCACCGGGCAAATCCTGATCGTAGATGGGGGCGCAACGGTTACCGCTGCTGGAATATAACGTCTGATCGGTTTGCAGCAGGCCAACGCGGCTTTTCAGCTTGCGCCGTCAACATCCCGCTGCCTGCCGTTTGCCAAAGCTTGGTCGGCTTTTGCCTTGGCGATGGCGAGGGTTTCAGCGCAATCGGGATCGCGGTCATCGACCGGTTAATGATGGAAGCGCCCGGTGCGGCGCTGCGAGTCGTGCCCGTCGTTCACGAAGAGATCGCGTGGGATATCGTGCTGCGGCACCTGCGCAGTCTCACCGGGCAGGTTCTGCTCTTCGCTTTCCGGCTTCGGATATCTACGATGTCGGCACCACCGGGATTCTGGCTAGCCCAACGATGCGGTTGACGGGAGCGACCGCCTTTTCGCGCCTGAGCCAGATTTCGCCGTTTGCATTCCGATGGTTGGCCGGATTGCAGATAGAGGCTGACGGCCCTATTTTGCGCCGTGCGTGTCGAGGCAACTCCGGACGCATCTCCCCGCCGTTCAAAGACTAACAACGCGTTTTGCGCGGCTGCTCTGCACGTCGCCTCCCGCCAAATCTTCAGGAAAGGAACCTAAATTGGGCGAGAATTTCGTTTTGATCACGGGCTGTTCGGGGGGCGGAGAATCGACTCTGATCGACGAGCTTCGGGCGAGAGGACACCATGTTGTCGAAGAGCCCGGCCGCCGCATAGTCAGTGAGGAACTAGAGGGCGATCGAAGGGCGCTCCCATGGGTCGATCCGGCCGCATTCGCACGTCGCGCGATCGAGGTGGCGCTAGCCGATCGACAGGCGGCGCGCGCGCTTTCGGGCTGGGTCTTCTTCGATCGTGGGCTGATCGACGCGGCATCCGCGCTGGATGCTGTGACAGGCGATGCCGCAGTGGAAATGCTCTGCGCAGCGCATCCGTACCATCGGCGCGTCTTCATGGCCCCGCCTTGGCCGGAAATTTACGCAACGGATGGCCAGCGTCGGCACGGATTCGAATCCGGTCTAGCAGAATATCGACGGTTAGTGGCGGCTCTGCCGGCCTTGGGATATGAAGCCGTCACCTTGCCGAAGACCTCAGTCTCGGCTCGTGCCGATTTCGTCCTAACGACCCTTTCGGTCGACAATAGGTAGACCGGCGCTCAGGCATCCTATCTAAAGACGTTGAGTGAAGAGGCCGGGGAACCTTTTGAGGATGGCCTCACGAAAGCGGAAGCCAGTCGGCGTATCGACGCGCTGCAGGAGCAGAACGGGCGCGGCAAGTAAGCAGCCATGTTACCGCCTCCCAAGGGGGCGGCAACATGGAAGCGCCTTCAGCCTTTAAGCCCGTTCGCCATGTTGAGATGCCCGGTCACGACTGGGATCATCTCCGTGGCAAATGTCTTGAGTGACGCTACGTCGCCCTGTGCGGAGTAAGCCCGCAGGGCTTCCAGCGTCGCCTGATGGCCGCTGACCTGCGCCTCCTTGTAGGCAGCATCGAATGCAGCGCCCGTCTTCGTTTTCAATCCGTCGACCACCTGCTGCTGGCTTGCTGTCAATGCGGGCAGCGGGGTGATAGCGGGGTTCGCCTTGCCAGCTGCAGCTTTCAGCTTTTCAGTGGAAACCGTGTGCGCCTTGATCATGGCCTGCGCAAAATTCTTGACCGCGGTCGAGCCGCTATTCGTCTCCGCCAGTCGAGAGGTTTCGATTTCAAACGTATCGCTGGAGGCAGCCGTGTTGGCGAAGGTCTGTCCTTGCGTGACCGGAGCCACTGTTTCCCCTGCCGAATTGCCTGGGCCCATGGTGTTGACTGCGGCGGTCTCGTTGGAAGGCTCTGCTTTCTTTCCGCACGCTCCGACGGCGAGGACGGCTGCTGAAAAGGCGATGAGGGTGGTGCGCTTCACGATCTGTCTCCTGTTGTCACGCCTGCTCAACCATTGCGCCGCTAGCTCGTTCCGGGACCTTTTCATCCGCTTCATCGTTGGGGCATCACCGTGGTGTGTTGCCGACGGCAAGGACAAGGAACAGAATAGTGGGCATCTTCGGCAGTATCATGGACAAGATTTTCCATCATGGCGCCAAGGCGGCGGCACCCGCGCCAAAGGTGTCCGCGCCATCTCCCACCCCGACCCCAGCCGTTAAGCCGCAAGCTACTCCTGTTGCCGCCCAACCTTCCCCGGCTCAGCCTGCCGCAACGCAGGCCGTCGACGTGGGCGCAGTGCTCGCCACCATGGCGGACATGAAAGGCGGCGGTGGCAATTACCAAAGCTCGATCGTCGACCTGCTGAAGTTGCTCGATCTGGATTCAAGCCTCTCGGCGCGTAAGGAGCTTGGAAGCGAATTGGGCGTCCATGCCGGGGAAGACGGCAGCGCCGAACAGAACATCGCGCTTCACAAGGCTGTCATGACCAAGCTCGCCGAAAATGGCGGTATCGTTCCGGATAGCCTGCGCAACTGATGCAGTGATGCTGCCTCTCCCTTGAAATGAAGGTGAACCCGGTCCATTTCGGCCCGGATTCACCTTCTTTGAGAGCGGACGATGACAACAGAAACTGCCGTAGCCCCCGGAACCCATGCCTTCGAGGCGGATGTCTCCAAACTCCTGCACATGATGGTGCATTCGGTCTATTCCGACAAAGATGTTTTCCTTCGCGAGCTAATTTCCAACGCGGCCGATGCCTGCGAGAAGTTGCGTTACGAGGCGATCAGCCATCCGGAAGTTCTCTCGGACGGCGCCCAGCCGCGTATAACGCTGACGCTGGACCCCGAAGGAAATCGCCTGATCGTCGAAGACAATGGCATCGGCATGACTGCCGCGGACATGGGCGAGACACTCGGCACTATCGCCCGGTCAGGCACCAAGGCTTTCATGGACCGACTGGCTGCCGACAATGGCGCGGAAGGCTCCCAGTTGATCGGCCAGTTCGGTGTCGGTTTCTACTCCGCCTTCATGGTGGCCGACAAAGTGGAAGTCATCTCCCGGCGTGCAGGGCAGGAAGAGGCGGCGCGTTGGTCGTCCGATGGTCTTGGGACCTACACCATCGAACCTGCGTCGAGCGACGAAGCGCCCGCCCGCGGGACGCGCGTTATCCTCAGCCTGATGGAGGACGCCAAGTCTTATGCGGAGCGCTTTACCGTAGAGCGCGTGGTGAAAGCGCAGTCCGGCCATGTGCCGGTGCCGATCTTCCTCCTTGAAAAGCCAGATGCCGAGGCGAAGGAAATCACCGACGGCGCTGCGCTCTGGACCAAGCCGAAGTCGGAGATCAGCGAAGACGATTATGCGGACTTCTATCGCAGCGTCGCGGGCCAGTTCGACAAACCTGCCCTGACAATCCACTACCGCGCCGAAGGCCGCACCGAATATTCGGTCCTGACGTTCATTCCCGAGTCAAAACCATTCGATCTTTTCGATCCCGATCGCAAAGGCCGCATCAAGCTGTACGTGCGGCGCGTGTTCATCACGGACGAGGCGGAAATCCTGCCGCGCTATCTGCGCTTCGTGCGCGGCCTTGTGGACTCGGCGGACCTGCCGCTGAACATGTCGCGTGAGATGATTCAGGACAGCCCGATCCTCTCCGCCATTCAAAAGGGCGTGACGGGCCGCGTCCTTTCAGAACTCGAAAAGCTCGCCTCGAACGATGCAGCGGCTTACGCCAAGGTCTGGGACAATTTCGGTGCGGTCCTGAAGGAAGGCCTGTACGAAGACTTTGAGCGACGCGAGGCGTTGCTCAAGCTCGCCCGGTTCAAGAGCACGACTTCCATGGAAAATTGGCGTTCGCTTCAGGATTATGCTGCGGACATGAAGGAGAACCAGACCGCGATCTACTATGCGGTTGGCAGCGACCTTGCGCGTCTTGCCACCTCCCCGCAGATCGAGGGGTTCCGGGCGCGAGGCATCGAGGTGCTGTTGCTGCCCGATCAGGTCGATAATTTCTGGACGACGGTCGGCGTCGATTTCGAAGGCAAGCCTTTCAAATCGGTGACGCAGGGGGCCGCTGACCTAAGCCTCATTCCGTCCGCAGACGCGGCCGAGACACCCAAGCCGGTAGAGGGTGAAAGCATCAATGCCTTTGTCACCTTTGCAAAGGAGGCGCTGGAGGATGTCGTATCCGACGTGCGCGTTTCCGAACGGCTGACCACCAGCGCCGTTTGCCTTGTCGCTCCAGAAAGCGGGATGGATCGTCAGCTTGAAAAGCTGCTGGCAAGCGCAGGGCAGCTCCCCGCTGCGGCCAAGCCGGTGCTGGAAATCAATGCCGGGCACGGGTTGATCGCGAAGCTCGCCGCGTCGACGAGCAGCGATGCCGATCTCAAGACGGACATGGCGCATCTCTTGCTGGACGAGGCACGGATCGCCGACGGCGAACCACCCGCCGATCCTCGCGCCTTTGCCGAGCGGCTGGAGAGATTGATGAGCAGGGTGTTGGCGTAATTCATGGAGCCAAAGATTGTAGCGAGCGCCCGTTGGCATCGTGCAGCGGACATAGTATCGGCGGCACAATCAGCATAATTGGAGCGTAAACATGACGCAGGACAGCGACTCGATATCCATGCAGATGCGCAGCGGTTTGCGGCGGCTCGCAAAGGCTGTGGTGGTCATAACGACCAAACAGGACGGCCAGCGCCACGCCATGGCCGCCACTGCCGTCAGCGAACTTAGCATGGACCCGCCGAGTATGCTGATCTGCGTCAATCAGACGGCGTCACTACATCCCGTGCTGGCATCGGGTAGCGACTTCTGCATCAATATCCTTGATGCGGCGCATATGCACATCTCTGCGGCATGCAGCGGAAAGATGAAGGGGGAGGCCCGCTTCGATATCGGCAGCTGGGCGGATACATCGATCGATATCCCCCGGTTGGAGGATGCGCAGGCAAGCTTCGTATGCCGTCAAACCAAACAGGTGACATATGGATCGCACTCGATCTTTATCGGGGATGTTGTGGAGGTGTTCAGCAGCCCTGTGGTAGATCCGCTGGTCTATGTCGATGGCCGGTACACGCGCGTGGGTGACGACATCGTGGCAGATGCCGCCTAAAGCTCCCGCAGCGCGCGCGCGGGCCGGGCACCTATAGCGGGCAAGGATCCGATCAGGCCAAGCGCAAGCGTCAGCAGCGCTCCTCCGGCGAGAGTCAGCAGCACCACCGGCCAGTCGGGCGCCCATTGGAGGTCGAGCGTCTGCGTCGCGAGATACCAACCTGCTCCGGCCGCCACAGCCAGCGCAATGCCGGAGACGACAAGCGCGAGCACCACATATTCCATGGCCTGCACAGCCAGAACCTGACGCCGGGTCGCGCCCAGCAGCTTCAAGAGTACCGCGTCATAGGTTCGGGTGCGTCGCGCGGCGGCAATCGCTCCGACCAGAACCGCAATGCCGGCAGCTACCGCAACGGAGGCCGCAACGCGCACGGCCGCCGAAAGCTGACCGAGCAGGTCGCCCAGCGAGGAGATAACTTCCTTGACGCGGATCATCGAGGCGGAAGGAAATGCCCTGATGACGTCGCGATTGATGATGTTCTCTTTTGCCACGCCCGCCCCGCCCGGCAGCGCTATGGTGGCGAGATAGCTGTGCGGCGCGCCCTCCAGTGCATTGGGCGAGAAGATCATGCCGAAGTTCAGCCCCATGGTGCTCCAGTCGATTTCCCGGAAGCTGGCGATCCGGGCAGGCACCTCAACCCCGAGTACCGACACGGTCAGCATATCGCCGACCCGAAGGTTCAATGCCTTGGCCGCGCGAATGTCCACCGACACCAGCGGTTCACCGGAATAGCCTTTCGGCCACCACTTGCCGTCTACGATCCTGTTTCCGGCGGGCAGGACATCAGTGTAGGTCAGCCCGCGGTCGCCGCGAAGTATCCAGGCATCTTCGGGGATGTCCTTCATGTCCGCGACCCGCTGCCCCCTGACGGCGACCACGGGGCCGCGCAGGGAAGGCACCGTCACTATCTCCGCCGCCGGCGATTGCCGCGTCACGATAGACCGGAACTGCTCCACTCCCTCGGATGGAATGTCGAGCGCGAAGAAGCTCGGAGCCTTGGCGGGAATGCTGCTCGCCATCTGGCCCGAAAGGTTGGTCTCCACGACGGCCAGCGTCGTAAAGAGCGAAAGGCCAAGCCCCAGCGCCACGACAAGTCGGCCCGTTTGAGCACCGGGGCGATGAAGATTGGCGAGCGCAAGACGCGCCAGTGGATGGCGCGGGCGCGGCAGGCGAGCAGCGATACGTTGGACGAACATGCCCAACAGCGACAGCAACCCCAATAGCGCGAGCGCCGCCAGCAGGAAAATCGCAGCTAGCCTGGGTTCTCGGGCGGTCGCGATAGCGAGTGTCGCGATCAACCCTGCTATCCCTCCAACGGCGAGCCATACCCACCGTCCACTGACTCCCTGGTCGCCAAGCCCTCCACGGAACAGTGCAGCCGCAGCGACAAGGCGCGCGCGTACCAGAGGGACAAGCGCGAACAATAATGCCGTGAGCATGCCATAGGCCGCGCTCACGGCGAGCGCGAGGGGATAGACGCCAAGACTGGGCGGAACCGGAAGCACATTTCCGGCGAATATGGTGACGAGCCAGGGCACCAATGCGCCGACGATCAGCCCGAGCGAAATGCCGCCGAAGGACACGATGATAATCTGAAAAAGATAGGTCAGGAAAATAACCCGACTGGATGCGCCAAGCGCCTTCAGCGTCGCGATACCCGCGCGTTTCCCATCGAGATAGCTGGCAACTCCATTGCCGACACCGATCCCCGCCACCACCAACGCCGTCAGACCGACCAGGGACAGGAACTGTCCCATGCGATCTATGAAGCGGCTAGTGCTGGGAGACCCGTTCGACCGATCCCGGCTTTCCCATCCGGCTTGAGGCGCCTCGGCGTTCACCGTCGAAATCGCGGCTTGTGGGTCGACATTTCGGGGCAAGCGCACGCGGTAGTGGGTTTCGTATACACTGCCCGGCTGAAGGAGACCGGTGGCGTCGAGGCTGGTCGCCGGGATGATCACCGAAGGACCCAGAGTGAAGCCTGAACCCACGCCATCTGGCTGCTGCGCAACTACGCCGGAGATGCGGAAAAGTTGATCGCCGATGCGGACAGTGCCGCCAACGCCAACGCCAAGCCGATCGGCCAAAGCGTCCGCAACGGCTGCCTCGCCGCTGCCGGGACGCTTGCCACCGGCGGCAAGCGTGAATGTGCCATAGAGTGGCCAGGCATCATCGACAGCCTTGAGTTCGCTGAGAACCGCATCGGCTCCATCGGCACGCGCCACCATCGCGCGCATCCGCGTGACTTGCGAGACGCGGCCTTGCCTCTCCATTGCCGTCCATTCGTCCGGCGTAGCGGCACGCTGATTCAGATCAAAGCCGATGTCCCCGCCCAGGATCGTCTGCCCCTGCCCCGCAAGCGCTGCGTTAATCGATGCCGTCAGGCTGCCGATCCCTGCCAACGCCGCCACGCCGAGAAACAAGCAGACGACCAGCAGACGCAGACCCGTCAGCCCACCACGCAGGTCCCGTAACGCGAACCGGAGCGCAAGGCTCATGCGGCGTTGTCCACGATGCGTCCGTCACGCATGGTCACGATCCGGTCGCAACGGCGGCTGAGCGCCACGTCATGCGTGATCATCACCAGTGTCGCCCCGGTTTCCTGTTGCCGAGCGAACAACAGGTCCATGATCGCCTCTCCCGTCGCCGCATCAAGATTGCCGGTCGGCTCATCGGCGAACAGCAACGCGGGGCGGGGCGCTATGGCACGGGCGATCGCCACGCGCTGCTGCTCGCCACCGGACATCTGCGCCGGATAATGGTGAATCCGGTGCCCTAGCCCCACGGAAGTCAGTTCGGCTTCGGCGCGCGAGAACGCGTCGGCCTCGCCCTTGAGTTCAAGCGGAACGGCGACGTTTTCGAGCGCCGTCATGGTCGGAAGCAAGTGAAACGCCTGCAACACGATGCCGATGCGGCCGCGCCGTGCGAGAGCAAGCCCATCTTCATCGAGCACGCCGAAATTTGCACCCGCAACATGGATGCTGCCGCTGCTCGCGCGTTCCAGGCCGGACAGCACCGCCATCAATGAGGACTTGCCCGACCCCGATGGACCGAGAAGCGCCACGCTTTCGCCCGCGGCTACCGCGACGCTCACTCCGCGCAGAATATCGACACGTGCTTCGTCCTTACCCAACGACAGGGTGACATCGCGGGCGTCGATCACGATATGGGGTGCTGTCATGTGCGATGGAGACTTTCGGATGCGGACGAAACGAAGCGGGATGTCAAAGCTATATGGTGCGCTGCGGCATCTTGTCCAACTCGGCGCGGCATTTGCCTGCATCGCAGCTCTCCCCGCGCAGGCGGCGGAGAAGCTGGTACTGGCGTTCGGTGATAGCCTGACGGCGGGTTATGGATTGAAGCCGAACGAGAGCTTTCCCGCTCAATTGCAGGCGTCCTTGCGAAAGGATGGCATGCAGGTGCGGGTCCACAATGCAGGCGTTTCCGGCGATACCACCGCACAGGGCAAGGCGCGATTGAACTGGGTGTTGCGGTCATTTCCACGAGCGCCCGATCTCGCCATCGTTGAGCTGGGCGGCAATGACATGCTGAGAGGCATCGATCCGGCGCAAACGCGCGCGAACCTGAATGCAATACTCGCGGAACTGAAGCGGCGGAAGATCAAGGTCTTGCTGGCAGGGATGCTCGCCGCGCCCAACATGGGACGCGCTTATCGTGCGAAGTTCGATCCCATCTACCCGGCGCTGGCCAGGCAATATGGCGCACGGCTGTATCCGTTCTTCATGCAAGGGGTGACGGGCAATCGCGCGCTGGTGCTGAAGGATAACATCCATCCTACCGCGCAAGGGGTTGGCGTGATCGTGCGGAACATCAAGCCTCTGGTGAAGGCGATGCTCTAGATATCGGCAGCTTAGTTGACGGGTGCTCGCCTGCGATAGCTGAGCGCTTCTGCGACATGGACGCGCCCTACCCCATCGCTGCCAGACAGGTCGGCTATGGTGCGGGCGACGCGCAGGACGCGTGTATACCCCCGAGCCGACATGCGCATGGAGGTCGCGGCTTGCGCCAGGAGTTGGCGGCCGGGCTCGTCCGGAGTGGCCACGGCTTCGAGCAGATCCCCATCAACTTCGGCGTTGGTGCGGACCGGGTGATCGGCGTAGCGCACGGTCTGGATCGCACGGGCTGCGGCAACGCGTGCGGCCACCTGTTCGGACCCTTCCGCAGGCGGAGGCAAGACGAGGTCGGCGGCAGTGACGGCGTTGACGTCGATATGCAGGTCGATGCGATCGAGCAGCGGGCCGGAAACCTTGCTCTGATAGTCGGAGGCACATCGCGGGGCTCTGGCACAGGCCTGCGCAGGATCGCCCAGATGGCCGCAGCGGCAGGGGTTCATCGCCGCAATGAGTTGGACTCAGTCTGCAAGGCACGTAAACTGAACCGTAACACCCGCTGGCGTAGGAAACGCCCATGTCGCAAGCAGCCATAATCTACGCCCGGTTTTCAACTGCTGAACAGAGCAAGGGGTTCTCGCTCGAACGGCAAAAAACCCGTGGCTTTGAGTTCGCGACTAGTCAGAACTGGTCAGTCGAAAGCACGATAATCGATGAGGGCCGCAGCGCCTATCACGGAGCCAACCGGCTTGAAGGATCGGCACTCCACGAATTCGAATTGGAAGCACGCAACGGCCTCCACGTGGGCAAAGTGCTTGTGGTCGAGAACATCGACCGCTTGAGCCGACAAGGCGCTAAGGCCGCCGCGCAACTTGTCTGGGCATTAAACGAACAAGGTGTTGGCGTTGCGACGTGGCAGGACGGCTATGTCTATCAGGCGGGCAATAACGGCGACATGATGGAGTTGTTCTCCGTCATCATCAAAGCTCAGATGGCCTACGAGGAAAGCCTGAAAAAGAGCCAGCGCACTGCCGCGTCATGGAGCAAGCGTTTCGCGGCAATTGCAGATGGAACTCAGAAAGGACCAATCCCCAACACGCCGCTTTGGATCGACCGCGTTGATGGTGAAATGGTTCGCAACGATCATCGAACCAAGCTGCTCAACGACATTTACGACCTGTATATTGACGGGGTGGGCATTCACCGCATCGTGACCATTCTCCACGAACGCAAGGAGCCAAGCTGGACACCGCCCGAACAAAGACGCGGCAATAACGGCTGGTTCTATAGCTACATCTATCGGCTGCTCACGAAGCGGACGGTCTTGGGTGAATATGTAACGACGGACGGCAAAACTCTGTCCACCAACTTCTGGCCCCAAGCTATCTCGGCTGAGAAATGGAACCGAGCGCAAGCCGCGCTCGCTATGCGGAAGGGCAACCAGAAGACAACCAAAACCCAAGGCAACCGCAACCTATTATCGCAAATGGTCGTATGTACTGAATGTGGAGGCGGCGCCCATTTCGGTCACACCACGGATACCGTTCAGAAATACACCAGGGTCAGCGGTGAGGTGGTGAACTACCGACGCAAGACCTATCGGAAGTTGCGCTGTGACAGAGCCCGCAGGAAGCATCACTGCGACAACAATACTGTCCTGAATTATGATGTCGTGGAAGCGACCATCCTCAACGAACTCCTGCCCCAGCTTGTCGACAAGCGGTCGGACAATTCAGCGGTCATTGAACTGCGCCAGCGTATTGCGGAGTTAGGCCGGCTCAGGGACGCGGATCAGCGCCGATGGAGCAATCTGCTGGAGGCGATTGAGGACGGAGGCTCCAAGGGCCTCGCCCAGCGCGCATCGGCACTTGAAGCGGAGATCGAGAGGCAGACCAGTGCAATCGAGGCTGCACAGAAGGCACTGGCAATTGAGACTTCCAAACCGGCGAGCGAGGAAGACGTGGAGCTAATTGAAAGTCTACGAGACGAACTGACCAGCGAAAACGATGAAGTTCGCATTTATGCAAGGGGTCGGGTGAACATGATCTTGAGGCGGCTGATCAAGCGCGTCGCCATTACGCCAACGGGCTTGTTTCGGATCGAACCTGATGACCTCTCTTGGTGGCTCTTCGATGAGGAAGGAAGGATGCTTGAAGGAGTTTACGTGCTTGCCTGAGTGGAACTTAGGGCGTTTTCACACTTGACCCCATGAACCTGCGATGTTTGATCGAAAAGCCTCGACAGTGGAGGCATAATGATTGGGCAGGAATTTCGAGACAGGACTGGAAAGCTGCGCGGTTGGCGCGAACAGACCAGTGGACGGATCGACGGTAGAGACCGAACCGGCTATCTCGTGGGATGGTATGATCCTCGTCGCGATGAAACCCGCGACCGGACTGGTCGGCTGGTGGGGACAGGAGACGTGCTTACGGCCCTCATATGGTCGACGATCTGAAGCCGCCGGAGGGACGAATGGGTTTTGTTTTTTACGATGCGGAAACGACAGGCACGCACACCAGCTTCGATCAAATCCTTCAGTTCGCTGCGATCCGCACGGACGATGATCTGAACGAAATTGATCGGTTCGAAATCCGATGCCGCCTGATGCCGCATATCGTCCCGTCGCCCGGCGCGCTGTGCGTGACGCGGATGAGCATCGAGCAGATTACCGACCCCGCGCTTCCCAGCCATTACGAAATGATATGCGAAATCCGGGCGAAGCTGGCGGCATGGTCGCCGAGCACCTTCACCGGCTGGAATACCCTTGGATTTGACGAGCATCTGCTACGTCAGGCGTTATACCAGTCGCTACATTCTCCCTATCTGACCAATACGAGCGGCAACAGCCGGATCGATATATTGAAGATCGCGCAAGCCGCATCGGTTTTGGTACCGGACGCCATCATCGTGCCGATCGGTGACAAGGGGAAGCCTACGTTCAAGCTGGATCGGCTGGCACCGGCAAACGGCTTTGACCATTCGAATGCCCATGACGCGTTGGCCGATGTTGAAGCCACCATCCATGTGTGCCGTATTATCCGGGATAAAGCGCCGGGCCTTTGGGCAGATGCGGTGCGCCTGTCGGAGAAGGCATCGGCGACAGCGTTTCTGGATGCCGAGCCGTGCTTCATCCTCACCGAAAGCTTCTATAACCTCCCCTACCAATTCGCGCTGACCAAGATCGGCCACGAACCCGGCAACGCTGGCACCGTGCTTGCCCTGAACCTTGCTATCGACATCGACCAGCTTCGCGCCATGACCGATGAAGAATTGGCCACGCGGCTTGCCCGCTCGCCGAAGCCTGTCCGGCGCATTCGCACAAATGCTGCGCCGACCCTGCAATCCTTGTCCGAATATGCCCGGTTCGATGGTGTTGCTGCTGACGACCTGCTGGAGCGCGCACATCGGATACAGGCCGACACGGAATTCTGCGCGCGGCTAACTCGCCTGTCCGCGAAGCAGGATTGGCCCGCATCGGAATTTGTCGAAGAGCAAATCTATTCTGGTTTTGTCGGGCGTGCCGATGAGGGCCGGATGGCTACGTTCCATCGTGCCGCTTGGGAAGATCGACCAGCGATAGTCGATGGGTTTGGCGATGTTCGATTGGTCGCCTTGGGTCGCCGACTGATTTATGAGCATCGGCCTGACCTGCTGTCGTCAGACATTCATACGAGGTTCGCCGCAAAAATCGCGCGTCGCATGACCGGCGAAGGATATGAACGAACGGCATGGACCACGATCGCCGCCGCTCACACCGAAGCTCTGGCGCGCTTGGATCAGGGCAACGCTGATGAAGCAGCTATTCTCACTGGCGTCCTGAAACATCTTGCCGCCAAACTGCCGAAAACAAGGCCTTCGGGCGCGCCCAGCTAATATCCGCACCCTGCAACGCCCCGCTCTTCCCCGCTGCGGGCCAGCCCCGCCCGAAGCGAAGCCTGACAGCCCGTAAAACAAAACAGGCGCTCGTGACGCCCGTAGCGAAAGGGTCACCGCTCAACTGTAGCAAGGCGGACCGGGATCAGCAGCTCCCGGGCGATTGTTCAATTGATGGCGTCGCGCGCGATCTTCGTCGTATGCTGGCGTGGATGGAGCAAAATCTCCGGCGGCCACGGCTTTTCCGTTTTGACGATGACATAGGCTTCGGCGCGGTTGAGCTTGATAAGCAGGCGAAGCTGGCGGAAATGCTGCTCCGATAGATCGAGAAGCTGATACCGCCACATCGTCAATATTCCTCCGCCAGCATGATCGTCATGACCCGCTTGGTGGTCGCTGGGTCAGCCGGGTCTGGGTCAGCGCCGCTCCGATAGCGGGGGTGATAATCGATCTTCCAAATAATCCGGTGATCCTCCACCGCGACCACCGCGCAATCATGCTCGCCATGGAGATCGTTATCCGGGGTGAACGCCGCAAACAGCCGCACGGCTCTCATATCGGCATCTTTCGCCGCATTAGGCAGCGCCGCGACACCTGCGGACAGGAATATCCAGCCGTCCTCCCCGGTGCTACGCAGCCGGTCATTGAGGCGGGCAATCGCTGCCCGCCTCGCCGTATCCAGCATATCAGGCCGCCGCCTTCTTCGCCTTCAGTTTGAAGTTCGCCTTACGCTCCGCGATGGCAGCGGTGAGTTGCGGGTCCAGTTCGCCCGCGTTGATCGCCTCGATGATCGAGCCGATGATGACCGGCACCTCGTTGATGTCCTGGACGGAAACCGCGTTCATGCCCTTGGCAAATTCGAGCGGCTTGGTGCCGTAGCGAAGCTGGAAGAACATCTTCCCGCTGGCATCGGTGAACCAGCCCTTGCGGACGTGGCGTGCTGCCTCGACCCGGACCTTTTCGCCCGCCTCATTGCTGCGCGTGACCTTTTTGGTGGCCTGAAACGCCGTTCCGGCGATTTCCGCCTCCGCCAGCGCCTTCTGTTCGGCGAGATAGCGGAGCAGCTTCGCACGGAAGCCATGTTCGGACGCGCCGGGATTTACCGGGGCGGCGGCGGTAAGCTTGAGGGACTTGAGGATCGACATGAGCATCTCCTTGCTGTTTCGGACAAGCGAGCCGTAATGTCGTTATGCGTGAGAGCGACCGAAGATTGGCGTTGATCCCCAGAAAAATACCCAAAAATAATTCCGTCGCCATCAACACGGTTTTGAGCCGTTTCTAGATGGGACGGAATATTAATTTCATTCCATATGTCTGTGTTTCTTCGTGTCGCTGTTCGCCTTGATTCGTCCTTTGCTTCGTGTCTGTCTTTGGTCTTCGATATCATCTGGTGGTAGTAATCACTGCGGCCCAAGATCGATGGTCCGCGTTCTGCATGATATATCGATAAACCGTAGAGCCTCGCGTGGCGGCAGCCCCCGACAATTACCGAAAGGGCGAGACTTCCGTGTGACGGGGCAGGAGGAGACGATCGCTCGTCTGCGGCCTTAGTTCTTTCGTGATATAGTCCGCCACGCCTTCGGCGCAGTGGACCACCTGAATATCGAGATTGCCGCCCTTGACCAGCGTTTCCCATATGCCATCGGCAATCAAACCGAAGCGTAGCCTCTGTATGCCGCTCATCTTGAATAGCGCATGGATGTGAATGTTGGTATCGGGCTTTTCGATGGTCGCGATGTAATTGGATCGCTTGTCGGGACGACGAAGGAAAGCGCGACCGATCATCCTGCGGTCGATATAGCCGTGAAACTTCTCGAATGTCCTTTGCGCCTCGTCCATGCTGATCCCACGGTTGAAAACGAAGGTGACGAACAGGTCGGGATTGAAATCGGTCATCCAGCGAACGCATTCGACCCGATATTTTTCGCCCGTCGTTGCGGGCAATGTGGCTTGTGCCATCTGGCTCTCCAATGTGGCCGACTTCCGTTAGTCGGCTCGTATTATTTTATTTATCACGGGGCCGGCAGGCCGATCGGCTTACAGGCAATAAATACGGGAACGCTCGCAATGGAGATAACCCGAATGATCCTTGATGATGTATTTTTGTTCTTGAAAGATGCAGGCGTGGCGCGAAGCCATGCCGCCTTTTCAACCGACTTCCTTGGCCATTCTCCGCGCTATTATGATTATATCCGTTGCTCCGGCGCACGGCCCAGCTTGCGTTCACTGGTAAAACTCGCGTTCACACTTACCGACCTTGCCAAGGTTGCATCGATGTTGTCCGAGAAGGTCGCGCTTTCAGATTGTGCCGAGCGGGTGATCGGCGAAGTATATCGACGGTGCAGATGATCAGGACGCCGCCGACGATGCGGCGACGGCCCTGAAAACAGGAGACAGAAATTAAATCCGCTCATAGCGGATTTTTTCCTTGCCTCGCTCCCAAATCTAGGCGATGTTCAAGCCGTTCAGTAATAAGGGGATCAGTCGTCATTCACTGAGGTTAAACCCTCCTGGCAGACTTCGGTTTGCTACCTAATAGCTGCGGCGTGCGGGCATCCGCGCAGTGCGGCGAGCGCGCCCCGGACGGCCGGGGCCCGCTCTGGTGATCAGGGTAAAACGCTCCTTCCCCACTCCTCCGAGCCAAGACGGCGCCTGCTCCGAAATTGTTCGTGTGTAGGTGGCAGAGAGGAACCTAAGCCAATGTCAAAGTTGGAACTGAACGGGGAGCGTAGGCGGACGAAAGCGAGTTTGCGGCGGCGATGGGCGAAACCCCTGATCCGCCCGCAGACTTTGAAGTTGGTGATCAAGGTCGGGCAAGGGATCGTGAAGATCCTCCAGCTTGTTATTTGGATCATCAAAATCTTCCGTGAGTAGCCGCCACCCTGAATTACAGTTTTGAAAGGCAAGTTGATGTTGGGTGAAGCCCTCCGCCTCATAAGGGTCTACCATGACCTTAAACAGAAGCAGGCTGCTGAGCGCCTTGGCGTTTCCACGTCCTACATTTCCGAAATTGAGAAGGGCACAAAAACGCCGACGCTGGAAACTATCGAGCGTTATGCCAAGGCGTTCGACATGCCAGTGTCCTCGATTATATTCTTTTCCGAAAGCCTCGAACAGGGGGGGCCTACGATAGCGCGCGCTCCTTCGTCGCGGGCAAGGTGCTTGCGCTGATGCAGTTTTTGGAAGCGCGATCCGGTCGGGTCCATGCCGATTAAGAAATCCCTTCCATTGCACCAATCGCGACTGTTCAAGGTAAGCAGTCCCGCGAAGTTGGCGCAGGTTCTCGGCCTCGAATTGGCCGATCTCCATTTGCTCTGCCAGCCCGAAGGGCAATACCACGAGTTCGACATCGAGAAGAAAGGTGGCGGCAAACGCCGCGTTGAAAATCCCGCGCCGTCACTAAAAAAGGTGCAAGCGCGGATTGCCAAATTCCTATCCTCTGTCGAGCCGCCCGACTTTCTCTTCTGCCCGGTAAAGGGACGCTGCTACGTCTCGAACGCGGCATCGCATAGGGCAAACCGGGTGGTCCACTGCCTGGACATCAAGAAGTTTTTTCCCAGCACGCCGTCGCGGCGGGTATTCTGGTTTTTCGAAAAGATCATGAAGTGCCGTCGGGACGTCGCTGCTATCCTGACCTCAATTGACCGGCCCCCACTGAGTGGTCCGTGCTGATTGTTAGTGCATTATCGCCTCCGTTGCCATTGCCGCCTGGAGGTG
>NZ_JARYGI010000046.1:0-23942 GCF_033795625.1 Sphingobium sp. | reverse complement strand
TGGCAAAGGCAGCGCTTCATCAGCCCTCCGCTGCCAAACAGGCGTCAGAACGCGAGGTTGATAGAGGTGCCCAGATGGCGAAGGACATCGCCTATGAAGAACTGGAGGCGTGGGTGAACAGCTTTCCGCCACGCAAGCCCCGCACCCGCACCGCAAAGGACGCGCCCGCCAAGCCCTCGACACGCAATCCGAAAACCGCACCGTCGACGCGAACACCGCGCGCCCGCGGCAGGTGAGAAAGGGGTCAGGTGGGGGGTGACGTAGTGTCACCTTTGTCACCTTCCGACCCAACGACCGCCCCGCGAAAACCTATCGCGGCGTCAATCCGATCAGGCCGGTCCCGCCGTCGGCATCGCTCCCGGCCTTGCCGTTCGTCTTGGCCCGCTCCTCCAGATAGACCTTGATCATCGCCACGATCGGGTCGGCCAGGAACAGGCCCAATATCCCGAACAGCGCCCCGAACAATATCTGCGCGCCCAGGACGAGGGCAGGGGCAAGGTCCACGGCGCGCTTGGCGACCATCGGCACGATCAGATATCCGTCGATGATCTGCACGGCCAGGTACACGCCGACCGCATACAGGCCCGAGTCGACCCCGCCGGAGAAGCCCACCAGGATGATCAGCGCCCCCGATATGATCGCGCCGATATTGGGCAGGAAAGCGAGGATGCCCGTCAGCACGCCCAGCAGCGCCGCCATCGGCACGCCGCCCACCGCCAGCAGCACCCATGTCCCGATCCCCTCGACCAGCATGCCGATCAGCCGCCCGGCCATCAACCGGCGCAGCGTCCAGCCCATCTTGTCCGCGACCTTGTAGAAATGCTGCCGCTTGGTGATGGGCAGCATCCATGCGACGCCGCGCTCGTACAGCTTGGGCTCCACCGCGATGAAGATCGCCAGCACCAGCATCATCACCAGGCTGGTGACGACGCCCACCGTCGTCATCAGCGCCGCCGTGACCCGGCCGAGCGAACTCATGACCTGGCTGCCCAGCGATTTGAGGTCCGCAGGCGTCGCGGTGACGCCCAGTTGCGACGCCCAGCCGCCGATGCGGTCGATCTGCGCCTCCACGATGGTCCGCATCGCCATCGCCTGTCCCGCCATCTGCGACCCGGTGAGGTACACCGTCCACGCAAGGAAACCGAAGACGCCGATGATGACGATCGCCAGCCGCCAGCTACGCCCGATCGGCGCGACTCGCCCCAGCAGCCGCGCGCCGCCGTCGAGCATCGTCGCCAGCACCAGCGCACCCATGATCAGCAGGATCGGCTGGGCCAGCAGCCACGCCAGCGCTATGGCGATGGCAAGGCCGAACCACACGCCTGCGCGCTGCAACTCGTTGCGGACCAGTGGGCTCTGATGCTCCGCGGGGCCGGGCTTTTCCACATGGCGTTCGGTGTCGGTCATGGGTTCGCCTTCTCGATTGCGGGACGCAGGCTGTGCCCGGCACGGCCGCCGCGCAGCGCCCCGAACCAGCTAAGCGGATTGAGGCTGGCGGTGCCGTCCAGCGAGAATGTGATGAACTCCGCGCGGCCGCCGATCGACTCCCACGGCACGGGACCGCCTAGGCCCTTTTCGGCCAGCGTGGCGCGGCTGTCGGCGCTGTTGTCGCGATTGTCGCCCATCAGGAACACATGGTCGGCGGGGATGCGCACCGGCCCGTACCAGTCGAGCGTCCGCGCGCCCACATCGATGATCCTGTACGTCTTGCCGTTGGGCAGCGTCTCCTGCTTCACCGGCAATTCGCACCAGCGCCTGCCGTTGCGATCCTCCACCAGCGCGCCGGGGAACTGGTCGGGCGGGCAGGGGGCGTTGGCGTCGACGGGGATGCGCAGCGGCGCGGTCCAGCGCTGTGGCACGGGAATGCCGTTCAGGATGACGACGCCCTCGCGCACTTCCAGGATGTCGCCGGGCAGGCCGATGACGCGCTTGATATAGTCCTCGTTGCGCGCCTGCGGCGTCACGATCACGATGTCGCCACGCTCCGGCAGGCGGCCGAAGATCCGCCCCTTGATGAAGGGCAGCGGGTGGAAGCTCGGCGAGACGAACGACCAGCCGAACGGATATTTGCTCACCACCAGCCGGTCGCCGGTCAGCAGCACCGGCATCATCGATTCCGAGGGGATGTAGAAGGGCTTGGCGACGAAGCTGTGAAAGGCCAGCACGGCCAGGATGAGCACGACGATGCTCTTGATCTCCTGCCACCAGTCCACCCCGCCATGATGCGCAGGCGCACTGTCATGAGGGCCGGAACCCTGGCTGTCCGGATCGAGAGCGGGATCGAAGTCCAGCCTGGCGCCGCTATCCTGCCCTGCGTCCATGGGGGTTGCCGTCATCTGCGTCCTTAGAAAGTCTCTTGGGCTTGCACCCTTATTGCGGCAGGGCTTCGATAATTACAAATGCCTGTGCCCATGGATGATCGTCGGTGAGCGTCAGGTGAATGACGGGCTTGTGGCCTGCCGGAATGAGGGAGAGCAGCCGCGCCTGCGCACCGCCGGTCAGGTGCAGGGTAGGCGCACCGGACGGGGCATTCACCACGCCGATGTCGCGCATGAACACGCCAGCCTTGAAGCCGGTTCCGACCGCCTTGGAAAACGCCTCCTTGGCGGCGAACCGCTTGGCGAGCGTTCCGGCCTTGGTCAGCGGCCGCCGCGCGGCCTTGGCGCGTTCGACATCGGTGAACACCCGCTGCTCAAAGCGCTCTCCGAAACGGTCGAGCGAGTTCTGGATACGCTCTATATTGCACAGGTCGGAACCGAGCCCGACGATCACCGTAAGAGAATCCAAATAGCGAGAGCATCGATCACGCTTAAAGCCAGCAAGGCCATGATCCCTTGAGTTAAAGCCCCATTTTTCTGGTGGAGGTGAGCAAATGCGAGACCGGCAACTTGCCATAAGACCGCAGGAACATAGGTAGCTGATAGTGCCATTATGAAGCCTAATAAAGCTCCTACGCCGAGTAGAGCGAGCAACGTCCAGTGAATGGCAGCTAATGTCCAAAATAGGCTGCGTTGCGCCGGTTGCAGATAGGTCGCTTTCATCTGGCCGCATCCATGCAGGCGCGCATTCGCTGCACGACCGGCCCAAGCCCGTCGAAGATGGCTTCGGCAATCAGGAAGTGGCCGATGTTGAGTTCCGCGATCTGCGGGATAGCCGCGATGGGCGCGACATTGTCGAATGTCAGGCCATGCCCGGCATGGACCTCGATGCCATTCTTGGTGGCCAGTGCCGCGGCATCGGCGATGCGGCGCAACTCGACCGTGCGCTCCTCGCCTTCGCAATGCGCATATTTGCCGGTGTGCAGCTCCACCACCGGCGCGCCCAGCGACAGCGCCGCTTCGATCTGGACGGGCTCGGGCTCGATGAACAGGCTGACGCGGATCCCTGCCTCAGCCAGCCGGGTGATGAGCGGCTTCAAATGATTATGCTGCCCCGCCGCATTCAGCCCGCCCTCGGTCGTCACTTCCTCGCGCCGTTCCGGAACGATGCAGGCGGCATGCGGGCGATGGCGCAGGGCGATGGCGACCATCTCCTCAGTCGCGGCCATCTCCATGTTGAGCGGCAGGGCGATCGCCCCGATCAGATGCGCGATATCCTCGTCGATGATATGCCGCCGGTCCTCGCGCAGATGGGCGGTGATGCCGTCCGCGCCCGCTTCCTGCGCGACGAGCGCCGCGCGGATCGGATCGGGATAGACGCCGCCGCGCGCATTGCGGATGGTCGCGACATGATCGATGTTGACGCCCAGCCTCAGATATCCCGTCATCGCGTCATCCTGTGCCAGCGGTGGATTATTTCCGGCTGCCCGGCTTGATCGTGGGTACCGCCGCCAGTTCCGGCGGCAGGTCGTCCGCATCGTAGACCGGGAAATTGATGCTGACGAGGGGATAGAAGGGCACGCCCAGGTCTGCGCCGCCTGCGGAGCGATCCACCAGCGCCGCTTCGGCGATGACGATGCCGCCTTCCGCTGCGACGGCCTCCATGGCCTGGCGCGACGAAAGGCCCGTCGTCACTACGTCCTCCACCATCAGCACTTTTTGCCCCGGCTTCAGGCCGAAGCCGCGGCGGAACTCGAACGTGCCGGTCGGGCGCTCCAGGAACAGCGCGTCTACTGCCAGCGCCCGCCCGACTTCGTGGCCGATGATGACGCCGCCCATGGCCGGCGAAACCACCACTTCGATCTCGCTCCGCAGTTCGCGCGGCAATGTCTGCACCAGCGCGCGCGCCAGCTTGCCTGCCCGCTCCGCATTCATCAGTACGCGCGCGCACTGCAGGTAATTGGCGCTGTGCCGGCCCGACGAGAGCACGAAATGCCCTTCCAGCAGCGCACCTGCCGCCCGGAATTCCGCCAGCACTTCTTCGTCCGTCATTCGATTTTCCCCTTGGCGTGGCTGCCGCAGAGGCTTCTCTGCAACGCGCCGCGCGTCCCCGCACAGGCGCCCGCAAATAAGCGGCGGAAGGCAACGTTGCAACAGCGAAGAAAATCCGCGTATAGGACCTTGAGGCGCGGGATAACCGTGCCTATAAGCCGCCGCAAGTCAGACGCTGCCGGACAGTTTCCGCAGGCCTGTCGGCTGTCCGGGTTACAAGGTGTCGAGACGCTTATGAAGATGGTTAAATCGGTCGTACTTGCAGCGGTGCTGGCTTTTGCGCCCTTGCTGGGCCAGGGAGCCCTCGCGCAGGATAACGCCGCCGCATCGGCGCCGGTTGCTACTGCATCGGCTGATTCGGCCGCCACTGCCGCGGCGCCGGCTGCCGCAGCCGCGCCCGCCGCTACAGTCGCTGCGCCGCCGCGCATGAAGCCGACTGAGGGCATCGGCATGCCTCGTCCTGCGGAATACACGCTGCAGGAACAGTTCACTTCCACTGGCCGTCAGGGCCGCTGGCTGCACGACATGATGCTCGTCCCGATCATCACCGCGATTTCGGTGCTGGTGCTGGTGCTGATGCTCTGGGTAATGTTCCGCTATCGCCGCTCGGCCAATCCCGTGCCTTCCAAGACCTCGCACAACACCTTGATCGAAGTGCTCTGGACCGTGCTTCCGGTGGTGATCCTGCTCGCCATCGCGGTGCCCTCCATCGGATTGCTCGCCGACCAGTACAAGCCCGCGCCCAAGGACGCGCTGACCGTGAAGGTCACGGGCTATCAGTGGTACTGGGGCTATGAATATCCGGACGCTGGCATCCCCGAATTCGTCTCCAACATGCTTCCCGCTGACAAGGCGCTGGCCAACGGCGAACCCTATCTGCTTGCCGCGGACAACCGCCTCGTTCTGCCGGTCGGCCGCCCGATCAAGCTGATCATCACCGGCGCCGACGTGATCCACAGCTTCGGCGTGCCCTCGCTCTGGGTGAAGATGGACGCCGTGCCCGGTCGTCTGAACGAGAAGAGCTTCACCATCGAAAAGCCGGGTGTCTACTACGGCCAGTGCTCGGAGCTTTGCGGTGCGCGGCATGCGTTCATGCCTATCGCGATCGAAGCGCTTCCGCCCGCACAGTTCGACCAGTGGGTGCTCTCGCAGGGTGGCAAGCTGGCCAGCGGCAATGCCGCCGGCACCGCCGCTCCGGCAGGGGCGCCCGGTCCGCAGCAGGGCAGCACACTGCCCGGTCCGCCCGTCGACGCGCCCCGGGGCGACGCCAGCAAGATTTAATGCATAAGGTCCGCCAGTCATGACAACCACCACTGCAACTCCGGACGACTTCTCCGGCGCTCATGCCCACCACGACGATCATGCCGAGCACAAGCCGGCGTTCTTCGCGCGCTGGTTCATGTCCACCAACCACAAGGACATCGGCACCCTCTACCTGATCTTCGCGATCGTCGCGGGCATCATCGGCGGGGCGATCTCCGGCCTGATGCGTGCCGAACTGGCGCATCCAGGCATTCAGTATCTGCAAGGCTGGGCCAGCTACATGGATGGCGGTCAGGCGACGCTGGATCAGGCCTATCATCTCTGGAACGTGCTGATCACGGCGCATGGCCTCATCATGGTGTTCTTCATGGTGATGCCCGCGATGATCGGCGGCTTCGGCAACTGGTTCGTGCCCATCATGATCGGTGCGCCGGACATGGCGTTTCCCCGCATGAACAACGTCTCCTTCTGGCTGCTGATCCCCGCGTTCACGCTGCTGCTGGGCTCGACCTTCGTTCCCGGCGGCACGGGCAACGGCGCGGGCACTGGCTGGACGGTCTACGCGCCGCTCTCGACCAGCGGTTCGGCAGGTCCGGCTGTCGACCTTGCGATCCTGTCGCTGCATATCGCAGGCGCCAGCTCGATCCTGGGCGCGATCAACTTCATCACCACCATCTTCAACATGCGCGCGCCGGGCATGACCCTGCACAAGATGCCGCTGTTCGTATGGTCGGTGCTGGTCACTGCGTTCCTGCTGCTGCTGGCGCTGCCGGTTCTCGCCGCCGCGATCACCATGCTGCTGACCGACCGCAACTTCGGCACCACCTTCTATGACGCGGCCGGTGGCGGCGATCCGGTGCTCTACCAGCATCTCTTCTGGTTCTTCGGCCACCCCGAAGTGTACATCATGATCCTGCCCGGCTTCGGCATCGTCAGCCAGATCGTCTCGACCTTCAGCCGCAAGCCCGTCTTCGGTTATCTCGGCATGGCCTACGCCATGGTCGCGATCGGCGCGGTTGGCTTCGTCGTCTGGGCGCACCACATGTTCACCACCGGCATGTCGGTGAACGTCAAGATGTACTTCACGGCCGCAACCATGGTGATCGCGGTGCCGACCGGCATCAAGATCTTCTCCTGGATCGCGACGATGTGGGGCGGATCGATGAGCTTCAAGACGCCGATGGTCTGGTCCCTGGGCTTCATCTTCCTCTTCACCGTCGGCGGCGTCACCGGCGTGGTGCTCGCCAATGGCGGCGTGGATGACGTGATGCACGACACATATTATGTCGTCGCGCACTTCCACTATGTGCTCTCGCTGGGTGCCGTCTTCGGCCTGTTCGCCGGCTTCTACTACTGGTTCCCGAAGATGTCGGGGAAGATGTACAACGAGTTCCTCGGCCAATTGCACTTCTGGGTGTTCTTCGTCGGCGTGAACGTGCTGTTCTTCCCGATGCACTTCCTCGGGCTCTCGGGCATGCCGCGTCGCTATCCCGATTATCCGGCCGCTTATGAGTATTGGAACACCGTCGCCAGCCATGGCTATGAGATCATGGCCGCGGGCATGGGCATCTTCTTCGTCAACCTGATCTGGTCGCTGGCCGCAGGCAAGAAGGCGCCTGCCAATCCCTGGGGCGAAGGTGCGACGACGCTGGAATGGACCCTTACCAGCCCGCCGCCGTTCCATCAGTTCGAGACCCTGCCAAAGATCGACTGAGGCAGTGATGATATCGGCGGGGCCACGGTGAGAGCCATGGCCCCGCAAGCCGGGCAATCCGTCCGGCTCGGGACCCCGGCCATGCGCCGGGGCGACGTGTGAGGTAAAAATGGCAAGTTCGCCGATAGACGTGAAGAGCAATGCGGCAGACCCGACTTTCGGGTCGGGCGGCGTGATGCCGTCGGACTGGCGCGATTTCCTGGCGCTAACCAAGCCGCGCGTCATGACGCTGGTGGTGTTCACTGGCCTGTGCGGACTGCTCGCCGCACCGGGCACGATTCATCCCGTCCTCGCCTTCACTACGATCCTGTGCATCGCTCTTGGCGCAGGCGCCGCTGGTGCGCTCAATCAATGGTATGAAGCGGATATCGACGCAAAGATGGTCCGCACCGCAAATCGGCCGTTGCCCGCAGGACGCATGGATCGCCAGTCCGCCCTGCATTTCGGTGTCGGGCTATCGGTATTCTCCGTGGTCTTGATGTACCTCGCAACCAACTGGCTCGCGGCCGCCATTCTCGCCATATCGATCCTGTTCTACGTCATCGTCTACACCATGTGGCTAAAACCACGCACGACGCAGAACATCGTTATCGGCGGCGCGGCGGGCGCGTTTCCCCCGGTCATCGGCTGGGCCGCGGTCACCGGCGACGTCACTGCGCTTCCCGTCGCATTGTTCGCGCTGATATTCTTCTGGACGCCGCCGCATTTCTGGGCGCTCGCGCTGTTCGTGAAGATGGACTACGCCAATGCCGGCATCCCGATGCTGCCGGTCGTGTCGGGCGAAGTCGCGACGCGCCGCCAGATCTGGTTCTACACCGCGATCATGGCCGCTGCCGCCATGGCGCCGGTGCTGCTGCGCCTGACCGGTCCCATCTACGGCACCATTGCGTTCCTCTGCACGGCGATCTTCGCAGCCATGGCGTTTCAGGTCGGCCACCGCCGCGAAAGCGATCCGGCGAAGATGGCGCCCGAAAAGCGCCTGTTCAAATATTCGATCCTCTACCTCTTCCTCCTTTTCGGTGCGCTGGTTGTCGACCGCTGGATATTCGCATGACGCCGGAGGAGGAAAAGCAGGTCCGCTCGCGTCAGAAATCGCGCGCTATCGTTACCGGCCTGATATTGGCCGGGCTGGTGATCCTGTTCTACGCGATCACCATCGCCAAGATGGGGATGCATTGATGGCCACCATGACCGCTCCTTTGCTCGCACACCGCAACCGCCGCACCTTGATGTGGATGGCCTGCCTCGCCGCCGCCATGCTGGCGCTCGGCTTTGCCTCCGTGCCGCTCTACCGCATCTTCTGCCAGGTAACGGGTTTCGACGGCACCACGCAGCGCGCCGACAGCACGGTGCTGGTGAAGCCGCAGGTCGGCCACACCCTATCGATCCGCTTCGATTCGAACGTCACGCCCGGCATGCCCTGGAAATTCTATCCGGAGCAGAAGACCGACACCATTACCGTCGGGGCGCGCGACATGCAGATATTCATTGCGAAGAACATGTCCGACAAGCCCGTGACGGGCACCGCCACCTTCAATGTCACGCCGACGCAATCGGGCGCCTATTTCACCAAGATCCAATGCTTCTGCTTCACGCAGCAGACATTGCAGCCCGGTGAGGAAGTTCGCATGCCCGTCCTCTATTATGTCGACCCGAAGATCCTGACGGATCCGGACAACAAGGACGTGCAGGAAATAACCTTGAGCTACACCTTCTACCCGGTTGAGAACGGGAAAAAGCCCGGCTAAGGGTCAATCAACTGATTGCCGTACGGGCGGCAATGACAGGCCGCAGATAAATAGGGAAGACGCAAGATGGCAGGCGCCAAGAACCACGATTATCACATTCTTCCGCCGGACATCGTGCCGTTCCTCGGTTCGATGTCGGCGCTGGTGATGGCTTTCGGTGCCGTGTCGTGGATGCACCCGGACTCCATGCCCGCGCATGGCGGCTGGATCTTCCTGATGGGCGTCGCCGGTATACTCTACACCTTCTACAGCTGGTGGTCGAAGGTCATCGCAGAAGCGCATGCCGGCGATCATACGCCCGTCGTTCAGCTTCACCTGCGCTATGGCATGATCCTGTTCATCGCTTCGGAAGTGATGTTCTTCGTCGGCTGGTTCTGGGCGTTCTTCGACTTCTCCCTGTTTCCGTCAGCGCTCGCGCCGATCGAAGGGCTGTTCCCCTCGAAGGGCGTCGAGGTTATGAACGCGTTCGAGCTGCCTTTGCTCAACACGCTTATCCTGCTTTGCTCGGGCACCACAGTCACCTGGGCGCACCACTCGCTGATCCATGGCGACCGCGACGGCCTGAAGAAAGGTCTGTGGGCGACGATCATCCTGGGCATAATCTTCTCCTGCATTCAGGCATATGAGTATGCGCACGCACCGTTCGACTTCGGCGGGACGCCCTACAGCTCGGGCTTCTACATGGCGACGGGCTTCCACGGCTTCCACGTTCTGGTTGGCACGATCTTCCTGATCGTCTGCCAGATCCGCGCCTATAAGGGCGACTTCACGCCCCGCCAGCATTTCGGCTTCGAAGCTGCCGCCTGGTACTGGCATTTCGTCGACGTCGTGTGGCTGTTCCTCTTTGTCGCCGTCTATGTCTGGGGCGGCTGGGGCGCGCCGGTCCACGCGGGCTGATGATATTAGCCTCGCTCGATCCTCGGGCGAGGCGGAACCGAACGAGCGGAGAGATAGGGCAATGCCCGGTACGGTGCCGCCTCTGAAGTTCCATGCTACAGAGGGTCTGTGTCCGGCGACGGGCGCAGGCCCTTTTCGTTTCGCAGGGCGAAGCGCGGAGCCGCGCCACGGCCGCGTCGATAGACCAAGCCGGGAGATAAAGGCATGATCCGTCGGCTGCCCCTGATCGCCACGATCATCGTGCTGTTGGCCGTGGCCACCATGATCGGCCTCGGCATCTGGCAACTTCAACGGCGCGGCGAGAAGGAAGCGGCGATCGCCATCCTGCGTGCCAATCCCGATAAGCCCTCGGTCGCCTTCCCCAGGCTTCCCTCCGTAGATCCGGAACTGATGTTCCGCCGCTCCTCCGTCCACTGCCTCCGCGTCACCGGCTGGCGTCGCGAAGCGGGACGCGCAACCGACGGCAGCATGGGCTTCCGCGCCATTGCGGAATGCTCGACCGGCGCGGAAGGCCCCGGCGCACTCATCAACATCGGCGTGGCGCCTCGCGCCGACACGACGCCGCAATGGACCGGCGGCCAGGTTGAGGGCTGGATCTCGGAGGAGCCCGACCATCGCTCCCTCATTTCACGCACGTTCGGCAAAGCGCCACCGCTGCGCCCGATGCTGATCGCGCGCACCCCCGCACCGGGCCTGAAAGCCGCAACGCCGCCGCATATCGAGGACATTCCCAATAATCACCTCGCTTATGCCGTGCAGTGGTTTCTCTTCGCCGCGGTCGCGCTAGTGATCTACATCATTGCCGTGCGCAAAAGGCTCTCGCCGCCACCGCCGCCAGCGGGCTAAAGTCTTGCCCTCCCGCCTCGCGCCCGCTACCGCGCCAAGCATCATGCAATATGTAAGCACCAGAGGAAGCGCCAGAGCGCTGGGTTTCGAGGATGTCACGCTGGCGGGCCTCGCCTCCGACGGCGGGCTCTATCTGCCCGAAGCATGGCCGCAATTCTCATCCGAAGACATCGCCGCGCTGGCTGGCCTCTCCTATGTCGAAACCGCCGTGCGCGTAATGGCCCCGTTCGTCGCCGGGTCGTTGACCGAGGACGAACTGCGCGACCTCTGCACTGCCGCCTACGGCCGGTTCAGCCATCAGGCGATCACGCCGCTGGTGCAGCTCGATCATCGCCACTGGCTGCTCGAACTGTTCCATGGCCCGACGCTGGCATTCAAGGATGTCGCGCTCCAGTTGCTCGGCCAGTTGTTCGAACGGTTCCTTTCGCGCCGCGACGATCACCTGACCATCGTCGGCGCGACTTCGGGAGACACGGGCTCGGCGGCGATCGATGCGGTGGCGGGACGCGACAAGATCGACATCTTCATGCTTCATCCCGACGGCCGCGTGTCGGACGTACAGCGCCGCCAGATGACGACGGTGCGCGCGCCCAACGTCCACAACATCGCCATCTCCGGCAGCTTCGATGACGCACAGGCGCTGGTGAAGCGCATGTTCAATGATGCGGACTTCTCCAGCCGCTTCAACCTGTCCGCCGTCAACAGCATCAACTGGGCGCGGCTGATGGCGCAGATCGTCTATTATTTCTACGCCGCGGTCCGCCTCGGCGCGCCTGCACGTCCTGTGGCCTTCGCGGTGCCCACCGGCAATTTCGGCGACGTCTTTGCCGGCTATGCGGCGGCGAAGATGGGCCTGCCCGTGGCCCGCCTGATCGTCGCCACCAATGTCAACGACATCCTCCACCGCGCCCTGTCGCAGGGCGACTATAGCCAGGGCACTGTCATGCCGACCGCGACGCCCAGCATGGACATTCAGGTCAGCTCGAATTTTGAGCGGTTGCTGTTCGACGCGGGCGGACGGGGCGGGGCGGCCCTTGCCGAACAGATGGCGGGCTTCGAAGCGACGAAGGCGATGCGTCTCACCAACGCCCAGCGCGAAGGCGCGGCGGCGCTGTTCCGCTCGGCCAGCGTGGACGCCGACGGCATGGCGCTCGCAATGCGGTGGGCGCATGACGGCGCGGGGCAGATCATCGATCCGCACACCGCGATCGGCCTGGCCGCCGCCCGCGCCGATGACCTCGATCCGTCGATTCCCGTGGTGACCTTGGCGACCGCTCACCCGGCCAAGTTCCGCGATGCGGTCGAGCGCGCGACCGGCACGCGTCCCGGCTTGCCCACCCGAGTCGGCAGCCTGTTCGAGCGTGAGGAAGCCTTCACGAAGCTGCCCGCCACGTTCGAGGCGATCACCGCCTATGTCGCGGATCACGCGACGCCGCGGAAATAATCGACGACCATGGCGCTTGAGCTGCACACGCTGACGGGCGAGCCATGGTCCGACTATGGCTTGCTCGACTCCGGGCATGGACGGAAGCTGGAGCGCTACGGTTCCTATCGCTTTATCCGCCCAGAGCCGCAGGCGATGTGGGCACCCGCCACGACCGACTGGACGGCGGATGGCGAATTCATCCCCGGTTCCGACGACGAAGGCGGGGGCCGCTGGTTCTACGAAAAACCGGTGCCGAAGGATGGCTGGCCTCTGGCATGGGAGGAGGTCGCGTTCCAGGCGAGCTGCACGCCCTTTCGCCATCTCGGCTTCTTCCCGGACATGGCCCCGGTGTGGACTTGGATGCGGGCGCGGATCGCGGACAAGCCGGACGCGCAGGTCATGAACCTATTCGGTTATACAGGTGTCGGCACGCTTGCCATGGCGTCCGCAGGCGCACAGATGGTGCATGTCGACGCGTCGAAGAAATCCGTCTCCGCAGGCCGCGCCAATGCGGAGCTATCCGGCATGGCGGACAAGCCGATCCGCTGGATCGTCGATGATGCCGCCAAGTTCACTGCGCGTGAAGTCCGGCGCGGCCGCCGCTATGACGGCATCCTTCTCGATCCGCCGAAATATGGCCGCGGCCCTGACGGTGAAGTCTGGCGACTGGAGGAAGATCTTCCCAAGCTCATTGCCGATTGCCGCCAGTTGCTGGACGTCGACAGCCGATTCCTGTTCCTTACCGTTTATGCCGTGCGGATGTCGGCGCTCGCTATCGGGGAATTGCTGTCGCAGGCATTTGCTGATCTCCCAGGCAAAGTGGAAGCAGGCGAACTCGCCGTCCGTGAGGAAGCGCGGGGCCTCGCTCTCCCGACTGCGATCTGGGCGCGCTGGTCACGCTGAACGAAAATCTTGACATAACGAACCATATAGGTTATACGCTTCCTCACTTCCAACGCTCCTGATCACGGCGAAGGCAAGTGAAGGTTCCTGTGCGGCGGTGTCGTGCAGGAGCGGTCGGCGCGGAACCATCCAGCATGAAGACGGATATCCGCAACACTGCCGGCATACCTGGTACCGAGGACTGTAGGGGCGTCGCGTCAGCGGCTAACCAGTAATTGCCTCCAAATGCCCGAAAGGGAGCAGCAGACCCGCCGGGATGCCAAACCATAAAGCCTAGACGCTTTATCATGACTACCACTACCAAGTCGTCGAGCCTGGGTGACCGAGGCAAGGACGCGCCGACCGTCATCCTTCTTCATGAGTTTCCGGACACGCGCGCCCAAGCGCCGCGATCCAACACGCCCAACTTTCTCCAGGATGAGAAGTTGGATGAAGCTACACTTCACCGCGCGCACAACTCTCCCAACCGTTCGGGCTGAGCCTGTCGAAGCCTTCCCCTGAACGAAGTGAAGGTGCTTCGCTGCGCTCAGCAGAACCCTTCGACAAGCTCAGGGCGAACGGCGGCGGTCGAGATCGACCAGACCAAGCTCCGACACTCCCGTGTTCTAAAACGGCTTGGTAATCACCACAGTCTCCGGCGGCTTCCCTTTCGCAGGCGGCGCCACCCCGGTCGGCGCCACGGCAGGCGGCGCCACGGCAGCCGCAGGTTCCCGCACCCGCATGCACTCCGCGCGATTGGGCCGTGGCGTCCGCGTGCAATTCCACAGCGCCCGCTGCAATCCGCTGGCCGCATCGTGGATATAGCTGAACGCCATGCTGGACAGCGCAGTCTCCGAAATCGGGAAGCTCCTGGGCACCGCTGCCCGATCGTTCCATGCCAGGATCCGGCACCGCTGCCGCCCGGTGCAGAACACCGCCGCCATATTCGCATAGGTTTCCGGCTTCTTGGGGTCCACCAGCAGGATGAACGCACCGGCCCCCGAATCCACTGCCATCAGCGTCACGCCAGCCAGCCCGTCCGCCCCCATCTTCGGTGTGATCAGCCGCGCGGTTCCCGCCGCCATGGTGGCGGGCGACAGCAGGCCAAGCCCGCTCCCCGGCAGCAGGGCGGTTCCCGGAGTCCCCTGATGCGCGGGGGACAGGCGGGCGATCTGAGGGATCACCGGCTCGTCCGCGCTGACGATGCGGCGGAAAGCGGGTGGCGTTCCCCACCATCCGGTCCAGCGGAAGAACAGGTGCGTCTTCACGGCCGCCACCTTGTCCAGGCTGCTGCTCCAATAGGGCACCACCCAATCGGTATGATAATGCGTCGAGTAGCCGACCTTGCGATACACGGTTCCGGACAGCGCCGCCCGCGCCACATCCCGCGCCCGATCCCACGCCGCCACCGAAGGCGTGCGCGCCAGCGCCCCGTCGCAGGTGAAGGTGAACTGGCACCCCGTCCGCCGTTCGGCCCCTTGGAACACGACGCCGCAGACGGTCTTCGGAAAGGCCGGATGCCGTAGGCGATTGAGCACGACCTGCGCCACCGACTTCTGCCCGGTCGTATCGTCGCCCGCCTCGTAATAGCCCGCCGCGGCCAGGCAATCGATGGCTCGCGCCAGCGAATCGGGCGCCCCGGCGAAGGTAAACGGCCGCGCCGCCGGATTGGGCAGGCGCGAGAAGGGCACGCGCGCATTGATGTCGCGCGCTTCCTCCCGCTCGACGGCCAGCACCCTGACCGGCTCGACCGGCGGCGGCGGGGAGGGGGGGCGCACGGCCAGCGAGCGCGGGCGCGCCTCGGTCGACGCGCCGCTCGCCACGCGCGCCGTGTCGAATCGTGCCACGACAGCAGGCAGTCCGGCGAACACCAGCAGCCCGCCGACCACGGCAATCCAGTTCCTGATGCCTTCACGCATGACGAGTCAGTCGCTGCCCATCATTCCGGCAGGAAGTCCGGCACCGACAGATAGCGTTCGCCGGTATCGTAGTTGAAGCCCAGCACCTTCGCGCCAGCACCCAGTTCGGGCAGCTTCTGCGCAATCGCCGCCAGCGTCGCACCGGACGAAATGCCCACCAGCATCCCCTCTTCGGTCGCAGCGCGGCGCGCATAGTCCTTGGCCAGCGCCGGATCGACCTGGATCACGCCGTCCAGCAACTGCGTATGCAGGTTCGTCGGGATGAAGCCCGCGCCGATGCCCTGGATCGGATGCGGCCCCGGCTGCCCGCCGCTGATGACTGGCGATAGCGTCGGTTCGACGGCGAACACCTTCAGCCCCGGCCACTGGCCTTTCAGCACCTGAGCGACGCCCGTGATATGCCCGCCGGTGCCGACGCCGGTGATAACCGCGTCCAGCGGCGAATCGCTGAAATCATTCAGTATCTCCTGCGCCGTCGTGCGGACATGCACGTCGATGTTCGCCGGGTTCTCGAACTGCTGCGGCATCCACGCGCCGGGCGTTTGGTCGATCAGTTCCAGCGCACGTTCGATCGCGCCCTTCATGCCCTTCTCACGCGGGGTCAGGTCAAAGCTCGCGCCATAGGCCAGCATGAGCCGCCGCCGCTCGACGGACATGCTCTCCGGCATCACGAGCACCAACTTGTAGCCCTTGACCGCCGCCACCATGGCAAGGCCCACGCCCGTGTTACCCGAAGTCGGCTCGATGATGGTGCCGCCGGGCGTGAGGTCGCCCGATGCTTCCGCCGCCTCGATCATGGCGAGCGCAATACGGTCCTTGATCGATCCGCCGGGGTTGGACCGCTCCGACTTGATCCACACTTCCGCGCCCTCTGGAGCGTCGCCGAACAGGCGGCTCACGCGAATATGCGGCGTGTTGCCAATGGTCTCCAATATGCTGGATGCCTTCATGTCGTCGTCTCCTTCACCTGTGATACGGATATGGCGTGGGTCGCTCCGGTCGGCCGTATGTCGGGTGGGTCGAAGCTGCGTGCAAGCCTGATCTCGGGGAATAGCCGCGACCATGCAAGGGTTATGATAATGGCTCCGGCGCCGCCTGCAATAATGGCGGCGACTGGGCCGATCAGCGCGGCGAGAAAGCCGGATTCCGCTTCGCCCAGTTCGTTGGAGGCGGAGATGGTGAGCTGCGACAGGCTGCCTACGCGCCCGCGCATCTCGTCGGGCGTATGCAACTGGATCAGCGAGGACCGGACGTAGACGGAAACCATGTCCGAGCAGCCCAGCACGAGAAGCGAGCCGAGCGCCACTTCCATGGCCAGATCGTGAGGCAGGAACGCCGTCAGTCCGAACACGATCGTCGCGAGGCCGAACACGATGACGGCGATCAGCATCTTGACGCCGACCTCCCGCTGCATCGGCCGGAAGGAAAACCACAGGGCCGTAAGGCCAGCACCCACGGCAGGCGCGGCGGCCAGATGCCCCAGCCCTCGGGAACCGACATGCAGGATGTCGCGCGCATAGATCGGCAGCAGCGCCGTCGCGCCCGCCAGCAGCACCGCGAACAGATCCAGCGTGATCGTCGCCAGCAGGAAGCGGTTCTGCCGCACATAGCTAAGGCCATCGATCATCTGCCGGATCGGATGGCGGCTGGTATCGCGGGGGGCCTGCGGAACCGGCCCGATCGTCAGCATGCACAGCAGCGCGACGGCGAACAGCGCCGCGCTCAGCGCATAGGCGCCCCATGGTGCGATGGCGTAGGCATAGCCCCCCATGGCCGGGCCAATGATCATGCCCGACTGTCCGGCAACGCTGGACAACGCAATGGCGCGAGGCAGAGTCGCCTTGGGCACCAGATTGGGCGCCAGTGCGCCGAACGCCGGGCCATTGAAGGCGCGGGCTGTGCCTACCAGTACCGCCACCAGCAGGATCAGCGGAAGCGTGACCCATCCCTCATAGGTCGCCAGCCCCAGCAAGCCCGCGCCGACGACCAGCAGCAACAGCGTGAAGCGGACGATCTTCCGCCGGTCGAAATGATCGGCCACCCAGCCGGTGACGGGCGTGAGGAAGAACAGCGGCAGGAACTGGGCGAGGCCGATCAGCCCCAGTTGGGCGGCTGCGCCCTGCGTCCCCATCGTCTCGCGCGCGATGTTGTAGGTCTGCCAGCCAAGCACGATCATCATGCCATATTGGGCCAGCACCGCGCACACACGCCCGATCAGGTAGGAGCGGAAACTGGCGAAGCGCAGCGGATGGTCGGGGGAAAGCAGGGCCATGCCGCTCTCTCTAGGCCTTGCTGCAGCCGCGCGGCAACAATGCTTGTGATTGGCGACGACGCAGATGCGCTTTTACCCGCGTTTCGCAAGCCGGACCGCCTAGAGCAGGCCCAGCGCCCGGAAACTGCTATGCCCTTCGCTGCCGATGATGATGTGATCGTGCACCAGGATGTTTAGCCGCTTGCCCGCATCGACGATCTGGCGCGTGATATCGATGTCCTGACGGCTGGGTTCCGGCGCGCCGCTCGGATGGTTGTGCACCATGCCTTGCAGTATTCTAAGCCATTGATTACCATGCAATAAATTCAAATATGACGAGGACTGGTGCCGGAGACTGGGGGCGGTTGATAATGCCCGAACGTAACCATCACGCTTGATCACCCCTGTGCTCGCCGAGTCCCTTGGATGCACGGCACTGCACTTTATTCTTTTCATCCCAAGCATCAAGCTCCTCGAGGGGGTAGAGCACGGCCTTGCCAATTTTGACGAAGGACGGGCCGAGACGCATCGCGCGCCAATTCCGAAGGGTCCCAACCGAAATACCGCCCCGGTAGCGCTCAGCCACCTCGTCAGGCGTAAGGAATTTGCTATCTGGCACTACCGCCTCCTTCGGCAGCACGACCAAGGCCGTGTCGCCGCGTCTTGAGTTGATCATCGCGGTAGTCTGTCGAGGATCGCTTCGGGTTTATGTTTAAGCGCCCGGGACCGGTGCCTCACGCTTCCGCACGGACATACATGCTGCGCCATTCACCGCCGCGAAAGACGTTCCCGGCAGGGGTCGGAGAAACGGATACCATAGAGGCCACATAGGCGGGGTTGGTCGCGCTGCGTTTCGTTGATGGCGCTAGGTGTCGGGCAGGTGCTGCGCCACGGGTATGTGGGCGATCTCGGTTGCGAGTTTGTGGGGGTTGCGCGGAATAGGAAAGACACGACTCCCTTCAAAATCCGGTTCCGCAAGGAGTGTCGGTTCGATTCCGACCACCCGCACCATCTTTCAATTCGGCCGTAGCGATACGTTTCGGTCGAGTCCGTCCCACACGGTGGGGGGCTCCCAAGATGGAGGCCGCTCGTCCGAGTCGTATCGGGTGCGCAAGCCGCTGTCGATGTAGCGTAAGCTGCCGGTGGTATTGAGCTGCGAAGAGATCGCCCGCTGCTGAACGCCAACACCAGCCTGAAGCATCAAGCGGCGCTGTCCGTCGCTTACGATGATGCCAATGAAAAAGCCCAGCAAGCCGCAATTGACGTGGAAACGGTACCTGATCTCGAACAGGGTCATGACAGCAAATGGCGAGAGGTGCACTAGTCTTCCACGATACTCCCGGCCCTAAAGCAGCCACTGAACCGGCAGCTTCGCAAGGACGTCGACCGCTAGATGTTCGGCCGCACCTATGCCGGGCTCGCGCGCGTGAACGATATCGCCGCTCCCGCGGCGTTCGATCCATCGGAGCGCACCATCATCACCTGATGCCACCTCATAAGCGTGGCGCGGAATGGCATCTTCGAATGCATCCGCCACCTGCGCGGCGAGCCGCGGGCTCTCGATGACGAAGCCAAGTTCGGTATTGAGCTCAGCGGAGCGTGGATCGAAGTTGAATGAGCCGATGAACAGGCGCTTACGGTCGACGGCGAACGTCTTGGCATGCAGCATCGACGCGCCTGATCGCAGTGCAGCCATCGATCCGGTGCCCGAGCCGCGCAGCGAACTTCCAATGCCCAGCCGGGAAGCGTGGCGCCGTTCCTTGCTAGCGGGTGCGGCACGGGTAGCCTTGTGCATTTCGAACAAACGGATGCCCGCTTCCAGCAACGCTGGACGGCAGGGCGCATACCCCGCGTGGACGACGCCGACGTCGGTGGCTTCATATGCGTTGGTGAGGATCGATATCGCCACGCTTCCTTCCGCCAGCCGCCGAAACTCGGCAATACCTTGTTTTCCGGGCACGAAATAGCCCGAGATGACGCTAAGGCTGCGCTGCGGCGTACCGATCGCACCTTCCAGCTTGCCACTCAGGCGCATCTCCGGCGCAGCGCGCCCTAAGGCCTTGGCCGGATCGTCGCTGATCATGCGGACCTTGGCCCATTCAAGATCCTCGCTTCCTTCCATCAGCTGGCGGATCAGCGGCAAATCGCGAAGCGCGGCCACATATTTCGATGCTGTCGAGTCGCGTTCGACAATCGATGCCGTGGCCGCGAGCCTTGCCCGGTGGCTTTCCCCGACCCGAGGCAGGATGTGCGCTGCGGGGTAAGCCGACATTGAGGTCCAGTACCGGTCGAAGTCGGCCGATACGTCGCGCACGATTGGGCCTATCGCAAGCACGTCCAGGTCTGCGAACAACCCGCCATCACCAACACCGAAATATTCGTCGCCGATATTGCGTCCCCCGATGATCGTCGCCTGGTTGTCCGCGGTGAAGCTCTTATTGTGCATGCGGCGGTTAAGCCGGGAGAAGTCCGACAGGTAGCCGATCGGCTTGGGCCAGCGGATCGCGAACGGATTGAACAACCGCACCTCGATGTTCGGATGATCGTCAAGTGCCGCCAGCACTGTGTCGAGCCCGACAATGCCATTGTCGTCGAGCAGCATGCGCACGCGCACGCCGCGTTCGGCCGCTTCATGCAAGGCTTCGAGCAAGAGTGTACCGGATCGATCCCCGTGCCAGATATAATATTGGAGATCTATACTGCGTTCGGCGGCGCTGGCGAGCAGCACCCGGGCCGCAAAAGCATCGGGCGCGTCGGTGAGAAGTTGGACGCCGGAAAGTCCCGGATGCGCCGCACACTGCCTGGCTGCGCTCCTTCCGAGCGTGGTGTCGGCAGTGTCGCCGAGCGCCCGGGATGTCGCACGCGGCTCCAGGCGTGGGAGCCGGCCTGCCATGCGCAGGCCCGCGAACCCCGCCAGTAGCCCACCGATCGTCAGAAGCGCTGTTCTGGTCCGTACCACCCTGTGACTCCCCGCAGTCGACGATCGATGGCTATCAACAGGACAGCTTTGGGAACGTTCCCGCCCTATAGAAACGCAAGAGGCACCAAAGTCTAGGATCTCAGATCCAGCCTCGTCTCTTGAACCAAAGCAGCGGGAGCAGGGCGGATAGTGCGCAAAGCACAAGCGCGAAAGGGTACCCCAGGTGCCACCCCAATTCAGGCATATATTTGAAGTTCATGCCGTAGATGCCCGCCACCAGGACTGGCGGCACTCCGACAACAGAGACGACGGTGAGAAGCTTCACCACATCGTTCTGCTCGATGCTCAGGAAGCTCGTGGCGGCGTCCTGAAGCAGCTGGATACGCCCGGCAAGGCTCGCCTCGAATTCGTCCAGCGAGGCGATGTCGTGGCGTATCGCCTCGAGCCGACCACGAAGCTCGCCCGCGACCTTCGGCTGCCGCCGCTCCATGACGAAGCCAGCCATGCGGCCGATGCTAAGGAACATGTAGCGCACTCGCGAAGCCCGGTCGCTGGCCTGGCCGATCTTCCGGATCGTCTCACTCAGCATGGCCGTGTCCTCATTCAGCATCCGCTTCTGCCGCTCATCGAAGAAGACGGCCTGAAATGCGTCCGAAACAATCCCCGAAGCATGTTCCAGGTGGTCGGCGGCGCGGTCGACGACTTCCTCCAGCAGGCGCACGAAGACCTGCACTGGCTCGAGATCCTCCTTGCTGCCGATCTCGCCGATCACTGTTGCAAATGCATCCAACTCCGCGAAGCGGACGGTCACGCAGCACTCGGGCGAAAGGATGAATCCGGTCGGCGCAACTTCCCACTTCTCATTCGCGGTTCCGGCGAGCAGCGGCGCGCTCATGTAGAGGATGTCACCCTCGAGGCGCAGTCGGCTGCTCGCCTCGATCTCTTCCAGCGCAGACCGGGCCGGCACATTTATGCCGAACCGTGCGCGGACGAGCGCCACCTCATCCTTGCTGGGGTCGACAAGATCGAGCCAGAAGCAATTCGGAGGGGCCTCGTTATTCGTATCGCCCGATATAGGTGGGAAAGTTTTCAGCATTGCTGGCTCCGTACAGTCCTGGTGCTTCTAACCTAAAGACCGCTGCACAACAGCTTCTATGTCCCACAAGTTCGAGATGTCCCTCGGCGAGCACAATGCTCTACGACCGAGCGACGAGAAACCCCAAATTGAGTGAGAGCGATTCAGACATTGGCCAAGGTCTGCCCGGAGGCTGACACGTTACCCGATCGAGGAGGGCATCAATATGAGCACCAAATTAAACTATTGGCCCAGCACGTATTGTTGTCACGGGGCGAACCCAGTATCGCCATTCTACAGCGCGGCCGGCCGGCTCTGAGCAGGTCTTGCAGATTGCTCTTAAGCACGTGGGAGTCCGTCAAGCGAGGGAGGATCACAATCAATTAGGCCGACATTTTACAATAAAGGCGTGGTTCGGTGCGACGATATCATCGTAGACCCCAATATGGTCAGTTCGAGCCGCATCGTGCATGCCGAAGAGTTACCTACCAGCCCGCAGCTACCTCACATTATAAACCGGCGGCGCCCTTTGCGTCTCTCGCAGAAGGCGCGGCCCGGCGACAAATGGCGCTCTCGTCCGCAGCCGGGTTCTTGAAGATCGGCGGTTTCCATGCTCAATGACGAGTTTGGCAGCATTTGCACCGCCGCAAGATCTTTTTGGTGAAATGTCCGCCCTCCAAGCTCCATTCTGCAAGGGCTGAAACAATGGCGATCGTTCGACACCGCATTGAAAGCGGCGGGCTTATTCTCTTCCTTGCCTTGATCACGGTCGGCCTGATGCTCGTCGTCTCCAATTTCATCGGCGCGCTTTTGTGGGCAGCATTGGCCGCACTGCTCTTCCAACCGCTTTTCCAGCATTTGCTCGCCCGATGGAGTGGCCGCCGCAACATCGCGGCCGCAGTGACAATCCTAATCATTATGGTCGCGGTCGTCATCCCGGCGCTGATAGTCGCCAGCCTCGTGGTGGAGCAGGCAGCGGGGGTCTACGATAAGATACGCACCGGTCAGATCAGCTTCGCCTATTACTTCCAACAGGTGCACGACGCCTTGCCGCTACGCCTCCAGCGCCTCCTGGACAGGTCGGGTTTCGGCAGCCTCGAGCGAGCCCAGGCCCAAGTCTCGCAGGCGGTCAGCAGCAGCGCTAGCATGTTGGCTCGTCGGGCCCTCTCCATCGGCGCGAACGCGGCGGCTTTCCTGCTTGCTTTCGGCGTCAGCCTTTACGTAATGTTTTTCCTCCTGCGCGACGGCGAGCGCATTGCCCCTGCAGTCGTGCGCGCGTTGCCGCTGGAGCGAGGGGTGGCGGAACGGCTCGGAGACAAGTTCGTGGCAGTCGTGCGCGCGACGGTCAAGGGGTCCGGGGTCGTTGCCCTGGTTCAAGGAGCGCTAGGCGGGATCACGTTCTGGATCGTCGGATTGCCTGCGGCACTCCTCTGGGGCGTGTTGATCGCCATTGCCGCGCTGCTGCCTGCGATCGGCCCAGCGATTATTTGGGTTCCGGTTGCGGTCTATCTGCTGGCGACCGGTGCCCTTTGGCAAGCAGTCGTAGTGATCCTGTCGGGCGTGCTGGTGATCGGCCTTGCCGATAACATACTTCGGCCAATCCTGGTAGGACGAGACACCGGTATCCCGGACTGGCTGGTCCTGGTAACAACGCTCGGCGGCATAGACCTGATCGGGCTGAGCGGCGTTGTTGTCGGTCCACTCGCTGGCGCTCTTTTTATCACAGGTTGGCGCATTTTGACTGAGCAGCGTCTGGGCACGGATGCTGACGGGCCAACGCTTGAGCAGGCAAATCCAACAGCATCGGTTGCAGACGACCAATAACAGGCTCTCTGCGCCGAGGATTTTGGAAGTTTTGGTGAAGGTATGCGCGCAGCCGACGAGGCCAGCACCGACTCTTTGCGCGTGGATATCAGGCACGGGCACCTTGTCTCAAAAATCTCATCCGCGGCGATCATAGCGCTGGCCGCATCGGCAAGGCGCTCGAAGAACTCGGAGTTGTGTGCAGCGGCTTTCGCTCGAGTGATTTGGAGGGGGTGTGAACCGCGCCGGGTCTGCCGGAGGCGTTTGGTTGTGAGTCACGCTGCCATATCGATGTTGTCCGCGGCAGCATAATATTGATCTTCGGCTTCGGCAGGCGGGATGTTGCCGATGGGCTCCAGCAGCCGGCGATGGTTGAACCAGTCGACCCATTCGAGGGTAGCGTATTCTACCGCTTCGAAGGATCGCCAAGGTCCACGGCGATGGATGACCTCCGCCTTGTAAAGGCCGTTGATCGTCTCGGCCAAAGCATTGTCGTAGCTGTCGCCGACGCTGCCGACCGACGGCTCGATCCCGGCTTCGGCGAGGCGCTCGGTGTACTTGATGGACACATATTGCGAGCCACGATCGCTATGATGAATGAGGCCGCCCCGATGGGTCGGCCGGCGATCGTGAAGCGCTTGTTCCAGGGCATCGAGGACGAAGCTGGCGTGCGCCGTCCTGCTGGCCCGCCAGCCGACGATACGCCTGGCATAGGTGTCGATGACGAAAGCGACATAGACGAACCCCGCCCAGGTCGCGACGTAGGTGAAGTCCGACACCCACAGCATGTTCGGCGCGGGCGCGTAGAACTGGCGGTTGACGTGATCG